>NZ_BKAJ01000011.1 GCF_007992495.1 Reyranella soli
AATCAGGATGATCGCCCACGGCGAGGTCGGTTGTCCGACCGGACGGGTCGCCGGCGGCGGGGGAGGCGCGAGGCTGGCGCCCGTGGACGGTGCGAAGCCCGCGCCAGCGCCGCCTGCGAAGCCGCTCGGCGCACTGGCGACCGGCCGCGGCGGCGCGGAGGGGGCGGGCATGCGCTGCGCCAGCATGATCTCAGCTGGCATGCGCTCTTCGAAGACGACGACGATGCGGTCACGACGGCGGCTGGTCGACAGGATGTTGACCGAGTATCCCTCGCTGGCGCGGCGGCCGAGGAAGATGCCGACGGCATTCATGCGGCCGGGCTCGAACACGTCGGGCGCGGGGCTGCCGACGCGGCCCCACAGGCTGCGCCATTCGGCGACCGTGCCGGCGACGACCTGCTCCGGCTGGCGGGTGATTGCCGTCGCACCTGCCCAGTGACGTCCCTCGATGGCCTGGGCGAAGCCATTGCCGATCGGCAGCAGCAGAGCACCGGCGCCGAGGGCGCCATACGACAAGAGCCGCCGCCGCGGCAGGTGATCAACGGTAGAGGGAACTGTCTTCGCGTCTAATCGCACAACAGATCTCGGGAACCCGGGCTGAACCAAGTGAGTGTCCGAAATGACCACTACACTTTGGCTCAATTGAGGCTGGGCCAGCTATGGTTCGCGGTGCTGTCGTATCAATCATTGCAGCATGTGGCTTTCGTGCAACACAGGCGGCGATCGTGGCCGTTACACGGGCTTTCCGTGGCGGCCGATGCCGGCCGCAAAGCGGCGCGCTCCGGCCTCGGTCTCGCCAGTCGCGACCGTGGCGATGCCCAACCGGAATTCGTTCAGCGTTGCTGCGTCCCAGCCGAGGGACCATTGCTCGATGGCTGAACGGCGGTCGTTGCGCAGGGCGGCCTGCGGGAGGCGTGCAAGTTCGTGCGCAAGGCGCAGCGATTCGGCAAGCGCCTGGCCGGGCTCGACCAGACGATTGGCGAGCCCGATCCGTTCGGCCTCTTCGCCCGAGACGCCGCGGCCGGTGAGGATCATGTCCATCGCCCGGCTCTGGCCGATCAGGATGGTGCCGAGATCCATCAGCGGCACGCCGAAGCGTCGGCAGTACACGCCGAACGTGGCGTCGCGCGCTGCCACCCGGAGATCGCACCACAGCGCGAGTTCCAGGCCGCCCGCGACGGCGTAACCTTCGACCGCGGCGATCACCGGCTTGCCGAGCGTGAGCCGTGTCGGTCCCATCGGGCCGTCGCCGCTTTCCTGGCGGTGGCCGCGATGGCCGGCCGCCGTCTGCTTCAGGTCGTAGCCGGCGCAGAAGGTGCCATCGGCACCGGTCAGGATCGCGACGTGCTGCGAGACATCGCTATCGAAGCGGCGAAAGGCTTCGGCGAGTGCGTTGGCCGTCGGCGGATTGACGGCGTTGCGTGCGGTCGGGCGGTTGATCGTGACGATCGTCACGGGGCCGTCGACTTGGCAGCAGACAGTGGGAAGGTCTGGCATCGAGGGATGATCGTGTCTGTTGCCGGCGGTCGACAAATGAATTGGACGCGTCGATCGTTGAACCATCTTCATCGATGCACGCCATCGGAGTGACAGCCTGCGCGGCGGCGGGCACAATCCCGGGATGGCTGCACGCTCCGCTGCCGTCTCGCCGCCGAAACTCCTGCGCGCGGCCGAGCCGATGCCCGCCGCGACACGGCTGCGGCCGGCTTTGCTGCTAGCGCTTCAGGCCTTCGATGCGGCGGTGCGGCTGGGCAGCTTCAAGGATGCGGCCGAAGCGCTGCACATCACGCCCTCCGCCATCAGCCATCGCATCCGCAATCTCGAGAAGGCGATGGGCGACACGTTGTTCAGCCGGGCGCATCGCGTGGTCGAGGTGACGCCGACCGGCCGCCGCCTGGCGATCGCGACCGGCCGCGCGTTCGGCGAGCTGATGCGGGCCACCACGCCGCTCGCCGGCAGCGAAGCCAGTCGCCGGCTGCGACTCAGCCTCTCGTCGACCTTCGTGTCGGCATGGCTGATCCCGCGCATCGCCGGCTTCATGGCAAGCCATCCCGAGATCGAGCTTTCGATCGAGAATTCGAATCGCGTGCTCGACCTCGAGAACGAACCGTTCGATGCCGGCGTGCGCGCGGGCGACGGCAACTGGCCGGGCCTCGTCGCCCAGCATCTCATGGACCTGCACGTCACGCCGGTGGCGACGCCGGCGCTCGTGCAGCAGCTCAAGCTGCGCCAGCCGGCGGACATCGCGCGGGCGCCGATGATCCATGTCGTGTCGTTCCCGCTCGCCTGGCCGATCTGGCTGCGCCAGGTCGGCGCTGGCACGGTCAAGGCGAAGCAGGCCGTCTGGGTCGACAGCTTCGAGACCGCATTGCAGCTCGCGGAAAGCGGGGCCGGCGTGGCCCTCGGCTTGGCGCCCCTGTTCGTCGAGCGCGAGCAGGTCGGCGCGGTCTGCCGGCTCTTTCCCATGAGCCATGCCACAGGCGGCTACTGGCTGGTGCACCGACCTCAGGAAACGGCCAACCCCACCCTGCGCAGCTTCAAGCGCTGGTTGCGCGGCGAGCTCGCCAAGAAGGGCTGAACGGACGGTTGAACGCGGTTCATCCCAGCAGGCCGCGGATTCTTCCGTCGCGCCCGGCCGCAGGCGTATGCTCAGCAAAACACGGCAATGGATGGCTGGGATGAAAGCGGCAATGGACGACCGGTCGGTGGCGCAGCGCGTGCTCGACCATATCGCCAACGGCACGACCGATATCGGCGAGGAGGTCTGGCGCGAGCCGGTCGCCAACTATCAGTCGAAGGAGCGGCTCGCCGCGGAGATCGAGCGCGTGCTGCGGCGTTCACCGACGCCGTTCTGTCCGGCGGCGGCCCTGCCCGAGATCGGCTCCTACATCGCGCGCGACGCGGCCGGCACGCCGACCGTCGTGGTGCGTGGCGTCGACGGCAAGGTGCGCGCTTTCCGCAATGCCTGCCGCCATCGCGGCATGCAGGTGGCGAGCGATTCGGGCTGCACGCGGGCCTTCGTCTGCCGCTATCACGGCTGGACCTACAATCTCGAAGGCCGCCTGCGCCACATCCCGCACGAGGAAGGCTTTCCCGGCTTCGACAAGGAGGCGCATCCGCTGGTGCCGATGACGGCGAGCGAGCGCTTCGGGCTGGTGTTCGTCACCCAGGACGAGCCGGCGCTGGGCGACGATTCGCTGGGCGGGCTCGACAAGCTGATCTCACCCGAGCAGCGCCTCTTCGCGACGGCCGAGCGCGAGTTCGAGGTCAACTGGAAGATCCTGCTGGAAGGCTTCATCGAGGGCTATCACATCAAGTCGACGCATCCCGAGAGCTTCCTGCCTTATGGCTTCGACAATCTGAACGTCATCGACCTGTTCGGCCGGCACAGCCGGGTCACCTATCCGTTCCAGCGCATCAAGAAGCTCGCCAAGGTGCCGCCGGCCGAGCGCCGGGTCGACGGGCTCCTGACCTACGTCTATCACCTGTTTCCCAACGTGCTGATCACGGTGCTGTCGCGTCACACCAACGTGGTGATCCTGGAGCCGCTCGCGGTCGATCGCACGCGGCAGATCACCTACACGCTGACCAACGGCGGCGGCGACGATCCCGCCGCCCTGGCCGAGGCCAGGCGCGACGCCGACTTCGTCGGCAATACCGGTGCGCAGGAAGACCGCGCGGTAGTGCAGGCGATCCAGCGCGGCCTCGGCAGCCGTGCCAACGACGCCTTCATCTTCGGCCACTACGAAAGCGCCATCGTCCACTTCCACAAGACGCTGACGGCGGCGCTGGCTTGATCTCTCTTATCCTCTCCCGTCACACAGGGGAGGGTAGGGAGGGGGCAGGCGACAAACCGATCTTTGAAATTTCAGATCTGAAATCTGCGGGCGCTTTCACTGAGGCTCTCCCCCTCCCGTACCCTCCCCCGATGACGGGGGAGGGACTTGAGGAAGAGCTAACTCCGCTTCGCGCGATCCGTGGCGTTGGTCGACTGGATCTGCTCGCGGATGCGGCGCCAGTCGTCGTCGCTGTAGGCCATCATGCTGGAGAAGGTGCCGTTGCCCATGATGCCCATGGCGCCGTCGATGGCGATGACCTCGCCGTTGATGTACTCGACCTCGTCGCTCATCAGGAACGCCGCCATGTTGGCGAGTTCGCTGGGGCGGCCGACGCGGCCCAGCGGGTTGCGCGCCTTGTAGCGGTCGTCATCGCCCTCCTTCATCGGATTGAGCCGCGCCCACGCGCCTTCGGTCGGGAAGGGGCCGGGCGCGATGGCGTTCAGCCGGATGCCGTGGCGGCCCCATTCGACGGCCAGGCTCTGGGTCATCACCGCGACACCCGCCTTGGACATGGCCGAAGGCACGACGAACGGGCTGCCGGTCCACACCCAGGTCGTCAGGATGCTGAGCACGCTCGCCTTGCGCTTCTCGGCGATCCAGCGCTTTCCGCAGGCGTTGGTCGTGTAGAACGTGCCGTGCAGGACGATGTTGGCGATGGCGTCGAAGGCCCGTGGGCTGAGGTCCTTGGTCTGGGAGATGAAATTTCCGGCAGCATTGTTGACCAATCCGTCCAGCGGCCCTGTTGCCCAGATGCGGTCGACCATCTCCTCGACCGCCGTGGCGACCCTGATATCCACCGTATGGGTCTCGACCCGCCGGTCGGGATGCCTGGCCATGACCGCCTTCGCGGTCTCTTCCAGGACGCCGCCGCGGCGGCCGCAGATGACGCAATCGGCGCCCAGCTCGACGAACTTCTCCATCATGATGCGGCCGAGGCCAGTGCCGCCGCCGGTGACGAGGAAACGCTTTCCCTTGAACAGATCGGTCCGAAACATCAAACGCTCCCCCAGATTGCAGTGCCACTGTCGTCTAGCTGGTCCGGAAAGTTCGTTACAAGAACTGTTGCACGGTCAGGTTTGAGTGATAGGATTTCCCAATAACAACATGGGATCGTTGAAATGACGACCCAACAGGGAGAGACGGGCGGGGACGTCGGTACGGTTGAGCTGCGTGGTAAGGTCAAGTGGTTCAACGCCGTCAAGGGATATGGGTTCTTAGCCCTTGACGCCGATAACAGCGACGCGTTCCTGCATGTAACGACACTGCGCCAAGCCGGGCATGAAGATCTCAAGCCCGGAGCGACAGTGACTTGCGCCGGCGTGCGTGGCCCCAAAGGCTGGCAGGTCATGAAGGTGCTCGACGTCGATTCGTCGACGGCGGTAGCGACGGCACCCAAGCCGCCGCCGGTGCCCGACGGCATCGCCATGGGCGATTACATCGCCGCCTTGGTCAAGTGGTACAACAACGAGCGCGGCTACGGTTTCGTCACGCGCGAGGCGACCGAAGGCGACATCTTCGTGCATGCCGCGGTGCTGCGCCGCCACGGCATGGAATCGCTGGCGCCCGGCCAGAAGGTGATGATCCGCATCGCCGAAGGCCAGAAGGGACTGCAGGTCGTCGAGATACGGGCGGCTTAGTCAACTCATGATCTTCCAGACCGCGCGCTTCCAGCGCGCTCATGATCATGAGCGCGCTGGAAGCGCACGGTCCGGAAGAAGAAGACCTACTTGATCTCCCGCAAATAGCTGTCGAGCGCCGGCGCCTGCTTGATCAGGCCACGCTTCACCAGGAAGTCGGCGAAGGCCGTGTAGCGCGTGCGATCGAGCGCGCTCGGATCGGTCGCCAGCAGGGGCAGCGTGTCCTTCCAGGCAAGCTTGTTCAGCTCGCTGTCGAGCTCCTTGCCCGACTTCGAGAAGATGCCCCAGGCCTCGTCCGGATTGGCCCTAAGCCACGTCGTCGCCTCGGCGATGGCGGCCAAAAGCTTCTTGGTGCGCGGCACGTCGACGGTCTCGCGCTTGGTGACCAGGATCAGCTCGTCATAGGTCGGCACGCCGTTCTTCTCGACCTCCCACAGGCGGCCCTTGGCCTTGTGCAGGGCAAGGTCGTTCAGCTCGAAATTGCGGAAGGCGCCGATCACGCCGTCGACCTGCTTGCTCATCAGCGCGGTGGTCAGGGCGAAGTTGACGTTGATCAGGGTGACGTCCTTCAAGGTCAGCCCGGCCTTCTCGAGGATGGCGCCCAGGAGCGCCTCCTCGAAGCCCGCGATCGAATAGCCGATCTTGCGGCCCTTGAAGTCGGCGATCGATTTCACCGGCCCGTCTTCGAGCGCCACCAGCGAGTTGAGCGGCTGGGCGACCAGCACGCCGACGCGCACCAGCGGCAGGCCTTCGGCCGCCAGCATCTGCAGGGTCGGCTGGTAGGACACGGCATATTCGGCCTGGCCCGCCGCCACCAGCTTGGGTGGCGCGTTGGGATCGGCCGGCGCGATCAGCTCCACGTCGAGTCCGTGCTTGGTGAAGATGCCGCGCTGCTTGGCGATCACCAATGAGGCGTGGTCGGGATTGACGAACCAGTCGAGCAGCAGGCGGACCTTGTCCTGTGCCGCGGCGGGCAGCGCCCCACCAGCCATCAGGCTCACCAGCGCGAACGCCGCGAGCAGGCGGATCAGAATTCGCATCGTCATTCTCCTTGCGATTGCCAGGGTACCAACACGCGCGCCGCCCAGTCGGTCGCGTAGTAGAGCGCGAGGCCGAGCAGGCAGAGCACGACAAGGGCGGCGAAGGCGAGCGGGGTCTGCCCGCGCGCCAGGGACAGCGTCATGAGGTAGCCGAGGCCGGCGCTGGCGCCGACCCATTCGCCGATCACCGCGCCGATCGGCGCCACCGCGGCGGCGATGCGCGCGCCGGACGCGAAGGCGGGCAGGGCGGCCGGCAGCCTGATCTGCAGTAGGACGGCGCGCGGGCTCGCATCCATGGTGCGGGCGAGGTCGAGCCAGCCCTCGTTGGTGCGTCGCAGCCCGTCGTAGAGGGTGCTGACAACGGGGAAGAAGATCACCAGGGCCGCCATCGCCACCTTGGAGGCCATGCCGTAGCCCAGCCACATCACCAGCAGCGGTGCGATGGCGATCACCGGGATTGCCTGCGAGACGATTACCAGCGGCAGCGCCCAGCGGCGCCAGCCGGCCGAAGCGGCGAAGACGATGGCAAGAGTGCCGCCCAGCACCAGGCCGAGCAGCAGGCCGACCACCATCTCGGTGGCGGTCCAGGCGGCCTCGGCGACCAGAAGATCGGACCGTTCGATCAGCACCGTCAGCACTCGTGACGGCGGTGGCAGGATGTAGGACGGCACGCCGGTGGCCCAGACCAGCGCTTCCCAGCCGAGCAGCAAGCCGATGGCGGTGATCAGCGGTCTCATGGCGCAAGGCCGCGCAGCTCGGCGACGAGGCGCGCATGCAGGCCGAGCAGGGCGGGATCGGCCGGATCGCGCGGCACGACGCCGACCGGCTCGATCGCCGGACCGGCGATGAACGGCGAGCCAGACAGCACGCGGATCTGATGGCCGACGCGCAGCGCTTCCAGTGGATCGTGCGTGACCAGCACGGCGGTGCGGCCGGCGAGCAGACGCGCGGCGAGATCCTGCAACTCCAGCCGCGTCACCGCATCGAGATGGGCGAACGGCTCGTCCATCAGCACGACCGGCCGGTCCTCGCACAGCGTGCGGGCGAGCGCCGCGCGCTGGCGCATGCCACCCGACAGCTGAGCCGGACGGTCGTCGAGCCGGTCGGCCAGGCCGACTTCGGCGAGCAGGATGCGGGCGCGAGCCTCGGCGGCAGCGAGGGCTACGCGGTCGCCGCGCAGGCGGTAGCCCAGCAGGACATTGTCGAGGACCGACAGCCACGGCAGCAGCAGGTCGGACTGCGCCATGTAGGCGACGGGCTGCGCACGCGGGGCGTCCGGCAGCAGGCCGGCCAGCCAGCGCAACAGGGAGGTCTTGCCGACTCCCGAACGGCCGAGCAGGCAGGTGGTGCGTCCGGCTGGAAACTCGAGCGTCAGGTCGCGGGCAACCAGTCGCTCGCCGAAGGCGATGCGCGCATCGCGCACGAGAAGGGGAGGAGCAGCCGACAAGTACGTCACCAGTCCCTACGCCGGTACTAACCGGATCAGGTTGCCGGGGTCGTCCTTGCGAACCTCTCAGCCCAGAATGGGCTCCCCCCGGTGAACCCGGCCACTATGGAAAGGCCGGAACTGTCACGCAAGCGTCTTGAGTTTGACGAAATCGCCGGGCACCCGTTATTCCATGGCCATGGCATCCCTTCGTTCCGGAACGCGGCTCGCCCAGCTCTCCTTGGGGCGCCGTCTGCTGCTTGCAGCGCCCGCTGTCTTGATGGCGGGCGGCGCGCTGGCGCAGAGCTCTGAGATCACCTTCAAGAAGTCGTCGCTGGTCGTGGTGACCGCCAGCCGCGAGATCAAGTTCGACGTCGAGCTGGCGCTGAACGACGCCGAGCGTGCGCGCGGGCTGATGTACCGCGAGAAGCTCGGGCCGTACGACGGCATGCTGTTCGACTTCTACCAGGATGCGCCGGTCAGTTTCTGGATGAAGAACACGCTGATCCCGCTCGACATGGTGTTCATCGCCGGTGACGGCACGATCAAGCACGTCCACGCCAACGCCACCCCGCTGTCGACCGACGCCATCCCCAGCCAGTTCCCGGTGCGCGCCGTGCTCGAGATCAATGGCGGCAGCGCACGCCTGCTCGGCATCAAGCCCGGCGACAAGGTCAGGCACCCGATCTTCGGCAACGCTTAAGAGAGCGCGTTCATACTCTTCCGGACCGCCGGCCTCTGGCCGGCTCATGATCATGAGCTCCCTTACCGCTTCAGCGCGCAGGTCATGCCGTCGCCGACCGCGAACAGCGTGAGGTCGACGCGTTCGTCTTTCCTGAGCTTGGCGTTGAGCGCTCGGATCGCCTCGGTGTCGGCATCCTTGTCGGCGAGGTTGGCGACCGAGCCGCCCCAGATGACGTTGTCGATCAGCACCAGCCCGCCGCGGCGCACCAGCTTCAGGCAGCGCTCGTAGTAGGCGTCGTAATTGGTCTTGTCGGCATCGATGAAGGCGAGGTCGATCTGGCCGGCGAGGCCCTGGGCCAGCAGCCAGTCGAGCGTCTTGAGGGCGGGAGCGACGGTGAGCTCGATGCGGCTCTCCAGTCCGGCCTCCTTCCAGTAGCGCTTGCCGATCTGGGTCCATTGCTCGCTGACATCGCAGCACCAGAGCTTGCCGTCCTCCGGCAGGGCCTCGGCGATGCAGAGTGCCGAATAGCCGGTGAAAGTGCCGACCTCGACCGCGCGCCGCGCCCCGACGGCGCGGGCCAGCAGGCCGATCTGCTGGCCCTGGTGGGCGGAGATCTGCATGCCGGCGCCCGGCATTTTCGCGGTTTCCTCGCGCAGGCGGCGCTTCAGCGGGCTGTCGCGCAGCCAGTTGCCGTCGACATAGTCGGCGAGCGCGCCGTCGATCTTTGGCCAACTCTTCATCGCCACACCTCGATTACCTTGCACATCATCGACCCTGCCCGGGCATCACGCCATGTTCCGCCCATGAGCGACATCCAGACCTTCGTCCAGGACTACATCGCCGTGTGGAACGAGCCCGACGCCGGCAAGCGCCGCCAGCTCATCCGCACACTTTGGCAGGAAGACGCCCATCATCTTGCCCGTACGCTCGAGGCCGTGGGCCACGCCGGCATCGAGAAGCGCGTAACCGACGCCTACGACAAGTGGGTGAAGGAGAAGGGCAACGTCTTTCGCCTGCAAGGCAGCGTCGACGGCCACCACGACACCGTCAAGCTGCGCTGGGAGATGTTGCCAGCGGCCGGCGGCGAGGTGATCTCGGTCGGCTTCGACTTCCTGGTGCTGGGCGACGACGGCCGCATCCGCACCGGCTACCAGTTCATTGAAGCCTGACGGCGTACTTCTTCAGCTCGTCGAGCGAGACGACGTGCAGGGTCACGGCGTGCGTGGCCTCGAGCACGACCTGCGGCGCGGCGCCGGCCTCCAGCGCCTCTTTCCAGCGGCTGGCGCACAGGCACCAGCGGTCGCCTGGCTTCAGCCCGGCGAAGCCGTACTGCGGCATCGGTGTCGAGAGGTCATTGCCCTGGGCCTTGGAGAAGGCCAGGAACGCGGCCGTCATCACGACACAGACCGTGTGCAGGCCGACATCCTCGCGGCCGGTATTGCAGCAGCCGTCGCGATAGAACCCGGTGACGGGGTCGATGGAGCAGGGCTGCAGGGCGCCGCCCAGGACGTTGATCGAGGGCGCACGGCCGGGGCGGCCCTGCTCGGGTGTCTGGTCGAACATGGCACAGGATACCACCCGGAAATTGCGCTTTCGAGCGGTCCCGGTCGCTGGTAGAAAACCGGCGCCTAAGGGTCATCGCGGCGGGGCGTAGCGCAGTCTGGTAGCGCGTCTGCCTTGGGCGCAGAAGGTCGTCGGTTCAAATCCGGCCGCCCCGACCACGCCGCCGCCGCAGGGGAGTATCGACGTTCATGCAGGTTCGCATCTACAAGCCAGCCAAGACGGCGATGCAATCAGGCCAGCGCAACACCAAGGAATGGCTGCTCGAGAGCGAGCCCGCCCCCAAGGAGATCGATCCGCTGATGGGCTGGACCAGCTCGCGCGACACCATGCAGCAGGTGAAGCTCTACTTCGCCACCCTGGAGGAGGCGACGGCCTACGCCAAAAAGGAAGGCTGGCGCTACACCGTCGAGCTGCCGCATGCACGGCACGTCAGGCCCAAGGCCTACGCCGACAATTTCGCCTACAACCGCGTCGGCCGCTGGACGCACTGACCCGTGCGCTTTTCCGGTCAAATCGAACCGCTTGCGGTTCGACTTGACCGGAAAACGCATTATCGCCTGGCTGAGGCCCGCGCCACGGCGGCGTCGTAGGCGCTGACGATCTGCGGATCGAGGTCGGCGATCTTGAGATAGTGCAGGCGTGCAGCTTCCCGCAGCGCCTTCCATGAGTCCGCCGGCACGATGGCGCGGCCGGCGAGCCACTCGGCGATCGTGCCCGGCGACTGCTTCAAGGCCGCGGCCATCGGCTCCTGCCAGGCCGGACCCCAGATCGTCTGGCCGACCTTGGCCAGCAATGCCTGATCGCTCATCTCAACCTCACTTTGGCCCCGCGAGCGGCTGCGGCACATCGGTCAAGGACAGCGGTGCCGCTGCGGCATCGGCTTGCCAGGAAACATCGATCTCGAAGGTGTACCTGTCCGGTTCAGCGACTTCGGGCCGGGAAGGTTGCTCGAAGCGATGTACGAGCGACGACGGCTCGCCGCGCAAATCGATCCGCACGCTGCCGCGCGTCTTGCCCTCGGCGATGTCGTGGGAACCCACCGAAAAGCTTCGAAAGGTCACCAGATAATGCAGCGTCCCGCTGGTGACCTGGGCCGGCAGGCCGAGCGCGAACCCGGCCAGCGACGGTCCGCTTGCCGCGGCCTGTCCCCAGGATCTCGGCGCCTCCGAGATCGACAGGAACTGCGGCGATCTCAGCATGAGGAAAGTCGTCCTCGACGCCGAGGACCGGTCCGGATCGAAGGGTTTCGACGGATCGTAGGAAGCGATGCCGTCGCCCATCTCGATCCACCCGGGATTCTTGGCCAGGAAGTCGCGCGCGGCATGGAAGGGGCCGGACTGGTCGACGTTGTCGAGGATGACGATCCCGCCGGGCCGCAGTCGCCGGGCGGCCATCAGCAGATCGAACAGCGCGAACTCGTAGTCATGGTTGCCGTCGACCAGGGCGAGGTCGATCAGGAGTCCCCGCCGTTCCAGCTCGAGGAAGAACTCCATCGACATCAGCGGATGGAAGTGCACGATCTTCTGCAGCTCGGCCGGCCAGGCCGCGAAAATCGGCGGGCAGCGGTCGGCACCGAAAGGGTCGGTGGTGTGCACGACGCCGCTGCCATTGCGCCACAGCGCCCGAGCCAGGACCTCAGTCGTGCCGCCAAACAGGGTGCCGACTTCGACCACGACTTCGGGCCGCAGGCTGCGGATCAGCGAGTAGAGGATCGCCCGCGATTCGTCGCTGATAAAGGAGCGGGCAGGGTAGTCCTTGAAGTAGCGCAGGACGTGCTTCGGGAAGGCGGTGTTGCCCCGCATCTTGGCGAGCAGAGCCAATGGCTTGTCGTCCGGATCTTCGCCGGGGATGGGCTGAAGGGGCCTAAAATTCGAGGCGAGCATCAAACCTACCTGAAAAACGCGACGATCTGCTATGGCCGGACCCAAGCGCGCGGTCAAATTGCCGGCCGTGATCCGTGTTATTGTCGTGTCGGCCCAATGGGTCTGCGCCCGTAGCTCAGGGGATTAGAGCAACCGCCTTCTAAGCGGTAGGTCGCTGGTTCGAATCCAGCCGGGCGCGCCAATTCTTCCCGTGGAGACTGCAGCAGGTGTGTATTTTTGCTTTGCAGTTCTAGTTGCAAATAATTCTCACTTCCCAATAAAGTCATGATAATGACTCGCATTCGCTGATTTTCGTTCGACGAGTGCTCTGGGGAGAAGTTGACGTGACGCGTACCATTTCCGCGACGACTGCCATGGCTGGACTGCTGTTCGCTTCCGGGGCGATGGCGCAACAGCCGCCCGATCAGAACGCGCAGGGCCCGGCGCCGACGCCCCCACCGCCCGACCAGAATCCTGCCGCCCCGACCGCGGCGCCGGCCACCATGCAGCCCGTCACCGTGACCGGCTCGCGCCCCAGCGAGGATTTCCAAACCACGCGCGGGTCGATCTTCCGCATGGGCGCCGAGAATCTGATGGACGTGCCGCAGACGGTGATCGTCATCAACCGCGCGCTGATGAACTCGCAGGCGGCGACGACACTCGACCAGGCGGTGCGCAACGTGCCGGGCGTCACCATCGGCTCGGCCGAGGGCGGCACGATCGGCAACAACATCAACCTCAACGGCTTCTCGGCGCGCACCGACATCTACCTCGACGGCATGCGCGACCGCGCCCAGTACTATCGCGACACGTTTGCCCTAGAGGCGATCGAGGTCCTGATGGGCCCGTCCTCGATGCTGTTCGGCCGCGGCTCGACCGGTGGCGTCATCAACCAGGTGACCAAGAAGCCCGGGCTCAAGCAGGCGACCGAGCTCAGCGGGCAGGTGACGACCAACGGCCTCATCCGCAGCACGGCCGACGTCAACACGCCGTTCGGCGAGAACAACGCGGCGCGCGTCAACGGCATGTTCCAGTGGGGCAAGGCCACGACCATCGACAACACGAACGTCCTGGACTTCGGCCTGGCGCCGTCGGTCAAGCTCGGCATCGGTACGCCGACCGAGATCACGCTGGGCGCGATCCTGCAACATCGCAAGGACCAGGTTAACTACGGCGTGCCACCGCTCAACGGCTTCCCGATCAACGTGCCGCGCAACGTCAACTACGGCCTGTCCGACGACTACACCGAGCAGGACGTCATCCAGCTCAACGCCACGGTCGAGCACAAGTTCAACCCGAACTTCAGGGCGCGCAACCAGTCGGAGTTCCTGTGGGTCAACACGTCGGTGCGCCAGACGTCCGGCGCCTTCGTCGGCACTCTCGGCTCCAACTTCGGCTTCGTCCAGGCCACCAACGGACCAGGCAATACGCCCTACAGCGGTGCGCCGCTGAACCAGCTCTACATTCGCCAGATCAGTCGCGACCGAAACATCAACGACATCACCTTCGAGAACCAGTCCGAGCTCGAGGCCAAGTTCAAGACCGGAGAGTTCGGCCATCTGCTGCTGATGGGCGTGGACCTCAACTACGAGTCCTATACGAACAAGACCTACACCCGTAACGGCTCCTGCAACGGCATCGCGCTGGTGGCGGGCTCGGTGGGCTGCACGCCCGCGGGCTATACCGTCGGGGGCGGAACTCCGGGCAACTCGCCGGAAATCCCCGGCAACTATGCTTCCTCGTCGGCCTGGGGATTCGGCGCCTACTTCAACGACACGATCGAGGTGACGCCCTGGCTGAAGCTGGTCGCCGGCTTGCGCTGGGACGTCTATGGGGCGCAGGTCGGCAACTCGATCAATTCGGCAAACACCGTCGGCAACACCACGACGCCCTACCTGTTCCAGACCGACTTCTTCACCAGCAAGCGCGGCGGCGTCATCATCGAGCCGACGCGCCAGCAGTCGTACTACGTCTCCTACAGCACGTCGTTCAATCCCTCGCTCGAGCAGCTCACCTCGACGACCGGCACGCAGACGCTGCCGCCGGAGAACAACGAAGGCTTCGAGGCCGGCGCGAAGTACGAGTTCCTGAACGGCAACCTGTCGCTGAACGGCGCGATCTTCCAGATCACCAAGTACAATGCGCGCACCCAGAACGCCGACGGCACCTTCACGCCGACAGGCACGGTGCAGGTACAGGGCGCGCGCGTCGGCGCCGCCGGCCGGATCACGCCGGAATGGCAGGTCTTCGGCGGCTACGCCTATCTCAACGCCCGCATCATCCAGGGCATCACGAACATCGGCGGCGTCGGCAATACGACCGGCAACGTGCCGCTCAACACGCCCAAGGACTCGGGCAACATCTGGACGACCTACACGATCAAGGACACCTATGAGATCGGCGGCGGCATGTTCTATGTCGGCCAGCGCTACGCCAACAACCAGAACACCGTGCAGGTGCCGGAGTATTTCCGCTTCGACGCGACAGCGGCCTACAAGGCGCCGACCTGGGAGCTGCGCGCCAACGTCTTCAACGTCTTCAACACGATGTACTACGACTCGTTGATGGCGTCGGACGGCGGCCGTGCCGTGCCGGGCACTGGCCTGACCGGCCTGCTCACCTTCACCTACCGCATGTGAGCGAGGCGGTTGGTCGATCATGCTGGTCTGCATTCCCAACGTTCTCGACGCCGGGCAGCTCGTCAGCCTGCGCGCTCGGCTCGACGGGGCCAATGAAGCGTGGGTCGACGGGCGCGTGACCGCGGGCTACCAGGGCGCGCCCGTCAAGTTCAACCAGCAGATCGACGAGGCGTCCGACGTGGCGCTGGCCTGCCAGCGCATCGTCGTCAACGCGCTCGAGATCAATCCGCTGTTCATCAGCGCCGTTCTGCCCAACGTCATCTATCCGCCGATGTTCAATCGCTACGGCCAAGGCATGAAGTTCGGCGCCCATGTCGACGGCAGCGTGCGCATCCATCCGCACAACGGTGCCAAGCTGCGCACCGACGTGTCGGCGACGCTCTTCCTCACCAACCCTGACGAGTACGACGGCGGCGAGCTCGAGGTCGAGGACACCTATGGCCGACACAGCGTGAAGCTGCCGGCCGGCAGCATGGTCGTCTATCCCGCGACCAGCCTGCACCAGGTGACGCCGATCACGCGGGGCGTCCGCACCTCGTGCTTCTTCTGGGTGCAGAGCCTGATCCGCGATGAGACGCAGCGTGGCGTCCTTTATCAGATGGACGAGGCGATCCAGCGCCTCAACCAGACCAATGCCGACGAGCTCGCGCGACGATCGTTGATCGGCTGCTATCACAACCTCGTCAGGATATGGAGCGAGACCTGATGGCTGAAGCCGCCGCCACAGCCCTGACGAGCAACCGGGTGAACCGAAGGCTGGCCTTCGTGCGCTGGGTGCGGCGCACCCATGGCTGGTTCGGCCTGTGGGGCGCGCTGCTCGGCCTGATGGCCGGCACCAGCGGCATCTGGCTCAACCATCGCAGCGTCATGAAGCTGGAACTGCCCGACCAGCAGCAGAGCAGCACGCAAATCCCGTTGCCCGACCCGAGGCCGGAGACGGCCAACGCCATGGCAGCCTGGCTGCAGGGCGTTCTCAAGGCCGATCGTCCGGCAAACAACATACGGGTCGAGCGTTCGCGGCCTGTTCCCTGGGCGGAGCGAGGCGGCCCTGAGAGAAGTGGCTCCGAGCGGAGTGGCCCCGAGCGGAGTGGAGAGGGCAGGCCCGCCATGCAGCCCGAGCGCTGGACCTTCGCTTTCGGCGGCCCCAACAAGGTGATGCAGGTCGAGTACTGGGTCGGCAACCGGTCGGCCAGCGTGCGCACCACGCAGAACGGGTTCATCGCCACGCTCACGAATCTTCACAAGGGCACGACCATGCCGGCGCCGTGGATCCTGCTGATCGACACGTTGGCCGGCGCCATGATCTTCTTGTCGATCAGCGGCACTATTCTATGGTGGGAGACCCATCGGCGACGACTTGCAGGGATCGTGATCTTTGGCATTTCTGTGATCGTGACGGCGGCCCTTGCGATGTCGCCGCTGCAATGGTGATAAGGCCTCGTGAGACCTGAACTTCCTCTCATGCCCCGCCTCGAGGCGCTCATCGGGGCTTCCAAGGAGCCGCTGACGCCGACGGTCAAGCGCGCGCTGCTGGCATTGGTCATCTTCTTCCATGTCGGTGGCGGCTGGGCGCTGACCCAGGTCGAGCCCGCGAAGCTGATCGTGGGCGACATCGCGCCCATGGAAGTGCGCATGGTGCCGGCCGAGCAGGCGGCTGAACCGGAGATCGAGAACGCAGAACCGCCGCCGCCGGTCGAGATCAAGCAGTCTGACCTGGCCGCAATCGTCGAGCCGCCGCCGCCCGACCTGCCGCCGCCGGAATTCCCGATCGCCAAGGTCGACATCCCGCCGCCGGAGGAGCCGCCGCCACCCGTTATCCCGCCGCTGCAGAAGAAGCCCGATCCCAAGCCCGAGCAACCCAAGCCGGTGCAGCGCAAGCCGCCGGCGCCGGTCCCGCAGGCGCCTGTCGACAATCAGCCGCAGCAGGCGACGCCGCGCGCGGCCAGCGCGCCGAGGACGATATCGGCCTCGCAGCTCGGCTTCCTGGTGCCGCCCAACCCGATCTATCCCGCCCGCTCCCGCAAGGCCGGCGACCAGGGGACGGTCATGGTACGTGTGCTGATCGATGTCGCCGGCCGGCCGTCGCAAGTCTCGTTGCAAACCTCGTCGGGCCATCCGGCGCTCGACGAATCGGCGGTGAGCGCCGTTCGCGCCGCACAGTTCCGGCCCTACGCCGAAGGCGGCATGACGCAGGCGGTGTGGGTCTTGGTGCCGATCAATTTTGTGTTGAGGTAGGAGTTAGGTCATGGGTGACGCATCGTCACTGGGCTTCGGCCATTTCATCGCGCAGTCCGACATCGTCGCCAAGGTGTTGCTGGCGGTGCTGGCGATCATGTCGGCGATCTCCTGGTACCTGATCGTCTACAAGGGCATCAGCCAGGTCGTGCGCCAGAAGCGCAGCCAGAAATTCCTCACCTTCTTCTGGAGCGCGACGTCGCTCGAGCAGGTGCAGAACGAGCTCAGCGTTCACGGCGTGCACGAGCCGTTCGGCCATCTCACGGCACATTCGCTGCACGCCCAGGCCCATCACGCCAAGTTCGGCGCCGCCAAGCTCGAGGAGGCGGGATCGGAGCAGGAGTTCCTGACGCGCACCATCAAGAAGGTGCTCGACGAGGAGACGACGGCGCTGGAGAACGGCCTCACCATGCTCGCGACCATCGGCGCCACCGCGCCGTTCGTCGGCCTGTTCGGCACGGTGTGGGGCGTCTATCACGCGCTGGTGGCGATTGGCATGTCGGGCTCGGGCATGCTCGACAAGGTCGCGGGACCGGTGGGCGAGGCGTTGATCATGACGGGCATCGGCCTTGCCGTCGCTCTGCCCGCGGTCATGGGCTACAACTGGCTGACCCGCTCCAATCGCGTGCTGACCACCAAGCTCGACGCCTTCGCCTTCGAGCTGCTGAACTTCCTGCTGATCGGCCGCACCCTGCAGACGGCTGGCCGCGGCGGCCGGCCCGGCACCGTGCCGCTTGCCGCCGTGAACTACTAGGCGAGGAGGGGACCCATGGCCTTCGGAAGCTTCGAACGCAAAACCTCCTCCCAGCCCATGGCCGAGATCAACATGGTGCCGTTGATCGACGTCGTGCTGGTGCTGCTGGTGATCTTCATCGTGACGGCGCCGCTCCTGACCAACGTGGTCAAGCTCGACCTGCCCAAGGCGACCTCGGCCAACGACATCCAGAAGCCGGAGAAGATCGAGTTCGCCATCGACGCCAACGGCGCGCTCTATTGGAAGGGCGAGCGCCTCAGCCGCGAGGACGCGATCGCCAGGTTCGCCGAGGAGGGCCGCAAGCGGCCGCAGCCCGAGGTCTACCTGCGCGCCGATCAGAACGTGCCCTACCGCTACGTCGCCGAGACCCTGGCCGACGCCTCGAAGGGCGGCCTCTCGAAGGTCGCCTTCGTCAGCGAACCGGCGCGGTAGTCTTGCGCTGGGGGCGCGCCACTCCAGTGGCGCGCCCCCAGCACTAACGCGCTGTCCACACTGCGAGCTCGTATCCGTCCGGATCGGCGAAGTGGAAGCGGCGGCCGCCGGGAAAATCGTAGGCCGCTTTGACGACGCGCCCGCCCGCCGCCTCGACTCGGCGCTGGATCTCGGAAAGGTCGTTGGCATAGAGGATGACCAGCGGACCGCCGGCGCCGCGCGCTTTGTCCGCTCCGGCGAAGCCGCCGGTCAGCCGGCCATCGCGGAACTCGCAATAGTCCGGGCCATAGTCCTTGAACGTCCAGCCGAAGACGTCGCCATAGAACTTCCTGGCGCGCGCTACGTCGGTCACGTCGAACTCGACGTAGTCGATGCGGCGGTCGTTGTCGCTGTTGGTCGTGGCCATGATCGCTCCTCCTCGAAAGGAGAGCGATCCTGTCCGATATTCGTGCCGGCGTCTTGACCCGAGGCCGTGAACGGATGCCAGCAGTGCTGTCAGTTGTACTTGGCGAGTTCCTGCCGGCCGATCTGGTTGCGATGGACCTCGTCGGGACCGTCGAAAATCCGCATCGACCGGGCCGAGGCGTAGGCCTTGGCCAGGCCGAAGTCGTCCGAGACGCCGGCGCCACCATGCGCCTGGATTGCCATGTCGACGACGCTCGACAACATCTTCGGCACGGCGACCTTGATCATCGCGATCTCCGCCCGGGCCACCTTGTTGCCGACTGTGTCCATCATATAGGCGGCCTTGAGCACCAGGAGGCGCGCCTGCTCGATCATGATGCGCGCCTCGGCGATGCGCTCCAGGGTCACGGTCTGCTCGGCCAGCGGCTTGCCGAAGGCGACGCGCGACTTCACGCGCTTGCACATGTCCTCGAGCGCTCGCTCGGCCGCGCCGATCGCGCGCATGCAATGATGGATGCGGCCCGGTCCCAGCCGGCCCTGGGCGATCTCGAAACCGCGGCCTTCGCCCAAGAGGATGTTGGAGCGCGGAACGCGGACATTGTCGAACACCACCTCGGCATGGCCGTGCGGCGCGTCGTCGTAGCCGAACACTGAAAGCGGCCGCACCACCTTCACACCTGGCGTGTCCATTGGCACCAGCACCATCGACTGCTGGCGATGACGGCTGGGATTGGCGGGATCGGTCTTGCCCATGAAGATCGCGATCTTGCAGCGCGGGTGGGGCGCGCCCGTCGTCCACCACTTGCGGCCGTTGATCACGTAGTGATTGCCGTCGCGCAGGATGGTGCTCTCGATGTTGGTGGCGTCGGATGAGGCGACCGCGGGCTCGGTCATGGCGAAGCACGAGCGGATCTCGCCCGCCAGCAACGGCTTCAGCCACTGCTCCTTCTGCTCCTCGTTGCCGTAGAGCTCCAGCGTCTCCATGTTGCCGGTGTCCGGTGCGGAGCAGTTGAACACCTCCGACGCCATCGGCGCGCGACCCATGATCTCGCACAGGGGCGCGTATTCGAGGTTGGTGAGGCCCGCGCCGCGCGGCGAGTGCGTCAGGAAGAGGTTCCACAGGCCCTCCAGCCGGGCCTTCTTCTTGAGGTCCTCCATCAGAGCCGTCGGCTGCCAGCGATCGCCGGTCGCGATCTCGTGGTCGTGGCGCGCCTCGTTGGGATAGATGTGGCGGTCCATGAAATCCTTGAGCTTTTCCTGCAGGGTCGTGACTTTGTCGGAGTAAGCGAATTCCATGGCGTGCCTCCTGATGCTGCGTGGGCATCGTTAAGGCGCTGCACCGCATCAGGAAATTGAATAGATTTCATGATATCTCATGCACATGATTAATCTGTCGCGCGTCGACCTCAATCTCCTGGTCGTCCTCGAGGCGATCGTCGCCGAAGGCGGCGTCAGCCGGGCGGCCGAGCGGCTCAACCTCACCCAGCCTGCGGTGAGCCATGCGCTCGCCCGGCTGCGCGAGCTGTTCGACGATCCATTGTTTGTGCGCGCGGGCCGCAACCTCGCACCGACGGCACTCACCAAGGGCTTGGTCGAGCCGCTGCGCCAGTCGCTGCAGGCCCTCGGCGCGCTGATCGAGAAGGGCGAGGGCTTCGACCCGGCACGGGCCAGGACCGTGTTCACGGTGTCGATGCGCGATCCCATGGAAGTGCTCATCCTGCCGAAGCTGATGAAACGCCTGGCCCGCGAAGCGCCGGGGATTGACCTGCGCACGGTCCAGATGCGCCGGCGCAGTGTCGAGAACGGTCTGGCCGACGGCACGCTCGATGCCGCCTTCGATGTGGCCTTGCCCCTGTCGGAGCGCATCCATCGCCAGCGCATCAGCGCCGATCGCTTCGTGGTCGCGGCCCGCAAGGGCCATCCGCGGGTGCGGCCGGGTTTCACGCTGGCGACGTATCTTGCGGAGAAGCACGTCATGGTGACGTCGCGCCGCCGCGGTCCGGGCGCGGAGGACATCGAGCTCGGCCAGCACGGCCAGCGCCGCCACGTCAGCCTGCGTTGCCGCAACTACCTCGCGGCCATCCAGGTCGTGGCGGGGAGCGACCTGGTGCTGACGATGACCGCGCGCTACGCGTCGCTGCTCGGTGCGGCATCGGGCGTGCGGGTATTGGCCATGCCGCTCAGGATGCCGACGCTCGATCTTTTCCTCTATTGGCACGACCGGGTCCACAACGACCCGGCCAATCGCTGGCTGCGCTTGCAGCTCGTCGAGGCCTTGGGCAAGACTGCGCGCCCCTGACAAGCGCCGGAGTTTCACGTGTCCCTTGATGCCAAAGTCGATGCGAGGCCGACCGTCGATAAGCCCGATGACGATCCGTATCTCTGGCTCGAGGACATCGAGGGCGAACGCGCGCTTGCCTGGATCGAAGCCGAGAACGACCGCACATTGAAAACCTTCGGCGGCGCGCAGTTTGCCGCCGACCGCGACACCCTGGCGGCGATCCTCGACCGGCCCGACAAGATCCCCATGATCGGGCGGCGCGGGCCGTGGGTCTACAACTTCTGGCTCGATGCCAAAAACCCGCGCGGCTTGTGGCGTCGCTCCACGCTCGAAAGCTATCGCCTCGATCAGCCGGCCTGGGACGTCCTGCTCGACGTCGATGCCCTGGCCGCGGCCGAAGGCGAGGACTGGATCTGGGGCGGTGCGGCGACGCGGACCGGCACGCACGATCGCGCCATCGTCCGCCTGTCGCGCGGCGGCAGCGACGCCGTGGTGCTGCGCGAGTTCGACCTGACCAGCCGGGTCTTCGTGAAGGACGGCTTCGTGCTGCCGGAAGCCAAGGGCGGGGTGAGCTGGCTCGACCCCGACACGCTGCTGCTCAGCAGCGCCTGGGGCGGCGATGTCACGACGTCGGGTTACGCCCGCACGGTGCGACTGTGGCGACGCGGTACGGACGCAGCCCAGGCGCCGGTTCTCTTCGAAGTGCCGCGGCAGAGCATGTTGGCCGGCGCCGGAGTCGACCGCGAGCATGCCTCGAAGATCGTATGGTACGCCGAACAGATCGGTTTCTTCGACATCAATCTCTGGATGGCGGACGGCGAGGGCGCCAACGGGATCAAGCTCGACCTGCCGACCGACGTCGAATTGCAGACGCACTATGACTGGATGGCGATCAAGCCGCGCAAGGCCTGGGCGGTGGGAGGCAGGACCTGGCCTGCCGATACCCTGCTCGGCATCAGGCTCGACGCGTTCATGGCCGGCAGCCGGGATTTCGCCGTCCTGTTCGAACCGGCTAACCGGCGGGTACTCGAAGGCTTCTTCTGGAATACGGGCCGGCTGGTGCTGTCGATCCTCGACAACCTGCAGCCGGTGTTCGAGGTCGTCACGCCGTCCGACGCCGGATGGACGCGACACGGACTGGCCGGCCTGCCGGCGATCGGCGTGGTCAACATCTCGCCGCTGGACGTCGAGCCGTCGGAGAGCAACGGCGATCTGGTCGCGACCGTGCAGGACCCGCTGACGCCGCATTCCTTGATGCTGCTTGCCAAGGACAAGGGCCCGGTCCTGCTCAAGCGATCCTCGCCGGCCTTCTCGCCCGAAGGCCTGGTGGTGACGCGCCACGAGGCGATCTCGATCGACGGCGAGCGTATCCCCTATACCCAGACTGGCCCGGCCGGCGAGACCGGCGATGCGCCGGTGCATCTCACCGGCTACGGCGGCTTCCGTATCGCGAGCATGCCCTACTACAACGCCAGCATCGGCAAGATGTGGCTGGAGCGCGGCGGCACCAGTGTCATTGCCAACATCAGGGGCGGCGGCGAGTTCGGCACGCCCTGGCACGAGGCCGGCCGCGGCGCGGGCAAGCGGCTGTCGCACGACGACTTCGCCGCCGTCGCCGCCGACCTGGTACGCCGCGGCGTGACGCGGCCCGGCCGCATCGCTGCCGAGGGCGGATCGAACGGCGGCATTCTGATCACCAACATGCTGACGCGCTATCCCGAGCGCTTCGGCGCCCTGTTCTGCACCATCCCGCTGATCGACATGCGCCGCTATTCCAAGCTTCTGGCCGGTGCGAGCTGGATCGCCGAGTACGGCGATCCCGACAAGCCGGAGGAATGGGAGTGGCTAAAAACCTATTCGGCCTATCATCAGGCCGTGCCCGGTCAAGCCTATCCGCCGATCCTGATCGCCACGACGCGGCGCGACGATCGCGTGCATCCCGGCCATGCCCGCAAGATGACGGCCAAGCTCCACGCCATGGGCTACGACCAGGTCTATTTCTATGAGCCCGCCGCCGGCGGCCACGGCTACGGCAAGGACAACAAGGAACGGGCTGCTTTCTCGGCGCTAGGCTACACGTTCCTCAGGCAGAAGATCGGCTGGTCGTGAGTCGCTTGGCCAGCATGATGTCCGGCCGGCCGGCGCCGTTCACATCAGGCAGCAGGCCGACGATCTTATAGCCGTGCCGGCGATAGAAGGTGAGGGCGTGCCCGCGCGCCGTCGCCTCGATCGTCGCGACGTGGTTGACCACATCGGGCCAGAGATTGCGGCCGAACAGGTTGGTGCCGCCGTAGTCGTCGTCGCTGCCGAGGAAGAGCGTCAGCACGCCTTCGCTGCGGGCGCGCGCCTCGAGGGCCGCCATCAGCGCCGAGCCGATGCCGCGGCGCTGGCAGTCCGGCGCCACGACCAGGGGATGGATCTCCCAGCCGTGGCTGTAGGTGCGGATCGCGCCGATCCAGCCGACCAGCCGCTCGCCCTCCAGGGCGGCGTGGCCCAGCCAGCCTTCCTCGGCGCAGCGCAACGCCACCTCGGCCTCTGCTTCGCCGGGACCGTTGTAGGCCGACGGCACATGGGCCAAGGCGTCGCGCAGGATCGCGGCGGCATCGGCACGCCGGGACGCCGCAAGCGTCCCGAAATCGACGATCTCCATTCAGCTCCTCGAGCCCGCGAAGGTGACGGTCGCTGCGCCGGCGCCGATCAGCAATCCGCCGCCCACCTTGTTGACCACGCCGATGGCGCGCGGGTTGGCGACGAAGCCGCGGGCGCGGGTGGCGACCAGCGCGTAGCCGAAGGCATTGGCGAAGGCCAGCAGCAGGAAGGTGGTCTCGAACACCAGCATCTGGGTGAGGAAGTCGGCCTGCGGATCGAGGAAGGCCGGCAGGAAGGCGACGAAGAAGGTGATGCTCTTGGGGTTGAGCGCCGTTACCAGCCAGGCATGGCCCAGCATCCGCGCGGCCGAGACCGCGTCGGTGCGCGGCGCCGCTTCGAGCGTACCGCCGGCGCGCCAGAGCTTTATGCCGAGATAGACGAGGTAGGCCGCGCCCACCCACTTCAGGATGGTGAACAGCGTGGCCGAGGCGGCGAGCAGGGCGCCCAGGCCCAGCATGGAAAGCGTCATGGCGGTGAAGTCGCCCAGCGCCACGCCCACCGTCATGGGCAGCACGGTGCGCCAGCCCTGACCCAGGGCGTAGGAGACGACCAGCAGCACGGTCGGCCCCGGGATGATCAGCAGCGCCGCCGAGGCGGCAGTGAAGGCGGCCCAGCTTTCGAACGTCATGCAATCCTCCGGTTGCTTCCGGAGGATCAAGCCACAGGCTTTCGCAGAGGTCAGCCGGCTTTTGCCGTCTTGCCGCCGTCGATCACGATCTGCGCACCGGTCATGAAGGGATGCTCGTCGGAGGCGAGGGTGAGCGCCAACGCGGCGACTTCCTCCGCGGTGGCGAGACGCCCGATCCCGGGTACGTTGTTCTTGACCCATTGGTTCAGGCCGACCCGCCACACGGCGTCCGGCACGCTCTCCATGCCAGCGGCCCGGCGCAGGAACGGCGTATCGGTCGTGCCGGGGATCAGCGTGTTCACGCGAATGCCCTGCTGGGCGTAGTCGAGCGCCGCGCCCTGAACGAGGCCGACCAGCGCCCGCTTGCTCGCGGTATAGGCCGTGCGCTTGGCCTGGGTGGAAATGGCGTTGGACGAGGCGGTGACGACGATCGTGCCGCCGCCCGCCTTCAGCATGTGCGGGATCTCGTACTTCATGGCGAGGAAGACGCCGCGCAGGTTGGTGTTGTTGACGCGGTCCCATTCCTCGGCGCTGTACTCGTGCAGCGTCTTCTCGATGGTGATGCCCGCGTTGTTGAAGGCGACGTCAAGCCGGCCGTAGGCGGCGATCGTGGCGTCGATGAAGGTGCGGACTTCGTCCTCGACCAGGACGTCGGCCTTCACATAGACGGCCTCGCCGCCGGCCGCCTTGATCTCGCGTTCGACCTCCTGGCCGAGCGCTGTCCGGCGGCCGCAGAACGCGACCTTGCCGCCTTCCGCTGCAAAGGCGAGGGCGGCGGCCCGGCCGATGCCCGACGTGGCGCCGGTGATGGCGACGACCTTGCCGTCGAAGCGACGGCGGCCGGGCTGCGGCGGTATGGGGGGCGATTTGGCTGGCAGTGCGAGGGCGACGCCTGCCGCTAAGCCGGTGATGAGGCCGGCGGCAGCGCCAAGGGTGGTCGAACCGAGGATACGGCGGCGATTGGGCGGGCTGGGGGTGTCGAGCGACATGGCAACCTCAAATCTTGTCAATGACAAGATAAATTACCTTCCAATCTTTACAATGACAAGTCGCGAAAGTCTCGGCTTGGTCGCTTGACACCCCGCATGACGCATGAGGGGATGGCTCATGGCGCGGGCGAAGACGGCAAAACCCTATCACCACGGCGAGTTGCGCGAGGCGTTGGTCTCGGCCGGCCGCAAGCTGATGGAAGAACGGGGCTTGCGTGGCTTCACCCTGCGGGAGTGCGCCCGGCGAGCAGCGGTTTCCCACGCTGCCCCGGCCCACCACTTCGCCTCGATCGACGACCTGCTGGCCGAGATCGCGACCCGCGGCTACCACGAGCTCACCGCGGCGATGTCGGCCGAGGCGCGGCGGTCGGGCAATGACGCGGCCGCCCGGCTGGTCGGCCAGGGCGTGGGCTACATGGCCTTCGCCGCTGCCAATCCGGTGCTGTTCCAGCTCATGTTCAGCCGCGAGGCCAACCGCTTCGAGACGCCCGAGCTCGCCGAGGCCGCCAAGTCGGCCTATCACCTGCACCGCGAGGCGGTCGAAGCCGTCATCCCCCAGGCCTCCGGCGAAGTGAAGGAGCGCATGGTCGACTTCGCCTGGGCTTCCGTGCACGGCTTCATCACCCTGGTCCTGGAAGGCCAGCTCGGCGAGAAGGATTCGTCGCGCGCGCTCAAGGCGCGTGGCCTGGCGGCGCTATCGGCAATGGTCGAGGCGGTCGTCCGCGCCGGCGGTGAGCCCTAGGCCTTGTAATCACAAGCGCCTGAAACGCGCCCACTGTCATCCCGAGCGCAGCGAGGGACCTTTCCTGGGGCCTCAAAGGCCCCTCGCTTCGCTCGGGGTGACAGCTGCGACTTACCTTCAGCGATAATCGGTACTAGGCGACGTCGATGCGCCACAGCAGCGCCTCGACATCGCCATAGGCCGGGTCTTTGTGAAACCGCTTCACGAACACACCGCCGTTGTTGGTGATGACCTTCTGCGACGGCACGTTATCGAGATCGGTGGTGAGCTCGACGTACTTCAGCCCCTCCTTGCGTGCTTCCGGCAGCAGCAGCGCCAGCGCCCGCGTGGCGTAGCCGCGGCCGCGCTTCCATGGCACCACGGCGTAGCCGATATGGCCGAGGCAGTGCGGCGGCAGCGCTTCCGTGCCGGGCTGCCAGCGAATGCCGATCGAGCCGCAGAAGCCGTCGTCCCATATCCAGCGGCGATAGCCGGGCAGGCGCGGCACCCGTGAGCCGTCGGGCAGGGTGATGGGCCCGGCCTTGGCGTCGCGGTCGTCGAGCGAGGCCACGAAGCCAGCGGTGTCGGCGTCGATCCTTGCCAGTTCCTCCGCCGCGGCCGCTCCCAGCCGGATATTGTCCGGCGACCAGTCGCGCTTCAGGGCGTCGGTGTAGGCGTCGAGCTGCGCCAGGGACGGGACAAGGAGCTGCGACGGACTATCCTCGGCAATGGCCGGCTACTGTAGCATGCCGGCCCATGAGTTCCAGCCCCGTCCTCGTTCTCGATATCGACGGCGTCGTCTCGCTCGCCCAGCCGGGCTCGCCGTCGCCCTGGTACGCCACCCTGCAGGATGACTGGGGCTTCGATCACGAAGAGATGGCGCGCGATTTCTTCCGCCGCGACTTCATGGAGGTGCTGCGCGGCCGGATCGATCTCCATGTCGCCCTGCACGAGTGGCTGGAAACCAAGGGCATGGCCGATCGGCTGGAGGAGTTCATGGCCTACTGGTTCGCCAAGGACGCTGTGATCGACCGCGAGGTCCTGGCCATGGCCGACGCCTGGCGGCAGCGCACCGGCGGCCGCTGCTTCACTGCTTCCAACCAGGAGCATCATCGCATCGCCTATCTGCGCGACCAGGCGGGCCTGGGGCCGCACTTCGACGAGATCATCTATTCGGCGGCGCTTGGTGTCTGCAAACCCGACCGCGTGTTCTTCACCAACGCCCAGGCGCGCATGGGCGTGACGGTGGCGCAATCGATCCTGTTCGTCGACGATGTCGCCGCCAACGTTGACGGCGCCCGCGCCTGCGGCTGGCGCGCAATGCTCTATCGCGGACCGGAGAGCCTCAAGCAGGCGCTGGAGAAGTGGGGTTAAATAATCGCTGTCATCCCGAGCGTAGCGAGGGACCTTTGCTGTTGCCTGAAAGGCCCCTCGCTTCGCTCGGGGTGACAGTTAGGTCCGTCTCAACTTCGCCCAGATGATCGCGTGCATGACCATCCACATCGGCACCAGCACCGTGGGCACGAAGGACAGCGGCAGGTGCGTCATCGCCTCGGAGCCCGGATCGGGGAAGACCTGCAGCAGCGAGCCCGGCGCCGACATGACGCCGAGCACGATCGCCGCCACTAGGTCGAGCATGCCAAAGGCGTTCCAGAGATGCAGCACGGCCTTGTTCCTCGCCGGCTCGCGGGCGAGCCAGATCAGCGGCAGCGCTAAAACGCCGCTGATGATGTCGCCCCAGCCGGCCGAGTGAGGGAACGGGCCGGACATCCGGCCCTCGGCCGCCACCAGCAGGAACAGCACGGCGAAGACGCGCCCGACATTCATGCCGACCAAGAGCGGCAGCGGCAGGCCGAGCAATGCGGCGCGCGCCCTCGGCCACGCCGTGGCGATGACGGCAGCGGTGAGCGGTGCCGCCACGAAGAGCCCCATGACGGGGAAAGGCCTGGCAATCGCGGCCCAACCTGCGGCGCTGGCAGCCGTGGCGATGCCGACCCAGAGTCCGAGCAGCGCCGCCATGACGAGCTTGGTCTGGCGCGATACGTCGAGGAAAGCGAGCAGGGTGCTGATGATGAAGATGGTCAGCGCAACGGTGGCGATCGTTCCCAGGAAGTCGAGCATGCGAAGTCCTCCGGTCGGGTTGCCGAAGGGTCGTGTCCCGCTAAAGATGTTCAACATCATCTTATGGAGGGCGCCATGCCCTATACGGCAACGCACAAGCTGCAGACGCGCCAACGCATCCTCGAAAGCGCGCGCCGCCTGTTCAACACCAAGGGCTTCGACGCCGTCTCGATCGGCGAGATCATGGAGAATGCGGGCCTGACGCACGGCGGCTTCTATCGGCATTTCAAGGACAAGGATGAGCTCTACGCCGAGGCCGTGCGCTGGTTCCTGTGCGAGGAGGCGCCCAAGCTGTGGCGGCGGCCTCGGCGCAATGCGCACAAGCGGCGCGCAGAGCGGATCGTCGACGCCTATTTCTCGCTCGACCATTTCGACGATCGCGAGAGCTGCTGCCCGCTGATCGCGTTGCCGTCTGACGCCGCGCGCAGCGGCGACGGCGTGAAGGCAGCCTACCAGGATGTGCTGCAGAAGCTGCTCGCTCTGTTCCAGGCCGATCTGCCGGGGCCGGCCGCGCGCGAGCGCGCCCTGGCGCTGGCGGCCCTCTGCATCGGCGGGCTGGCCGCGGCGCGCGGCGTGACCGATCCCGCCCTGGCGCAGGAGCTGCGGCAAGCCGCCTACCGGCAGGCGCAAACTATGCTAAAAGCCCGGCCATGCTGATGTTCGACATACCGTTTGGAACGACCGACTGGGAAGGCGTGGAGCGCACCGAGCATGCCGGCGAGACCGGCAAGGCCTACTGGCGCACGCGCACTTTCAACAACATTCGGGTACGCATGGTGGAATACACCCCGGGCTATCTCGCCGATCACTGGTGCCAGAAGGGCCATGTACTGCTGGTGCTGGACGGCGAATTGCACACCGAGCTGGCCGACGGCCGCACCGTGGTCCTGAAGAAGGGCCAGAGCTACCAGGTCGCCGACGGCGACCTCGCCCATCGTTCGAGCACCGAACACGGCGCCAAACTCTTCATCGTGGACTGACATGGCAGACAAGATCGGATTTATAGGCGTCGGCACCATGGGCGAGCCGATGTGCAGAAATCTCGCCCGCAAGAGCGGGCTGGCAGTCCTGGCCGCCGACCGCGATGAGGCGCCTCTGAAGCGCCTGGCCGCCGACGGCGTCAAAAGCGCCTCGATCGACGAGATCGCCACCGAATGCCGGATCATCATGCTCTCCCTGCCGGGCGGCAAGGAAGTCGAGCAGGTCTGCCTGGGCGAGGGTGGCCTGGTCTCCAAGGCCAAGCTCGGCTGGACGGTGATCGATCTCAGCACCTCGCCGACAAGCCTGGCGCGCCGGCTCTATGCCGAGTTCGAGGGCTGCGCCTCGGCTTTCGCCGATGCGCCGGTGGCGCGCACGCGCCAGGCGGCGATCGACGGCACGCTGTCGATCATGGTCGGCGGCACCAGGGAGTGCTTCACCCGCATCGAGCCGTTGCTGCGCTGCATGGCGAGCGAGGTGACCTACTGCGGCGAGGCAGGCAGCGGGCAGGCGGTCAAGATCCTGAACAACATGATCCTGTTCCAGACCGGCGTGGCGCTCGCCGAGGCGCTGGCCATCGCGCGCGCCCACGGCGTCGACGGCACGGTGCTGTTCGATACTTTGACCAAGGGCTCAGCCGATTCCTTCGCCCTGCGCAACCACGGCATGAAGGCGATGCTGCCGGGCGTCTTCCCCGAACGCGCCTTCTCGGTGGAGTACGCGCTGAAGGACCTGTCCTACGCCATCCAGATGGCCGAGGAGCGCGGCGTGCCGGCGCTAGGCGCCGACGTCGTCCGCGAGCTGATGGAACGCGCCGCCGAGCTCGGCCACGGCAAGGAATACTGGCCGGTCATCCTGAAGGCGGTCGAGGACGCGACGGCGAAGAAGTAGCGGTCCACAACACGACAAAACGGGAGAACGAGTTCATGGCGCGAATCGCTGTGGGTGGATTCCAGCACGAGACCAATACCTTCGCGCCGCAGCAGGCGACCTGGGAAGAATTCGTGCGCGCCGACGCCTGGCCGCCGCTGCTGCGCGGCCCGGAGATGATCGCGGGCGTCGAAGGCTTCAACATCCCCATTTCCGGCGCCGTGAAGCGACTGGCCGAGCTCGGCCATGAGGTCGTGCCGCTTGCCTGGGCGGCGGCGGCGCCCGCCTCCTACGTCACCGCGGATGCCTACGAGAAGATGTGGGCGCTGTTCGACGAGGACATCGGCAAGCTCGGGCCGTTCGACGCCATCTACCTCGACCTGCACGGCGCCATGGTGGCGGAGAACACCGAGGACGGCGAAGGCGAGCTCTTGAAGCGCATTCGCACCATCGTCGGCGGCGCGATGCCGATCGTGGCGAGCCTCGACTATCACGCCAACCTCACGCCCGAGATGGCGAGCCTGGCCACCGCCCTGGTCGGCTACCGCACCTACCCGCACATCGACATGGCTGCGACCGGCAAGCGCGCCGCCGAGCTTCTAGACCGCCTGCTCAAGGAGAAGCGGCCCGTCTACCGCGCCTACCGCCAACTCGATTTCCTCATCCCGCTGGTCTGGCAGTGCACCTTCATCGAGCCGGCCAAGAGCATCTTCGATCTGGTGGGCGAGCTCGAGGCCGGCGAGAAGAGCCACAACCAGGGCATCGTCAGCGTCACCCACACACCAGGCTTCCCGCCGGCCGACATCGCCCAATGTGGCCCGGCGCTGGTGGTCTACGGCCACGACAAGGAAGCCGTCGAAGCGGCGGCCGACAAGCTTGCCCAGACGGTGAAGGCGCAGGAGCGGGCTTTCGCTGGCGAGCTTCTGGACCCCGACGCCGCAGCGCTACGCGCCATCGAGCTTTCCAGGAATGCGAAGAAGCCGATCGTGCTGGCTGACGTGCAGGACAATCCCGGCGCCGGCGGCACCTCGGACACCGTCGGCCTGCTGGCCGCCTTGATGCGGCACAAGGCCAAGGGCGCGGTGATCGGCATGATCGTCGACGAGGAAGCCGCGAAAGAGGCCGTCGCCACGGGCGAGGGCAAGATCATGCATCGCGGCATCGGCGCTGTCGTGGGCTATGCCGGCGAGAAGCCGGTCGTGGCCGACTGGCGCGTCGTCAAGGTGGGCGACGGCAAGTTCATGGGCACCGGGCCGTTCTACGGCGGCGCCAAGTTCCAGATCGGGCCAATGGCGCTGGTCACCGACGAGGCGAGCGGCGTGTCGGCTGTCCTCGCAAGCAAGCGCATCCAGGCCGCCGACCAGGAGATGTTCCGCCATGTCGGCGTCGAGCCTGCGAAGGTGCCGATCCTCGGCCTGAAATCGACGGTGCACTTCCGCGCCGACTTCCAGCCCATCGCCGAGACCATCCTGGTGGTGCAGTCGCCGGGTGCGCACATCACCGACCCGATGGAAATGCCCTACAAGCACCTGCGCAAGGGCATCAAGCTGAAGCCGATGGGACCGGTGTGGAACGGATGATGTCGTCCTGAGCGTAAGCGAAGGACCTCATCGCCGCTTGCAACCGGCATGAGATCCTTCGCTACGCTCAGGATGACGGTTGTCGGAACGCCGGCCTCAGAGCCCACACCATCGGCACCGTGGTGAGCGCGATGCAGGCCACGATGCTGAGTGCGATCGGCAGGCCCACGGCGTCACCGACGAAACCCGAGATCAGCGGCCCGGTCGCGCCGGCCACCGAGCCGCCGGTATAGAAGATCGCGAACGCGTGCGTGCGCTTCTCGGGGCTGACGAACTCCGGCACCGTGCCGTAGAGCACCGACGACGTGCCGTTCAGCATCAGGCCGACCGCCGGCAGCAGCACCAGCGCGAACGGCAACGGCAGCGGCAGCAGCAGAAGGATCAATACCGTCGTCGCCACCTCGGTCAGGATCACCGAAGGCACGACGCCGAGCTTCTCACCGACCCAGCCCATGACCAGCTTGCCGGCCGCGCCGCCGGCAAACAGCAGCGACAGGCCGAGGCCGATCGTCGGGATGTCGGCGCCTTTGTTGCGCAACAGGAAGGGCAAGAAGATCAGGAAGCCGGTGCGGACCAGGTCGTCGGCGATGTGGATGGCGAACAGGAGCCAATAGGCCCACGGCCGGTCCTGTCCGGCGTCCGCCGCCTTGGCCTCGTCGCCCTTGTTGTGCAGCGGCACCGGCTTCAGCGAGCCGAGGATGACGCCAGCCCCCACGACGGCGATCGCGGCGATGACGATCAGCCCCTGCTGCCAGCCGATCGACGCGACGATCAGGGCGAAGAAGGCCGGCAGCAGCACCTTGCCGACATCGCCCGTGAAATTGTAGGTGCCGAGCGCCGTGCGCGAGCGCAGGCCAGAGAAGGCCGCCGACACCAGGCTCGAGCCGATCGGATGCTGCGTGCTGCCGCCCAGCCCCGCCAGCAGCAGGCCTGCAATGACGCCGTACAACGAGCCGGTCAGGCCCGCGAGGCCGTAGCCCACCGCCACCATCACCGTGCCGATTGCCAGCACCCGCACGCCACCGAAGCGGACGGCGAGCCTGCCCGACGGGATCTGGCCGATCGCCATGCCGCCGGAATAGACGGTCTTCAGCGCGCCGACGGCGGCATAGCTCAAGCCGAATTGGGCCTGCAGCAGAGGATAGAGCACGTTCAGAAGATCGGTGAAGCCGTCATGCAGCGCATGCGCCCCACCGCAAACTGTCAGCGTCCGACGGGGAGTAACGGAAGGGGCGACGGTGACTGTCATCTCACCGTCACAATACTACCGTCCCGGCATTGCCCTGAACCAAAAAGCGATCTGCTGCTGGAAATCGTTTTCGGCGAAGGTCGTATCGGTGATCACCGACGGCTTGCCGTCGCGCGGATAGCGCACGCTTGCAAGCCGTGTGAACTTGGTATCGCTGAGATGCAGCAGCAGCACGTCGCCCTGGCGGCGCATGAAGACCAGGTCGTGGATCTTGCGGATGTTGGTGAGGCTGACCACGAAGCGGTCACTGCCGTCCTGCTGCGCGATCTGGCGCACCGGGATGTCGCGGCCCTCGTTGGTGATACCCATCAGCGCCAGCGCCTCGGGCGCCAGCATGTTGTCCTTGCCGCTCTTCTGGATCCACAGCACCAGCCGGTCGCCGCGCGGCGAGAGCGTGTAGCGGGGCTGGCTTTGGTTTTGTCCGAACAGGCCCGAGGTCGTGCAGGCACCGGCGGGCAGGGTGAGAGCGGCGAGGAGGAGGGAGCGCCGCGCGGAGACGTTCTTGTTCTGATTCAACCTTGGTCCTTCCCGAGTTTATCCATGTCCACCATCACCGGAGCGATGGTCTCGAGCGCGCCGTCTCGGATGGCGCGGAAGAAGCAGTTGTGACGCCCGGTATGGCAGGCGACGCCCGTCTGGTCGACCAGGACCAGCAGCGTGTCTCCGTCGCAGTCGATGCGGAGATCGACCAGGGTCTGGATGTGGCCCGACGTGTCGCCCTTGCGCCACGGCGCCTTGCGCGAGCGCGACCAGTAGCAGACACGGCCAGTGCGCATTGTCTCGGCGACGGCGTCGCGATCCATCCAGGCCATCATCAGTATCTCGCCCGAATCGTGCTGCTGGGCGATGGCCGGTACCAGGCCCTGGGCGTCGAACTGGATCGCGGCGATCGCCTGATCGATGGCGGCCGGTGGATATGTCGTCGGAACAACGTTGGCGGTGCTGGGCATGGGGGAGCGAGCCTTGGCCTGCGAACGGAACGGGGCGTATAATCGCCCGACACCAGCTTGGCAAATCGGGAACCGCGTGAAGAAGACCGCCAAAGCCTCGGCGCACGGCCACGACCACAAGCATTGCATCGAGGACGCCCTGGCGGCGGCCGAGAAGCTGTGTTCCGAAAAGGACCTGCGCTTCACGCCCTTGCGCCGCCGCGTGCTCGAGCTCGTCTGGTCGAGCCACAAGCCGGTCGGTGCCTATGCCCTGCTCGACGAGCTACGCAACGAGGAGCTGGGCTCAGCCCCGCCCACGGTCTATCGCGCGCTCGATTTCCTGATCGACAACGGCCTGATCCATCGCATCGAGCGCATGAACGCCTTCGTCGGCTGCAGCCATCCCGGCGAGGCGCATCGCGGCTTCTTCCTGATTTGCGGCGACTGCGGCAATGCCGAGGAACTGCACAGCGACGGGCTTGCCGAGTCGATCTCGGCCAGCGCCAACCGCCGCGGCTTCGCCGCGCGCGACATGACCCTGGAAGTCATGGGCACCTGCGCCGACTGCCGCAAGGCTTAGCTCATGGTCGTCCGGACCGCGAGCCCCTGCCTTCGCCGAAGCGAAGCCGCTTCGGCTTCGCGCAGGCAGGTCCGGCTCGGACCTCTGTCATCCCGAGCGTAGCGAGGGATCTTTCCTGCGGCTTAAAGGTCCCTCGCTATGCTCGGGATGACAGAACAGGAGGCTGGCGGTCCGGAAGACCATGACATGACGACAGTTTACAAAATCATCGCCGCCGATCTGTGGCAGGCAGCCGAAGACAACGGCGTTTTCGCCGGCGCCGGGATAGACCTGAACGATGGCTTCATCGATCTGTCCACGGGAGCGCAGGCGAGGCGGACGGCCCAGCTGTACTTTGCAGGTCAGGACAATCTCGTCCTTGTGGCGGCTGACGGCGCGCGCCTTGGAGACGCGCTGAAGTATGAGCCTTCGCGCGACGGCGATCTGTTTCCGCACCTCTATGGACCGCTGCCATTGGCGGCGGTCCTGTCGGTGCGACGGCTGCCTCTTGGTAGAGACGGTAATCACATCTTCCCGGATGATGTGACCTGACGGCAATTCCGGCCGACGGACGGGCGACCCAGCGACCATCGGTATGCATGTTGCGACGTGCCAGCGCGACTCCTAGAGTCGCGTGGGGGTCAAAGGCTGCACGCAGCCAAATAATAAAGGGAGCCTGTCATGGAGATCAGCCGTTTGCGTCGTCGTCACGTCGTCTCATTGCTCGGAGGCGCCGCCGCCGTTGGCGTGTCGGGCCGGGCTTTCGCCCAGGCCGAGCCGCCCAAGCCGGCCCAGATCGTGGTCAATCATTCCGGCGGGTCGATGGGCAGTGCCATGCGCAAGGCCTTCTTCAACGGCTTCGAGAAGAAGTACGGCATCCGGGTCGTCGAGACGAGCCCGGTCGACTTCGGCAAGCTGCGCGCCATGGTCGACTCGGGGAATGTCGAATGGGACCTGACCGAGATCGGCGGTCAGGACGCCATCCGCGCCGGCAAGGCCAACCTGCTCGACAAGGTCGATCCGAAGGTCGTCGATCGTTCGAAGTACCCGGAGACGGCGCAGAACCCCTATGTCTTCGCCTCGTCGGTCTACACCACGATCATCGGCTACCGCACCGATGTCTTCAAGAACGGCAGCCAGCCCAAGAGCTGGGCCGACTGGTGGGACGTCAAGAAGTTCCCCGGCGCGCGCTCGATGCGCAACCATCCGACCGACAATCTCGAGTTCGCGCTGATCGCCGACGGTGTGCCGAAGGACAAGGTCTATCCGATCGATTTCGACCGTGCCTTCAAGAAGCTCGACCAGATCAAGCCGCACGTCACCGCCTGGTGGTCGACCGGTCAGCAGCCGGCGCAGCTCCTGCTCGACAAGGAGGTCGTGCTGGCGACGGGCTGGAACGGCCGCTTCTACGACATCATCAAGAAGGGCGCGCCGGTCGAGATCGAGTGGAATGAGGGCGCTCTGAAGCAGGGCAGCTTCGCCATTCCGCGCGGCGCGAAGAACCCGTACTGGGCCAACAAGATGCTGGCCGAGCTCGCGATCCCGCAACAGCAGGCGGTCTACGCCTCCGAGCTCGGTTATCCCGGCCTCAACCTCGAATCGCTGAACTTCGTCGACGCCAAGGTGAAGCCCTATCTGCCGACGGCATATCTCGAAAAGCAGTTCTGGATCAGTGACGAATGGTATGCCGAGCACGGCACCAAGGCGGCCGAGCTGTGGAACGCCTGGATGCTGAAGAAAGCGTGAGCGGCCCCCTGGTGAGCAGCAGGTAGTGAGCAACAGGGGATCGGCCGACCTCCTGATCGAGGGGGTCGGCAAGCGCTTCGGCGAGGTCATGGCGCTGAACGGTGTCTCGCTGCAGGTGGCGCAAGGTGAGCTTCTGACCATCCTGGGCCCCAGCGGCTCAGGCAAGACCACGCTGCTGAAGGTCGTCGCCGGCTTCGAGACGCCTGACGGTGGAACGGTGACGGTGGGCGGGGAGGAGATCACCGCCCTGCCGCCGGCCAAGCGCGACATCGGCATGGTGTTTCAGAACTATGCGCTGTTCCCTCATCTGACGGTGCAGGGCAACGTTTCGTTCCCGCTCGAGATGCGCAACGTGGCTCGGGCGGAAATCGACCGGCGCGTTGCCGAGGCCATCGCGATGGTCGAGCTCAAGGGCTACGAACGGCGCCTGCCGCGCCAGCTCTCCGGCGGCCAGCAGCAGCGCGTCGCGCTGGCCCGTGCCATCGTCTTCAATCCGCGCCTTCTCCTGCTCGACGAGCCGTTCGGTGCACTCGACCGCAAGCTGCGTGAGACCATGCAGCTCGAGGTCCGGCGCCTGCAGCGCAAGCTCGGCCTGACCACGATCTTCATCGCCCACGACCAGGAAGAGGCGCTGGTCCTGTCGGACCGCATCGCCGTGATGAACCACGGTACGATCCAGCAGGTCGCAACGACGACCGAGATCTATGAACGGCCGGCCAACGATTTCGTCGCCGACTTCGTGGGCGAGAGCAACATCTTCCACGGCACGGTGAGCGCGCCGGGCACGGTCGCGCTGGACAACGGCCGCACACTCAAAGTCGCCAGTAGCCTGCCGGCCGGCCGCAAGGTCGGCGTGCTGATGCGGCCGGAACGCTTCTCGCCCGGCGGCGCCAACGCGTTCGTCGGAGAGGTGCTGGAGGCGGTCTATCTCGGCACGTCCTTCAAGCTGCGTCTCGCCTGCGAAGGCGGCATGGAACTGCTCATCCGCCAGCCGGCGAAGGGTTCGCTGCCGGGAACCGGCGCGCGCATCGAGGTCGGCATCGAGCCGGACGCCATCCATGTGTTCTGATCATGCGGATCCGCTCATGCTCTTCCGGACCGCGCGCTGGGTCGCGTCTGACGCGACCTTCCTCGCGCGCCTCATGAGCGCGCGAGGACGCGCGCGGTCCGGAAGACGAAGACATGAGCGGGCCTGGACCTGCCTGCGCGAAGCCGAAGCGGCTTCGCTTCGGCGAAGGCAGGGGCCCGCAGTCCGATGACCGGCCGTGCCGCCTGGCCGGCGCTACCGGCGCTGATCCTGCTGTTCGTGTTCTTCCTCTTCCCGGTCGTGCGCATGCTGGGCTTCAGCCTCGAGGGGGGCACGCTCGAGTGGTATGCAAAGGCGCTGGGCGAGGGCCTGTATTTGCGAGTGATGTGGAACACCTTCGAGATCGCCCTGCTGGTCTCGCTGCTTTGTCTGTTGCTGGGCTATCCCCTGGGCTTCCTGATCGCCACGACGACGCCGGGCTGGGCGACGATGGGCTTCATCTTCGTGCTGCTGCCGCTCTGGACGTCGGTGCTGGTGCGCACCTACGCCTGGATGGTGTTGCTCGGCCGCAACGGCGTGTTCAATCGCCTGCTGATGGATGCCGGCATCACCAGCGATCCCATCCCGATGCTGCACAACTTCACCGGCGTGCTGATCGGCATGGTCCATGTCCTGCTGCCCTACATGGTCCTGCCGATCTACGGCGCGGTGCGGCGGGTCGATCCGGCGGTGGTCGCGGCGGCGGCAGGGCTGGGCGCCTCGAACTGGCGCATCTTCTGGCGCATCTACATTCCGCTCACGCTGAACGGCATCTTCGCCGGCTGCGTGCTGGTCTTCGTGCTGTCGCTGGGCTTTTTCATCACGCCGGCGCTGCTGGGTGGCGGCCGGGTCATCATGATCGCCGTGCTGATCGAGCAGCAGGTGCGTGAGGCGCTGAACTGGCCGTTCGCCGCCGCCCTGTCGGCCGTCCTGCTCGTGGCGACCTTCGCTGTCTATGCGCTTGCGCAGCGCTTCACCCAGCCGGAAGCCAGGACATGAGGGGCGGGGTATGAAGGGCAAGCCGCTCAGCCGCCGCCTGCTGATCGTCGCCGGGGCGCTGATCTACCTCTTCCTGATGCTGCCGATCCTGGTGGTGTTCCCGATCTCGCTGAGCTCGGCGCCGTATCTGCAGTTCCCGCCGCCCGGCCTGTCGTGGCAGTGGTACGAGCGCTACCTCGACGACCCGCAATGGATCGATGCCACCTGGCGTTCGCTCTACATCGGCGGCGCCACGGCCGTCCTGGCCCTGCTGCTGGGGGTGCCGCTCGCCTTCAGCCTGGTGCGCGGCCGGTACTTCGGCCGTGTTCTGGTCGATCGCCTTGCGCTGGCGCCCATCATCGTGCCGACCATCATCCTGTCGGTCGCGGTTTATGGCGTGTTCGCCAAGCTCAAGCTGATCGGGGCGTGGTACGGCTTGGTGCTGGCCCACACCGTGCTGGCGCTGCCGTTCGTCGTCCTGGTGATGACGGCGGGCCTGCGTGACTTCGACCGCTCGCTCGAGCAGGCCGCCGAAGGCCTCGGCGCCAGCCGCTGGCGGACGCTCAGCCGCGTGACCCTGCCGCTGCTGCGGCCGAGCCTGGTGTCGGCGGGCCTGCTCGCCTTCATCTCCTCATTCGACGAAGTCGTCGTGGCGCTGTTCCTGGCCGGCGCCAACATGACGTTGCCCAAGAAGATGTTCGACAACATCCTGATGGAGATCGATCCGACCATTGCGTCGGTGTCGGTGATCCAGATCCTGCTGGTCACGGTCGTCATGGTGCTGATCGGCCGGTTCGGCCGCGGCCTCCGGGACAGCGCGCGTTAGGAGTACAGCATGGCCGATTCCGTCTTCCACAAGGACTTCAAGTCGATGCCGTGGTGGTGGGAATGGTGGCATCCCAACACCGAGCTGTCTCAGGACCCGCCGCGCAAGACTGACGTGCTGGTGGTCGGGGCGGGCTACGGTGGCCTGTCGACGGCGCTGGAGCTGGCGCGTTCGGGCGTCGAGGTGACGGTGCTGGAGCGCGGCGCCTTCGGCGACGGCGCCAGCACACGCAACGGCGGCGGCGTCAGCGGCGGCACGACGCTGGGCAAGGGCTTCTCCGGCAAGGGCGTGCGCAGCGATCCCGAGGAATGGAAGAAGGTGATGTCGCGCATGCTGAGCGATGCCGCCGATTCGCTGAGCCAGGTCGAGACCGTCATCCAGCGCGAGGGCATCGAGTGCTACTGGCGCATGAACGGACGTTTCAGCGGTGCCTTCACGCCCAAGCATTACAACGAGCAGGCGGCCAAGGTCGGCACCTACAACAGCAATGCCGGTCTGGGCACCTACATGGTGCCGCGCGAGCAGCAGCGCGAGGAGATCGCGTCGGACTACTACTACGGCGGCATGGTCGTGGAACGCACCGGGCAGCTTCATCCGGCGCTGTACTACGGCGGGCTGCTGAAGGCGACGCACAAGGCTGGCGCCAGGCTGTGTGCGCAGTGCGACGCGGAGAAGATCGAACGTCGGACCGGCGGATTTACCGTCCTCACCAACAAGGGGCCGATCGAGGCGCGCGAGGTGGTGATTGCGACCAACGGCTACACGGGCGACGTGACGCCGACGCTCAAGCGCCGGCTGGTCCCGGTCGCGAGCCACATCATCGCGACCGAAGAGCTGCCCGAGGACCTGATCAAGAGCCTGATCCCGAAGGGCCGCGTCGTCAGCGATACCAAGCGCGTCCTCTGCTACTACCGACGTTCGCCCGACGACAAGCGGGTGATCTTCGGTGGCCGCGCACGCTTTACCCAGGTCACGCCCGAGGTGAGCGCACCGGTGCTGCATCGCTACATGCTGGAGCGCTGGCCGCAGCTCAAGGGAACCAAGGTCACGCACGCCTGGACGGGCAACGTGGCCTTCGCCTTCGACTTCCTGCCGCACATGGGCCAGGAGCAGGGCATGCACTACCTCATGGCCTGCAATGGGTCGGGCGTCGCCATGATGTCCTACCTCGGCTACCAGACGGCACGGAAGATCGCCGGCGGCTCGAACGCGCCAGTCAATGCCTTCGACGGACAGGATTTCCCGACGATGCCGTTCTACAGCGGCAATCCCTGGTTCCTGCCGATGGTCGGCGCCTGGTACCGTACGCGCGACTGGTGGGACCGGTTGACGGCCTAGCCGGTCAACCAACGAAATGCGTGTGCTATGAATGCCCGGCCATCCTTGCGGACCGGCGTTCCGTGAGCCATCAGCACCTTTTCCGCGGGCCATGAAAGAACGTGCTTGATCGAGGCGCGCGCGGCGCTCCGGTTGGTGAATGCCAGACGGAACTTTCTGGGCACTGATGGTTCAGGGACAACCATTAGGTCCCACTTCGCGACAAGCGATCGCCAGCCGGTGAACCGGTTGGCTGGAAACTGCTGCAGGAGATCGGTAAAGAGCACTGTTCCGCTCTTGGCGTGAAAAAACACGACCTCGGTGGTGATGAGATTCCCCAGCATGAGGACCTGATCGATCTCGCCGGCCCAATACGGCATCGGCGCGTTTGCGAGTTCACCATCAAAGTCGAGGTCCTTGCGCTTTTCCCGCAAGCCAGGTGGGGCATGGAGATACGCATTTGGGTAGGCGCGCTTCCAATCTGCAATGAACACATGATGCAGTGAATTGGGCGCGACCAGATGGCGGACCTTTCCGAGGGAATCCACTTCTGCGCGAAGTCCATCGGTCAGCGCGATCGGCGACCAGATGAAGAGGTCGCCACAGGCCAGTCTTATGACAGCCATGCGAGTGGGGTAGTCAAATCCCAACGCTGCCACTACGTCGGTTCCGTCCGCGGTCCAGATCTCGGAGCCAAATTCTTTCAGCATGTCGGTCAAAACCTTCGTGTAGCGGTACGAGTAGATCGTCATTGGTTTTTTTTGACGAGGCTGCGCAGGGCCGACGAGATTGCCAGCACTGCTGGCACAATTTTGCGCTGTTTAGCCCCTTATGGAGCGCAAAAAATAGAACTGAAGTGACTCTATGGAGCACTTTGGTTATAATGGGCAGGTGCTCGCTCTTGGCGGCTCTGCTCTATGCATCGTTCATCCGATACCATCGCGCCCGGCAGCTACCGGGCCGGCCTGTCCAGCTGAGCGAAAACCACCAGCGAAACTATCGGAATTCGCCGACCAGCCCCACCGCTAGTGGGTGGACTCCCGAGGCACCGCTACGATCTCTGTCGGAAATGCCGGGAACGCCGCAAACTAGGTCATGCCGAAGGCGGGAACGCGCTCGGCCTCGCCGGGCGCGAAGGCGAGCGCGGTCCAGAAGCCCGATACCTCGAGCAGCGGCCTCAGGATCTGGCGGTCGCCGTACGGCAGCTCGGCGAACATCTGCTTCAGCCACAGCCAGCAGCGCGCGACCTCCGGGCGGCCGAAGCCGGTGATCCGTACGCCCTCGACCTCGTAGCTGGCGGGCTGCTGGTTGCGGGCCACGGCGTCGCTTACGCCGACCATCATCGGCAGCAGCGTGCGGCCGGCGAGCATGACCAGGGCGCGCACCGTCTCGTTGACGGCGGCGACCGACCAGGTGCCTTCGTGGCCCGACAGATCGTCGACGTATTGCGTCCACTGGAACAGCCGAACGGCCCGCTCGCGCAGGATCCGCGACGGCGTGGGATCGATCACGAACTGCGAGAGCATGCCGTAGAGGCCGAAGTCGGCGATCGACGGCCGCTCGCCGAACAGGAAGAGCTGTCGTGACAGGCCCGCTTCCAGTACGTCGAGCACCGCCGCGTAGTGGTCGATGAACATCGGCATGACCGCGGGATTGCTGGCGCCGACGATGGTGCGCAGCTTCTGCTGGCGCTCGGTGAAGCGCGCCATGCCGGCCGAAAGCTCGTCCTCGCCGACGGCGCCGAGCCAACCGTGCATCTGCCGGCGGGCGCAGAAGGCGATGTCTTCCTCGGGCGTCCAGCGGAAGGCGAGCAAGGGCAGGGGCAGCCACTCGTCGGCGAAGTCCTCGATCAGTCGCGCCAGGAAGCGCGTCGCCGGCGTCAGTGGCAGCACCGAGCGGCTGTCCGGATGGCGCTTCTCCAGCTCATGGATAATCGGCGTCGAATCGGTCCACGGCGTGCCGTCGGGGAACTGCACGATCGGCAGCATCTGCTTGCCGAAGCGCCGCAGCTTGTCGGTCTGGCCGGTCCCATCCCAGCCGCCCAGCATGATCACCCAGTCATGCGGGATGCGCCGGTAGCGCATCACCGCCCGCATCTTGTGGGAGTAGGGCGAGCCCGGGCCGCCGAAGATCCGGTAGCGGTCGCGGGGCTCGTTCATGCCGCGATCAGGCGTTGTGCGCCCGGTTCAGCCGGTCGAAGCCTTCGGCGAGGTCGGTCTTGAGATCCTCGACGTCTTCCAGGCCGATATGGACGCGCAGGATTTGCTTGTTCTTGGGCCACGGCACGGCGGTGCGGTAGTTGTCCGGATGGGCCGGGATCATCAGGCTCTCGTAGCCGCCCCAGCTCGCGCCCATGCCGAAGATGTCCATACCGTCGAGCATGGCGGCGAGCGCGTTGCGGCTGTAGCCGTCGCGCAAGGTGAACGAGAACAGGCCGGACGAACCCTTGAACTGGCGCTTCCAGTTGTCGTGGCCGGGGCAGTCGGGCAGGGCGGGGTGCAGCACTTTGTCGACCTCGGGGCGGCCCTTCAGCCAGTGGGCGATCTCGACGCCGCTTTTCTCGTGATGGCGCAGCCGCACGGCCATGGTGCGCAGGCCACGCAGCGCCAGGTAGCAATCGTCGGGCGCGGCATGGAAGCCGAAGCTCTGGCACGCCGTCTTGGCGGTCTCGAACATCTGGCGCGTGGCGCAGCCGATGATGCCCATCATCGCGTCGGAGTGGCCGACGATGTACTTGGTGCCGGCGTGGATCGACAGATCGCAGCCATGGTCGAACGGCTTGAAGTAGAGCGGGGTGGCCCAGGTGTTGTCGATCATCACCGTGGCGCCGTGCTTCTTGGCGACGGTGGCGATGGCGTCGACGTCCTGGACTTCGAAGGTCTGCGAGCCCGGCGCCTCGAGATAAACGACCTTGGTGTTGGGCTGGATCAGCTTCTCGATGTCCTTGCCGATCATCGGGTCGAAGAATGTCGTCTCGACGCCGAAATTCTTGAGCGTGGTGTTGGCGAAGCGGCGCGCCGGACCGTAGGCGTTGTCGGTCAGCAGCATGTGGTCGCCGGTCTTCAGGAAGCCCACGATCGCGCCGGTGACGGCGGCGAGGCCCGACTGCACGGCGATCGAGCGGTGCGCGCCTTCGATGGCGGCGACGGCGTCCTCGAGCGCCTTCTGGGTCGGCGTGCCGTTGCGGCCGTAGCCGAAACCCTCGAACGGCACGCGGTTCTCGAACTTCTCCATGGTCGGGGAGAGGATCGTCGAGGCGTGATAGACGGGCGGATTGACGATGCCGAAGTTGTTGGCGGGATCGCGGCCGGCGACGGCCAGAACGGTGTCGGGTCTGGTATAAGTTTTCTTAGAGGTCATGAACCTCACTATGGCACAGCCCTTACTTCGGCGGCCAGCGATAGACCTCCGGCCACAGTACACGCGGATCGCGTAATTCCTTGCTTTCGCTGCGCACCGGGCGAAACCCTGCCTTGCGATAGGTGTCGAGCGCCTTGGGATGGTCGAGCGTGTTGGTGTTGAGATCGATCCGGGTGACGCCGCGGGCGAAGATCCGCTCGATGGCGCGGTCGAGCAGCCACGGGCCTATGCGCCGGCCGATGTAGGGCAGGGTGAGGCCGAAGAAGACGAGCTCGTCGCCGCCCAGTTCGAAGTATCCGACCAGGTCGCCGTCGTGGCGGGCGACATGCAACTCGTGATCCGGCTGGTCGAGCAGCATCTGCAGGGCGGTATCGCTCAGCAGGCGGCGCTCGTACCACAGCCAGGGCCGGCCGACGCGATCGTAGAGCTCGCGATAGAACGCAGCGGTCGGCGCGACGACATGCTCGATCTGCACGGCGACGTCGGGTGCACGGCCGCGCTCGGTCCAGTCGGCGCGCACCATCTCCAGATGCGTGATGGTGATCGGCAGCCGCCCGTCGGCGCGTGGCGGCGGCTGGTGGGCGAAGAGGTCGGGGGCTAATGGCGATCCGTGCATCGCCCTGTGTGTACCAGGAAATCGTGCAGCAGATGCTGCCGGGGCAATAAAAAAGGCGGCTCTCGCCGCCACGTACCTTACGAATGTTTGCCTGCTTCAGTTACGCGGCACGATTTCAAACCGACGTATCTGCCGCACCACGAACGTCTTGTGGTCGGCGCAGGTGATCTCGACGCTGCTCAGCAACGGGCTGAGATCGCGGATCAGCGCATGTGCCGGCATCTGGCAAGGCACGTCGCTATTCTCGACGAGCGCCTTCCAATCGGGCGGCACGATGTGCATGTAAAAGTCCATGATCGGCATCTCGTCGATCATGCGACTCCCGTCGTCGGCATGCGCCGGCACGAGTGCCGCCGCCACCACGAGGCTGGCTACAGTCAAATGCTTCATCTAATCCTCTTTGCTATACCCACCGGAAGTGGTGGGCGCATCGAGGATACACCCTTCAGGCGCCCGTGACGATGGGGGTGTCGGCACGGCCGCCCCATTCGGTCCACGAGCCATCATAGACGGCCGTTTCGGGCGCGCCGGTCAAGTAAAGGCCGAGAGCCACGACACAGGCCGTGACGCCCGAGCCGCAGCTCGCCGTAACCTTCTTCGACGGATCGATACCCGAGGCGGCAATGCGGGCCGCGAGCTTGTCGGCGGGCAGCATGGTGCCCGTCTTGGGATCAAGCAGCTCATTGTAGGGGAGGTTGTAGGCGCCCGGCATGTGGCCGACACGCAGGCCGGCGCGCGGCTCCGGGACCTCGCCGCGGAAGCGGTTGGCGGCGCGCGCATCGACGATCTGCTCGCGCTTGCTGTCGATCAGGCCGAACACGTCGTCGACCGAACGCACCAGCGTGTTGTTCAGCCGCGCGGTGAAGTGCCGGTCGCGCGGCGGCGTCGGATCGTCGGTGACCGGCCGGCCTTCGCTCATCCATTTGGGCAAGCCGCCATCCAGCACCGCGACGTCCTTGTGGCCCATCGTGCGGAACATCCACCACACGCGGCAGGCACCCGTCATCGGCGTGGTGTCGTAGACGACGATCTTGCTGCCGTCGCCCAGCCCGAGCTTGCGCACGCGCGAGGAGAATTTTTCCGGCGAGGGCAGCATGTGGGGAAGCGGGCTCGACGTGTCGGCGATCTCGTCGATGTCGAAGAACACCGCGCCCGGAATGTGGTGGTTGACGTACTCGGTCTTGGGATCGCGCTTGGCCGCCGGCAGGTAGAACGAGCCGTCGACGACACGGATGTCCGGCGCATCGAGGCGGGCGGCGAGCCAGTCGGTCGAGACCAGTGCGTCAGGTCTTGCGTATTCCATTATCAGTTTCCTCTTTCAGTGGAGCGCGGGCCTCTGGCCCGCTCATGATGCGGGCCAGAGGCCCGCGCTCCCGTTACGGCAACGAGATGACGAACCGCCGGTTCATCTTCCCCTTGTTCTCGATCTTGGTGCATTCGACGCGGCCGATCTCGGCGGTGCGCGCCACGTGCGTGCCGCCGCACGCCTGCAGGTCGACGCCTTCGATCGCCAGCAGCCGCACGCGACCTGCGCCCATCGGCGGGCGCACGCTCATGGTCTTGACCAGCTCGGGCCGCGACGTGAGCTCCTCGTCGGTCACCCACTGCGGCGTCACCGGGCGGTCGACGGCGAGGATCTTGTTGATCTCCTCGGTCACCCATTCCTTGGTCGGCACGTCGCCGTCCAGGTTGAAGTCGAGCCGGCTCTTGTCGGCATTGACCTGGCCGCCTGTGACGTTGCCCTTGATCACCGCCGACATGACATGCAGCGCAGTGTGCATGCGCATGTGGCGATAGCGGCGATCCCAGTCGAGGCTTGCCTGCACCTTGGCGCCGACGGCCGGCCGCGGCGCGTCGGGCGCGAGCACATGCAGCACGTCGCCGCCGTCGGCCTTGACCGAGTCGACGATCTTGGCCTCGCCGCCGTCCCAGCGCAGCACGCCGCTGTCGCCGGGCTGACCGCCGCCGGTCGGATAGAAGATGGTGCGGTCCAGCCGCACGCCGCGTTCCTCCACGGCGGTGACCGTGGCGTCAGCGTTCTTGAGATAAGCGTCCTGACGGAAGAGTTCTTCGACCATGACAGGGGATTTAGGGCCTTGGCCGGCAGGGCTCAAGGCTTGATCTCGCGGCGCCTTCGCGGAGCGGCGGCCGGCGCCTTTGTGGCCGGCCAGTGGCACCACCCGAAATGGTATGCGCATTTGCAGAGTAGCAGTGTGGGCTAACGCACATTCTGCCCAGGCCACGCGTGCAATAGTTGGCTGGCAGACACGCCCCTGCGGCTGCCATTCCGGAAGGAGATTTCCAGTGGCAATCCCCGAGGTACGCATTCATCCGGACGGACATTCGTGACTGCGGCGGGCAGGGTCGACGTCGCGGTCATCGGCAGCGGGCCCGCGGGCGCAGTCACCGCTTTCCTGCTGGCCCGCGCCGGCCGCGACGTCGCGCTGTACGAGCAGCCACGGAACGACGCGCTGCGGCTCGGCGAGACCCTGCCGCCGTCGGTCGACCCGGTGCTTCGCAAGCTCGGCCTATATGACCGCTTCCAGGCGCTCCAGACGACGCCGTGTCCCATCGACCGGGGGCATTTCAACGCCATGCTGGTCGATGCAGCCGAGCAGGCGGGAGCGCGCGTGCTGCGCGGCGCACGGGTCGCCAGGGTCTGTCGGTCCCACAATGGCCTGCAGGTCGAGGCCGGCGAGGCAGCCCTGGCCACGACCGTCGTCGATGCGACCGGACGCACGGCGCGGGTCGCGAGGGCGCTCGGCGCCAACCGCGTGCAACTGGACGGGCTGGTGTGCGCGGCGCGTGTTTTCGAAAGCGGCTCCGAACCGCTCGGCGACATCTTCATCGAAGCGGCCCCGGACGGCTGGTGGTACGCATCCCCCTTGCCGGATCAACGCCTCATCATCGCCCTGTTCACCGACGCGCACGAAGCTGTTCGGTCACGGCTGGCGACCGTGAATGGCTGGACCGACGCGCTGGCCCGCACCGAAGACGTCCGCGACCTCGCCGGCGGCGCACCGTGCGGCAAGATCCGCATGATGATCAGCTCCAGCCATGAGCTCGAGCCGCCGGTCGGCGACGATTGGATCGCGGTCGGCGAAGCAGCCCTTGCCGTCGATCCGCTGCCGTCAAGCGGCGTCGACTTCGCCTTGCGCAGTGCGACGGCCGCGGCCGAGGTGCTGTTGGGAGGCGATCGGTGCGCCTATCGCAGGCTGATCGCCGAGGAGGCCAGCGAATACCGTCGGCAGTGGGCGGAGATCTACGGCTTGGAACATCGCTTCGCCGATTCCGCGTTCTGGAGCGCACGCCGGCTGCTGGTCGATCAGCCTCTCGCCAGTCGCGCCGAGACTTCCCGCGCCGTCGGCATCGACGGGGCGGCGCCCAGCCGTTCGACCGAACAGGACGCGGCCGCGCTGGCATAGCGGGCGGCGTCGACGGGTGTTGCGCCCTTGGCCATGCAGGCGGCGAGGGCGCCGACGAAGCAGTCGCCGGCACCCGTCGTGTCCACGACCTTGGCCTTGAATGCCGGCACGCTGGCGGCGCCGTCGGCCGTGACGACCACGGCGCCGCTCGCGCCCAAGGTCGCGACCACGGTGCGGGCGCCCTTGGCGCGGACTTTCTGGCAGGCCGCCACGACCTGACGCAGCGCGCTCGTGCTGCGCAGAGCGGCGCGCGTAGCCTGTGCGAGCTCGATCTCGTTCAGGACGGCGACGTCGACCTGCTTCAGCAGATTGTCGGGGAAGGCGAGGAAGGGCGCGAGGTTCAGCACCGTGCGCGCTCCGGCGGTCCGCGCTCGCCGCAGGATCGCCTGGGTCTCGGCGAGCGGCGTCTCGAACTGGGCGACCCAGACCTCGTCCGCCTGCGGCTCCTGCCGCACCATGCGCCGGCTGAAATGAAGATTGGCGCCCGAGGCGACCGTGATGGCGTTGTCCTTGGCGGCGACCTGGATGATCGCAACGCCGGTCGCCGGCCCGTCGATCTCGCGCACGCCGGAGCTGTCGATATCGCTGTCGGCCAGGAAACCGCGCAGGCTGTTGGCGAAGGCGTCGTTGCCCACGGCGCCGATCATCGCCGTGGGAACGCCGAGGCGGGCGGCGGCGACCGCCTGGTTGAGGCCCTTGCCGCCGGGCAGGAACGAGACCGTGGCGCCCAGAAGGGTCTCGCCGGTCGCCGGCCGCCGCGCGCTCTGCACGACGACGTCCATGTTCAGGCTGCCGCAGACGACGACTCTGCTCATGTGACCAATGCCTTGGCGGAGAATTTCGAATCGCGCCATGCGCCGCTTGCCAGCACGTCGCGCAATGCGTCGACTGCGTCCGCGACCTCGCGGAAGCTGAGATAGAGTGGCGCGAAGCCAAACCGCATGATGTCGGGTGCGCGGAAGTCGCCGATGATGCCGCGCGCGATCAGCGCCTGGATCACGGGATAGGCCTGCTCGTGGGCGATCGCCACCTGGCTGCCACGACCATCGCCTCGTGGTGTGATGATGCGGGCGCCGAACTCGCGGCAGAGCGGATCGACCAGCTCCATGAAGAACCTGGTCAGCGCGAGGCTCTTGGCGCGGATGTCCGCGATATCGACGCCTTCCAGCGCATCAAGGGCGGCCTTCAGGGCGCGCAGCGACAGGATGGGCTGGGTGCCGCACAGCAGCCGGCGGATGCCGGCCGCCGGGCGGTAGCCACTCTCCATGGCGAAGGGAGCGGCGTGCGCCCACCAGCCCGACAGCGGTTGGACGAGGCCGTCATGGTGACGGCGGTTGGCGTAGATGAAGGCCGGCGCCCCGGGTCCGCCATTCAGGTACTTGTAGGTACAGCCGATGGCGAAATCGACGCCGATAGTGTCGAGCTCGATCGGTACGACGCCGGCACTGTGACAGAGGTCCCAGACGACGAGGGCGCCGGCCTGATGCGCGCGGCGCGTCAGGTCTGCCATGTCGCGCAGCGCGCCGGTGCGATAGCTGACGTGGTTGATCAGCATGACGGCCGTTCGCTCGTCGACCATTGTGCCGAGGTCGGCGCCGTCGGCTGCGAGGCGCAGTTCGGTGCCCGGGCGCGACGCGGCCACTCCTTCGGCGATGTAGAGATCGGTGGGGAAGCTGTCACGCTCGGCCAGGATGACGCGGCGCTCCGGCCGCAGCGCGAGGGCGGCGTGCAGCGCCTTGAAGACGTTGATGGAGGTCGTGTCCGTCACCACCGTCTCGCCGGCCTGAGCACCGATCAGACGCCCGACGCGATCGCCCAGGGTGTCGGTGAGCGACCACCATCCGGCCTCGTTCCAGCTCCTGATCAGGCCTTCGCCCCATTCGCGCCGAGCAGCCTGCTCGAGTTCGGCGAAGGCGGCCTTGGGCGGCGGCCCCAGTGAATTGCCGTCGAGATAGATGATGCCGGCCGGCAGCTCGAACAGGTCGCGTTTGCTGCTGAGCGGATCGGCGAGATCGAGTGAGGCGGCCTTGCTCGCCACAGCCGACATCGCCGCCTACTTCATCCAGGGCGGCAGCGGCAGGTTCTTCTCGCGCAGGAAGGCCGGATTGAAGAGCTTGGACTGATAGCGCTGGCCGCCGTCGGCCAGGATGGTGACGACGGTCTTGCCTGGGCCGAGATCGCGCGCGAGCCGCATGGCGCCGACGATGTTGATGGCGGTCGAGCCGCCCAGCACCAGTCCTTCGTGCTCGATCAGGTCGTAGAGGATGGGGAAGGCTTCCTCGTCGGTGATCTGGTAGGCCATGTCGAGCGGCGTGCCGTCGAGATTGGCGGTGACCCGGCCCTGGCCGATGCCTTCGGTGATCGAGTTGCCCTCGGCCTTGAGCTCGCCCTTGGCGTACCAGTTGTAGAGCGCCGAGCCCATCGGATCGCTGAGCGCGATCTTGACGTTGGGATTGCGCTCCTTGAGCGCGCGCGCCACGCCGCCCAGCGTGCCGCCGCTGCCGACCGAGCAGGTGAAGCCGTCGACTTTGCCGTCGGTCTGGTCCCAGATCTCGGGACCGGTGGTGCGATAGTGGCCGTCGCGGTTGGCGACATTGTCGAACTGGTTGGCCCAGATCGCGCCGTTGGGCTCGGTCTTGGCCATCTCCTCGGCGAGCGTGCCGGAATAGCGGACGTAGTTGCCGGGATTGGCGTAGGGCAGCGCCGGCACCAGGCGCAGGTCGGCGCCGCACAGCCGCAGCATGTCCTTCTTTTCCTGGCTCTGCGTCTCGGGCATCACGATCACCGAGCGATAGCCGCGCGCATTGGCGACCAGGGCGATGCCGATGCCGGTGTTGCCCGCGGTGCCCTCGACGATCACGCCGCCGGGCCTGAGCTTCCCCTTCTTCTCGGCGTCCTCGATGATGGCCAGCGCCGCGCGATCCTTGACCGATCCGCCTGGATTGAGGAACTCCGCCTTGCCGTAGATGTTGCAGCCCGTCGCTTCGGACGCGGCGATCAGCTTGATCAACGGCGTGTTGCCGATGCTATCGATGAAACCCGACCGGACGTCCATGGCGTGCTCGCTCTTTCGACCCTTCGCTTCCCTGGCCGGACCGTATCGCGACCCTCGCGCTAACGCCAGCGCGCGCGCACCTCGTCGCGATGCAGCGCCAGCCACTGCAGGGCGATCACGGCGATGGCGTTGTCGATCTCGCCGTGCTCCAGCATGGTGCGCACTTCAGCGAAGGGCAGGGCCTTCACCAGGATGTTCTCGCCTTCGGATTCCAAGCCGAACACGCCGCCCGCATTCGTCGAGTCGACGTGGCCGACAAGGATCACGCAGCATTCCGAGCAGGCGCCGGGACTGAGGATGACGTCATGGATGGGGATCGTTTCGCGGATCTCGAGCGAAGCTTCCTCGACCGCCTCGCGGCGCGCCAGCTCCTCCGCCGATTCGCCTTCCTCGATGATGCCGGCGACGATCTCCCAAGTGAACGGGTGCCGACCGGCGACATAGGAGCCGGCGCGAAACTGGCGGATCAGCACGACCTCGTCGCGCCGCGGATCGTAGGGCAGAACGGCGGCGGCGGTGCCGCGCTCGAACACCTCGCGCTTCAGGACGGCGCTCTGGCCGCCTTGGTAGAGGCCGTGGCGGAGCTGGTAGCGACTGATGCGGAAGCGGCCCTGGTAAGCCACGACATGGTCGACCAGCTCGACTGTTTCATTGGGCAGGGCGCGCGGCGGCATATCGGCTCCGGATGCAAAAAGGGCCGCCCTCAGTAACGAGAGCGGCCCAGAATTGGCTCCGGGGGCCGGATTCGAACCGGCGACCGATCGGTTAACAGCCGATTGCTCTACCGCTGAGCTACCCCGGATCAAGAACCTCACGTCGGCGCGGCACGCCGGACGGAAGGCGCGGTGTTGTGGCAGAGCGTCCCGAGGCATGCAAGGCCCGAAAGAAGGCCTGGGTCACTCAAAACCCAATGGTCGCTCCCTTCCTTGGGCTTAGCCTATGTTGGAGAAAGCCTGAAAAACAAGGAGTGGATCGGTGCGATGTGGAGGCCTGGGCCGGAATCGAACCGGCATACGCGGATTTGCAGTCCGCTGCATCACCACTCTGCCACCAGGCCGCACGAGGAGCGGCGCTGCTATACCCACGCCGTGCACCAAGGGCAAGCGCCCGCGACCAGAGCGCCTTTGCGCTATCGTGTGCCACCGCTTATAAAATGTCGCGATATCTAGAGGGCAGGGGATGACCGACTTCACGCTCGCGCGCCGCAACATGGTAGAGGGCCAGCTCCGGCCCAACCGTGTGACCAACAGCCAGCTTCTGGCCGTGATCGGCGCGTTGCCGCGTGAAAAATTCCTGCCCGACGGGCTACGCTCGGTGGCCTATTCCGACGACGACGTGCCGTTAGGCGGTGGCCGCTTCCTGATGGAGCCCATGGTGCTGGCGCGACTTATCCAGACCCTGCAACCGCGCGAGACCGACCGCGCGCTGGTGGTGGCATCCGGTCGCGGCTATGGCGCGGCCCTATTGGCACGGCTCGTGAAATCCGTCGTCGCCGTCGAAAGCGACGCCGCCCTGGCTGCCGCCGCGGAGCGCACGGCGCAGGAACTGGGCCTCACCGGCATCGAGCAGAAGGTCGGACCGCTGGAGGCGGGCGCTGCCGCCGCGGGGCCGTACGACGTCATCCTGATCGAAGGCGCCGTGCGCCAGGTCCCGTCGGCGATCCTCGACCAGCTTGTGGATGGCGGCCGGATGGGGACGATCGTCGCCGGCCCGCCGGGCGCACTGGGCAGCGCCCAGCTTTTCGTCAAAGAGGGCGGTGTGGCCTCCGGACGCCCGCTTTTCGATGCCGGAACGCCCGCGTTGCCGGGTTTCGCGCCGCCGCCACGCTTCACCTTCTGATCTTTGCTGCGGGTCAGTTCTAACACTAGGAAATCGAAACTGACCAATGTTAGGCTATCGACCACAAATGAGGGTTCTTGAATGCGTATCCGGCCCAGCTTGAGGCTCGCGCGCGCGACAGCAGTGTGCGCCCTCGCGGTCGGGTTGGGGGCCGCTTCGAATGCTTGGTCGCAGAGCCTGATCGAGGCGCTGTCGACCACGTACAACAGCAATCCCGACCTGCTGGCGAGCCGCGCGCTGCTGCGCCAGACCGATGAATCGCTGGCCCAGGCAGTCGCCAACTGGCGGCCCAGGATCACGCTGTCGCTCGAGTACAACAAGCTCGAGCAGGACTCCTATTCAATCAGGACGACGCCGACCTTCTTCTTCCTGAACGGCCGGTTCACGACACTGCAGCTGGTCCAGCCGATCTTCCGCGGCGGCAAGACCGTCTCGGAGACCAAGACGGCCCAGGCCAACATCCAGGCGCAGCGTGCCGCGCTCGCTGACACCGAGCAGAACGTGCTGCTGGCGGCAACGACGTCCTATGCCGACCTGGTGCAGAACATCGCCATCGCCGATGCCCGCCGCAACAACGTGCGCGTGCTGATCCAGCAGTTGGACGCCACGCGCGAGCGCTTCCGCGTCGGCGAATTGACGATTACCGACGTGTCGCAGGCCGAGGCGCGCCTCGAAGGCGCGCGCGCCGACCTGGTGCAGGCCGAGGCGCAAGTGCGGATCTCCGAGGCTGGGTTCCAGCGCACCATCGGCCAGAAGCCGGGTCGGCTGGGCGAGATGCCCCTGATCGGCGGCCTGCCGGTGAGCGAGGAGGAGGCAATCTCGCTCGCCATGGACATGGGCCCGCGCGCCGTGACGGCCCAGTACCGCATCTCGGCCGCCTCCTACAGCGTCAATACCGCCGTCGGCGACCTGCTGCCCCAGGTCAACCTGGTCGGCGTCATCCAGCAGCAGTTCGACCTGCAGGTCCCGACCGACCGCTACTACACCTACGGCGTGCGCCTGCAGGCAACGGTGCCGATCTACCAGAACGGCAGCGAATGGTCGCGCATCCGCCAGGCCAAGGAGCTGGTGGCGCAGCGCCGCAACGAGCTCGACAGCGCGCGCCGCACGCAGGCCGAGAACGTGATCCGCGCCTGGCGCCAGCTCGATGCGGCGCGCTCGCGCGTCACCTCGTTCGAGGCGCAGGTGCGCGCCAACGAAGTGGCGTTGAACGGCGTGCGCCAGGAAGCACTGGTCGGCTCGCGCACCACGCTGGACGTGTTGAACGCGGAACAGGAATTGCTGAACTCCCAGGTCAACCTGGTGCAGGCGCGGCGCGACACGCAGGTCGCGTACTACGGCGTGCTGGCCGGCATCGGCCGGCTCACTGCGCGCAGCATGGCTTTGCCCGTCGAGTATTACGACGAAGAGCGCTATTATAACGAGGTGGGCTCCCGCTGGATCGGCTGGGGGACCGCCGGTGAGACGCAGGGCCCGCCGCCGGCGCCAGCCCCGACGACCACGACCAGCGGTGGCTTCGGGAGCAAGTGATGGCTGACGCCAAGAGCGCCAACGACCCGTCGATGGATGACATCCTGGCATCCATCCGGAAGATCATTTCCGACGACGAGGCGCGCGCTCAGGTCAGCAATCAGCAGCATGCCGCTCAGCCGAGCGGCCGGCCAGCCGTGACACCGCCGCGTATCGGACCTGAGGGCGAGCCCAAGCTTCACGGCGTCGGCCGCGACGACGTGCTGCTGCTCACCGACCTCATCGAAGAGCCCAAGTCGGCCGTCGTGCCGCCGCCGATTCCCTTGCCGCGCATCGATCCGGTGCGCGCCGCCGAGATGCCGCAGCCCTCGATCGAGCTCGCTCGGCCCGCCGATTCGTCGCTGGTCGGCGGTGGCGCCGCCGGCAGCACGGCCTCGGCCTTCGCCCGCCTCAACCAGGCTGTCCAGGACAGCGTGCCGCCGCCGGCCGCCGCCAATCCCGGTCCAGCGCTCGCCAGCGGCAAGACGGTCGAGGAGCTGGTCAAGGAGACGCTGCGGCCGATGCTGAAGGAATGGCTCGACCAGAACCTGCCGCAGCTCGTCGAACGCTATGTCGAACGGGAGATCGTCCGGCTGACCCGCCGCTAACCCCCAGGCACCGAGGAATCCAACGCCACGGCGCCACCCGTGGCGTTTTTCGTTATAAGGCTCAGAAATGCTCGACAAGACCTACGACCCCAAGGAGATCGAAGCCCGCCTGTACCCGGAATGGGAGCAGGGCGGCGCCTTCCGCGCGCATCCGGAATCGCCCAAGGCGCCCTTTTGCATCGTCATCCCGCCGCCCAACGTCACGGGCAGCCTGCATATGGGCCATGCGCTCGACAACACCCTGCAGGACGTGCTGATCCGCTGGCGGCGCATGAAGGGCGACGACGTGCTGTGGCAGCCCGGCACCGACCATGCCGGCATCGCGACCCAGATGGTCGTGGTGCGCAACCTCGAGCAGGAAGGCATGGGCCTGGCCGTCGAGGGCGCCGAGAGCCGCAACGACGCCAACAAGAAGCTGCTCACCCGCGAGGAATTCTTGGCCAAGGTCTGGGAATGGAAGGCCTACTCGGGCGGCACCATCACCGGCCAGCTGCGCCGGCTCGGCGCCTCGTGCGACTGGAGCCGCGAGCGCTTCACCATGGACGAGGGCCTGTCGGCCGCCGTGCTCAAGGTGTTCGTCGACCTCTACAAGGCGGGCCTGATCTACAAGGACCTCCGCCTGGTCAACTGGGATCCCAAGATGCTGACCGCGATCTCCGACCTCGAGGTCGAATCGCGCGAGGCGAAGGGCCATCTCTGGTACTTCAGGTACCCGATCGAGGGCAGCGACGAGCACATCATCGTCGCCACGACGCGGCCCGAGACCATGCTGGGCGACACCGGCGTCGCGGTGCATCCCGACGATCCCAAGTGGAAGCATCTGATCGGCAAGCATGCCGTCCTGCCGCTGGTCGGCCGGCGAATCCCGATCGTGGCCGATGAGTATTCCGACCCGGAGAAGGGGTCGGGCGCGGTCAAGATCACGCCGGCCCATGACTTCAACGACTTCGAGGTCGGCCGCCGCCATAAGCTCGAGGCGATCAGCATCTTCGACAAGTTCGCGCGCCTGAACGACAAGGCGCCGGAGACGTATCGCGGCATGGATCGCTTCGATGCGCGCAAGAAGGTGGTGGCCGACATGGAGGCGCTGGGCCTCGTCGAGAAGATCGAGCCGCATACCCACACCGTGCCCTACGGCGATCGCGGCGGCGTGCCGGTCGAGCCGTTCCTGACCGAGCAGTGGTACGCCGACGCCAAGAAGCTCGCGCAGGGGCCGATCGCGGCCGCGCGCGACGGCCGCGTGACCTTCGTGCCCGAGCGCGGCCGCGAGGAGTTCTTCCGCTGGATGGAGAACATCCAGCCCTGGACGATTTCGCGCCAGCTGTGGTGGGGGCATCAGATCCCGGCGTGGTACGGCCCGGACAAGAAGATCTTCGTGGCGATGTCGGAAGCCGACGCCAAGGCCGAGGCGCGCGCGCACTACGGCAAGGACGTGGCCCTCGAGCGCGATCCCGACGTGCTCGACACCTGGTTCAGCTCGGCCCTGTGGCCGTTCTCGACGCTCGGCTGGCCCGACGGGACCGAGGCGCTCGCGAAGTACTACCCGACCAACGTGTTGGTGACCGGCTGGGACATCCTGTTCTTCTGGGTCGCCCGCATGATGATGATGGGCATGTACTTCATGAAGGACGTGCCCTTCCGCACCGTCTACCTGCACGGCCTGGTGACGGACGAGAAGGGACAGAAGATGTCCAAGTCCAAGGGCAACGCCATGGATCCCTTGGAGCTCATAGACAAGTACGGCGCCGATGCGCTGCGCTTCACCATGACGTCGCTGGCCGCCAACAATGCCGGCCGGCTGCGCCTCGCGCCGGCGCGCGTCGAAGGCTCGCGCAACTTCGCCACCAAGTTCTGGAACGCCACGCGCTTTGCCGAGATGAACGGCGCGGCGCTGCCGAAGGCGTTCGATCCCTCGTCGGTCAAGCTCACCATCAACAAGTGGGTGCTGGGCGAGCTCGCCCGCGCCAACGCCGCGATCGACGGCGCCATCGCCGACTTCCGGCTGAACGAGGCGGCGAGCGCGCTCTATGAGTTCATCTGGGGCATCGTCTGCGACTGGTACGTCGAGCTCTCAAAGCCCGTGCTGCAGGGCGAGGACGGTCCGGCCAAGGATGAAACGCGGGCCGTCACCGCCTTCGTGATCCGCGAGACGGCCAAGCTCCTGCATCCCGTGATGCCCTTCATCACCGAAGAGCTGTGGGACAAGCTCGGCCATCGCGCCGAGCACGGCATGCTGATCGGCCAGCCCTGGCCGCAACAAGCGCCGACCGATGCCGACGCCGACGCCGAGATCGGCTGGCTGGTGAAGCTCATCTCCGACATCCGCTCGGCCCGCTCCGAGCTGAACGTGCCTGGCGGCGCCAAGCTGAAACTGCTGGTCGTCGGCGCCAACGACACGACGAAGCAGCGCATCGAGACCCATCGCTCCGCCATCGAGTGGCTGGCGCGCATCGAAGGCATCGAGGCCGCGACATCGACGCCGAAGGCCGCGCTGCAGATCGTGGTCGGCGAGGCGACCTATGCCCTGCCGGTCGGCGAGGTCATCGATCTCAAGGCCGAGAGCGCGCGCCTGCAGAAGGAGATCAAGAAGCTGGGCGACGAGATCGCCAAGATCGACGCCAAGCTCGGCAACGCCGCCTTCGTCTCGCGCGCCCCCGAGGAGGTCGTCGAGGAGCAGCGCGAACGCCGCCAGCAGGCCGAGCAGACCCGCGTCCGCCTCAGCGCGGCGCTGAAGCGGTTAGGGGAGTGAGCGCCCGCGCACGCCGGCCGTCAGCGTAGCGGCTTGGTCCACCAGTTCGAGGCGATGGTGAGGTCCGAACGGCGCAGCATCTCGGTCTTGGCGAGATCACGGTCGGCCGAGACCACGACGACCTGCACGCCGCCATGCTCGTGGATCAGGGTCGTCGCATGGGACAGCAGCGCCTCGCCGATGCTGAGCCAGAGGCGGGGCTCGGCCACGCAGAAATCGTCGATCAGCCAGGTGTCGCCACCCGGATCGAAGACCGGAGAGCTGGGGAATTTGCGGGCGATCAGGAAGCCTTCCAGCCGGCTGCCCTCGACGGCGACCAGGAAGTACGTGTCGGGATCGGTCAGCAGCCTGCCGAAGAACGTCTCCGTTGCCGCCGCCGACTTCTCCGCCTTGCGCCAGAAGGTCGGCTGGAATTTCTGGAACTGCCGGCGGCTTCGCTCCATCAGCTCGACGGCTGTCTCGATATCCGTGGTCTCGGCCTTACGGACGTCCACGGGCAGCCACCGAGCCTATGACGCCTTGCGCAGGTCCGGCACGTAGGGCCGGCTGGCGAAGTGCTCCTGGTTGTCGCCACTCGCGAAGCGCAGGCCGGCGCGGCGCAGGGCGTCGTCGTCGACCGCGTCGAGCGGCACGAAAAAGCGATCGTCGCTCTTGATGATCGTGTCGTTGTCGACGCGGTTGTAGCAGATCAGCAAGGTCCAGCGCCGGTTGGCCGAGCGGTTGGCGTCGGAGCGATGGATGGCGTTGCAGTGGAAGATCAGCGCATCGCCCTTGTCAAGCTCGCAATACTCGATCGGGCACTTCTCCAGGATGTGCGGCATGCGCTTGGGATCGACCTCGTTCTGGGTCGGCGACAGCGGCGTGTGGTCGATGCGCCCCAGCCGGTGCGAGCCCGTCGCGATCTGCAGGCAGCCGTTCTCGCGCGTCGTCTTGTCGAGGGCGATCATCACCGAGAGCAGGTCAGGCCTGAGGCAGCCGTTGTAGTACCAGTAGCCGTAATCCTGGTGCCATTCCCAGGCGCCGCCGACCTCGGGCTCCTTGGCCGTGAGCTTGGACTGGTAGTGATAAACCGGTCCGCCCAGCAGCGCGGCCGAGGTGTCGACCATGCGTCGGGAGCGCGCGGCCAGCCCGTAGACGCTGTCGCCGGCGCGATTCCACAGCGCAATGCGTGTCGAACGGCCTTCGCCGTCGCGCCGGTCGAGGATGCTGCCGCGCACGGCGGGATCCTCCTCCATGGCGCGCGTCAGAAGGTCGATCTCATCGGGTGCGAACAGGCCGCGGGCGTAAGTAAAACCCTTTTCGTTGAACTCGGCCGTCTGTGCAGCCGTCAGCATGTTGGGCATGATTTCCTCGAACCTAGACAGGGCGGAAAATGTTGCGGCCATCCTTCTCGCCGACCGCTACTTTACGCCCAAGCTGCTCCTTCGTCAGCATGTCGGCCAGCAGCGCCGGATCGTCGGCCGCCATGGCCACAAATCTCTCGCCCGAGCTGTCGAGGCGGCCGTAGATGTAGCCTTTTTCCGGCGCGGACTTGCCGAAGGTGACGCAATAGGTCTCGATCGTGCCGGTGCCGCTGGGCCTGGTGTTGACCCGTTGCTTCGACCCCGCATCGAGCTCGGCCTGCAGCTTCTTGGGATCCTCGCGCCGCCATGGCCCCTTGGTCGGCTCGGTCGAGTAAAGGCCGGCGGAATGCTTGGTGAGGTAGTTGCCGTTGGCCGTCACCATGCCGAACGACCCGGGCGCCTTGCGCACCACGTTCATCATCTCGGCGATCGAGTGCGTGACGTAGTTGTTGCCCGGCCCGCCGAAGAAGGGGAGACCGCCGGTGACGCTGATCGGGCGCCGATCGTCGTCGGCGATGCCGATCTCCTTCATCGCCACCTCGACCGCCGAGGGGAAGCAGCTGTAGAGGTCGAAGGCCGCCACATCGGCCGCCGTCTTGCCCGCCATGTCGAAGGCCACGCGCGCGCAGCCGCGGATCGCCGGCGAGGCATCGAGCCGCTCGCGCTCGGACACGACCCAGGTGTCGGTGCCGTCGGCGCAGCCGTGCAGGAACACCCAGCGGTCCTGCGGGATGCCCCATTCGCGCGCCTTCTCGACCGACGTCATCAGCACGGCGGAAGCCTGATCGATGATGGCGTTGGAATTCATCAGGCGCGGGTAGGGGAAGCAGATCCAGCGATTATCGTTGGAGATCGTCGCCAGGCGCTCGGCACTGTAGCCCTCCCGGCGCGTCGCCAGCGGATTGGCCTTGGCGACCGCAGCCAGTCGCTCGAACAGCCGGCCCATCGCGGTCATGTGGCTCGCTACGTCGCGCTTCAGCCCGCCGCGGATGGCGTTCTCCAGCAGGGGATAGAAGTGGATCGCGGCCCGAAGGTCGTGCCGTGCCTCCTCGTCGGAGAAGCCGAAGCGCTTGTCGCCGATGCGCGTCGGCTCGCCACCCGGATCCTCGTTGTGGTCGATCTTGAGCCCAGCCTTCCGGGCATTCTGGGTCGAGCGCAGCAGTTCGGCGCCGCAGATCAAGGCCAGCCCGGTCTCGCCGTTCGCGATCTCCTCGGCGAAGCGGTTGACGAGGTACTGGGGCGTGTTGCCGCCCTGATGAGTGTAGATCGACTGGCGCGGCGTGGCGCCGAGGCGGTTGGCGACACTCTTGGGCGGATTGGTGCAACGGCCGAACGGCGAGGCGAAGCGCGGGCTGACGTCGGGAAAGAATTCCAGGACCGCCACCGCATCGAGCTTGCGGCCAAGCGCCTCCGCGCCGATCGCGGCGCCGGTGTCGGCGAGCGCCAGCCGCGCGGCTTCCGCGGCGAAGGCGACATTGGAATGCTCGCTCGACGGCAGGCTGGTGGTGTCGGTGATCTGGCCGCAGCCGACCAGGATGGGCGTCCGTGGATCGATCACTTCACGAGCGCCTTGATCTCGGCCTCGTCGAGGCCGGCTTCCTGCAGGACCTTCTTCGTATGCTCGCCAAGGTCGGCGACCTTGGGCCCGCTCTGCACCGGCGAACCGGAGAAGCGGAACGGCGGCGCCGGCGACTTGTAGCTGCCGCCACTGTCCTCGATGGTGCAGAGCGAGCCGCGATGCTCGACCTGCGCATCCTGCAGGGCCTCGGTGACGGTGAGATAGGGCGAGCAGGGCACGCCGTGCTTCTCCAGCGCGGCCACGCACTCCCTGACTGTAAGCGTCCTCGACCACGCCTCGAATTCGTCGACGAACTGGTCCCAGTTCATGCGCCGGTCGGCGTATTTCTCGAAGCGCGGATCGGTCAGCCAGTCACGCCGGCCGGCGGCCGTGGCCATGTCCTGGAAGGTGCGCTCGCTCGCCGTCGCCAGCATGACGAAGCCGTCCTTCGCCTCGACCGGCCCGTACATCGGCCGCGACGGCATGTCGAAGTCGAACTGTGCGCGGTTGACCTCACCCAGAAGCATGCCGACCAGGGCCTCGAACATCGACACATCGACCATCTGGCCCTTGCCGGTGACGTGGCGCTGGTGCAGCGCGGCCAGAATGCCGCCCAGCGCATAGGCGCCGCTGGCATAGTCGGCGACGAAGATGCCGCAATTGTCCGGCCGCTGGCGACCCTGCTGGTAGACGAGATGCGCCATGTCGTAGCCGGTCGAAGCATGGATCACGGGCGCATAGGCCGGCCGGCCGGCGGCGGGGCCGGTCTGGCCGTAGCCCGAGATGGCGCCGTAGATGATCTTGGGATTGATCTTGGCGAGCTCGGGATAGTCGAGGCCGAGCCGTTTCATGACGCCGGGCCGGTAATTCTCGACCACGATATCGACCGTCTTCACCAGAGCCTTCACCGCCGCGATCGCCTCGGGTTTCTTGAGGTCGAGCACGATGCAGCGCTTGCCGGCATTGAGTTGGCCGAACATGGTGCCGGCGCCGTTGCGCTGCACCGGACGGCTGCGCATCAGGTCGCCCTCGGGCGATTCGATCTTGATCACGTCGGCGCCCATGTCAGCCAAGAGGCGCGTGCAGTGCGGCCCGGCGATGGTGGTCGAGAAGTCGAGCACGCGCACGCCGTGTAGCGGTCTGTTGTTCGCGTCGGTCATTTCAATCACCGGCCAATGAGGATGAGCACGACGCCTCCGATCACCAGGATACTGCCCAGCCATTCGCCGGCCGACGGCCGCTCCTTGAGCACCAGATGCGAGGCGATGAAGGTGAAGACAAGCTCTATCTGGCCGACGGCGCGCACCAGCGCGGCATTCTCCAAGGTCATGGCGAGCGCCCAGCCGGCCGAGCCGAGCACGCTGAAAATGCCGACCCAGATCGACGACCGCCAGTTGACCCAGACCTTGCCGAGCTGCGGGCGGTCGCGCCGCGACAGGTAAAGGCCCATCAACACGACCTGGATAGTGTTCATGCAGGCCAGCACGGTGATGCCGCGCACCCAGAAGTCGCCATCGGGAATGAGCTTGGAGGCTTCGCGGATGGTGCCGGCGGCGATCGCGAAGATCGCCCCCGAGAGCATGCCGTAGAGCGCGCCCTTGTGCGTGAGGTCGGCCAGCACGCTGCGCACATTGGCGAACGAGCCGCGCACGCTCAGGATCGCCACGCCGCCCAGGCAGACCATGATCCCCATCCACGCCAGCAGGTGCAGAGGCTCATGGGAGATGTAGGTGGCGAACAGTGCCACCCACACCGTCTCGGTCTTGGAATAGACCGTGCCGACCGCGTAGTTGCGCAGCGAGAAGGCGTGGATCATCAGCGACGTCGCCACGATCTGGGCGACGCCTGCGATGGTGACCAGGCCGAGGAAGGCAAGCGTGATATGCGGCACCTGCCGGCCGGTGCCGAATACCAGGAAGGCCAGCGCCCCCAGGGCCAGCGGTGCGCCATAAAGATATCGGACGAAGTTGGCGCCATCGACGCTCAGCACGCCACGTATTTTCTGCTGCATCGTCGTGCGGATGTTCTGACACAGCGCAGCGAAGATGGTGATCGGTATCCAGAGCGGCACGTTTCCTCCCGGTCGCCAGTCTAAGGAATTGGCAGGTGTACGTCTGCGGCGTCAATTCCGCGGGTCGAGAGCGACGGCCATGAGAACTTCGTCGTAGTAGCGGCCGTTCTGCTTCAGGGCGTGGACTTCATGTCCGTAGGCGACGAATCCGCAACTGCGATAGAGCCGCTGTGCCGTTTCGTTTTCGGCGACGACGCTCAGTTGCACCAGTTCAACGCGCTCGCGCGCATGAGCGAGAACGGCTTCGACGAGGGGTTTGGCGGCGCCCGTGCCGCGTGCGCTGGGGCGAACGTACATGCCCCACAGGAAGCCCTTGTGGGCCCGCTTGTCTCCGGCCTGCGTGCGGTAGCCGGCCATGCCGAGAAGATCGCTTCCACGGAAGGCCCCGAATACATCCGCCTTCGCCAAAACCTCTTCGAATTGGGCCAGCGATTGCGAGCACTCCTGCTCGAAGGTGCTGCCGAACGCCTCCGGGGCCTGTTGAAGCGCTTCCAGCCGGATCTCCCTGAACAGGGAGGCGTCGGATGGAAGCAGTCGGCGGATCTGGATCTGGGACCTGTCTGTCATTCCAAACTCTATGAATCGGCAGCGACCCTGAGTAAAGTCCGGGCCGTTTTCACAGCAAGTGACCTGGCAGCGAACGCAGGGAGGAAACGAACAATGTCGCGAAGAGCGATAGCACGTCGAAGGGTCGTCACGGCGGCGCTCGCGGCACCATTGCTCTCGTCGGCCGGCTGGGCGCAGGGCGCTTGGCCGACCAAGCCCATCCGCATCGTCGTGCCGTTCAACCCAGGCGGCGCGATCGACGCCCTGGTGCGCGTCATCGCCGACGGTCTGACGGCCAAGCTCGGCCAGCAGGTGCTGGTCGATCCCAAGCCCGGCGCCAATACCATCGTCGGCTCCGAGATCGTCGCCAAGGCTCCGCCCGACGGCTACACCTTCCTGATCACCACCAACTCCACCCACACCAACAACCCGTCGCTCTACGCCAAGCTGCCGTTCGATCCCGCCAAGGACCTGATGCCGGTGTCGCTGGTCTCGCTCGGCACCATTCTGGTCCTGGTCAAGGCCGACGCGCCGTTCAGCGACCTGCGCGGCATGGCCAAGTGGGTGAAGGACCTGGGACGGCCCGCCACCTACGGCAGCTGGGGAATCGGCTCGAGCGGCCATCTCTACGGCTTGATGTTCGAGCAGGCGCTGGGCGGCCACTACAGCCATGTGCCTTATCGCGGCGACGTGCCGGCCATCCAGGACGTGTCGAACGGCACGCTCGACATCACTTGGGCCAGCCCGACCAGCGCCAAGCCGCAGATCGACGCCGGCCGCGTCAAGCCGCTCGCCGTGGCGGGGTCGAAGCGCTCGGCCTCCGTGCCCCAGCTGTCGACCTTCGCCGAGCAGCTCGTTGCCGGCTTCGACCTCAGCCTGTTCGTCGCGGCCTATGCGCCCGCCGGCACGCCGGCCGAGATCGTCGACCGCATGTCGCGCGAGATCAAAGACGTGATCAGAGAGCCTGCGGTCGCCGAGAAGCTGATCGCCCAGGGCCAGACGCCGGTCGGCTCGACACCCAAGGAGCTCAGCGACATGCTGGCGCGCGAGACCCCGATCTGGGCCGAGCTGATCCGCCAGTCCGGCGCCAAAGTGGAGTAACCATGAGTGTCACTGACTTCGGCTCGGCCTATGCGCGCAAGCCGCCCAACTACAACGCCAAGCTGACCGAGGTTGGCCGCGGCACGCCGATGGGCGAGCTCCTGCGCCGCTATTGGCACCCCGCGGGCATCGCCGCCGATGCCGGCGCCACGCCGCGCCCGGTGAAGGTTTTAGGCGAGGAGCTGATCCTGTTCCGCGACGGGCAGGGGCGGGCGGGCCTGGTCTACCCGCGCTGCTGCCATCGCGGCACGACGCTGTACTACGGCAAGATCGAGGAGCGCGGCATCCGCTGCTGCTATCACGGCTGGCTGTTCGACGTCGAAGGCCACTGCCTGGAAATGCCGTGCGAGCCCAACCCGAGCGGGCCGCAATGCCAGCGCGTGCGCCAGCCCTGGTATCCGGTCGAGGAACGCTACGGCCTGGTCTTCGCCTATCTCGGCCCGCCGGAGAAGAAGCCGGTGCTGCCGCGCTACGAGTGCCTCGAGGTGATGGGCCCAGGCGAGTTCGTCGAGGCCGACGATTCAAGCATCGGCAGCGGCGGCATCGTGATTGCGCCGTGCAACTGGCTGCAGCACTTCGAGAACGTGGTCGATCCGTACCATGTGCCCGTCCTGCACGGCACCTTCTCCGGCCCGCAGTTCGTCGAGCAGATGGCGACCTTCCCCAAGGTGAAGTTCGAGTACGGCCCGCGCGGCGTGAAGGCGACCTCGATCCGGCCCGGGCCCAACGGCAAGCGTTTCCGCCGCATCACCGAGGCCATCGTGCCGACCCTGCGCCTGGTCGCCAATCCGCGAGTGGCGCAATACGGCATGGTCGAATCGATCGGCTGGACCCTGCCGATCGACGACACGCACTACCGCATCTATGTCGCCGGCCGGGTGAAGGAGAAGGGCGAGCTCGCCAAGTTCAAGTCGCGCTACAACGGCAAGACCTGGGCCGAGCTCTCGCCGGAGGAGCACCAGCAGTTCCCGGGCGACACCGAGGCGCAGGTCGGCCAGGGCGCCATCACCTTCCACTCCGAGGAGCATCTGATGTCGTCCGACCAGGGCGTGTCGATGCTGCGCCTTTTCCTCCGCAAGCAGGTCGACACCGTCGCGGCGGGCGGCGATCCCGTCGGTGTGGCCTTCGACGAGGAGAGCGCCTACGTGAAGTTCGACGCGGGACAGTTCCTCGACGAAGTCTGATGCTGGGGGCGTCACTGAGGCTACGGGGCGTCGAGCAGCTGGGCGATCTCGTCGAGCAGGCGCGCGCGTCCCTTGTCGGGCCGCTCGAGATGGACGAAGTGCGTCGCCCCGGGCAGCGTGAGCAGCGTCACGCTGCGGGCCCGGCCGGCATCGCGTACGAAGGCATCCGCATCCTCAGGCCGGCTCCAGAAGTCGAGCTCCGATCGCACCACCAGCGTCGCGGCGGTGATGGCGCCGGCGTCGAACAACCGCCGGCCGCTCGCCTGATAGAAGCTGTCCTCGATGGCGCCCAGCGGCGCGCGAAAGGCGGCCGGCGTCCGCGATGGCGAAGTCGGATCGCTGGCCAGCGCGGCCCGTCCATAGGCGTCGGCGACGGCGGGATCGCGCCAGCTTGCCTTGTCCGGGACGGGGATCGAGCGGTCCCAGCCGGGAAACAGCGAGGCGGCATCGTAGATGGCATAGCCGCCGGTGGCCGGATTGAAGCGGTGACGCTGGTTCGGATCGGCGTTGGCTGAGTCGGGACCCAGCGCGGAATGCTGGGTGTTGCCGCCATAGAGTGCATTCAGCGTCACGAGGTGGCTGACATTGTCCGGCCATAGCGAGGCGTAGTAGGCGCACCACATGCCGCCTGTTGCCCATCCCAGCAAGGCTACGCGGTTGGCGCCCGAGCGCTGCTGGACCGCCTGAACCGCGGCGTGGATATCGCGGACGACCTCGTGCGCCCGCGACAGCGGCTTGCTCTCCTTCGCCGGTCGTGACAGGGCGTCGGGGCGATCGGAACCGCCATAGCCGCGGGCATCCATGATGTAGACGACACGCCTCAGGCGCTCCGCCAGATCCGCGCCGAAGGAGCCGCCCGGGACCTCGAGATCGAACGAGGCGAGACCCGGGACACGCGCGCCATGCACCAGGATGAGAGGGGCGCCGTCGCCGGCATTGGCCGGCCTCAGCTCGCGCAGCTGGATGCCCACCCCGTCCGCCGTAGTGACACGAAAGTCGCTGCGTCGAATGTCGGCGGCCAAGGCCGGCGCCGCGGCGCTCGCGAGCATGACACCAACCCCAAGCATCAACAGAACCGTCGACATTCGCCCTCCTGGTCAGGTGCAAAAGAGCTTGGCGTTTGGGCCGCAATATCTGAAATACCAAATGACTTGTCCTGCAATACAATGAAAGTATCGCGATGATCGACCTTCGCCAGTATCGCCAGTTCGTGGCCGTCGCCGAGGAGATGAACTTCCGCCGCGCCGCCGAACGGCTGCGCATGGCGCAACCGCCATTGACCGCCGCCATCCGCCGGGTCGAGGCGGAACTCGGCGTCGCCCTGCTCGAGCGCACCAACCGGGTCGAGCGGATGACGCCCGCCGGCGAAGTGTTCCTGCTCGAGGCGCGACGGGTGCTGGCGCAGAGCGAACGCGCCATCGAGCAGGCGCGGCGGGCAGGCGAGGGGCTGGTAGGCTCGCTGCGCATCACCTTCGTGGCCACGGCGGCGCACGAGATGCTGCCTCGGATCGTGCGCAGCTTTCGCGCCCGTCATGGCGACGTCTCGCTCGAACTGCAGGAAGCGACGACCGCGCAGCAGGCCAACGCGCTGGTCGATGACCGCGCGGACATAGGCCTCGTCGCCCTGCCGCTGCTCGAAGGGGCGTCTTTGAACACGGTCAGCCTGCGCAGGGCCGCGCTCGTCGCGGCCCTGCCTCAGGAGCACCCGCTGGCTTCACGCACGAAACTCGGCCTGGCCGACCTCGCCCGCGACCCGTGGATTCTCTTTCCGCCGGCCCTCGGGCCTGGACTGCACCGGCGCGTCGTCTCGGCCTGCGCACGGGCAGGCTTCGCCCCCACCGTCGTGCAACGGGCCGTGCAGATGGACACCATCGTCAGCCTCGTCGCGGCGGGGCTGGGTGTCTCCGTGGTGCCGCCGGCGCTGGGGGAGGCCGGCCGGCCCGGTGTTCGTTTCCAGCCGCTCCAGGGCCGCGGCACGCCGATCCGCTACGAACTGGGCCTCGCCTACGCGCAGTCCTCGCCGCTGATCGACAGTTTCGTGGCCATCGCCCTAGAGGTCGGCGCCGATCGACGCCGCTGACAACCGCCGACGGCTATGCCGGAGGGCGCTGGAGCGTGAAGTCCCTGGGACCTCTCTGGGCCCGGGTCGGGGCCGTCGGCAATCCCTGAAGGACTTCCCTCATATCGGTATAGAAGTCGTTAACGGGTGGCGGCGCCGGTTGGTAGAGCAGATACCACACGTGTGAAAGGTCCTCGCCCGGAGGGGGCTTTGTGCCTTTGACGTAGCGCTGATAGTAGCCGGTGCACTCGATGCTATTGCAGCCGGCCGGAATGCCCGCGCCCGGGAAGCCTTTCAGGCCGAGAGGAACCGCGCCGTGGTTTATGGGCAGTTTCTCCGACGTCTTGAGCGCGTCGTCGTCGGCGCTGCCATAAGCCGTCAGGTCGATGCAGTTGCTCAAGAAGTTGTTGAGCAGGACCGAACCGGCTTGATAGTTCTGGCGATCGACGTCCGAAGCCGCCATCAACACGTGGTTGATCTTGGTGGCGCCAGCCGCATTCTGAAACGCCGTCTCCGTCACATAGGCTCCCATGGAGTGGGCAAACAGGTGCACGTTCGCCGAGCCGAACTTGTTGACGAAGAACTTGAGACAGTCGGGAATGAGATGCGGCGCACTCAGTTTTGCATTCGTCTTGTCTTCTTTGTACGTCATGAAGCCGCTGTTTCCGCTCGGCCAATCGAAGCTGACAAGGGATATTCCGGACGGGACATGCTGCTTGATCGTGTTGTGCCGGGAAACGGCTTTGGTGGCGTCGTTGCCGAACCCATGAATGAACACCAGCACCGCCGTGCCGGAAATGTCGCCCAGCCACCTGTCCCGGTCGGTCTTGTCGGTGATCAGGTTGTAAGTCGCCTTGGTGTCCGGGATCTCGATGTAGGTCGTCGAGCCCATGTCCGTGCCGGGCGTTCCGTCCGGCGCGCTACTGCGCAAGCTGATCAAATAGTTGGTCATGGCATCTCCCCCATCGTCTTCGACTGGATACGGGAACGTGGCGACTGCCATCGGGAATGCGCTTGGCATCACCCTTAACTATGGGTTGATGAGGTAACACACCTATAGCGTGTAATCGAATCGAATCACTCGCCTTTTGCGCATACCTAAAAACAGTGACGAAGAGGATTGGAAGCGCCTACAGGTCGGCCCCGACAGCGTTGCCGACAGTGGCGAAGCCGTCACGGGCAAGCAGGGCTGCCAGTTCATCCTTGATGCGACGGATGAGCGGCGGGCCCTCGTAGACCATCATCGAGTAGAGCTGCACCAGCGTGGCGCCGGCGCGGATCTTGGCGTAGGCGTCGGCTCCCGAGCCGATGCCGCCGCAGCCGATCAGCGGGAACTGGCCCTCGACGCGCCGCGCTGCGCGGCGCAGCACCTCCGTCGACAGGCTCGTGAGGGGAGCACCGGACAGGCCGCCCGCCTCGTCGCGTCGCGTCGAGCGCAGCGTCGGCGGTCGCGACAGCGTGGTGTTGCCGACAATGATGCCGTCCATCCGAAGCTCGCGGCAGACGGCGACGATGTCGTCGAGGTCGTCGTCGGTTGCATCGGGCGCGATCTTGACGACCAGCGGCACCGGCTTGGCGGCGATGGCGTCCTGCACGCGCTTCAACAGATCGGCGAGCTGCTCGCGGCCCTGCAAGTTGCGCAGGCCCGGCGTATTGGGTGACGAGACGTTGCAGACGAGATAGTCGGCGTAGCGCGCGAGCGCCTTGCAGCCGACGACGTAGTCGGCGGCGCGGTCGGTGCTGTCCTTGTTGGCCCCGACATTGACGCCGATGAAGCCGCGTCGCGGGCGCGTGGCAAGCCGCGAGCGCACGGCATCGAGGCCCTGGCCGGGAAAGCCCATGCGGTTGATGACGCCGCGATCCTCGGGCAGGCGGAACAGGCGGGGACGCGGATTGCCGTCCTGCGGCCGCGGCGTGACGCTACCGATCTCGACCAGGCCGAAGCCGACGTTGAGCAGGGCATTGGGGACCTCGGCATTCTTGTCGAAGCCCGCCGCCAGTCCGATCGGATTGGGCAAGGTGCGGCCCCAGACCTTGACGGCGAGCGACGGCGAGTCGGCGCGCCGGTCGGCCGGCAGCAGGCCAGCCTTCAGGGCCCTGACCGCGAGCCCGTGCGCCGCCTCCGCGTCGAGGCGGGACAGGAAGAAGTCGGCGAATTGGTACCAGGCGGCCATGATCGCTGGTTAGCAGAGATCGCCTGTGGAGCGCTCATTGCTGAGACCGCGGGCGTCTCGCCCGCCTTATGCTTCTTCGGAGCGCGGACCTCCATGAGCGGGCCAGAGGCCCGCGCTCCCGAAAGACTCAGGCCTTCCCGTAGACCGGCATCACCGCGCCGGAATTGATCGTCTCCGACAGGCTGCAGTGCGCCACGATCAGCTCGGCGATGGCCGTGGGCTTGACCCAGGTGTCGTGCTTGGCGGTCGGCATGTCCTTGCGGTTGGCCGGCGTGTCGATCGTCGACGGCGCGAGTGCGATCGCCGAGATGTCGTCGTTCTTCAGCTCCTCCGCCAGCGCCACGGTGAAGGCCGCGACGGCGGCCTTGGACGCCGTGTAGGCGGTCATGTTGGCGCCCTGGCGTGGGTTGAGGGCAGGGCGGGCGGCGATGTTGACGATGTGCCCGCCGCGCTTGACGCCATCTGGGCCGCCCTTGCGGAAATTGGCGACGGCGGCGCGGCAGCTCAGCGCGCAGGAGACGACGTTCATCGACAGCTGCTGCTGCAGGACCTTGACCGAGCTGTCGGCGATCGGCGCATAGGCAAAGCCGCCGGCGATGTTCACCACGGCATGCAGCGGCGGCAGCTTGGCGTAAAACGCATCGACCGAGTCCTCGCTCGACAAATCGACGCTGGGCACGACCTCGATCTGCTTGCTGTCGGGCAGGTGGCCGGTCGGCGGCGTCGCCTCGATCGCCGGGATGTGGCAGGTGGCGCCCGCCTCGATGAAGGCCTTCACCACGGCCGAGCCCAACGCGCCGGTTCCGCCGGTGACAACGACATGCCGATCCTTGAGCGACTGCATTTCCACTCCTCAACAGGGAGGAGGAGTGGAGATCAGACCGAGGCCTCTAATCAAGCCTCAAGTTTCCTCCTCTTCGCCCTCCCCGGGGAGGATACAGGAGGGGGAGAGCCGCACAGGCGATCTCGCAATGATGAGATCATTCTGATCTGAAATGACCTGACGTCACGTCGGTAGCCTACCCCCTCCCGTATCCTCCCCCGCAAGCGGGGGAGGAGAAGAAAGTCAGGCTACCTCCTGTCGCTGCCGCCGAGCTGCGGGCGAAGCGCGGGCGAATCGCTCCAGATGACCTGGAAGAGTTGGCGGAACAGCTCGGCGATGCGCGGATCGGCCGGGCCCGTGGCCGCCGTCCAGGCGGTCGTCTCCGACAGGACCTGGTCGTTCCGGCAGTAAACGGCGAAGACGTAGAAGACGCCCGGACGTCCCGGCTTGAAGCGCGGCGGTACGCCCGCGCACACCGAGTTCGAGCCGTAGTCGTTGGCCGGATCGAAGGTCAGAACCAGCCGGTAGTAGGGGCGCGGCCGCTCGGGCGGATCGGCATAGGTGAAGGTCAGCGCCGGCCGCGGCTTGGCGGCCTGCATCATCGGCAGCAGATCCTGCGCGACCGTGCCGGGATCGACGCTGGGGAACGCGGTGCCGTACAGAATGACCTGGAAGTTCCGGCCGTCCGCGGCAGCGAAGAATTCGCGGTAGTCATATTGCGGGGCGTAGTAGGTGCCGCCGATCACGGCCGCCAAGGCGGCTGCGGGAAGGCCGAACAGCCCCAGCAGCGCGACGATGATCTTCCTTGGCAAGCGCATTTCACGACTCCTGCAGATACGTCCCCGGCGGACGCATCCTACCACGTTCCTCCGGTCTGAGCCCGGAGTGTACGCTCAGGAAACCGTGAAACCCGTCTCGACTAAAGCACAATCCGCCTAGCTGGAATCAGCTGGGCGGATTGTGCCTCTTGCAACAAGCATCGCCCGTGCGCGCAAATCCAGTCAGATCGAACCGCGCGCGGTTCGATCTGACTGGATTTCGCCCTAGCGGCGCATGGGGCTGCCGTTCAGGTGCCGGTACATCGAATCGGGGAAGATCACCGGGAACAGCTGGCGAAACAGCTCGCCGATTCGCGGATCGTTCGGGGCGTTCGCGGGTGTCCAGGCTGTCGTCTCCGTCAGGACCTGGTCGTTGCGGCAATAGACGGCGAATACGTAGAACACGCTGGGAGTTCCTTGCTTGAATCGCGGCGGCACGCCGGCACACACTTGGCTCGAGGCGTAGTCGTTGGCCGGGTCGAAGGTCAGGACCAGCCGGTAGTAGGGATGCGGCCGTTCCGGCGGATCGGCGTAGGTGAAGGTGAGCGCCGGCCGCGGCTTGGCGGCTTGCATGATTGGCAACAGGGCGTTCGCCACGTCGTTCGGCGCGACACCGGGGAGGGCCGGGACGCCGTTCAGGATCACCTGGAAGTTGCGGCCGTCGCTAGCGGCGAAGAACTCTGCATAGTCGTACTGCGGAGCGTAATAGGAGCCGCCGATCACCGCCGCGGATGCGGTCGACGACAATGCCGTCAATGCCAGAAGAGAGCCGATGAGCTTGCTGCGCAGTCGCATGCATGTCCTCCTGTCGAAGACCTTCAAGCTATGGCGCCGGCCCGCCGCTTCATCTCACATTCGCGTGCCCTGTCAGTGAGCTGTAACCCGCTAAACGTCGAGATCGCGGGCAAATTTCGCGTGCTCCTGGATGAAGGCGTAGCGCTTCTCCGGCTTGCGCCCCATCAGATCGTCGACCAGCGACTTCGTCTTCATCGCTTCCGTACGGGTCTCCGTGGTGGCCGTCGTCGGCACGTCGACCTTGAGCAGCGTACGCTTGCCGATATCCATCGTCGTTTCGCGCAGATGGACCGACTGCATCTCACCCAGGCCCTTGAAGCGCGTGATCTCGACCTTGCCGCCGCCGAACACGTCGCGGATCAACTCGTCCTTGTGCTTCTCGTCGCGGGCATACTCGGTCTTGCCGCCCTTGCTGATGCGGAAGAGCGGCGGCTGCGCGAGGAAGAGATGGCCGCGCTCGATCAGTTCGGGCATCTCGCGATAGAAGAACGTCATCAGCAGCGAGGCGATATGGGCGCCGTCGACGTCGGCGTCGGTCATGATGATGACCCGCTCGTAACGCAGCCGATCGTCGTTGTAATGGGCGCCCGAGCCGCAGCCCAATGCCTGGATGAGGTCCTGGATTTCCTGGTTCTCGCGCAGCTTCTCGGCCGAGGCGCTGGCCACGTTCAGGATCTTGCCGCGCAGTGGCAGGATCGCCTGGGTCTCGCGGTTGCGCGCCGCCTTGGCCGAGCCGCCCGCCGAATCGCCCTCGACCAGGAAGATCTCGGTGCCCTCCGATGCGCTGTTGGAGCAGTCGGCGAGCTTGCCGGGCAGGCGCAGCTTGCGCGTCGCGGTCTTGCGCTGCTGCTCGCGATCCTGGCGGCGGCGCAGTCGCTCCTCGGCCTTGCCGATGACGTGCTCGAGCAGGACGTTGCCCGCTTCCTTGTTGCCGGTCAGCCAGTGCTCGAAATTGTCGCCGACGATGGTCTCGGTGAGCTTGTTGGCCTCGACGCTGACCAGCTTCTCCTTGGTCTGACCCTGGAACTGCGGCTGCTCGATGAATATCGAGACCAGGGCCGCGGCGCCCTCGATCACGTCGTCGGCGGTGATGATCGAGCCCTTGCGGTTGCCAGTCAGCTCGGCATAGCGCTTCAGGCCGCGCACCAGGGCGCTGCGGAACCCGGACTCGTGCGTGCCGCCCTCGGCCGTCGGCACGGTGTTGCAGTAGGAGCGGACGAAGCCTTCCTCGTCGCTCGGCCACCACACCGCCCATTCGACCTTGCCGCCAGCCGTGCCGTTGGTCTCGCTCTTGGCCTCGCCGGCGAAGGGCTGCGGCACGATGGTGGCGCGCTCGCCGATCTCCGACTTCACGAAGTCTTCCAGGCCGCCGGGGAAGTGGAACGATTCCTCCTCGGGGATGGTGCCACCTTTCAGCAGGCTCTTGGCGCACTTCCAGCGGATTTCGACGCCGCGGAACAGGTAGGCCTTGGAGCGTGCCATGCGGTAGAGCCGCTCGGGAACGAAGGCCTGCTTGCCGAAGATCTCGGGATCGGGATGGAAGGTCGTCGTCGTGCCGCGCCGGTTGGGGGCGGGGCCGGCGGACTTCAGCTTGGTCGTCGGCTTGCCGCGCGAGAAGCTCTGCGTCCAGGCCTGGCGGTCGCGCGCCACCTCGACGACCAGCTCGTCGGACAGCGCATTCACCACCGAGACGCCGACACCGTGCAGGCCGCCGGACGTCGCGTAGACCTTGCTGTCGAACTTGCCGCCGGAATGCAGGGTGGTGAGGATGACCTCCAGCGCCGACTTGTTCTTGAACTTCGGGTGAGGATCGATCGGGATGCCGCGGCCATTGTCGCGGATCAGGATGCGGTTGCCCTCGAGCACCTCCAGATAGATCGTGTCGGCGTGGCCGGCGACGGCCTCGTCCATGGAGTTGTCGAGCACCTCGGCCACGAGATGATGCATGGCCCGTTCATCGGTGCCGCCGATATACATGCCAGGGCGCTTGCGGACGGGCTCCAGTCCCTCCAGCACCTCGATGTGACGGGCCGTGTAGGAAGTATCCTTGGCCGCGGCGGCGCGCTTGCCACCCGACCGGTCGAACAGATCGCCGTTCTTCGCCATGCTTCTTGTCTTTCCTCGGCCGCGCGAGGGGGTCGCTGGTTGGCCGGTATCTCGTTGATATGGTAGGAAAACCGCGAAAAATCAACAATTCCTTGTCATTCTGCCTTGTCTCATATCCTCCCCCGTCATACGGGGGAGGATACAGGAGGGGGTGGGGCCACAGGGCAGATGTGGGCCAATTTTCAGATCATGATCTCTCCCTTTGAGAGGTCATCCTTGCGGCTTTCCCCCTCCTTTATCCTCCCCCTTGTGACGGGGGAGGAAATAAGAAAAGGATAGACACTGAATGCCCGACACCCACCGCGACCCGATTGTCAGGACGGTGCCGCACCCCTCCGACATGAACGGCAATGGCGACATTTTCGGCGGCTGGGTGCTGTCGCAGATGGATACGGCGGGCGGGGCGCTGGCCGGCCGCGTCGCCAAGGGCCGGGTCGCGACCGTGGCCATCACTGCCATGACCTTCGTCGAGCCGATCAAGGTCGGTGACTGGGTGTCGATCTATGGCGAGGTCACCAAGGTCGGCCGGACTTCGATCACCATCGCGCTCGAGACCGTGGTGCAGCGTCGGCACGAGAGCACCGAGCGGCGTGTGACGCACGGCACGTTCGTGTTCGTGGCGATCGACGACGAGGGGCAGCCGCGGCCGGTGCCGAAGGCCGAATCGCCGGTGGCAACCGCATGAAGCCCGTCCTTGCCCTGGCACTTTCCCTTGCCACTTCACTGGCCGCGCTGCTCGCCCCGACGATCGCCCAGGCGCATCCGCACATCTGGATCCAGCAGGTCGTGCGCGCCGTCGCCAAGGACGGCAAGTACACCCATGTCGAGATCGAATGGCGCTTCGATCCGTTTGCCAGCGAGATCGAGATCCCGCTGATCGACGAGAACAAGGACGGCAAGTTCTCGAGCGCCGAGATCAAGGCGCTCGAAGGCGACATGATGCCGGAGCTGAAGAAAAACGGCTTCCTGACCTGGCTCAATGCCGGAGGCAAGGACGTGCGGCCGGCCAAGCCGCCGGCCTTCACCGCGCGTATCGACGATCCGGCGAGCTTCACCTTGCCCGACTGGGATCGCTCGGCCGGCGACAAGGCCGGCATGCCGATGCCGGAGAACAAGCGCGCCAGCCAGCCGGCCGGCCCGCGGCCCACGGGACCGCGCAACCTCGTCTACGTCATGCGCTTCGACTTGCCGCAGCCTGCCAAGGTCTTCTCGATCACCACCTTCGATCCCGATGATTTCATCCGCATCGAGGTCAACAAGGACCAGATCCCGGCCGGCTGCGCGCTGGCCAAGAGCACGACCTACAAGGCCGAGTTCGTGCGCGGCTATCCCGTCTTCGCCGACACCATGACATGCCAGCTTCCGTGAAGACCGAAACGACGAGGGGCGCGATTCTGCGCTCGCCGTTCCTGTGGGTCGGCGTGCTGTTGCTGCTGGCGATCGTGGGCGCGCTGGTGTTCAGCGACAGCGTCGCCGACCTGGCGCGCTTCTCGGCCGAGTTCCAACGGCGCATCCAGCAGACCCTGTCGGGGTCCCTGCGCGATATCAAGAGCGGCTCGGGCTCGCTGGCGCTGTGGACGCTGGCCACCGTGTGCTTCGGCTACGGCGTGGTCCACACGCTGGGGCCGGGGCACGGCAAGGCGGTGGTGGTTGCCTACTTCCTCGACAGCACGCGGCCGCGCGCCTGGATCGAAGGCGTCTTCGCCGGCGCCTGGATCGCCTTCACCCATACGCTGGCGGCGCTGCTGCTGGCCGGCGCGCTGAAGCTCTTGGGCACGGTCGGCCTGCTCGGCGCCCTGCGCGAGGTGCGCAACGTCGAGATGGTGTCGTACCTGCTGATCCTGCTGATCGGCATCTGGCGGCTGTGGGCAGGCATCACCGGCCGCCTGCATGAGCATCATCACGGCGAGGATCACGGGCATGCACGTGGTCACGATCATCATCACGATGATCATGATCATCATCACCACGACACCAGGCAGCGCACGCTCGCGGGCTGGCTGCTCCTGACGGCGGCCGGCATCGCGCCCTGCGCCGGCGCCCTGGTCGTGATCCTGCTGTCGATCGCGCTCGACGTCGTCTGGGCGGGCGTCATCGGCGTCATCGCCATCGCGCTAGGCATGGCGATCACGCTCTCGGCGATCGGGCTTGCCTCCATGGTGGCGCACCGCTTGATCATCGCCGACGGCCGCAGCCAGGAGATCGGCCGGTTCACGGCGATCGCCGCCTCGCTGATCGTTATCGCCACGGCCGGCACGCTGTTGCTGGGCTCGCTCGAACGCTTCTTCCGCTGACATGGCCGACGCCAAGGCGCCAGCACGGGTGTCGCGCCCCATGCTGGGGATGCTTTACATGTGCGCGGCCTGTGCGCTGTTCCCGGTCATGAACGGCATCGTGAAGCTGTTGGCCGTCAGTTACGAGCCGACGCAGATCGTGTGGTTCCGCATCGTCGTCCATCTCGGGCTGGTTGCGCTGGTCTTCACGCCGCGCATGGGCCTCGATCTCTTTCGGACGCATCGCATCGGGCTACAATTCCTGAGCTCGGTCATGATGCTGCTGTCGACCTTGTTCTTCTTCTCCGCCGTGAAGTCAGTCGGCGTCGCCGAGGCGATCGCCGTGAGCTTCGTGGCGCCGCTCGCCGTCGTGCTGCTGGCCTGGCCGGTGCTCGGCGAGCGCATCACGGCGATGCGCCTCGTCGCGGTCGTCCTGGGCTTCGCCGGCGTGCTGGTGGTGATCCGGCCGGGCAGCTCGGTGTTCCAGTGGGCGTCGGTGCTGCTGCTGGGCAGCGCACTCTGCTATGCGGGTTACCAGGTCATCATCCGCCGCCTGGCAGGCATCGACCATCCGGCGACCTCGATCTTCTACAGCGTGCTTTTAGGCGCGATCGTCATGTCCGCGGCGATGCCTTTCGTCTGGATGTGGCCCAAGAGCCTCGTCGACTGGCTGCTGCTCCTGTCGCTCGGCGCGCTGGGCGGCTTCGGCCACTACTGCGTTGCCCGCGCGTTGACCTATGCCTCGGCCAACCTGATCGCGCCGCTCAACTACACGCAGATGATCGGCTCGGTGATCGTCGGCTACCTGATGTTCGCCGAGGTGCCCGACCTCTACACATGGCTCGGCACAGTGCTGATCATCGGGGCGGGGCTGCTCGTGACGCTGCAGACGAGACGGGCGAGCTAGCTGCGGACTACACTCGCTGTCATCCCGAGCGCAGCGAGGGACGACAGCGTGTTGGAGGAAACAATGCCGTACCTGGTCGCCACCGACCTGCCCACCGTTCCCGCCGGTCAGCGCCTCCGCAACTTGCTCGAGCGGCCGGGCATCCTGCAGATGCCGGGCACGCACAACGGCATGGCGGCCCTGCAGGCCAAGGCCGCGGGCTTCGACGCACTCTATCTTTCGGGAGCGGCGATGACCGCCTCGATGGGCCTGCCCGATCTCGGCGTCATCACGGTCGACGAGGTCTGCTTCTTCATCCGACAGGTCACGCGCTCCTCGGGCCTGCCGGTGCTGGTCGACGGCGACACCGGCTACGGCGAGGCGCTGAACGTCATGCACATGGTGCGCGCCTTCGAGGACGCCGGTGCCGCCGCGGTCCATATCGAGGACCAGATTCTCCCGAAGAAGTGCGGCCACCTGAACAACAAGAAGCTCGCCGATCCGCACGACATGGCGGCCAAGGTGGCCGCTGCCGCCAAGGCGCGCCGGAGCCTGTTCATCATCGCCCGCACCGACGGTGCCGCAAGCGAAGGCATCGACGGCGCCGTGGCCCGCGCCAAGCGCTATGTCGAGGCGGGCGCCGACGCGATCTTTCCCGAGGCATTGCACAACGCCGAGATGTTCCGCGCCTTCGCCAAGGCCATGCCCGGCGTGAAGCTTTTGGCCAACATGACCGAGTTCGGTCAGACGCCGTTCTTCACCGCTAGCGAGTTCGAGGCGATGGGCTACAAGATGGTGATCTGGCCGGTCTCCGCGCTGCGCGTCGCCAACAAGGCGCAGGAGAAGCTGTATCGCACGCTGAAGCGCGACGGCGGCACCCAGAACATGCTCGCCGAGATGCAGACACGGGCGGAACTCTACCAGACGATTGGCTACCACCAGTACGAGGCGCTCGATGCCTCGATTGTCGAGACCGTCGTGCCGCAGGGAATGCCGCAGCGGTAGCGCAGGCGTGCCGGGCAGGGAGCGCAGAGAAAATCCGCCGGAGCACGGGCGGCCCTCCATCGGACGTGCCCACCTCAATCGACCGCCTCGGGCTGACGACCCCACACGCCGTCGACTCCCGATCCGACAGCAGAGTGTAGGCATCAGTGAAAGCGCGTTTCCCGTGACGAACGGGTGATATGGCGTATTCCGCCAATTACAGGCGGATCGCAGACAACGGCCATGTTCACTGATTGCGCCGTTCAGACCGCAGCGTCGGCAGGCCGACTCCGGCGGCATCGAAGCCGCCGTCGACCGCCAGCACCTGCCCGGTGATGTAAGTGGCCTGCTCGCTGCACAGGAAACAGATCGCATTGGCGAGTTCTTGCTCCAGGCCGTAGCGGTTGAGCGGAATGTGGTCGTGATAGTCCGCGCGGATCGCCGGCGTGTGGACGGCCTTGGCCATTGCGGTATCGACCGGCCCTGGCGCCACGGCGTTGACGCGGATGCCGTATTCTCCGAGCTCGGCCGCCTGCTGCTTGGTCAGATGCGCCAAGCCCGCCTTGCTGGTGCCGTAGGCGACGCGCAGCGTCGAGGCGCGCAGGCCCGAGATCGAGGTGATGTTGACGATGGCACCGCCGCCCCGGTCGCGCATGATCGGCGCCACTGCCTGGGTCATCAGGAAGGGACCGGTCAGATTGACCGCGAGGACGCGTTGCCATTCCTCCAGCGTCACGTCCAGCATCGGCTTGAACACGGCGATGCCGGCATTGTTGACCAGTGCGTCGATGCGGCCGAACTGACGCTGGGTGTGCTCCACGGCAGCCTGGACGGCGCTGGCATCGGAGACGTCGGCTTGGAGTGCCAGGGTGGCGTCGGCCCGGTTTAAGGCATTGGCCGCGGAGCGCAGCGTGTCGCCCAGGACGTCCAGCATCGCCACATGCCAGCCGTCGTCCAGGAAGCGGGCCGCTGTCGCGAGACCGATGCCCCGCGCTGCGCCTGTCACAAAGGCAACCTTCTTCGGCTCAGACGGCATGGTTGCCTAGAGACCCAGCGCCGACAGGTCGGGCGCGCGCCGATGGAAGTCGGTGGCGTCCTGGAAGGCCTTGCCCAATCGCAGCACGTCGCGCTCTGCAAAGGGCTTGCCGACGATCTGGACGCCGACCGGCAGGCCGCCGGACTGGCCGGCCGGCATGGCGAGGCCGCACAGGCCGAGATAGTTGGCGGGCCGTGTCAGATAGCCCGGGATCGGCGAGGTCTCGTCGACCTCGGACAAGGGGATCGCGGGGATCGCCATGGTCGGCAGCAGGAGCGCGTCGTAGGCGCAGAACCATTCGTTGAAGAAGCGCCGCCGCTGCTCGAGGATCCGCATCTCCTCGGGATAGGCGCCCGGTGCCAATTGCTTGGCGGCCTGGGCACGGGCGCGCACGCCGGGCCCGATCGCCTTGTCGCTGTCCTCGATGTAATCGCGATGCAGGGCATAGGCTTCCGACGCGATGATCGTGCCGGCCGGCCGCGACAGGTCGAAGTACCAGTCGGGCAGGCGCACCGCTTCGACCGTGGCGCCCAGGCTTTCGAACGTCCGCCCGGCCGACTGCCAGGCCTTGATCACGTCGGCATGCATGAAGCCGGGAAGCTGCTTGGTGTCGGGCAGGGCAACGCGCATGCCCTCGATCGAGCCCGGCTTGGCCGCGGCCGTGAAGTCCTCGATTGGCTGGCCGAACGTCGTGGGATCGCGCGCGTCGGGCGCGGCGAGCGCATTGAGGAGCAGGGCGCAGTCCTCGACGCTACGCGCCATGGGGCCGATCGAATCGAGCGTCCAGCTCAAGAGCATGGTGCCCGACAGGCCGATGCGGCCGAACGTGACCTTCAAGCCGACCAGGCCGTTGAAGGCCGAGGGGATGCGCACCGAGCCGCCGGTGTCGCTGCCGATGCCGGCCGGCGTGAGCCGCGCGGCGACGGCGACGCCGGTGCCGCTCGACGAGCCGCCCGGCACGCGATGCGTCTGCAGGTCCCAGGGATTCCACGGCGCGCCCATCAGCGGGTTGGTGCCCCAGCCGCCGAAGGCGAACTCGACCATGTGCAGCTTGCCGAGCGGCACCATGCCGGCGGCAGTGAGCCGCTCGACCGTGTTGGAGGTCTCGGTGGCGACGCGCTTCTCGAACATCTTGGAGCCGCCGGTACCGACGCGGCCGGCGATGTCGCACAGGTCCTTGTAGGCGATCGGCAGGCCGTGCAGCGGCCCCAGCGGAAAGCCTCCGGCGCGCGCCTTGTCGGCGCCGTCGGCCATCGCCTTGGCCTCCTTGGCATAGACCTCGGTGAAGGCATGCAGCTTGCCGTTGGCCTTGGCGATGCGGCCGAGCAAGCCATCGACGATCTCGCGCGAGGAGAACTTTTTGGCGGCAAGGCCGGCGGAGAGTTCGGTCAGGGTGAGGTCGTGGAGTTGCATGTGCGCTACGCTTTCCTTTTTCTCTTCGACTCATCCTCTTCCGGACCGCGCGCATCCTGCGCGCTC
>NZ_BKAJ01000012.1 GCF_007992495.1 Reyranella soli
TGCGCAGGATGCGCGCGGTCCGGAAGAGGATGACATCAATACGTTGCCCGTCCGCCCGACAAATCGAAAGTCGCACCGGTGGCAAAAGTGCAAAGGTCCGATGCAAGCCAGGCGACCATCTCGGCCACTTCCTCGACCTCGCCGAAGCGGTTCATCGGGATCTTGCTCAGCATGTACTGGATGTGCTGCTCGGTCATCTGGCTGAACAGCTCGGTCTTGACCACGGCCGGCGCCACGCAGTTCACCAGCACGCCGGTTGTCGCCAGTTCCTTGCCGAGCGATTTGGTCAGTCCGATGACACCCGCCTTGGAGGCGGAATAGGCCGAGGCGTTGGGATTGCCTTCCTTGCCGGCCACCGACGCGATGTTGACGATGCGGCCGCGCCCGCGCATCGCCATGCCGCCGGCGACGGCGCGATTGCACAGGAAGACGCCGGTCAGGTTGATGTCGATCACCTGCCTCCAGGCATCGACCGGATAGCTTGCGACCGTGGTGTTGGGGCCGGTGATGCCGGCGCTGGCGACCAGGATGTCGGGCGGGCTGAACTGGTCCTCGGTGGCGGCCAGCGCCTTGGCGACCGAGCCCTCGCTGGTCACATCGACCTCGATGGCGATGGCGTTGCCCAGGGAGGCGGCGGACTGCTTGGCGCGGTCGACGTCGCGGTCCCACACGGCCACCCGGCCGCCGCCGGCGGCGATCTTGGCCGCGCAGGCAAGCCCGATGCCGCGGGCGCCGCCGGTCACGATGGCGGTGCGATCCCTGAACAACCCCGCCTGCATGGCTGCCTCCCAAATCCTTGAATTATCTCGCGATTCCTACCATATCGAGGCTCACCTCCATCCGCTACACTGACACATGTCCACGCCTGTACCATCGTCCATCGACGCCGCCCTCGAGCTCCTGAAGGGGGGCGACTACATCGCCGACCGCAGCCTCGCCACCGTCCTCTATCTGGCGCTGAAGCTCGGCCGCCCCCTGTTCTGCGAAGGCGAGGCGGGCGTGGGCAAGACCGAGATCGCCAAGGTTCTGGCGGCGACGCTGAAGCGGCCGTTGATCCGCCTGCAGTGCTACGAGGGCCTCGACGTCAATTCCGCGGTCTACGAATGGAACTACTCGCGCCAGATGATCGAGATCCGGCTGGCCGAGGCGCAGGGCGTGCATGATCGCGGCCAGCTCGCCGCCGACATCTTCGACGAGCGTTTCCTGATCCGCCGTCCGCTGCTCGAGGCGCTGAGCCCGCATGCCGAAGGCGCGCCGATTTTGCTGATCGACGAGCTCGACCGCACCGACGAGCCATTCGAGGCTTACCTGCTGGAGGTATTGTCGGACTTCCAGGTGACCGTGCCCGAGCTCGGCACGATCAAGGCGGCGGAGACGCCGATCGTGATCATCACCTCGAACCGCACGCGCGAGATCCACGACGCGCTGAAGCGGCGCTGCTTCTATCACTGGGTCGACTATCCCGACCTCAAGCGCGAGCTGGAGATTCTCAAGGTCAAGGCGCCGGGCGCCAGCGAACGGCTGTCGCGCCAAGTCGTGGGTTTCGTCCAGGAGCTGCGCAAGCTCGACCTGTTCAAGGCGCCGGGCGTCGCCGAATCGATCGACTGGGCGACCGCGCTGTCCGAGCTGAACGCCCTCGACCTCGATCCCAGGACCATCAACGACACGCTGGGCGTGCTCTTGAAGTACCAGGACGACATCCAACGGCTGCAGGGCTCGGAAGCCGCCGAGATCCTGCGCAAGGTGAAGTCCGACATCGCCGCCCAGCCGTTGGGGTAGGGGAGTGCACGGCGTGCGCCTTCATTCGGACTATCGCACCCACCACCGCCACCCCTTCATGCTCCTCTCCCCGCTAGGGGGAGAGGAACATGAACGGTGTCACGAGGCGTATGTCGTAAGTTCTGAGGGCGCGAGGCGGTAATGGACGCGCTGCCCGAATCCTCTGCCACGCCCGAGCACCGCAGCGGCATGCTGGCGAACAACATCGTGCATTTCGCCCGCACGCTGCGCACGGCGGGACTGCGAGTCGGCCCGGGGCAGGTCCTGCGTGCCATCGAGGCCGTCGAAGCTGCCGGCCTGCGCAAGCGCGACGACTTCTACTGGACGCTGCACTCGGTGTTCGTGAACCGCCGCGACCAGCGCGAGATCTTCGATCAGGCGTTCCACGTCTATTGGCGCAATCCGCGCCTGCTCGAGAAGATGATGGAGATGTTGCTGCCGTCGGTCAGCGTCCCGGCCGATCCCGACGACAAGAAGCAGCTCAGCCGCCGCCTGCAGGAAGCGCTGCAGCCCGGCCGCGGCGAGGCGCCGAAGGAGGAAAGCGAGCCGCCCGAGGTCGAGGTGGAGGCCACCTTCACCGTCTCCGACCGCGAGGTCCTGCAGCACCGGGACTTCGAGCAGATGTCCCAGGCGGAGATCGACGAGGCGCTGCGCGCCATCTCGCGCCTGCGCCTGCCGGTGCCGCTGCGCCGCACGCGGCGCTACCAGCCGGCCCGTCGCGGGCCCCGCGTCGACTTTCGCGCCTCGTTGCGCCGCGCGCTCCGACCCGAGGGCTTGACCGAGCTGCGCAAGCGCGAACCGCGCAAGCGGCCGCCGCCGCTGGTGATCCTGTGCGACATCTCCGGGTCGATGGCCCGCTACACGCGCATGTTCCTGCATTTCATGCACGCCATCACCAACGACCGCGACCGCGTCTACTGCTTCACCTTCGGCACGCGACTCAGCAACGTGAGCCGGGCGTTGCGCAACAGGGACGTCGACATCGCCCTGCAGAAGGCGTCTGCCCAGGTCGAGGACTGGTCGGGCGGCACGCGCATCGGCCAGACCCTGCACGAGTTCAACAACAAGTGGTCGCGCCGCGTGCTGGGGCAGGGCGCCGTGGTGCTGCTGATCACCGACGGCCTCGACCGCGAGGGCGCCGCGGGCTTGGCTGAGGAAATGGAACGCTTGCATAAGTCCTGCTCACGCCTGATCTGGCTCAACCCGCTCTTGCGGTACGGCGCCTACGAGCCCAAATCTCAGGGCAACAAGGCGATGTTGCCCCATGTCGACGAGTTCCGGCCGGTGCATAATCTCGACAGCCTGGCCGGGCTCATAGCCGCCTTGGGCATGGCGCCAGCTGGCGCCGACAAGCGGCTTTCGACCTGGCAAACCGAATTGCGCAAGGAGTAGGCGATGAGTGACGCACTCGATGTCCTGGATCAGGTCGGCAAGTGGAAGGCCTCCGGCAAGGGCGTGGCCATTGCGACCGTGATCACCACCTGGGGTTCTTCGCCGCGTCCCATCGGCAGCCAGCTCGGCGTCGACGACACCGGCGCCATGGTCGGTTCGGTTTCCGGCGGCTGCATCGAGGGTGCGGTCGTGCAGGAGGCGCTGGCCGCGATCAAGGACGGCAAGCCGCGGATGCTGGATTTCGGCGTCACCGACGAGCAGGCCTGGGACGTCGGCCTCGCCTGCGGCGGCAAGGTCCAGGTCTTCGTCGAGAAGGTGAACTGAGATGAAGGCCGAAACCATCAAGGCCCTGCAGGACGCCCGCACCGAACGCCGCGCCGTCACCCTGGCGACGCGGCTGAGCGATGCGGCTGAAGCGTTGGTCTACCTCGACAAGGCCGAAGGGGCACTGTCGGGCGACGCCGCCATTGTCTCGGCGGCGCGCCGGGCGATGGATATCGGCCGCAGCGAGACCGTCGATATTGGCGGCGCCAAGATCTTCCTCAATGTCTACGTGCCGCCGGCGCGGCTGATCATCGTGGGCGCCGTGCACATCGCCCAGTCGCTGGCGCCGATGGCGACCATGTTGGATTTCGACGTCACCGTCGTCGATCCGCGCGGCGCCTGGGCCACGGCCAACCGCTTTCCCGGCGTGAAGGTCATACAGGACTGGGCCGATGAGGCGTTCCAGGCGATGGGCCTCGATGCGTCGACAGCCGTCGTCACGCTGACGCACGATCCCAAGCTCGACGATCCGGCGCTCGAAGCGGCGCTGAAGTCGGACGTCTTCTATGTCGGCGCACTCGGCAGCAAGCGCACCCACGCCAAACGCAAGGACCGGCTGAGCGAAGCCGGCATCACCGACGAGCAGTTCTCGCGCATCCACGGGCCGGTCGGCCTCAACATCGGCGCCAAGTCGCCGGCCGAGATCGCCGTGTCGATCCTGGGCCAGATCGTCGAGGTGCGGGCCCGTCGGCTGGAGGCGCTCAGCGCGCCCAAGGTGGCGGCCGCGTGAGATTCGGCGAGACGCCCATCGACGAGGCGACCGGCGCCATCCTGGCGCACAGTTGGCGCGCTAACGGCGTGAACTTCTCCAAGGGTCGCGTGCTCTCGGGCGAGGACGTCGCCAAGCTGAAGTCGGCCGGCGCGTCGAGCGTCGTCGCCGCCCGACTCGATCCCGACGACATGCACGAGGACGAGGCCTCGGCCACCGTCGCCAAGGCGCTGGCGGGCGAGGGCATCGAGATCACCGCGCCTTTCACCGGCCGCTGCAACCATTTCGCCCGCGAGGCCGGCCTCGCCGTCGTCGACCACGAGCGCATCGACGCCCTGAACGAGCTCGACGAATCGGTCACCGTGGCGACCCTGCCGCCCTTCGCGCGCGTCGAACCGCGCCAGATGGTGGCCACCGTCAAGATCATCCCTTACGCCGCGCCTCGCACGGCCGTGGCGCGCGCTGTCGAAGTCGCGCAGTCGGCCAACCAGCCGCTGATCGCCGTGGCGCCGTTCAAGGCGATGCGCGCCGGCCTGGTGCAGACCCGGCTGCCCGGCACCCGCGACAAGGTTTTGGACAAGGCGGTCGGCACCACGACCATGCGGCTGACGTCGCTTGGCAGCGCGCTTGTCGGCGAGCGCCGTGTCGCCCATGACGCCAAGGCCATCGCTGGCGCCCTCGCCGAGCTGAAAGGCGAGGGCTGCGACATCTTCCTGATCGCCGGCGCCTCGGCGATCGTCGATCGCCACGACGTCGTGCCGGCCGGTATCGAAGAGGCGGGCGGCGAGGTCATCCATTTCGGCATGCCGGTCGATCCCGGCAACCTGCTGCTGACCGCCGAGCTCGACGGCAAGCCGGTGCTGGGCCTGCCGGGCTGCGCCAAGTCGCCCAAGTACAACGGCTTCGACATGGTGCTGGAGCGGCTCGCCGCGGGCCTGCCGGTCGGCCGCGCCGAGATCGTGCGCATGGGCGCCGGCGGCCTTTTAGCCGAGATCGCCAGCCGCCCGCAGCCGCGCGACGACAGCGACGGCGAGGAGGCGGGTCCGCAGGCAGCACCGCGCGTCGCCGCGCTGGTGCTCGCGGCGGGACGGTCGACGCGCATGGGCGGTCCCAACAAGATGCTGGCCGATGCCGAGGGACAGCCCCTGGTCGTGCACGCCGTGAAGGCGGCGCTCGCCTCGCAGGCGGTCGAGGTCGTCGTCGTGCTGGGCAACATGGCCGACGAGGTGCGGACGGTCATCGAGAAGGCGATCCCGGCCAAGTCGCGGCTGCGCTTCGTCGTCAATCCGGCCTTCGCCGAAGGCCTCAGCACCTCGGTGGGCGCAGGCATTGGCGCGCTGGGCAAGGACATCGACGCGGCCATCGTCCAGCTCGGCGACATGCCGGGCGTGGGCGCGCCGCTGCTCGACCGCCTGATGGCGGCCTTCAGTCCCGTCGAGGGTCGCTCGATCTGCGTACCGACGGTGGCCGGCAAGCGCGGCAATCCCGTGCTGTGGGCGCGCCGCTTCTTCCCGGAGATGTTCAAGCTCTCCGGCGATTCGGGCGCCAAGCATCTCATAGGCGAGCATGCCGATCTCGTCTGCGAGGTCGAGATGACGGGCGAGGCCGCGGTCACCGACATAGACACACCCGAGGCGCTGGCCGCTTGGCGGGCGCGGAGCAAACCATGAGTTTCGACGTTGCAGCCGTCCGTCGGCAGTTTCCCATCCTGTCGCAGATCATCGACGGCCAGCCGGTGCACTATCTCGACAACGGCGCCTCGGCCCAGACGCCTGACGCCGTGCTCGACGCCGTGCGGACCTACGAGACCACCGGTCGCGCCAATGTGCTGCGCGGCGTGCATCGTCTCGCCGAGCGCGCCACCGAGGCTTACGAGAACGCCCGCATCGAGGTGGCGGACTTCCTCAGTGTCGCTCCGATGGAGATCGTGTTCACCGGCGGCTGCACGGCGGCGATCAACCTTGTCGCCTATTCCTACGGCTCGCTGCTGAAGCCGGGCGATCGCATCATCGTCTCGGAGCTGGAGCATCATTCCAACATCGTGCCCTGGCAGCTGCTGCGCCAGCGGAGCGGCATCGAGCTCGACGTCGTGCCGGTCACCGTCAACGGCCGCATCGACCTCAATGCGCTGCCGCGCCTGCTGACGCCGCGCACTAAGCTGATTTCGCTGGCCCACGTCTCCAACGTCACCGGCACGCTGCTTGACGTGCATGCCGTGGTGACGCTGGCCAAGACGGTCGGCGCCAAGGTGATGCTCGACGGCGCCCAGCGCGCGCCGCACGGGCCGCTCGACCTCGCGGCCATGGGCATCGATTTCTACGCCTTCGCCGGACACAAGGCCTACGGCCCCAACGGCATCGGCGTGCTGTGGGCCAAGTCCGAGCTACTGGAGGCCATGCCGCCGTTCCTTGGCGGCGGCTCGATGATCGGCCGAGTCACCTTCGCCGAAACGACGTGGGCGCCGCCGCCGCGGCGCTTCGAGGCCGGCACGCCGCCGATCGGGCCGGCCATCGGGCTCGGTGCCGCCTGCAAATGGATGCGCACCCTCGACTGGAACTCAGCGCATGCGCACGAGATGGGCCTGGTTGAGCGGCTGATGGACGGCCTGCAGAAGATCGACGGCGCGACGCTGTTCGGCCCGGCCAGCACGCAGAACCGCTATCCCGTGGTGTCGTTCCTGCTCGACGGCGTGCATCCACACGACGTGGCGCAGACACTGGACTCGTTCGGCGTCGCGGTGCGCGCCGGCCATCACTGCTGCCAGCCGTTGATGGACCGCTTCGACCTCGACGGCACGACGCGCGTGTCGATCGCGCCCTACAACGACAACACCGACATCGACGCCCTGCTGACCGGCGTCCAGCACGCGGCGCGTACTCTCCGATGAACGACCAGCTCTATCAGGACCGCATCGTCTCCCTGGCCAAGGCCAAGACCGGTGCGGGCAAGCTCGCTTCGCCCACCAAGTCGGCGCGGCGCGATAATCCGTTGTGCGGCGATCGCGTCATCATCGACGTGAAGCTCGACGACGGCGGCAAGATCTCCGAGATCGGCCATCAGGTGCGCGGCTGCCTGCTGTGCCAGGCATCGGCCTCGGCGCTGGCCTCGGTCGCCGTTGGCCGCAACGCCGCCGGCATCGAGAAGGTCCGCCTCGACGCCGAGCGCGCCATCGGCCGCGAGGAGGGCGAGGCCGGTGAGCCGTTCTCGGCCTTCGCGCCGGTCAAGGCGCACAAATCCCGGCACGAATGCGTGCTCCTGCCGTTCGAAGCCTTGAAAGACGCACTGTCCTGACAGAGCACGCAAGGTGCCGGCGGTCTCTAGAACTTGATGATCGCCGCGAGGAGGCCGATGCTTGTGGCGAGTCCCGTAGCCAGCATGACACCCAGCCTGAGCGTCAACCGCAATGCGAGGTTATCCATGGCTGCCTGGAGATCAGATCTTGTGACCAGCTCGCCCATCACGAACTCCCGCGCTGTCTCGGCATGCGCTTCGGCTTGCTCTTGGCTAACCCCGGCATTCCGTAGTCGTTTAGCATAGCCCAAGGTGTCGAACGCGTAAGCCATTAATGTGCCTCCTCGTCGTTGCGAGCGCAACATGAAGTGACGCGCTGCAACCGGGAGACGAGTGTCGACCCGGGGTCGTTACAGGAAGCCTCCCGTACTTTCGTCGTGTGGCTGCCGCGGTTGTGTCACACTCCAAGCTCACCGTGCGCCGCGCATCGCCGGGAGAGCTCATGCACCACCTGATGATTTCCATCGTCGCCCTGCTGGGCCTGTTCGCGTTTCCGCTGTCAGTGTTCGCTCAAGACCTCGCGCTGAAGCGCGTGATGCTGTCGTCCGGCGGGCTGGGCTATTTCGAATACGAAGCCACGGTCACTGACGACGCCACGCTGCGCCTCACCGTATCGCTCGAGCAGGTCGACGACGTGCTGAAGAGCTTGGTGGTCTATGACGACAAGGGCGGGGTGGGCGGTTTGAGCCTGCCCGGACGCGAACCCCTGGCGCAGGCCTTCAAGGACCTGCCGTTCGACCAGGACTCGCTCGCCTCACCGGCCGATCTTTTGGCGACGCTGAAGGGCGCGCAGGTCACCGTCGGCGGCGCGCGCGCCATCACCGGCCGCATCGTCTCGGTGCAGGAGGAGACGGTGGCGCTCATTGACGGCAAGGCCACGACCAAGCGCACGCGCGTCACCCTGCTGACCGACCGCGGCCTGCAGCAGTTCATCCTGGAGGACGCCGAGAACCTGCAGTTCGCCGACGCCGCGCTGCGCGAAAAGGTCGGCAACGCGCTGCTCGCCATCCAGACCAACCGCGCCAAGGATGCGCGCACCATCGAGCTGTCGACGCGCGGGCAGGGCCAGCGCACGGTGCGCGTCGCCTACATCGTCGAGGTGCCGGTGTGGAAGGCGTCCTATCGCCTGACCCTGGCCGCCGATCCAGCCGCTGCGCGCTCGGCGCTGCAGGGCTGGGCGACGGTCGAGAATCTCAGCGGCCAGGACTGGAAGGACGTCGACCTGACGCTGGTCTCCGGCCGGCCGGTCGCTTTCCGTCAGGCGCTCTATGAGGCCTACTATGTGAAGCGCCCCGAAGTGCCGATCGAGGTCGCGGGCCGCCTGATGCCCGGCGTCGATCGCGGCGGCGTCGAGGCGCAGGAGCGCATGAAGGCCGCACCGCCACCGCCGCCGCCCGCACCGTCCAGCGTCCCGCAGCCGGCGCCTTACCGTCCGCAGCAGGAACGTGGTGTGGCCGCGACAATGGCGCCACCGCCGGCCGGTGCAGCAGCCGCCGACCAGTTCGAGGCGACCGATGCCGCGACCCAGGTCGTGTTCCGATTTCCGCGGCCGGTCAGCGTAACCAACGGCCGCACACTCTCGATTCCGATCATCGATCGCCAGATGCCGGTGCAGCGGCTGGCGCTCTATCAGGCCGAGACGGCGCCCAGGAATCCGCTGGCGGCGATCCGCATCACCAACGATGGCGACAGCGGCCTGCCGGCCGGCCTGATCACGCTCTATGAGCGCGACAAGGCAGGCTACGTCGCCTATGTCGGCGATGCGCGCCTGTCGGGCTTCCCGGTGGGCGAAACGCGGCTGCTCGCCTATGCGCTCGACGAGAAGATCGTGATCGAGCGCGACGCAGCGCAGACCGACCGCATCGCCACGGGCACGATCGCCCAGGGCGCGCTCAAGCTGTCGCGCGTCGTACGCCAGACCGTGACCTATCGCGTGAAGGGGCCGGCCAAGGAGCCGCGCCAGCTCGTGATTGTCCAGCGCCGCCTGCCGGGCTGGACCCTGGTCAAGCCGGAGCCGAAGGGCGTCGAGCTGAGCGAGGGCAACTACCGCATCACCTTCCAGCTGCCGGGCGGCGACCAGACCCAGACCTTCGAGGTCATCCAGGAGCAGACCCAGCAGCAGGAGCTGCGCCTGGTCGACGGCTCGGCCGATCAGATCCGGGTCTACGCTCAGGCGCGCGAGTTCGATGCCAAGACGCGCGAGGCGCTGACCAGGATCTTGCAGCTGCAGGCCGCGGTCAGCGACGCCCAGCGCAAGGTCACGCAAGCCGACGCCGAGCGCCAGCAGATCGTGCAGGAGCAGGCGCGCCTGCGCGACAACCTCGCGCGCGTGCCGGCCAACAGCGACCTGCAGCGCCGCTACCTCGCCACGCTCGACAAGCAGGAGACCGACCTCGAGGCGATCGCCAAGCGCCGCGCCGACGCGGAGAAGGGCGTCGAGGCGGCACGCGAGGCGCTGCGCACGTACGTGGCGCAGCTCGGATGAGGGCCCGCTTCAGATGACGTGGCGGGGCGCTCGGCAGCGGACCAACGCCGCTCGCAGAGGCGGCGGCTGACCGCGGGCAGCGCGTCACGCTGGCCTTTGTCGGCCAGAAACATCCTATATCAAATCGTATAGGATATCGGATTGAAGGCGGCGGAGGATCGTGCTTAGCTTTGCTACCTTTCCAGAGGCACAAAGCAGTGCGCAGTCGGAAATCACTCGTTGCGTCACGTCCGACGGCCGATGCGGCCGAAAGCGCACCAGTGATTCAACGAGCAACCGGCCTCGGCGAAGAGGTCTACCAAGCGATCTTCGCCCGGTTGATGGCACTGAGGGTCCCTCCCGGTGCCCGCATCACGGTCGATGGCCTGGCGCGCGAGTTCAACGTGTCGCAAACGCCAGTCCGCGAGGCACTCAGCCGGCTGGAAAGCGAAGGCCTGGTTATCAAGACGCATCTTGTCGGCTACAGCGCGGCGCCGCAGATTTCGCACCGGCGCTTCACCGAGCTCTACGAGCTCCGCCTGCTGCTCGAGCCCGATGCGGCGGCCAAGGCCGCGGCGACAATGACGGACACGGTGCTGCAGGAGCTGACCGAAGCGGCGGGGATGATGTCGCGCGCAGGGGGGGCGGACGAACGGGCCCGGTACGCGCAGTTCGCACGCGAGGACGCGGCGTTTCACGACAAGGTTCTCACGGTCGCGGGCAACGAGATGATCCGCGAGACGCTGGCGCACCAGCATACGCATTTCCACATCTTCCGCCTGATGTTCCATTCGCGGGTCACCGAGGAGGCGCTTGGCGAGCATGCAGCCATCCTTGACGCCTTCGCCCGGCGCGACCCGGACGAGGCCGCGCGGGCAATGCGCGCGCATATCGAGCGGTCGCGCGACCGCCTGCTGCCGGCGTTCAACTGATGCAGGCCATGGCTTCGCCCGACACGCGGTCGATCGCGCTGAGCCTGAAGAATGTCAGCAAGACCTACGGCCGCGTCGGAGCCCTTCACAATCTGTCGTTCAGCGTCGCGGAAGGCCGCTTCTTTGTGCTGTTCGGGCCCAGTTCGGTCGGCAAGACGACGACGCTGCGTTTGATCGCCGGCCTGGTCGCGCCGGACCGGGGCCGCGTCGAGATCTTCGGTCGGGATTGGACGAACGGGACGATCGCGGGGCGCGACGTGTCGATGGTGTTCCAGTCCTTCGCGCTCTATCCACATCTCTCCGTGTACAAGAACCTGGCTTATCCGCTGTGCGAAGCCCGGGTAGGTCGGGAAGAGATCGATAGCCGCGTCCGGGAGACGGCGGCGATGCTCCGGCTCGACACGAAGCTCGACCGCAAACCTGGCACGCTCTCGGGCGGCGAGCAGCAGCGAGTCGCGCTCGGCCGTTCCCTGATCCGGCGTCCCCGGATTCTGCTGTTGGACGAGCCCCTGACCAACCTCGACGCCAAGCTCCGGCACGAGATGCGCGCCGAGCTCAAGCGGCTGCATCGCCAATTTGGACTCACGATCGTCTATGCGACGCCAGACGAGCTCGAGGCGCTGTCGATGGGCGAGGAAATTGCCGTGCTGCGCCACGGCGGCGTTGTGCAGACCGGGACGCCGGACGAACTCTATGAAACGCCGCGCGATCTGTACGTGGCCGGCAAGATCGGCTCGCCGCCCATGAATATGATCAAGGGCATGCTAGCCGGCGACGGCACTGTCATCGAGTCCGCGATCGGTCCTCTGCCCTTTGCCCGCAGACTGAACACTGCGGAACCGGGGGAGGCGGCCGTGGTGGGCATCCGGCCGAGCGACATCCGCCTCGCGACGGGCGCAGAAAGCGGCGTCACGGCGAGCATCGCCATGCTGGAACCGTTGGGCGACATCACAGTGATCTCGATGGAGGCCTGCGGAGAGACGCTTCGGCTGGTGCTGCCAGAAGCGGCGGCCTCCGGCCTGGAGCGCGGCCAGCAGGCCTCGATCGTGCTCGATCCAAGCAAACTCCACGTCTTCCGGGCCTCGAACGGACAGGCGATCACCTGACACAGGAGGTCGGAAGACGAAAAAAGCCGAGATGCTGATAACCCATGGGAGGAGACCTGAAGATGATGACGACAAAGATCAAGGTCGCGATGGTGGCGGCGGGCTTGGCCGCTTCCCTGATGATAGGCGGGGCAGGGCCTTCCCTGGCCGACGAGGTGACGCTGAGGATGGCCGTGCCCGATTGGCCACCGACACGCATCATGAAGAAGTTCTTCGACGAGCAGTACAAGCCGAAGTCCGGCAATGCGGTGAAGCTCGAGGTCGACTTCATCCCATGGCCCGACTTCTACACCCGTGTGAACGCTTCGCTCACCTCCGGCGAGCGGAAGTACAACTTCATCGTGTCCGACTCGCAATGGCTGGGGGCCTTCGTCGAGGGCGGGTATTTCCGGAAGGTCAACGATCTCCTCGAGGCCGATCCCGAGTTCAAGAAGACGTTCATGGATATCCATCCGAGTCTTCTGAATGCCTATTCGACCTATCCTTACAAGTCCCAGAACTATTACGGTTTCCCGCAATTTCCCGACGTGCTGGTGACCTACGCCCGCAAGGACGTCATCTGCGACGAGACCGAACAGAAGAACTTCCTTGCGAAATACAAGAAGAAGCTGCCCTGCACGGGCGAAGAGATCGACGCAATGACCTGGGACGATTTCCGGAATGTCGGCGAGTTCTTCCGGCGCAGGAAGGGTGAGATGCTGGCAGGCAAACCGGCCGAGGACGATTTCTATGGCATCGCGGTCCAAGCCGGTAAGGGGTACGACTTCTCGTCCATGCAGGTGAACGGCCTCATCTGGCAGATGGGCGGCGACATCTGGGATGAGACCAAGGTACCCAAAGGCCAGGCGCAAGGCGTGGTGAACTCACCGGCAGCCGTAAAGGCTCTCGAGAAGTATCTCAGCCTGCTCGAGTACATGCCGCCAGTGGCCAAGACCGGGACCATGGACATCTTCAAGACGGACGAACTGTTCCGCGAAGGCAAGGTGGCCATGAACGTCAACTGGATCGGCCTGGGGGAAGCCTCGCTCGACCCGAAGATCTCAAGGGTCTCGGACAAGCTGGTGTTCGGCATGATGCCGGGAACCACGGGGCCTGACGGCAAGATAGTGCGTTGGTCCAATATCGGCGGGCAGCCATTCGTCCTGACGACCTGGACGACCGACGCCCAGATCAAGGAGGCCGTGGAATTCGTGAAATGGTGGCTCTCGTCTGGCATCCAGCATCAGTTCGCGGCGGCGGGTGGCCAATCGGGAATCAAATCCGTGTATTCGGATCCCAAGTATGTGGCCTATCGCCCGTGGAACAGGACGTGGGCTCCGTCGCTGGATTGGCAGAAGGATGTGTGGCACGTGCCGCAGTTCTTCGAACTGCTGACCCAACAGCAGGATCAGTTCGATCGCGCGATCACGGGCAAGCAGAACGCCAAGACGACCTTGGATAACATCGCGAAGTTCCAGCAGAACCTGCTGAGCGAAGCGGGATTGATCAAATGATGTAAGGCAAGCGGCCCGAGCCTCGGTCGGGTGCGCGGGGTTCCCTCGCGGCCCCCGCCCCGACCGAGCAGCCGGTGCGCCAGGGATGCCCGCGCGGCGCCCAGGCGCGCCCGATCCGCCGAGCTGGACTGCCATCAAGAGTTGCCATGTTAGTTTTACCGCCCGTCTCAGTTCCGAGCCTCCGGACGTCGCCGACGCTTCTCGAGATCTCTGCCGACAACTGGCGGCTGGCCAGCTTGGTGGGTGTCGTGGTCTCCGCGCTCGCCGTGGCGGCGCTGCCCGCGGATGTCGCCTTCTGGATTGTCGGCGCCCTGGTCGCGCTGGTCGCCGTGGCGTTCGTGGTCAACGCCTATCGCCGGCGCTACTACGGGGGGCTGCTCGTGGCGCCCGCCATCGCCGTGCTGTTCGCGATGAACATCTTTCCACTGCTGTGGTCTTTGGGGCTTTCGTTCTTTGCCTACCAATCGAACCGGCAGTCGATATGGTTCGTCGGCCTCAACAACTACATCAAGGTGCTCACCAACGATATCGCCGCGGCGGATAACTGGCACGCCCTCATCAACACGGGGATGTTCGTCGTACTCACGGTGTCAGCCCAGATGATCGTCGGCTTCATGCTGGCGATGCTTTTTGCCAAGCAGTTTCCGCTGCGGAAGTATCTCCTGATCCTCGTGCTGACGCCAATGATGCTGTCGGTCGTCGCCTCGGGCGTGTTCTTCACCTACTACTATGACCCGACCTTCGGCATCCTCAGCTATGCGATCAACAGCATCGCGGGCGGCCAGTTCATCTTGATGGACAGCAAGGCAGGCGCGGTTGCGGGCATCGTCTTCGCCGACGCCTGGATGTGGTCGCCGTTCGTCATGCTGCTGGTCCTGGCGGGGCTCGTGTCCGTACCGAAGTATCTATACGAGGCGGCCGCCATCGACCGTGTCTCCGCGTGGCGGCGCTTCTGGACCATCACCTTCCCGTATATCCGCGGGCTGCTGATGCTGGCGCTCCTGTTCCGCACCATCGAGGCGTTCAAGCTCGCCGACCTCGTGATCCTGCTCACGAAAGGCGGCAACGACACGATGACAATCTCCTATCATCTGATCCGCATCGCCAACGAGCAGAACAAGACCAGCGAGGGTGCGGCGATCTCCTACATCATGCTGTTCATGGTGATCGTCCTCACCAACCTCTATCTCTACCTTGCCAATCGCAGGACCCGGGAGAGCTGAGCATGGCGGCCGACACCTCTATTTGGCAGCGCATCGGCTTTCGCCGAAGCTTCGGTGTGGCGGAGGCCGGCTGGGGACGCACCCTGGTCGTGGCGGGGGTCAGCTTCGTCTACTTCCTGCCGGTGCTGTTCATCATCTTCACCGCTATCAAGCCGCAGGCGCTGGCGCTGTCAGTGCCGCCAACGCTGTCGCCGACTTCCCTGTTCGGTCTCATCCCCGATCAGTTCGTCTTCACGCCGACGCTGGAGAATTTCAGCTCGGTGTTCTCGCGCGTAATGACGGGCGGCGGCCAGCCGGAGCCGACCGGTTTCGACCGCTTCTTCTTCAACTCGATCGTGATCGCGTCCGCCTCGGTGCTGCTCGCCCTCATCCTGGGCACGCTGGCTGCCTACGGCTTCTCACGTTATCCGCTCAAGGGCAACGATACCTACCTGTTCATCATTTTGACCACGCGCATGCTGCCGGCGATCGTCGTGATCATTCCGGTGATTCTGATGTTCCGCGCCGTGGGCCTGTCCGGGTCCTATCTCGGAATCATCCTGCTCTACACCGCCTTCAATCTGGCCTTCACCATCTGGATGATGAAGAGCTTCTTTGACGAACTCTCAACCGACGTCGAAGACGCCGCGCGTATCGACGGCTCGTCCGGGACCAGGGTATTTCTCAAGATCTGCCTGCCGCAGGTCGTCGCCGGTCTCGCCGCGACCTTCGTGTTCGGTCTGATCCTGACCTGGAACGAGTTTCTGTTCGCCCTGCTGGTGACCGGCCCCGACACGCGCACCGTGCCCGTGGCGATGAACCAGGCCGTCTCCTCCGGCGGCCGCGGCACCGACTGGACACTGCTGGCTGCGATCGAGACGCTGTTCCTGATCCCGGTCTTCCTGGTTACTTTCTTCCTGCAGGAGCACCTGCTGCGCGGTGTTACCTTCGGCACGGTCCGGAAATAGTCATGTCGACCATCGAACTCCGTGGGATCACCAAGACATTCGGCGCATTCGTCGCCGTCCAGGATGCCGACCTGTCGGTGGCAGCGGGCGAAGTCGTCTGCCTGCTCGGGCCGTCGGGCTGCGGCAAGACGACGACCCTGCGCATAATCGCCGGCCTTGAGCGGGCAACGGCGGGCGACATCGTGATCGCGGGGCGGCGCATGAACGGGCTGCCGCCGCAGGAGCGCAACATCGCCATGGTCTTCCAGTTCTATGCGCTCTATCCGGCGCTGACGGTCGGTGAGAACATCGCGATGCCCTTGCACCACCAAAGCATCGGCAAAGCGGAGATCGCCGCCCAGGTCGGCAAGGTGGCTGACATCCTGCATTTACGCGACATTCTGGACCGGATGCCGGGGCAGATCTCCGAAGGCGAGAAGCAACGCGTCGCCGTCGCGCGCGCTATCGTGCGCGATCCCAACTGCTTCCTGTTCGACGAACCTCTGTCGCGGCTGGACGTGGAGCTGCGCCATACCATGCGCAGCCAGATCAAGGCCGTGCTGTCCAACCTCTCGAGAGCCACGGTCATTGTCACGCACGACCAGCTCGAGGCTCTGTCCATGGCGGATCGCATCGCGATCATGCGTGACGGCCGGATCGAACAGGTGGGAAGCCCCCACGAGGTCTTCGCCAGGCCGGCCAATGTATTCGTTGCGAGCTTCATCGGCACGCCGCAGATGAACCTGATCGAGGCTGAGTTCAAGGGCTACGGCGACGGCAAGGCGACCGTCACCTTCGACCGGCAGGACGTCAATCTCCCCGCGGCGCCTGCGGTCGCGGCTCTGGCGCCGGGACGAGTCACGGTCGGCGTGCGCCCGCGCGCCTTCACCGTCGTCGCCGAAGATGCTGCCGACACGATCGACGCTGTGACAGAGCTCATCGAGCCGATGGGCGCCGAGACGCTCATCCATGCGCGAACCAGGACCGGCGGCGACATCCGGGTGGTTATCCCGCGCGACAAAAAGGTGAAGATCGGCGAACCGCTCCACCTGATTCCGGATCCCATGCAGACCCACATCTTTGCCGCGGACGGCAAGGCGGTCCGCGCATGAGCCGACATGACCAGGACAACGGCGGGCTGTCATCCGCTGCCGCGCGCAGACTGGAATACGCGATCATCGGGCTCGGCGTCGCGGCGCTCATGCTGATCTTCCAGCCCCTCGACATCGCCCTGTTCACGGCGGGGGGCGTGATCGTCGTCGTGGCGGCACTGGCAAACAACCTGCTGCCGCTGGCGCGGCCCGGCGTCCCGAAGCGGTCCGTCGTGAAAGCCGCGATGATCGTCGCGATGATCTTCTGTCTCGTCCTGCTGGTCTCAATCCTCGCCGCGTATCTGTACGGCGTGTTCTTCCTGAAACCGCCGGATCCCAGCACCGTCGCCGGCAGGGCCCAACTGAGCGCCGAGCCGTGGTACATGCACGGCTTCACCTGGGTTGTGGCGATCATCGCCGGTGTCCTGGCCGGCGCGCTTGTACTGCAGCGCCGCCGGAGAACCGGAACCAGGGAAGAATCCGGCGAGCATCATCGATCAACATCCATAGGGAGTGAAACATGAGCCATCCTGTCCAAGCCGCCGCCGTCCATCGGATGCAGCAGCTGATGTCGGCGTCTCCGGTACCCTCCATCTCCACCGAGCTGTTGGTTACGGCCGACGGCGATCTGAACCGGGAGCTCAAAAGCTTCCTGTTCGACCCGCCCTCCGACCCGAACCTGCTCACGGGCAAGCGGATCGCCATCTGCTGCACGAACGGCGTGGAGGAGGTGGAGATCCTGGGCGCTCATCGCTGGCTGACGGAGCGCGGCGCCAAGGTCCACATCGTCTCGCCGCGCATCGGCGAATTCGATCCGACGCTGGGGTTGCGCTTTCCGCCGCAGTGCGCCACCCACGTCCTCGCCATCCGCCTGATGGAAAATGCAGGCTGGCTCAAGATCGACCGCTACACCGACGAGGCGAAGGCAGCGGACTACGACGCCGTCCTCCTGCCTGGCGGCTGTTGGAATCCCGATGCGCTGCGCATGGACAAGCACGCTCTCGCCTTCGTGCGCGCCATGTACGAGTCCGGCAAGCCGACGACCGCCATCTGCCATGGTCAATGGGTGATGGTCAGCGCCAGGATCCTCAAGGGCAAGCGCGCCACCGCCGTGTGGAACATCCAGATCGACCTCGAGAATGCGGGTGCCGCCGTTCTCGACGAACCCTGCGTGGTCGACGGCAACCTGATCACGGCGCGCTTCCCCTATGACCTGCCGCGACTGGTCCAGGCCATGGTGCGGCAGTTGCTGGCCAAAACGGAACAGGCGGCGGCGGAGTGAGCGTCGCAGCTGATCTCGCCTGAAGCATTTGAGCCGGCGCGGTCGCCGGCCACCGGAGGAACGCGGAGGTCGCCATGAAGACCCTCAAAGGCCCGGCCATTTTTCTCGCGCAATTCGCCGGCGACGCAGCGCCGTTCGATTCGCTGCGCGCCATTGCACAGTGGGCAGCCGATCTCGGCTACAAGGGCGTGCAGATTCCGTCCTGGGACGCGCGCCTGTTCGATTTGGACCGCGCGGCCGAGAGCAAAGCCTATTGTGACGAGGTGAGGGGCACGCTGGCGAGCGTCGGCACCGTGGTCACCGAGCTGTCGACGCATCTGCAAGGTCAGCTCGTCGCCGTTCATCCCGCCTACGACATCGCGTTCGATGGCTTTGCGCCGCCGCAAATGCGGGGCAAGCCCGCCGCGCGCCAGGCCTGGGCGGTCGATCAGCTGATGAAGGCGGCGCGCGCCTCGCGCAATCTCGGGCTCAGCGCCCATGTGACGTTCTCCGGCGCGCTGGCCTGGCCCTATATCTATCCGTGGCCGCAGCGCCCGCCCGGACTGATCGAAACCGCGTTCGACGAGCTGGCGAAACGCTGGAGACCGGTCCTCAACGCCTTCGATGAGGCCGGCGTCGATCTCTGTTACGAGATCCACCCCGGCGAAGACCTCCACGACGGCATCACCTTCGAGATGTTCCTCGAGCGTGTCGAGGGGCACCGGCGCTGCCACATCCTCTATGATCCGAGCCACTTCGTGCTGCAGCAGCTCGATTATCTCGGCTTCATCGACGCCTATCACCCACGCATCCGCATGTTCCATGTGAAGGACGCGGAGTTCAATCCGACGGCCAAACAGGGCGTCTATGGCGGCTACCAGCCTTGGGCGCAACGCGCCGGCCGCTTCCGCTCGCTCGGCGACGGCCAAGTGGACTTCAAGGCGATCTTCTCCAAATTCTCGCAGTATGATTTCGACGGCTGGGCGGTGCTCGAATGGGAGTGCTGCGTGAAAAGTCCGGAACAGGGCGCGCGCGAGGGCGCTGAGTTCATCCGCCGGCACATCATCGAGGTCACCGGGAAAGCGTTCGACGACTTCGCCGGCGCAGGGACCGACGACGCCGCGAACCGGCGGATGCTGGGGCTGGCGCAATGACCATCGAAGCAGTCAACGAGGCCGGCGCGCGGAGCCCACGTCTCAAGCTCGGCATGGTCGGCGGCGGCCGCGGCGCCTTCATCGGCGCGGTGCATCGCATCGCGGCCCGTCTCGACGACCAATATGAAGTCGTCGCGGGTGCCCTTTCCGCCGATCCCGAACGGGCGGGGGCCAGCGCCGCCGATATCGGCATCGCGCCCGAGCGTGCCTACGCCGATTTTCGTACCATGGCGGGTGCCGAGGCTGAACGGCCCGATGGCATCGACGTGGTGGCGATCGTCACACCCAACCATCTCCACCACCCGATCGCACGCGCCTTTCTCGACGCCGGAATCCACGTGATTTGCGACAAGCCGATCAGCCGCACGGTCGAGGAAGCCGAGGACCTCGTCCGCGCCGTGGCCAAGAGCGGCAAGGTCTTCGTGCTCACGCACAATTACACCGGCTATCCAATGGTCCGGCATGCGCGTGAGATGATCTCGGCCGGTGAACTCGGTCGTATTCGCGTCGTCCAGGCCGAATATCCGCAGGAATGGCTGACCACGCCTCTCGAGCGCAGTGGTCAGAAACAGGCGGAATGGCGTACCGATCCCGAGCGCAGCGGCGCCGGCGGTTGTCTTGGCGATATCGGCACGCACGCCTTCAATCTCGCGGAGTTCGTCTCCGGCCTACGGGTCGAGGGCGTGGCGGCGGAGCTCACCACCTTCGTCGATGGCCGTCGGCTCGATGACAACGTGCAGATGATGCTGCGCTTCGCGGGCGGCGCGCGCGGCGCCCTCTGGTCGAGTCAGATCGCGCCAGGTCACGAGAACGGGTTGCAGTTGCGCCTCTACGGCGAGAAAGGCGGCTTGATCTGGCATCAGGAGCGCCCGGACCAGCTGCGCTTCACGCCGTATGGCAAGTCGCCACAGCTCGTGACGCGCGGTGGCCCGGCGGCCGGATCCGCGGCGGCGCACGCGACCCGCATTCCCGCCGGCCATCCCGAAGGCTATCTCGAAGGCTTCGCGCAGCTTTACGCCGACACAGCAGCGCTGATCCGCGCCCGCGAATCGGGGCGCCCACCCGATGCGTCGGCGGCTCTTCTGCCGACGGCTGAGGACGGCCTGCGCGCTATGCGCTTCATTGCTGCCGCGGTCAGCTCCAGCCGAGATGACGGCGCTTGGACACCTCTTCCCTGGCCCGCTGACGCGACAGGAAGTGTGGCGTACCAAGGCCGGGTGGACGCCGCCGCCGCTCGGACGTAACTCGCCGGCGCGCCGACTGTTCCGTCGTAACCTGGTCCCACTCGGGTTGCCGCGTGGACGCAACGGGCTGTGGAGCAAGGGCTGATTCTGCTTGTCTACTTCGTGGTTGAACGAGCGGCACGTTGCTGGGCCGGCCACCACGGCCGTGGGCGAGGCGTTGCTGATCCGGGTGCATGACAGCGCCAATGACGGTCGGGCCCGCCTGTCCTTCCACACCTCCTTCGAGAATCCGCTTCCTCCGGACGCTCCGCCGCGCGAGAGCATCGAGGTGCGTACGCTGGTGTTCTTCCCGCCGGCCGGTTAGGGCCGGCCCGCCGCTGGCTCGAGGGCCTCCGGCCGCCGGCCTTTCTCCTCGTGGTCCTGGGCGAGCGGCCGGCCGTGCGTCTCGATTCCGAGGAAGGAGAAGGCGAGCCCGACGGCGAACGCACAGGCGCCGAGGAACAGGAAGGCGGGCAATACGGCGTCGGCCGTCGCCTGCGGCGACAGCGGATTGTCGGCGCCGGCGATGACCGCGAGGCAGAGCGGCCCCAGAATCTTGCCGACGCCGTTCGCCGCCTGGGACAGCCCGGCGGAGCGCGCACCCAAACGCACCCCATAGACCTCGACGATGTACGGCGCGAGGTTCGAGGCGCCGCCCTCGAGGAAGAGGACGGTCGCGACGAGCGCCAGGATGAACACCGGGACCCCCCCGATCGTCAGCGGAAAACACAAGCCGGCGACGATAAGGCCAACTGCGCTGACATAGCCCTGAATTTCGCCGACCCGCTTGCGGCCGATCTTCTGCGCGAGCCAGGAGAGCAGCACCTTGCCGATGATGCCGGCGAGGGCGACGTAGACGAAGTAATGCGCCGACTGCGCCGCCGGAATCTTGAGCAGGAGGGCAATGATCGTCGGCCCCCAGAGATAGATGCCGTAGGCGGCCGTCGCCACGCCCGTCCAGGTGATGACCGTGAGCCAGAAGAAGCGGGGCCGGGCGAGGAGTTCGGCGATGCCGTGGCCCTGCTCGCCCGCTGGCTTGGCGGCGGGGAGCGGCACCTGGGCGAGCGGCAGGCCGAGCGTGCGCGCAACCGTCGCCTGCGCCTCGGCGAAGCGCCCTTTCGCGACGAGCCAGCGGGCGGATTCGGGCAAGAGGAAGATGAAGAGCACGCCCATCACCGCCGGCACGACGCCGACGGCGGCGACGCCGCGCCAGCCGAGGAACCCGAGGAGCGTCGCGGCAATGAGGGCGGCGATGAAGCTGCCGACCGTCGCGAAGACGACGAGCAGTCCGGTGATGAAGGTGCGATGCCGCGTCGGCGTCAGCTCGACGATGAGCGTGGTGATCGGCGTGGCGCAGGCGGCGAGCCCGACGCCGACGACGAAGCGCAGCGCGGTGAAGAGCAGCCAATCTCCATCCGGCACCAGCGCGATCGCGCCCGAGCCCGCGGCGCAGATGAAGGTGCCGGCGACCAACAGCTTCTTGCGGCCCCAGGCGTCCGAGAGCGAGCCCCAGGCGAGCGCGCCCACGATCGCACCGACTCCGCCGGAGAGCAGCATTGCCGCGCTCTGCCCATAGGTGAGATGCCACTGCGGCCCGACCACGGCGACGAGGTAGCTCACGATGAAGAAGTCGAAGAAATCGAGCGCGATGCCGATGGCGAGCAGGCTGAAGATCGTCCAGTAGCGGCGATCGAGCGGCGCACGATCGTAGAGCGCGAGCAGGTCCTCGGACCTCGCAGGGTTGGTCATGGTTTCCTCCGTCCGGCTTTTGTTTGATCGCGCTTCGAGGCCGCAGCTGCCGGTAGCCGCGGCCGACGCGTTTCCTCAGGCCGTTCGGTTCGCGAGCCCCGCCCGGAGCGCCGCGGCGCTGTCGGCAATCGCGCGGCGGACCGATGCGACGAGCCGGCCGTAGCGGATGTAGCCGTGGACGAGGCCGTCGTAGCGGACGAGGCGGCAGGGCACGCCTGCCGCCGTGAGACCGGCGGCGAGCCGCTCGTTGTCGTCGAGCAAGGGGTCGAGCGTGCCGATCGCGAGATGGGCGGGTGGCAGCGCGGCAAGGGGCGCCAGGAGCGGCGCGACGCGCCAGTCGTCTTTTTGCCCGGGATGGCTGAGATAGGTCGACCACACCCAGTCGAGCTGCGCCCGCGAGAGCACGTAGGCACCCGACCCAAAGCGCTGCCAGGACGGGCTGTCGCCCTCGGTCGAGTAGGCGCCATAGTGAAGGAGCAGGAAGCGGAGCGGCGAGGCGCCGGCGTCACGCAAGGCGAGCGCCGCGCCGAGGGCGAGGTTGGCCCCGGCCGAATCGCCGCCCGCCGCCAGCTGCTGCGGATCGATGCCGAGCGCTTCGCCCGCGCGCGCGACATGGCGGATGACCGCCACCATGTCGTCGAAGCCGGCCGGAAAGCGATGCTCCGGCGCAAGGCGGTAGTCGACATGGAGGACGGCGACGCCGCTCTCCCGCACCAGGGCGCGCAGCGCGCCATCCCAGCCGTCGAGATCGCCCAGCGCAAAGCTGCCGCCATGCGCGTAGACGAGGAGCGGCGGGCGCGCGATGCCGGCCGGCCGGTAGAGCCGGCACGGGACGTCATGCCCGGGCGCCGGGATGGAGAGATCCCGCTCCTCACAGAGAGGCACCGAGCCCTCGTTGAGGAAGGCCGAGATGCGGGCGAGGGCGGCACGCGCCTCGCCGAGCGGCGCCGTCGCCGGGTTGAGCGCCACGAGGCCTCGCTCGCGCAGGAGCGCTCCTGCCGCGGCGAGCTCCGGATCGATCGCCGCGGCGACGGCGTTCACGCAGCTTGCTCCAAGGTCGGCGTCATCGGCGCGATCGCCTTGAGGCGCGGCAACACCTCCGTGCCGAGGAGGCGGATGTTCTTCTCCGACTCGGCATGCGTCATGAAGCCGGTGCGGCCGATGATGGTGAGGTGGCCGAAGCCGCCGACATCGTCGTGGAACTTCTTGATCTGCGCATAGACGCTGTCGGGATTGCCGGCGAACATGATGCCCTGCGCCATCGCCTGCTCGACGGTCGTCGACATCAGCTTGAGGGCGTTCTCCTGCGCCGTGGCGACACCCTTCTCGGCGTTGACGAGATTGGGCCCGCCCGATTGCGGCTTGGGGCGTGTGCGCCAGGCCTGGCCCGCGATGTGCGGCGGTGCGGTGCCGGGCAGGAGCTGGGCGTATTGCGGCGCCGATTTGAGGCTCGTGTTGAGGAACCACAGGAGCTTCTCCCCGACGCGCACGCCCTCCTCGTCGGTGTCGCCGACAGAGACGAAGGCGCTGTAAGCGAAGTTGTCGGTCGAGACGGGCGCCAGGCCCGCCTCGGCGCGCGCCGTGCGGTAGGCTGCGTAGGCGCGCCGCGTCCCCTCGTGGCCGCGCAGCACCAGGGTATGCACCATGCCGCGACGGCCGACCTCGGCCGCTGTGTGCGGATCGCCGGTCGCTGCCCACATCCTGAACCGCTCCTGCCAGGGCCGCGGCCAGATGTTGACGTGGCGATGGGTGAAATGCTTGCCCTCCCAGGAGAACGCGCCGTCCTGGTGGGTGAGCGCCTTGCCGATCAGGTCGATCGCCTCCCAGTAGCGCTCGATGTTGTTGACCGGATTGGCGTTGGCGGATGCCATCTCGGTGCCGCCCGACTTGACGAAGCCGAGCTCGAGGCGGCCGCGCGAGATGACGTCGGCGGTGGCGTACTCCTCGGCGACACGCACCGGCTCGCGGCGCAGCGAGATCAGCGTGCCCAGGCTCAGGATGCGCGCCTTGCGCGTCTGCCGCGCGAGGATGCTGACGAGCATCGGATTGGCGCCCAGGAGCGAGTTGATGCCGGCGTGATGCTCGGTCGCCCCGATATTGAGGCCCATCTCATCGCACAGCAGGTACTCGTCGATCACCTCGTCGAAGAGACCGGCAGCGACCCGCGGATCGCACCAGCGGTTGGGCAAGCTCGCGCGCACCGAGTCGGCGGCATCGAGCACGTCTTTTGGTACATGCGGATAAGGCACTTCGCACATCCACCAGGCGTCCATGAGGCGGTGTCTCCCTAAGGTTCGCAGGCCGGGTTAGCTGGCCGGTCAGTGGCCGAGGAAATCGAGGATGTGGTCGGCGAGCGCGTCCGGCCGCTCGCGCTCCGGGTGGTGGCCGGCGCGATCGACGAGGGCGAAGCGCGCGCCGGGGATGAAGCCGGCGTAGCGGCGGCCGTAATCGGGTGTCACGACGCCATCCGCGGCGCCCCAGAGCACCAGGGTCGGGAGAGCGATCCGGCCAAGCCAGCGCTTGAGGCGCGGGTTGTACATGTAGGGCTCCCAGCCGTAGAGGCTGAGCGCGTCCCAGTCGCGCGCGTGGCGCGTGAGCGCGTCGTCCGACATCGCGTCGAAATCCGGGGCTTCATGGTCGGGGTCATGCCAGCTCCGCCGGCGAACCGTGTCGGGATGGGTGTTGAAGATGTCGAGGATGTCTGGTGTCTCGCGGTCGCCGAGCTTCAGGCCCAGCGCGTCGATCAGCACGAGGCGGTCAAGCCGATGCGAGCACGCAGCGGCGATCTCGGCGGCGAGCCAGCCGCCGAACGAGGCGCCGACGAGCGTGATCTTGTCGTCGCCGAGGCCGTCGATGAGCTCACGGTAGAGATGGACGAGGTCGTAGAGGGTCTCGAAATCCGCGGGCCGCGACGAGGTGCCGAAGCCCGGATGGGACGGTGCCAGGATGGTGGCTCGCCGCGACAGAAGCTCGAGGAAGCGGGCATCCGGGGCGAGCGGATGGAACCCGTGCAGGAAGAGGAGTGTGCGGCCCGTACCCTGCCGAACAACCTCCAGATCGACGTCGCGGACTCGAATCCGGTCCGCAGGCGGCGCCAACGTCTCGGTCATCCTTCGCTCCCTACCGACCGCCGGTCCGCCATCGAGGGCGCGCGATCGGAAATTCGTTTCTTGGTAGGCGAAGCATCTCATATTTTTTGAAGCGATTACAAGAGAATAATATATTATAATTTGTACCGTCTTCGTTCCTATATGATGTCTCCGAAATCCACGAATCGATGAGGTCCGATCTCCATGCAGGGCGAAGGCACTCTCGCCATGTCCATCTATGGCCGGCTAAGGCGCGACATCCTCACCGGCCTGTTCGAACCAGGGGAGCGCCTGCCGCTCGATGCGCTGGGCGAGCGCTATCGCGTCGGGCTCACGCCGCTGCGCGAGGCGCTCAACCGCCTCTCCGCCGAGGAGCTGGTGCTGCGCAAAGGCAAGCGCGGCTTTCGCGTCGCGCCGGTGAGTCGCGCCGACCTGGTCGATCTCGCAACGACTCTGTGCTGGGTGGTGGAGGTGGCGCTCCGCCAGTCACTCGCCAAGGGTGACGAGGCGTGGGAAGAGGCGGTGGTCCTCGCGGCGCACCGCCTGCAGCGGCTCGACAGCCGGCTTCCGTCGCATGAAACGGGCGTGGACCCCGAATGGCAGCGCCGGCACATCGATTTTCACATGAGCCTCATTGCCGCGAGCGGTCTGCGGCGCATCAACGACTTCTTCGCGACCCTGATCGACCGCTACGACCGCTACATGTATCTCGGGGTGGATGCGACGGCGCGCTGGCCGCGCGATACGGCGGCCGAGCACAAGGCAATCCTCGACGCGGTGATGGCGCGCGATGCGGACCTCGCGGTGCGGTTGTTGCAGGCACACATCCGGCGCACCGCCGAGATCGTCGAGGCCTCCTGGACAGCCCGGCTTTCCGACGATGAGATCGCGCCGGGCGCGACTCTCGTCAGCGAAAGCTCCTGACGTCACCTGGCAGCGTGGGGTTGCTCGCCGCTTTGCTCCGCGGCCGTACGACATAGCCCGCAATGACTCGCTGCCGGCAGACCACCAACGGGGGGCGAGATGCCGCAATTTGAGATCGAAGCGCCCCCCGGATTTGAACCTACACCACAGTTCCCCATTGATTGTGTGATGCTCGTGGCCGGCCCTTATCGGCTCGCCAAGCCCCCCGCCGATCGTTTGTCTTTCCAAGGGCGGGCCTCCCCGGGATCAGGTCGTCTGGCTGGGCATAACCATCCTCGACCAGCAGTCAGCCGATCATTCCATGCTGGCACTGCTGGCGTCGCTGGCGTGTGGGAGGAGGCAGGCAGACTATGGATTGTGGCTCTCGCCCGCCGGCGAGCGTATCAAGCCCTCCCTGCGGTGCGCAAAAACTCCAGATTTGGATAAATAACAGAAGTGATTGACCGCACCAATCACCCAGGTTATATTCGCCACATGAACGCCATCGGCCGTCCCACCAGCTATCGACCCGAATTCTGCGAGCTGGCCAGCAACTACTGTCTGCTCGGCGCCACCAACGAGGAGCTGGCCGGCTTCTTCGATGTGGCGCCGCGGACCATCGACAACTGGATCGCGCGCATTCCCGAGTTCGCCGCCGCCGTGCTCGAAGGCCGGGCAGTGGCCGACTCCCGTGTGGCGCGAGGCCTCTACCAGCGCGCGGTCGGCTACGACAGCGAGGTTCAGCGTACCGTGCTGTGGCGCGGCGAGGAGAGGACCCTCACCAAGACCGTGCATCATCCGCCCGATGTCCGCGCCTGCATTTTCTGGCTGCGCAACCGCCGGCCTCAGGACTGGTCGACCAGGCCCCGGCCGCCGTCCGACGATCCGCCCAAGGGCGAGAATTGGTGGGAGACGCTCGACGCAACCGAGAAAGGGAACCGAGAGCACGCGCGGCCCGAGCCGCCGGCAGCCGAGCAGTATCGGGCTGTGGCGCCCAAGCCGGACAACCTCTCAACCGGCGCGCAACGTCCTCACCGCATCGTCGCGCCGGAACAGGTAGAGCAGGGCCCTGAGCGCCGCGCCTCGCTCGGACTGCAGGTCGGGATCGCGCTCGATGACGAGGCGTGCGTCGTCGCGGGCCGCCTGCAGGAGCTCGGCATGGGCTGCGAGGTCGGCCAGGCGCATATCGGGCAGGCCGCTTTGCCGGGTGCCCAAAAGCTCGCCGGCGCCGCGCAGGCGCAGGTCCTCCTCGGCAATGCGAAAGCCGTCCTCGGTCTCGCGCATGATGGCGAGCCGGGCCTTGGCGGTCTCGCCGAGCGGCTGGGCGTAGAGCAAGAGGCAGGTCGACTTGGCGGCGCCACGGCCGACGCGGCCGCGCAGCTGGTGGAGTTGGGCGAGGCCGAAGCGCTCGGCGTGCTCGATCACCATCACCGTCGCGGCCGGCACGTCGACGCCGACCTCGATCACCGTGGTCGCGACCAGGATCGACAGGCGGCCGTCGGAGAAGGCGGCCATGGTCGCCTCGCGCTCGGCGCCCTTCAGGCGGCCATGGACCAGGCCGACCTTGCCGGGGAAGCGCGCGCTGAGGAGCCGAAAGCGCTCCTCGGCGTTGGCGAGGTCGATGTCCTCCGATTCCTCGATCAGCGGACACACCCAGTAGACACGCCCGCCGGTCGCGATCTGGCGGCCGACGGCGTCGGCCACTTCGGCAACACGCTCCAGCGGGAGGGTGCGGGTGTCGATCGGCTGGCGGCCGGCCGGCTTCTCGGTGAGCTTGGAGACGTCGAGATCGCCGTAGGCCGCCAGCATCAGCGTGCGCGGGATGGGTGTCGCCGTCATCACCAGCAGGTCGACGGCATGGCCCTTGGACGACAGCGCCATGCGCTGGTGCACGCCGAAACGGTGCTGCTCGTCGACCACGGCGAGAGCGAGGTCGGCGAACTCGACTTCCTCTTGGACGAGCGCGTGCGTGCCGACGACGAGATGGATCGAGCCGTCGGCCAGGCCGCTCAAGGTTTCCTTCTTCTGCTTCTGCCCGTCGCGACCGGTCAGCAGGGCGAGCCGCACGCCGGCCGCCTCGGCGAGCGGCGCGATGGTGGCGTGATGCTGGCGCGCTAAAATTTCGGTCGGCGCCATCAGCGCGGCCTGGGCGCCGGCCTCGACGCAGATCAGCATGGCAAGCAGGGCGACCAGCGTCTTGCCGCTGCCGACGTCGCCCTGCAGCAGGCGGATCATGCGCTCGGGCTTGGCCATGTCGGCCTCGATCTCGGCGACCGCGGCCGTCTGGCTCGGCGTCAATTCGAAGGGCAGGCTCTTGAGCACCTTGGCGCGTAGCTTGCCGTCGCCCTTGGTGACATGGCCCGCGACGGTGCGATTGTGATGGCGTACCAGGGCAATGGCGAGCTGGCTCGCCAAAAGCTCGTCGAAGGCGAGGCGGGCGCGCGCCGGATGCATCGGCGAGAGATCGGTGTGCTCGTCCGGCGCATGCGCGCGCGCCAGCGCCGCGTGCCAGCTGTCCCACTTGTTGCGCTTGTTGAAGGCTGCGTCCTGCCATTCGGGCAGTTCGGGCGATCGCTCGACGGCGGCGGCGATGGCCTTCTGCACCGGCCGCTGCGTGAGGCCGGCCGTCAGCCCATACACCGGCTCGACGCGCAGGATCTGATCGCGCTGGTCGAGCGGCACGACATGGTCGGGGTGCGTCATCTGCACCTCGCCCTGGTAGATGTCGACCTTGCCGCTCACCACGCGCACCTCGCCCGGGGGCAGGAGATTCTTCAGGTAGTCCTCGCGGCCATTGAAATAGGTGAGGCAGAGCCGGCCGGTCTCGTCGCTGCACCAGACGCGATAGGGCTGGCGCGGATTGCGCGGCACCAGGTGCTCGTCGACGGTCACGGTGATGGTGGCGATGTCGCCCGCCTTGGCGTGCACTATCTCGGGCGCGTTGCGCCGGTCAACCACGGCGAAGGGCAGGTGCCAGAGAAGGTCGACGACCAGCGGGCCTGCAAGTTTCTCCACGAGCTTGCCCAGCCGCGGCCCGATGCCGGGCAGCGACGTGGTCTGGGCGAACAGGGGTGTCAGGCTCTGCGGACGCATGGCTTCTGGGCTTTTTGGCCGCGTGACTTCACCATCGCCGCCACCTATATGCTACGCCGCTTTCTGGGGAAAACATGACGCGCGAGCTGGATCTCGAGACGCGGCGCAAGCGCTTGCTTTATCGCAGCGTCTATCGTGGCAACAAGGAGAACGACATTCTCCTGGGCCAGTTCGCGCGCGCCCATATCGCCGAGTTCGGCGCCGCCGAGCTCGACCAGTACGAGCGGCTGCTGGCGGCGAGCGACAATGAGATCTTCGACTGGGTCACCGGCCAGGCGGAGACGCCGCCGGAGGCCGATTCGCCGGTACTGCGCAGGCTAAAAGCGTTTCGCGTGAGGTTTTAGCGTGGCGTCGCTTTCCGGAACCCTGTCCGTCATCCCGCGCAAGCCCGGCCGCTGGACGGTGGCCGGCCTGCCCGAGGGCGCCGACGCGCTGGCGCTGGCGGAGCTTGCCCGCACCACCGGCGGCCAGGACATCCTGCACGTGGCGCGCGACGGCCAGCGGCTGGAGCGCCTGCAGGACGGACTGCGCTTCTTCGCGCCCGAGCGCGGGGTGCTGGTCTTCCCGGCCTGGGACTGCCTGCCGTACGACCGCATGTCGCCGCATCCCGACATCGTCGCCGAGCGCCTGGAGACCCTGGTGCGGCTCGCGGCGCCCAAGAAGCCCGGCGCGCCGGCGCGCATCGTCCTGGCGTCGGTGGGTGCGGCCCTGCAGAAGGTGCCGCCGCGCAGCCTCTATGCCGAGGCGGCGGTGGTGCTGAAGAAAGGCCAGACGCTCGACGTCAACTGGCTGACGAAGTTCCTGGGCGAGAACGGCTATGGCCGCTCCGAGACCGTCATGGAGCCGGGCGAGTTCGCCGTGCGCGGCGGCCTGGTCGATCTCTTCCCGCCCGGCACGCCCGAGCCGTTGCGCCTCGACCTGTTCGGTGACGTGCTGGAGGAGATCCGCTCGTTCGATCCCATGAGCCAGCGCTCGACCGGCCCGCGCGAGGAGGTCGTGCTGCTGCCGGTGAGCGAGGTGCTGCTGACCAAGGACAGCATCGCGCGCTTCCGCGGCGGCTATCGCGAGCTGTTCGGCAATGCCACCGACGACGCTCTCTACGAAGCGGTGTCGGCGGGCCAGCGCCATGTCGGCATGGAGCACTGGCTGCCGCTGTTCCACGAGCGGCTGGAAACGCTCCTGGATTACTGCTCCGAAGCGGTCGTCACGGCAGATCACCAGATCGCCGAGGCCTTCGACGCGCGCCATGAGCTCATAACCGACTACTACGACGCGCGGCTCAAGACCGGCGGCAAAGGCGGCATGACGGGCGCGGCCGACTACAAGCCCGTGCCGCCGGATCGCCTCTACCTGAAACCGTCGGAATGGGACCGCCTGCTCGAGGGCCACGCAGTCGGCCAGTTCACCAGCTTCGATGCCGCGCCCGACGCTCCGAACACGATCGATCTCGCCGGCCGCCGTCACGAGGGCTTTGCCCGTGCGCGCACGGCGACGGGCGTCAACCTCTTCGACGTCGTGGCCGAGCACGTCAAGGCGGCCAACGCCGCCGGCCGCCGCGTGCTGGTCGCGGGCTACACCGAGGGCTCGGCGAGCCGCCTGCAACACCTCCTGCAGGAGCATGGCGCCACGACGCCAGTGCCCGTTCCCGACTTCGCCACGGTACAGGGCCTGCCGGCCGGTGCGCTCGGTATCGCGGTGTGGCCGGTCGAGCACGGCTTCGTGCTCGATACCCTGGAGGTCATCGGCGAAGAGGACATCATCGGCGACCGCCTGTCGCGTCCGGCAAAGAAGCGCCGGCCGTCCGAGCGTTTCATCGCCGAAGCGGCTGCGCTGAGCGAAGGCGACCTGGTCGTCCATCGCGAGCACGGCGTCGGCCGCTACGAAGGCCTGGTCACGCTCGAGATCCAGCACGCTCGCCACGACTGCCTGCGTCTCACCTACGAAGGCGGCGACAAGCTCTTCGTGCCGGTCGAGAACATCGACGTGCTGAGCCGCTACGGCTCGGCCGAGGAGGGCGCGGCACTCGACCGGCTGGGCGGCGTCGCCTGGCAGTCGCGCAAGGCGCGGCTGAAGCAGCGCATCGCCGACATGGCCGATCGGTTGATCAAGATCGCCGCCGAGCGCGCCATCCGCCGCGGCGAGACCATGAGCCCGCCCGAAGGCGCCTACGAGGAGTTCTGCGCCCGTTTCCCCTATGCCGAGACCGACGACCAGCTGCAGGCGATCTCAGACGTGATCGACGACATGTCGTCAGGCAAGCCGATGGACCGGCTGGTGTGCGGCGATGTCGGCTTCGGCAAGACCGAGGTGGCGCTGCGCGCCGCCTTCGTCGCGGCCCTGTCGGGCAAGCAGGTCGCGGTCATTGCGCCCACGACGCTTTTGGCGCGCCAGCATCACCGCACCTTCAGCGCGCGCTTCCAGGGCCTGCCAGTGCGCATCGGCCGTCTGTCGCGCCTGGTCCCGGCCAAGGAGGCCAAGGCCACCAAGGAGGCGGTCAAGGAGGGCAACGTCGACATCGTCGTCGGCACCCACGCGTTGCTCGCCAAGAGCATCGAGTTCAAGGACCTCGGGCTGCTGATCGTCGACGAGGAGCAGCATTTCGGCGTCAGCCACAAGGAAAGGCTGAAGGAGCTGCGCGCCGACGTCCATGTGCTGACGCTGACGGCGACACCGATCCCGCGCACCTTGCAGCTGGCGCTGACCGGCGTACGCGACATGAGCCTGATCGCCACGCCGCCGGTCGATCGGCTGGCGGTACGTACCTTCGTCACGCCGTTCGACGGCGTCACGATCCGAGAGGCCTTGCTGCGCGAACAATATCGCGGCGGCCAGAGCTTCTATGTCTGCCCGCGCATCGAGGACTTGGCCGAGGTCGCGGCCAACCTGCGCGAGCTCGTACCCGAGATCCGCATGGCCATGGCGCACGGCAAGCTCGCGCCGACAGCCATCGAGAACACCATGCAGGACTTCGTCGAGGGCAAGTTCGACGTGCTGCTGTCGACCAATATCGTCGAAAGCGGCCTCGACATCAGCACCGCCAATACGATGGTGATCCATCGCGCCGACATGTTCGGCCTGGCCCAGCTCTACCAGCTCAGGGGCCGCATCGGCCGCGGCAAGACACGGGCCTATGCCTATCTGACCGTGCCGCCGGGCAAGGCGCTGAACGAAGCGGCGTCCAAGCGGCTCGAAGTCATGCAGACCCTCGACACGCTGGGCGCGGGCTTCCAGCTCGCCAGCCACGACCTCGACATCCGCGGCGCCGGCAACCTTTTGGGCGAAGAACAGTCAGGTCACATCCGCGAGGTGGGCATCGAGCTCTACCAGCAGCTCCTCGAGGAAGCGGTGGAAGCGGCGCGCGGGCAGGCACGCGAGGCGGAGCGCGCCGAGTGGTCGCCGCAGCTCAATCTCGGCATCCCGGTGCTGTTGCCCGAGGAATACATCGCCGACCTCTCGGTGCGCATGGGCCTCTACCGGCGGATCGGTGCGCTGGCCGACCAGGCCGAGATCGATTCCTTCGCCGCCGAGCTGGTCGACCGCTTCGGCAAGATGCCGGCCGAGGCCGAGTTCCTGCTCAACACCGTCGCGCTGAAAGTGCTGTGCCGCGCGGCGGGCGTCGACCGCATCGATGCCGGCGAGAAGGCGGTCGTGCTGTCGCTGCACGACAACAAGTTCGCCAAGCCCGAGAAGCTCATCGCCTGGCTGCAGAAGAACGCGCCTTTGGTGCGGCTGCGCCCCGACCACCGCGTGATCGTGCAGCGCGCCTGGAACGACGAGCGCCAGCGGCTTTCCGGCGTGACTTCGATTGTTTCCTCTTTGGCGAAGCTCGCCGCTTGACGCGAGGTTTGCCCTCGGGCTTGAGCAGCGGCCGCACGGCCCGTTCGGCGCAGCGCAGCAGCCAGTCGCCGAGCCGCGTGTCGCCTGAGGCGCGGGCGAGGGCGACGGCACCAACCGCCAGGATCACGGCCACCGTGGCATCGCCGTCGAGCTTGCGCTTCTTCGCGCCGGCCAGCTCGGCGATCGCGGCGTAGAGCAGGTTGGCGTAGGCGAGGCGCGCCGGCAGCGGTGCGCGGGCGATGTCGGAGGGCAGGGCGGCCAGCACGCAGGTGGGCGCGCTCGCGACCAGCTCGGCCTTGTCGAGATAGGCCTTCAGCACCGCGGCGGGCGCCGCGCCGCGCAGCCGCGCCCGCAGGCCGGTCCCGGCAATCACCGCCTCGGTGAAGAGATCGTCCTTCGAGTTGAAATGGGCATAGAAAGCGCCGCGCGTCAGCCCCGCCGCCAGCATGACGTCGTCGATGTTGGTGCCGGCATAGCCGCGCAGACGGAACAGCCGGCCGGCATGATCGAGAATTTCGGCGCGGGTGCGGGCAGTTCGGGCGGGGTTTTGAGGCATGATATGTTTACTAACATATCGTATGTTATTAAACATATCATTAGGCCATAGTCATGCCGGACCGCGGGCCTCCAGGCCCGCTCATGATTCATGAGGCGGGCCTGGAGGTCCGTGGTCCGGCAAGAGAAGACTTAAGCCGTCGACTGCGCCGCGCTGGTCGCCGCGTCGCGTTCGGCGAGGTTGAAGACTTCGACGAAGGCCGACGGCGGCTGGGCGCCGGAGACGGCGTACTTGCGGTTGACGATGAAGCAGGGGACGCCATTGATGCCGAGGCGGCGGGCGTAGACGTCGGAGGCGACGACCTCCTGGCGGCCCTCGTCGCTCATCAGGTAGCGGCGGGCGCGCAGCTCCTCGATGCCGACGCGCACGGCGCATTCGACGACGGTCTCCATGTCGCCGATGTCGCGGCCTTCCTCGAAGTAGAGCTTGAACAGCTCGGCCACGGTCTCGTCCTGGACGTTGTTCTTGGCGCTCCAATGGACCAGCCGGTGCGACAGCACGGTGTTGGGCGTGCGCCGGATGCGGGAGAACTGGAACTCGATGCCGGCCTCGCGGCCGCTCTCGGCGATCGCCTGGTAGATCTGGCGGGGCCGGTCGCCGCCGCCGAACTTGGCGCGCACATAGTCGTCGCGCGTCATGCCCTCGGGCGGCATGTCGGGATTGAGCTGGAACGGGCGCCAGGCCACGGCAATGTCGGTGCGGCCGCTCTGTGCCAGGGCGCGCTCGAACCGCCTTTTGCCGATGTAGCACCAGGGGCAGATCGTATCGGAAACGACGTCGACGTAGATCATGCCGCAAGCTTACGCCTTTCGCGCCAATGCAGAAAGAGAGCGGAGGCCGCGACCACCCCCAGGGCGGTGGATGTCAGCCATGCAGCGGCAGGCCAGCCGCCCGAAGCAACCAAAGCGCCGGCGATCGGCGGGCCCATCAGGCCGCCGATATTGGAGCCCTGCATCAGTAGCCCCGTAGAGGCGCCGATCAGCTCGGGCCGCGGCGAATGCACGGGCAGGCCGGTGAACAAGGCACCGGGCACCACGCCGATCACCGCCGAGTAAACACCCGCCAGCACCAGGCGCCACAGGTCGGGCACGCCGTCGATGAAGACGCCGGCGGCACAAAAGGCCATGAAGAACGCCGCGCCGGCGATCACCGCGACGCGCGGCAGGCCGCGCTGCAGCAGCCAGCCGGCCAGCAGGTTGCCGCAGACGTTCACGACGGTCACCAGCGCCGTGACGATGGCGGCCGTCGAGGTCGAGAAGCCCAATCGCTCGACCTGCAGGGTCGGCAGGAAGCCCACGATCGCCAGCCAGCAGCAGGAATAGGCGCCGAAGCAGAGCGCGATCGCGAGCGGTCCGCCGCTGGTCGCCACCTCGGCCACCTCGTGCAGGATCGGCCGGCGGCTCATGGGCTGGGCATCGAGCTCCCGGCGCGGCACGGCGCGCAGCAACAGCGCCAGCAGCATGATCAGCGACGTGCCCGAGGCGACCAGCCAAACGGCATGCCACGACGTGCCGGGCAGGATGACGGCTGCGATCAACATCATCGCGCCGGCGCCCGCCGGCATGTAGGACGTCCAGATCGTCATGGCGAGATGGCGGTCGGCGGGTCGGGTGACGCGCAAGACCAGGGTCGGCAGCGAAACCGTGACGATGATGAAGCCCACGCCCTCGAGGAAACGCCAGGCCAACAGCAGGTCGATGCTGCCGGCGAAGGCGCCGAGCAGGCTCGTGGCGAAGCAGAGCGCGGTGCCGAGCACGACCAGGCGGCGATGGCCGAAACGGTCGACCGTGAGCGCGATGGTCATGCCGCCGACGGCGGCGGTGAGGTTGACCATCGCCAGCAGCCATCCGGCCTGGCGCAGGCCGGCGCCGAGATCCGCGAGGATCGACGGGATCGCGGGCGGCACCTTGCCGACATGGAAGGCCGCGATCATGCCGGCCGCGACCAGCAGGCCGACCAGTCCCCAGGGCGTGCGCGCTGAGCTCAGTACTGCACCCGCGCGGTCATGGCGCCGTCGACGATGAAGTTGGTCCCGCTGACGAAGGAGGCCTGCGAGCCCGCCAGGAACACGACGCACGAGGCGACTTCCTGCGGCGTGCCCATGCGTCCCGACGGGTTGCGCGCCAGCATGCGCTTGTAGCGCTCGGCGCCGGCGTCGCGCTGGCGGCCCCAGGTGTTGCCGTCCTCCAGGATGGTGCCGGGGGACACGACGTTGGCGCGCACGCCCTTGGGCGCCATGTCGATGGCGAGCGACTTGGCGAACGGCACCAGGGCACCCTTGACCGAGCGGTAGGGCGAGGTCGGGCCTGAGACCTCGACGAACGCCACCGTGCCGATGATGGCGAGCGTGGCGCCGGCTCCGGTCTTCTCGAGATGTGGACGCGCATGGTGGGTGGCGTTCACCGTCGAGACGATGTCGATATCGATCGCCTTGCGCCAGCCTGCCTCGGTGTCCTCAGTGCCCATCGCGCTGACATTGGCGACGAAGTGGTCGAGACCGCCGTTGCCGGCGAAGTCGTCGATCCACGTCTTCAGCGCCGTATTGTCGGTGACGTCGAGCGCCGTGCCTTCGGCGCGATGCTGCTTCGATTGCCAGTCCGTCTCGCGCTCCTTCACGAGCTTGGCGTCGCGTGCGCAGAAGCCGACGACGGCGCCTTCGGCCAGGAAGGCCTCGACGATGGCGCGGCCGATGCTCTTGGTGCCGCCGGTGACCAGCACGCGCTTGCCCTTGAGACCGAGATCCATGATTCCCTCGAAACCGACGCCCGCCTATAAGGCGGGGCATCAAACTAGGGAGCACGGCCGATGTCCAAGCGATTCGACCTGACGGGCAAGGTTGCCCTGGTCACCGGCGCATCGTCGGGACTCGGTGTGCACTTCGCGCGCACGCTTGCCGCCGCAGGTGCGTCGGTTGCCATTGCTGCACGGCGCGCCGATCGACTGGCCTCTCTGCAGGCGGAATTGCAGAAGCTTGGCGGCAAAGCCGTCGCCGTCGAGCTCGACGTGCAATCGAGTGACTCGATCACCGCGGCGTTTGCAACGGTGGAAGCGGCGCTGGGGCCCGTCGACATCGTGGTCAACAACGCCGGCATCTCGATCGTCAAGCCGGCGCTGGAGATGCCGGTCGAGGACTGGGACGCCGTGGTCAACACCAACCTGCGCGGTGCCTGGCTGGTGGCGCAGGCGGCCGGCAAGCGCTGGCTGATGGCCAAGCGGCCCGGCGTGATCGTCAACATCGCTTCGATCCTGGGCCTGCGCACGATCGGGCAGGTGGCGCCTTACAACGCCTCGAAGGCGGGCCTGATCCATCTCACCCGTGCGCTCGCCATGGAATGGGCGCGGCACGACATCCGGGTGAACGCGATCTGCCCGGGCTACATCGAGACCGAGATGAACAGCGACTTCTGGAAGACGCCCGCCGGTCAGCGCCTGATCGACCGCATCCCGCAGCGCCGCATCGGCAAGCCCGAGCATCTCGACGGCGCGCTGCTGCTGCTGTCGTCGGACGCTGGAAGTTTCATGACCGGCAGTGTGCTGACGGTGGATGGCGGCCACACCGTGAGTTCGCTCTGATCACCACCCGTTGATGCGGTCGTAGACGTCGACCACCGACTTGCCGCCGTCGAGCTCGCTATCGACGACGTAGTAGCGGTCGTAGGCCGCCGCCGTGATGCAGGCGTGGTTGGGCAGGATGCGCACGCGCGAGCCGATCGGCAGGTTGCCGTAGGGGATCGGCTCCTCGGCGCCGACGAAGCCGTGCTCCTGCGAGCAGGCGATCACGGCCATGTCCTTGGCCGGCGCGTCGACGATCGTGCCGTAGCCGACCTGCGGCTTGAATTCCTGGGCGCTGATGTCCTTGGAGAGCGCCAGCGCCCCGGCATCGACCAGCACCTGGTTGCGATGCGGATAGTGGCCGATCACCGAGGCCAGTACCGACAGCGCGAGATCCGATGGCGCGCACGAGCCGATATATTCCTGGTCGAGATCGTTGAACACATAGACGCCCGGCCGCATCTCGGTGATGCCGGTGAAGTCGCGCGAATGCATGGCGGTCGGCGTCGAGCCGCCCGAAACAATGGGACAGGGGATGCCGGCGGCCCTGAGCTTCTCGGCCGCGCCGACGATCGCGCGGCGTTCCTGCTCGGCCACGGCCGCGATGCCGTCCGGCGTGCTCTCATGATAGGAGTGGCCGGCGTGCGTCATGACGCCGGCCAATTCGACGCCCGGCGCGTCGTGCAGGATGCGGGCGATGTCCAAAAGGCCGGGAAGCTCGGGCCAGGGCAGGCCGGCGCGGCCGCCGCCGCTGTCGACCTCGATGAAGACCGAGAAAGTGTCGCCGTTCTTCGCCGCATCGGCGATCGCCTTGGCCACGGCGGCGTTGTCGGTGACGACGCGCAGGTTGACGCCGCGGCGGCGCAACTCGCCGATGGCCGGCAGCTTGGACGGCACCACGCCCACGCCATAGAGGATGTCCTTGAAGCCACCGTCGGCGAAGTAGCGAGCCTCGGCTAGGGTCGAGACGGTGATGCGCCCGTCGTGGCCCTCGACCGCCATGCGGCCGACCTCGATCGATTTCGCGGTCTTGAGATGCGGCCGCAGCATGACGCCGGCATTGCGCAGGCGTTCGCTCATGCGCTTGAGGTTGCGGCGCAGGATCGCCCGGTCGAGAATGAGGGCGGGGGTCGGCAGGTCATCGAGGGTCTGGGCGGCCATAATGGCGAGTCTAGCATGCCGATCGAGAACGAACGAAAATTTGTCCTGAGGGACGATGGCGACCTGGAGCCGCGTCTGGCTGCGCGCCCTGGCGTGACCAGAAGCTTTTTGCGCCAAGCCTATCTTGATGTCTCGGGCATGCGCATCCGATCGGTCGAAGAAGGCGGGGCGATCCGCCACGTCTTCACCTACAAGCGGCCTGTCGACGGTCAGATCGTCGAGATCGAAACGGAGATCAGTGCCGTCGATTTCGAGCGGCTGTGGTCGCAGCGCCGCGAGACCTTGCAGAAGCTGCGCTACTCCTGGACCGACGGTCCTTTCCATTGGGACGTCGACTTCTTCAAGACAGACGACAACCGCACCTACTTCACGCAGGCCGAGGTGGAGATGCCGGAGGAACAGGTCGAACCGCCGCCACTTCCGCCCAGCCTCGCCGACCACCTGCTGGCGACAGCGCCCGCCGGCGATCCGCGGTTTGCCTCCAAGCGGCTGGCGAACCAGGCGCATGCCGAGAAGCTTTTAGCCGACATCAAGAGCAAGGGGAGGATCGAGTGAAGATCGCGCGTATCGACACGCATTCGGTGAAGGTGCCGTACACCTTCGGTGGCGATCATAAGGGCGAAGGCCTGCGCACCTGGACGACCAACAACATCCTGCTGGTGCGCGTCGAGACCGACAATGGCATCGTCGGCTGGGGCGAGGCCTTCTGCTACGCCTGCACCGACGCCGTGCGCGCCGCCATACACAACATGATCGCGCCCATCGCGATCGGCCAGGATGCGCGTGATATCGCCAGGCTCTCCTATGACCTGCAGCAGAAGCTGCACTTGTTCGGCCGCTACGGCATCACGATCTTCGCCCTGTCCGGCCTCGACATCGCCTTGTGGGACATTGCCGGCAAGGCAGCCGGCTTGCCGCTGCATCGGCTGCTGGGCGGCGCCGGTCGCGACAAGCTGCCGGCCTATGCCAGCCTCTTGAAGTACCGCGATCCCGAGAAAGTCGCGGCACGCACCAAGCTGGCCGTCGACGAGGGTTACCGCCACGTCAAGCTGCACGAGACCGAGGAGCCAGAGGTCAAGGCGGCGCGGCTGGCGGTGGGCAACGACATTGCCATCATGGTCGACACCAACTGCCCGTGGACGCCCGAGCAGGCGCGACACATGACCCTGAAGCTGCGCCAGTACGACCTGTACTGGCTGGAAGAGCCGATCTTCCCGCCGGAAGACTTCACGGCCATCGCCCGCCTGCGTGAAGGCACGGGCGTGCCCATGGCGGCGGGCGAGAACAACTGCACCTCGTTCCAGTTCCGCGACATGTTCGCCGCCGGCGCCGTCGACTACGCCCAGCCCAGCGTCACCAAGGTCGGCGGCGTCACGGAGTTCCTGAAGGTCGCCAATCTCGCCGATGCGGCCGGCGTGACGCTGATGCCGCACTCGCCCTATTTCGGCCCGGGCTTCCTCGCCACGCTTCACCTGCTGGCCGCGCACGGCGGACCGGGCGGCATGATCGAGCGCTATCACCTGGACCTCGAGGCGAGTCTCTACGGCGAGCTGGTGATGCCGGTCGATGGCGGCTTCGTCGTGCCGACCGGACCGGGGCTGGGACGCGATCCAGACCCCGATGTGCTGAAGACCTTCGGCGCTTAGGCCGATGGCATCGACGACGCTCCAGTATCGCGATGGCGATGTCAGCTTGAAAGGCGTGCTGGTCGGAAGCGAGATGCGAACGGCCGGTCCGGCGATCGTGCTGTTCCCCGATGCGCGCGGCGTCGGCGCCCATGCGATCGAATGCGCGGGGCGGCTGGCCGGGCTCGGCTATCCGACGCTGGTCGCCGACCTCTATGGCGAAGGCCTGCTGGCGCGCGATATGACCCAGGCCGGCGAGCTGATGCGCGGCCTGCGCGCCGACGTCGACCGCTGGCGGGCGAGGGCACGGGCGGCCCTTGAGGCATTGTCACTACAGGATGGCGTCGATCGCTCCAGGCTGGCAGCGCTCGGCTACTGCTTCGGCGGCAGCACAGCGCTCGAACTGGCACGCAGCGGCGCCCCGCTGGCCGCCGTCGTGAGCTTCCACAGTGGTCTCGCAAGCCCGCGGCCCTCCGACGCGGCCAACATCAAGGCCAAGGTGCTCGTCTGTCACGGTGCGGCCGATCCTCTCGTGTCGCCGGCCGAGGTCGCGGCCTTCAAGGAGGAGATGGGCCGCACCAAGGTCGATTGGCAGCTCCACACTTACGGCGGAGCCGTGCATGCCTTCACCAATCCCGAGGCCGACAACGGCGGCATTCCGGCATTCGCCTACAACGAGGCAGCGGACCGGCGCTCGTGGACTGCCATGCTCGCTCTGCTGCGGGAAGCGTTCGCATCTGGCTCATGATTCTTCCGGACCGCGAGCCTCCGGCTCGCTCATGATCATGAGCGAGCCGGAGGCTCGCGGTCCGGAAGACTATGACTTGGCCGGCCGGTTCCGTGGCACCTGCACGATCGACCACGGATCCGGCAGTTCGCCGACCGGGCAGTCGATCAGCACCGGGCCGCCGCGGGCGATGCCGCGCGAGATGGCCGTGCTCAGCTCCTCGGGCGACTTCACGCGCTCGGCGTGCAGGCCGAAGCTTTCGCCCAGCTTGACGAAGTCGGGATTGCGCAGGTCGCTGGCGATGGTGCGGTTGTTGAACGACTGCTGCTGGATGCGCTTGACGTTCCCGTAGGCGCCGTCGCTGAACACGACCGCGACCACGCCGATGCCATGCTGTGCCGCCGTCGCCATCTCCATCGCGGTGAACATGAAGCCGCCGTCGCCGTTGATCGACACGACCGGCGTGTCGGGCCTGGCGACCTTGACGCCAAGCGACGTGGCGTAGCCCCAGCCCAGCGTGCCCTGGTAGCCGGTCGACAGGAAGGTGCGCGGCTTGTAGGTCGGCCAGGCGAGACGCGCGACGTAGCCCATCTGCGTCAGCTCATCGACCAGGATGCCGTCCTCGGGTAACGCCTTGCGGATGGCCTCGAGATAGGCGACCTGCGGCGCGAGCTTGTCGCGCACTGCCTTGTTGGCGCGTCCCTTGATCTCGGCCACGTGCTCGGCCCGGCCGTTGGGCTTGGACGCGTGCTCGCCGAGTCTGTCGGCCAGCGCCTTCATGGTCGCCGCGGCGTCACCGATGATGCCGATCTCCGGCCGCCGCTGGCGGTCGAGCTCCTCGCCGTCGATATCGACGCGGATGATCTTGAGCTTGTCGTCGAGGCCCCAGTTCTGCTGCTGCGGCTGTAGACGCGTGCCGACGGCCAGGACCACGTCGGCCTCGCCCCAGAACAGGTAGCCAGCGGGCATGGTGACCGACAGTCGATGGCGGCCGTCGATCACGCCCTGGCCCATGCGCCCGGTCATGACGGGCGCATCCAGCATCTCGGCGATGCGCGCGATGTGCTCGCCCGCGTCCAGGGCGCCGCCGCCGACCACGATCATCGGGTTCTGGGCGCTGCCCAAAAGCTTGGCGGCACGCTCGACCGCGTCCTCGTCGACAGGGCAGGGGTCCGCGTTGGCCGGCGTCGAGATCAGCTCGACCGGCGCCTTGCGCGCCCAGGTGTCCATCGCGCATTCCAGCGCCACCGGGCGCCTCCGCCCGGACAGCAGCCGACGGAAGGCTTCGTTGACCAGGCCGGGCGCGGCGGCGGGCGAGGTGATGCGGTCGGCCCACTTGGTGAGGCCGCGCATGATCGCGAGCTGGTCGGGCAATTCGTGCAGCAGGCCGAGATTGCGGCCGATCATCGCCTGCTGGATCTGGCCGGTCAGCGCCAGCACCGGCGCGTTCGCCGCATACGCCGTCGAGAGCGCCGCCGTGGTGTTGAGGAAGCCGGGGCCGGGCACGACGACGTAGGCCGACGGCGATCCCGTTGCCATGGCGTAGCCCAACGCCATGTACGCGCAGGCCTGCTCGTGGCGCGCATGGATCGGCTTGATGGCGTTGGTGCGGTCGTACAGGGCGTCGAAGAACGGATCGTTCTGCACGCCGGGCAGACAGAAGATCGTGTCGATGCCGTTCACTTCGAGCATCGACACGACGGCTTGGGCGGTCGTCAGTGTGGTCATGATTCCTCCGCCCCCGTCATACGGGGGCGGCGGGGAGGGGGGAAGCCACGTCGGCTATCCCTTGAGGTATGAAAACTATGATCTGAAATGACTGAGGAAGAGGACTGAGGCCTTCCCCCTCCCGGCCTCCCCCGTATGACGGGGGAGGAGAGAGGATTCAGTCGACGCGCGCGCCTGACGCCTTGATGATCGGCGCCAGTCGCGCTTCCTCCGAATTGCGATAAGCGAGCGTGTCGGCCGGTGAGCGCCAGATCGCCGTCGCGGCGAGGTCCAGAAACTTGGCCTTGATGTCCTCGCTCTCCAGCGCCTTCTTCGACAGCTCGGACAGGCGCGCCACGATGTCGGGTGGCAACCTGGCCGGGCCGGTGAGGGTGGTCCACGAATTGATGTCGAAGCCCGGCAGGGTCTCGGAGATCGCCGGCACGTCGGGCACGACCGGGGTGCGCTCCTTCGACGTGACGCCAAGGGCGCGCACCTTGCCCGCCCGCAATTGGGCAAGCGCTCCAGGAATGTTGTCGAAGATCATGTTGACCTGGCCGGCCAGCAGGTCCTGCATCGCCGGCGCGGCACCGCGATAGGGCACATGCACCATGTCCACCTTGGCCATCACCTTGAACAGCTCGCCCGATAGATGCAGCGTCGTGCCGTTGCCGGCCGAGGCATAGGAATACTTGCCCGGGTTCGCCTTGAGGAGCGCGATCAGCTCCGCCACGCTCTTCGCCGGCAGGTCGAGATTGACCACCAGCATGTTGGGCAGCTGCCAGATCGTCGACACGAAGGTGAAGTCGTCCGGCACCTTGAACGGCAACTTGGCGTAAAGGGTAGGCGCGATCGCGTGGCTGGCGATGCCCCCCAGGCCGAGCGTGTAACCGTCGGCCGGCGACTGGGCCAGCGCATCCATGCCGACATTGCCGCCCGAGCCGCCCTTGTTCTCGACCACCCATTGCTGGCCGGTGATCTCCGCCATCTTGGCGCAGAAGATGCGGGACAGGGTGTCGGTGGCGCCGCCGGCGGGGAACGGGTTGATGTAGCGGACGGTCTTGTTGGGATAGGTTTGGGCCGACACGAGGCCGGGTGCCGCCAGCGCTCCGCTCAATCCGGCCAGCACGGCGCGCCGCCCGACGCGACTCTTTGCAGTCCTCACTTGGTTTCCTCCCTAGAAGCAGCGCGAAGGTGCCAAACAGGCCGGAGGCCGTCGATGGCTTTCAGCGAAATTGGCGGGTTGCGCCTTCGCGTCGCTTGAAAAGCCGCAAAATCTTGTCACTTTGGCCCCGTATCGCGGAACGGCTGTGGGAGTCGGTGCGCGGGCAGGCGTGAGGAAGGCAATGCGGGGTTGCTTGGGCAGGATCGCGTGGGCGGTAGCCTGCGTCGTCGCCATCGATTGGGTTGGCGCGAGCGTTTCTGCGCCCGCGATTGGCCAGCAACGAGCGCCGCAGCCTCAGCAACAAGCCATGGCGAAACCCTTCGACGTGTGCAAAGGCCTCACCGGCGCGAACGCCCCGACCAAGGTCGAGGCCTGCACCGAGGCGATCAAGGACGGCAAGCTCGCCGCCGGCGACCTGGCGCTCGCCTATCTCAATCGCGGGCTGTCGGAGAACGGTCCGGGCAGCGATGCGCGGGCGAAGGACGACTACAAGGCGGCGATCCGCATCTACAACGATCTGATCCTCAGCTCGCCTATGAATCCCTACTACTACGTCCAGCGCGGCGTGATCTATCAGACGATCGGCGAGGCCGACCGCGCCATCCTGGACTACAGCGACGCCATCCGTCTGGCGCCACGCGAGACCTATCCGCTGATCAACCGCGGCGTCCTGCTCTATCTCCGCAAGGACAACAACGAGGGCGCCCTCGCCGACCTGACGGCCGCCCTCAAGATCAAGCCGTGCGAGGTTGCCGCCTGGGCCAACCGCGGCGTCGTCTACAAGCGCAAGGGCGAGATCGACAGGGCGATCACCGACTTCACGGACGGCATCAAGTGCCTGCCGCCAAAGCTCGAGCCGATCCGAGAGAACGCGGTTTATGATCCCCTCACGACCCAACTCTCGTCAAAGGTGCTTGATCAGAACAACCTCGTGCTGCAGGCCGCTTTCATCTATTTCCAGCGCGGGCTCGCCTATTACGACAAGCTCCAGTACGACAAGGCGATTGCCGATTTCAGCGAGACCATCCGGCTCAATCCCGCCGCCGCCTCAGGCTATGTCGGTCGCGGCGCCGCCTACCTGGCCAAGGACGAGCTGCACAAGGCGATCGCCGACTTCAACGAGTCGTTGAAACTGGAGCCGGGGCAGGCCTTCGCCCACCTGCAGCGCGGCATCGCCTATCACCGCATCGGCGAAGCCGACAAGGCGATCGAGGACTACAGCGAGGCGATCAACCTCACGCCCAGGGATCCGACGCCCTACGTCAACCGCGGCATCGTCTACTACACCAAGAAGGGCCTGTACGAGCCGGCGATCAACGACTTCACCAAGGCGCTGGAGCTCAACCCGAAGGAGGTGAACGCGCTGATCAACCGCGGCATCACCTACCGCCAGCGCGGCGAAACCGACGAGGCACTTGACGATTTTTCCGAGGCGATCCGCCAGGGCCTGCAGACCGCGGACCTCCTGCGCCTGGTCAACCAGGCCGAGCGTGGCAAGGACCCCGACCTCGCCAGGTCGGCCGACCAGGTGGCGCATGCCTACTATCAGCGCGGCATGGCGCTGATCGACAAGCAGGACTACGCGGGCGCGCTCAACGACTTCAACATGACCATGCGGATCAACCCCAGGGAGCCGCGGGCCTATCTGGGGCGCGGTGCGGCCAACCTGAAGAAGGGTGATCTCAAGCAGGCGGTCGGCGACCTCGACGAGGCGATCAAGCTCGCGCCGGGCCTGGCCTTCGTCTACTTCGAGCGCGGCACGGCCTATCACGCGGTCGACGACTTCCAGCACGCCATCGCCGACTACACCGAGGCGATCAAGATCGACCCCAAGGATCCGATCGCCTTCATCAACCGCGGCATGGCGCTGACCTACATCGACAAGATCGACCAGGCTTTGGCCGATTTCGAATCGGCGCTGCAGCTCAGCCCCGACAACGTCAACGCCTACATCCACCGCGCCTTCGCCTACGCATTGAAGCGCGACTACGCGCGCGCCATGGCCGACGTCAATGAGGCGATCCGGCTCGCGCCGGACAGCGCCACCGCGTACTTCTATCGCGCGCAGATCCTGGCCTTCCAGGGCGAATCCGAGCGCGCCATCGCCGACTATGGCAAATCGATCAAGCTCGACCCGAAGAATGCGCGGGTCTACGGCAACCAGGCCATGCTCTACAACTCGCTCGGCGACTACGCCAAGGCCGTGGCGGATCTCGATCAGGCGATCAAGCTGAGGCCGCGCGAGCCCGTCTACTATCTGAACCGCGGCGTCGCCCATTTCGGCCTGAGCAAGTACGACAAGGCAATCATCGACTACGACGAGGTGCTGAAGCTCGATCCCAAGATCAGCGCCGCCTACAACAACCGTTGCCTGTCGCGCGCCGCGCTGGGGCAGGACTATCCCAAGGCGATCGCCGACTGCAACGAGGCGCTCAAGCTGCAGCCCAACGATCCCTACGCTTACGACAATCTCGGCATCATCTACCTGAAGCAGGGCGACTATGCGAAGGCCGCCGCCCAGTTCAACGCCTCGCTCAAGCTCGATGCCAAGCGGGCGCGCTCGCTCTATGGGCGTGGCCTGGCGAAGAGCAGGAGCGGCGACAGCAAGGGCGGCGCCTCTGACATCGCAGCGGCACGTGCCGTGCAGCGGCGCATCGCCGACGAGTTCGCCGCCTACGGCATGCGCTAGGGAGAGGGAGAGATGGCGAGGCGATCATTGCCGGGCGACGGCGTCGGCATCCAGGTGCCGGTTGGGCACATCGGCGCCGACCGGGTCCACTGGCAGACGATCTTCGATGCGCGCGACAAGCCCAGCATCTACCGCCTTCACAACGGCTCGGGCAGCAGTGCCGGCCATGGCGCCACCGATCCCGGCAACGCCATGATCGTCGAGGTCGATGGCGGCAAGCGCACCATCAAGGTCAATGTCGGAACCTCGGTCGACGTGATGGGCAAGAAGATCCGCGTCAAGGCCGGGACGGGCGGGGAGACCTCCCAGGTCGAAGGCTGGTATGTGCTGGTCTCGTGATCCTGGGAAGGTTGACGCCAGTGCGGCATCGGCGTAACGCAAGGTGAAATGGGTGTGCAATTAAGACGTGTGCGACGCCTCGGGGGCGGGCTGCAATGCTGATCCTGTTGATGCTCGCCGGCGTGGCGCTGTTGGTCGTCGGCGGGATTTTCTGGTTCTGGTTTCGGACGCTCCATGACGAAGTTGGTCCCGCGCTGGTAGCGACGGTCTTTTCGGTCGTGGTGCTCGCCGTACTCACGGCGGTTTTCTCGATGTTGCAGCATCGGTCGGGCGAGGATCAATCATTGGTGAGGGACCAACAGCCGCGCCACGCGATGGTCCTGTAGGCACAAGCCTCAGTCGCGACAAACGCTCCAGGCAATCTACGACAACGCGAGAAATCCGCGTCGCACGGTCCTGCCATCGATTGGCAAGAGGAGCCGGTCAATTTCCCTGTGCGTGCGCTGCCAGATCGGCACGGCCGAGCGCAGCACCGTCCTTCCAGCCTTGGTGAGCGAGACCAGGCGGCCGCGCCGATCATCGGGATCGACCGCCGTCGCCACCAGCCCGCGCCGTTCGAGCGGCTTGAGGTTGGCGGTCAGCGTGGTGCGGTCCATGGCGAGCAGGCCGGCGATGGCGCCGATCGACGGCGGCCGCGGCTGGTTGAGCGACATCAGGAGCGAGAACTGCCCGCTGGTCAGGCCGGCCGGACGCAACGCTTCGTCGAAGCGGCGCGCCAGCGTACGCGCGGCGCGCTGGGCGGCGAGGCAGAGGCAATGGTCGTGGACATGCGCCGTCGTCGCGAAGGGGACGCCGGCGGATGTCACAGGTCTCGGCTTTGACATGCCATATTTACGTTGATATCAACTCAATTCGTCAAGGCCAAAGACCGGCCTTCCTTGCACCTACAACAGAGTCGGGAGTGAGCAATGACCTACGTTGCCGGATTTGTCGCCGCCGTGCCTGCGGCGAACAAGGAAGCGTACGCCAAGCATGCCGTCGAAGCGGCACCCATATTCAAGGAGTTCGGCGCCACCCGCATGGTCGAGGCCTGGGGCGACGATGTGCCGGACGGCAAGGTCACCGACTTCAAGGGCGCGGTGAAGGCCAAGCCCGACGAGGTCGTGGTCTTCTCGTGGATGGAGTTCCCGAGCAAGGACGCCCACAACGCGGCGACGCAGAAGATCATGAGCGATCCGCGCATGAAGGAGATCGGCGCCAGCATGCCGTTCGACGGCAAGCGCATGATCTATGGCGGCTTCGCCACCCTGATCGACGACGGCGCGCGGACCAAGCCGGGCTACGTCGACGGCTACCTCGTGCCGGTGCCGAACGACAAGAAGGAGGCCTATCGCGCCTTGGCGCAAAAGGCGGCCGTGGTCTTCAAGGATCACGGCGCGATCCGCGTCGTCGAGGCGTGGGGCGACGACGTGCCCGACGGCAAGGTCACCGACTACAAGGGCGCCGTGAAGGCGACGGCCGACGAGAACATCGTCTACAGCTGGGTCGAGTGGCCGAACAAGCAGGCGCGCGACGAGGGCTGGAAGAAGGTGATGGCCGACGAGCGCATGCAGCCCGGCCAGAACGCCATGCCGTTCGATGGCAAGCGCATGATCTACGGCGGCTTCGCGCCGATCCTCGACACCTAGCTTCTTCTCTTCCGGACCACACTGCTTCGCTAAAGCTTCGCAGGGCTTGCCCTCCGAAGCGCGTCAGCGCGAAGGAGGGGACTGCTGGTCCCTTTGCATCGCCTCACCGGCCGCCAGAAGCTCGGCGCGCCGGTGGGTCACGATCGCCTGGTTCTCCGACACGTACTCGCCCCAGGTGATGTCGCGATCGACCAGTTGCGCCGTATTGGCGTCGGCCCGGGCATAGCTGTCCGTCAGGATCGCCACGATGGCAGGATGGACCTTGGCCGCACTCGCGAGCGCCATCTTCCGGCAGGGCGCGAGATACTCCTGCTGAAGCGATCGCAGCAGCGCAGCGTCCTGCGGCGTCGCCTTCGCGGGGTTGCTCTTCATGGCCGCGGTCGGACTGTCGGCGTGATCGCCCATCCTGTCCCTGAGCGCCTGGTGCTGCGGGCTGGCCAGGACCTTGCGCCAGCAGGCGTCGATGGCCGGTGCGTCTGACGCGGCGATGCCATGGATGCGCGCCGCCTCCGGCGGTGTCCTGCTCGCACATCCACCGAGGATGGCGGTGATGGCGAGTGCCTTGGAAAGGACAATTAGCAGGGTCATCCTGCGACATGCATTCCGAGAGGACGAAGTCATGGTCACGTCTCTTAGCATGCGTTCTAACCAGACATCGAAGAACACGAGTCAGGACGACTTATGGGATTTGCTGGGCAAGAGCCCGGCAACCCATCGCTTTCTGACGCTTTTCAAGACGCCGCTCGACAGCTTCGTGGGCGACATCCTGGAGGTGTTCAAGGCGCCCAAGGCCGAAGGCGTGGATTTCGAATTCGTGCCCGGCAAGCGGACGGAGTTCCTGAACCTGGTCGATCCTTCCACGATCATCGGCAACACCGGTCCGTTTAATTTCAACAGCCCCGCCAGCGGCAAGATGGTGCCCGACGATCCCGGCGCATCGCATCCCGATCGGGTCTGGCGGCGTCTTGCCAGTGCAGCTGCCGTCGGCATCAGCTATCGCGAGCCCGGCTTGAACTCGAGCCTGCACATCTCGATCCGGCAGGACGGCGCCAACGTCCATCTGGACCGCGAGGGGTTCGTCACCTCCACCAACGGCAGGATCACCTACGACCCGCACCAGGTGCTCAACCACCTGAGCGCCGATCTGGCCTCCGACTACGTGCCCGTCCTGGTCTCGAGCCTGACCGTAAAGGACGATGACGGTCGAACCAAGTTTCAGGGCAACCTGGCCCCGTGGCTGGAAGTGAATCTGCCCGGGACGATGGATCTCGGCGGATCGCGGCGGAACGAGACCGAAGGCATCATCGGCCTGAGATTGTTCGGTATCTTCCAGGCCGGCGGAGGCTGATATCCGCTGTCAGCGCTAACTGGAGCAATTCTCCACGCAGGCTCAATCCTTCCTCAAGACCAATGTCGCGCGCGCGACACAAAGCGCCACCATCCTTGACGGTTGAACGGTTGCGGCTTGCGGACGAAGGAGGAGGACCATGACGCGCTTCAGGCGCAGCAACGACATAGAAGTCAGTATCAGTCCGGAGTTCGACAAAGAGTACAATCCCGGAGAAGCACCCGACCATCCCGGCATTTATCGATGCGGCGGATGCGGATGCGAAGTCGTTGCCGAGGCCTCCAAACCGCTTCCGTCGGAGAACCACCCCAGGCACTCGCCAGCTCAAGGCAGAGTTCGCTGGCGACTGGCCGTTGCGGCACAGAAGGAACCGCATTGAGCGAGCTGCTGCGCAGCGGAGGTTGGCGGTTGGGGTGTCCGCCGGACCAGTGTTAACCGCTGACAACGGTCGACAAGCCAAACTAAAGAGAAGCCCGGTTTTCCACTCCTTGTAACGCCCGTAAGCCCACATTGAGTGCCAGTTTACGGGTACGAAGGTGGGCAGCTTGCGGCGAGCCCTTCATAGACTGTCAGCCTGGGCCATCGCGCGCGCACTGCGGGCTTAGCCTGCGCGACAGGTAGTGCGGGCTATCCCTCACCGGCGTCGATGGCGCCGGGGGGAGCCCTAAATCGGGCGCGATGTACAACTTTGAACGTCGCCACGGCGCTCTTCGGGGCACAATACAGCGAAGATGGAACCTACCTATGTCCGTGTAGGCGAGAGCCGGAAGCGTGTAACGCTGACCGTCACGCGGCGGTCGGAGCGCCCGCACATTGTGCGTGCCTGGGCCACCTTCAAGCCCAACAAGGTTTCTCCGATTCAAGAGATCAATAAGGTCGAATTGCACACTGGTCTCTGCGAAACCGTCGCGAGCTCGATCCCGCCCCATAGCGATCCGTATTGGCTTGCTGTCGAGGTGCTTCGCGACACTGGAGCCGGATGGACGAGGTCTATCTCGCGTCAATGCGATGACGTCGAGGTTCCGCATAGCTTCGAGTTCAATGAAATTGCGCTCGACATCACGTACTCGTAATTCACGACAGCAGCGTCAGTCAGGGTAAAGCCGCGTCGGGGTTGCGCCGACCGTAGTTCGTAGGTGGCGCGGTGAAGGTGCTGCATTCTATGAATTAACTTGGCGGATGGGGTGGGATTCGAACCCACGGTGGGCGTGAACCCACGCCGGTTTTCAAGACCGGTGCCTTAAACCACTCGGCCACCCATCCGGTGCAAGTGTGGCGGGCCTTTTAGCGAAGTCGTGCCCGGAACGAAAGCTTCACGTCCCATCACCGCGAATTCGCGTCCTGGCGCGTCCGCTCCGGCGCCACGAACACGCAGCCGCCGCCCTGCTCGCACGCCGCGCCTTTGGTGCAGATCGTGCCGTTATTGCAGTCGTGGAAATATTCCGGATTGAGGCAGGTGTTGCGGCTCGAGCAGATCCGGCCCTCGGCGCAGCGCATGCCGCCGCACACCGGACCGGTCGGAGGCGGCCCGCCGGTGCAGCCACCGCCCGGCGCGCATTGCATGCCGGTCGCGCAGGTGAGGCCATTGGGGCATTCGGTGTAGCTGCCGGGAAGGCATTTGCCGGGCTGGACCGTGCTCTCGCGGAAACCCGGCTCACAGAAGAAACCCGGCCTGGTCTTCGACGGCACGCTGCCCGGCAAGGCGTCGAGCGCGACGGCGCAGAATCCGTCGAGCAGGCAGGCATTGCCTTTGGGACAATGGAAGCCGTTGCCGCAATCGACCGCGCCGTCCTGCGCAATCGATGGCGCTGCCAACGGCAGGGCGAAGAGCATCAGCAGGGCGATCACGCGCGCGGCGGCTCTGCAACACCGATGCATCCAGGCGCGACACGCCAAGTCGGCTCTCCCCGGCAGGTCTTCCGATTGTATCGCCACAAATATTGCAAGGTCACCAGTTACTTCGCTATCGTTCTTCATTCGCTCGCTCAACTGGTGGGCCAACATCATGATAAGCCGACGTCTCCTCTGTACTGCCCTGGCTCTCTCCCCGGCCACGGCTCTGGCGCAAAGCGGTGATCCCAAGTTCGACGCCTTCCTGCGCAGCATCCGCGCCGAGGCGCTGAAGGCGGGCGTCGACGCGGGCACGCTCGACACCGCCCTGGCCAAGGTCCAGGAAATCCCGAAGGTGATGGAGCAGGCGCGCAATCAGCCCGAGTTCAAGATGACGTTCGACCGATACCTCGAGATCGTGGTGTCGGACGAGCGCGTGAAGAACGGGCGGGCGCGCCTGGCCGAGAACCGCGCGCTGGTCAGCCGGTTCGCCGGGCCTGCCGGCATTCCCGAGTCAACGGTGGTCGCGCTGTGGGGCATCGAGAGCAACTACGGCACGCGGCTCGGCGACTTCGAGGTCGTCGATGCGCTGGCGACCCTGGTCTACAACAACTTCCGCGCCCAGTTCTTCCGCCAGCAGCTGATCGCCGCGCTCAAGATCCTGGCGCAGGGCCATGTCTCCTTCGACAACATGAAGGGCTCGTGGGCGGGCGCGATGGGCCAGTGCCAGTTCATCCCGACGAGCTTCCTCGCTTACGCCGCCGACGGTGACGGCGATGGCCGCATGGACATCTGGACCAACAAGGCCGACGTCTTCGCCTCGATCTGCAACTACCTCAGGCGCGTCGGCTGGAAGCCTGGCCTGTCGTGGGGCCAGGAAGTGCCGGCCGGTTCGGGGGCAGGGCAGGGACAGAAGATCGTGCGGCCCGCCGGTGCGGGTGGCCCGACCTTCCTGACGACCGCGAACTTCCAGGCCATCCTGCGCTGGAATCAGTCGGATTTCTTCGGGCTCGCGGTCGGACTGCTGTCCGACAAGATCGCCCGATGAGCAATGGCAGCAAGGTGACTGCCCGATTTCCTCAAGATGATGTATGATCCGGCAGCCATGCCCCTATCAGTAGTCAGCTCGCGTATGCGTCCGATGCCGGCCGTTCGTGTCCTGGGGACGCTGCTGTTGATGGGCAGCCTGGCCGGTTTTCTCGGCGCCTGCGGCTCTTCAAGCCGGGGCGGCGGCGGGGCCAGCACGGCGCAGCGCGGCAGCTACAAGATCGGCTCGCCCTACAAGATCGACGGCGTCACCTACACCCCGCAAGAAGAATTCAACCGGACCGAGACCGGCGTCGCCTCGTGGTACGGGCCCGGCTTCCACGGCAAGTCGACGGCCAATGGCGAGAGCTATGACCAGAGCGAGCGCACGGCCGCGCACCGCACCTTGCAGATGCCCGCCATCGTGCGCGTCACCAACCTCGACAACGGCATGACCACGGTCGTGCGCATCAACGACCGCGGCCCGTTCGCCCGCAGCCGTATCATCGACCTCTCGCGCACCGCGGCGCAGGAGCTCGACATCGTCAGGAACGGCACGGCCCGGGTGCGCATCGACCAGCTGCCGGCCGAGAGCAGGGCGGTGCGCGACGTCGCTATCTCCGGCGGCGGACCGGCCGAGCAGAATGCAGCCGTGGCGCAGGTCGCCTCCGGTCAGCGCACGGCGCCTGCAGCGGCACCGGTGCAGATGGCAGCGGCGCCACCGCCACAGGCCGTGGTCGTGCCGCCGCAGCCCGCCCCGCAGATGGTGTGGCAGACAACTCAGCAGCCGCCTTCGATGGAAACGCCGGTGGCCTACGATGGCCGAGGAGGAGGGGTCACCGTGGCCTCCCTCGCGGCCGGTGCGGCACCGGCGCCAGCGCCGACATCGGCGCTTGCCGGCAGCGGTTTCTATGTGCAGACAGGGGCCTTCTCGACGATGGAAAACGCCGAGCGCCAGCGTGGCGCGGTACGCAGCTACGGCGCCTCGGAGGTTTCCCAGGCGTCGGCCGGCGGACGCGACGTCTGGCGTGTGCGCCTGGGGCCCTATTCGACCGCAGATGCCGCTGGCATCGTCGCGGACAGGCTGAAGCGATCTGGCTATGGAGACGCCCGTGTCGTGTCTGAATGATCTCTTGCGCCCCCTGACGGCGCTCCTCGTCGCGGCCAGCTTGGCCGGCGCACCGCTCGCCGCCCTGGCGCAGACCGAGCAGCCGCCCAAGCGGCAGACCCAGCAGCCGCAGAAACCGCCGGCCAAGCCGCGCACGACCACCACCACGCCGGCCAAGCCCACCGCGCCGTCGGTCGCCGCCAAGACCGAGGCGCTGCCGCCTTCTCAGGTCGGCATTGGTACGCTCGCCAAGCAGGCCTTCATGGTCGATCCGCAGACCTCGACGGTGCTGCTGTTCAAGGATGCCGACAAGCCGATGCATCCCTCGTCGATGGCGAAGATGATGACGATCTACATCGCCTTCGAGGAAATCAATGCCGGCCGCCTGAAGCTCGACACTCGCTTCCGCGTCAGCGAGCGGGCACGCAACATGGGCGGCTCGCGCATGTTCGTCGAGCTGGGCAGCGAGGTCTCGGTCGAGGACCTGATCAAGGGCATGATCGTGCTGTCGGGCAACGACGCCTGCGTGGTCATCGCCGAAGGACTGTCCGGCAACGAAGACAGCTTCGCCGAACGCATGACCGCCAAGGCGCGCGAGCTCGGCATGACCGGCACGGTGTTCAAGAACGCCTCGGGCTGGCCGGCCGACGGCCAGTGGACGACGGCGCGTGATCTTGCCGTGCTGTCGTGGCGCACCATCGAGGATTTCCCGAAACTCTATCGCTACTACTCGGAGAGCAACTGGACCTACAACAACATCAAGCAGGACAACCGCAACCGCCTGCTCAGGACGGTGCCCGGCACCGACGGTCTGAAGACTGGCCATACGGAAGAGGGTGGTTACGGCCAGGCGACCTCGGCGATTCGCGACGGCCGCCGCCTCATCATGGTGGTGAACGGCATGACCTCGATGGCCGAGCGCGCGCAGGAGACGGCGCGGCTGGTGGAATGGGGCTTCCGCGAATCGGCCAACACCACGGTGTTCCGCGCCGGCGACACCGTCGCCGAGGCGCCGGTGTGGCTGGGCTCGCAGGACAAGGTACCGCTGGTCGTGGCCAAGCCGGTGCAGATCACCGCGCCCACCGGGCAGGCGGTGACGCCGCGCGTCGTTGCCCGCTTCGACGGGCCGATCGCCGCGCCCATCACCAAGGGCACCAAGCTCGGCACCGCCGTGGTCACGCTGCCCGACAACCGCGTCGTCGAGTATCCGCTCGAGGCCGGGGCCGACGTCCAGCGGCAGGGCGTGTTCGGCCGCGTCACCACCATGATCCGGCACTACCTGTTCGGCTGGCTCTCGTGACGGAACACGCCGCCGGGCGTTTCATCACTCTCGAAGGCGGCGAAGGAGCGGGCAAGTCGACGCAGATCGCGCGACTGAAGAGCTGGCTCGAGGGACGCGGCCATCGCGTCACCACGACGCGCGAGCCTGGCGGCTCACCTGGTGCCGAGTTGATCCGCAAGCTGCTGGTCGAAGGCCCGGTCGAGCGCTGGGACGGCACGACCGAAGCGCTGCTGCACTTCGCGGCTCGGCGTGAGCACCTGCGCTCGACGGTGTGCCCGGCGCTGAAGCGCGGCGACTGGGTGGTGAGCGACCGCTTCGCCGATTCGACGCTCGCCTACCAGGGCTACGGTCATGGCATCGAGCGGGGGATCTTCGAGCAGCTCTACAAGGTTGCGGTCGGCGATTTCCGGCCGGACCTCACGATCATCCTCGACCTGCCGATCGAGATCGGGCTCAGGCGGGCGGCGGAGCGGCGCGGTTCGGAGACGCGCTACGAGAGCCTGCCGCATGACTTCCATGCGCGGGTGCACCGCGGATTCCTCGAAATCGCCGCACAGGAGCCCAAGCGCTGCGTCGTGATCGATGCTACAGGAACGATCGATGCGATCGCCGGCGCGATCGCCGATGCGGTGAGGAACCGGCTGGGAGCCTGACGGAATGGCGAGGGGCAAGGCGAGCGTCGACGCCAGCGAGCTGGAGAAGCTCGAATGGCCCTACCACTGGCCGCCGCCGTGGCGGGCCGTGCGCTTGCTCGGCCACGAGACGGCCGAGAAGACCATGCTCGCGGCGCACGGGAGCGGCCGGCTGCACCATGCCTGGCTGATGGCGGGCCCGCGCGGCATCGGCAAGGCGACTCTCGCCTGGCGTTTCGCGCGCTTCCTGTTGTGCGGCTCGCAGCAAGGCGGGCTGTTCGGCGGCGGCGCGCCGGAAGGTCTCGACGTGGCGGCCGATGCGCCGGGCCGGTCGTTGGTCGATGCTCGCTCGCATCCCGACCTGTTCCATCTCAGGCGCACGCTCAATCCCGATACCGGGCGCATGCGTGCCGAGATCGCCGTCGACGACGTGCGCGAGCTCGGCGCCTTCATGCACATGACGCCGGCGATGGGGCAGTGGCGCGTCGCCATCGTCGATTCGGCCGACGAGATGAATCGCAACAGCGCCAACGCGGTGCTGAAGATCCTGGAAGAGCCGCCGCCCAATGCCGTGCTGCTGATCGTGGCGCATGCGCCGGGCCGCTTGCTGCCGACCATCCGTTCGCGTTGCCGCAGGCTCGCCCTGCAGCCGCTCGCCAACGACATCGTCGAGCGCCTGCTGGGCGACTACGCACCGGATGTGAAGGCGGAGGAGAGGGCGGCGCTGGCTCGGCTTGCCGAAGGCAGCATCGGCCGCGCGCTGGAACTCGCCGGTGCGGGCAGCCTCGAGCTCTACAGCGAGATGGTGTCGGTGCTGGCGACCCTGCCTGAGCTCGACATGGCGCGCCTGCACGGTTTCGCCGAGCGCTTCGCGCGTCGCGGCGAGGAGGCGAACGCCGCCTGGCGCTCGCTGAACTACCTGTTCGACGGCTGGCTGAAGGGCCTGGCGCGGCAGTCGGCACTGGGCGGAGAAGCTGCACCCGTCGTGCCAGCCGAGCGCGGCCTGCAGGCGCGGTTGCTGGCGGCGGCCAGCCTTGATCGCTGGATCGTTGCATGGGAAAAGGCCGCCGAACTGCTGTCAGGCGCCGACCGGGTCAATCTCGACCGCAAGCAAACGGTGCTGGGCAGCTTCCTCGCCCTCCAATCGGCAATGCGCTGAAGAGTTCGGTCATCATGTCGGGCCGCGGTACCTATTACGTCACCACGCCAATCTACTACGTGAACGACGTGCCCCATATCGGGCACGCCTACACGACGCTCGCCTGCGACGTGCTGGCCCGCTTCAAGCGGCTCGACGGCTACGACGTGCACTTCCTGACCGGCACCGACGAGCACGGCCAGAAGGTCGAGAAGGCGGCCGCCGCCGCGGGGCTGGCGCCGCAGGCCTTCACCGACAAGGTCAGCCAGTCGTTCCGCGACCTCGTCCAGGTGATGAACTACAGCCCCGACAACTTCATCCGCACGACCGAGCCGCGCCATCACGAGGCCTCGCAGGCGCTGTGGGAGAAGCTCGTCGCCTCGGGCGACATCTATCTCGGCAAGTATGCCGGCTGGTACTCGGTGCGCGACGAGGCCTACTTCGTCGAAGGCGAGACCGAGGTCGGCACCGACGGCAAGCGCCGCGCGACCGCCTCGGGCGCCGAGGTCGAATGGGTCGAGGAGCCGTCGTACTTCTTCAAGCTGTCGACGTGGAGCGACCGGCTGCTCGACTTCTACGAAAAGAACCCGCGCTTCATCGCGCCCGAGAGCCGGCGCAACGAGGTCATGAGCTTCGTGAAGGGCGGCCTGCAGGACCTCTCGGTGTCGCGCACCAGCTTCTCCTGGGGCATCCCGGTGCCGGGCGATTCCAAGCACATCATGTACGTTTGGCTGGACGCGCTCACCAACTACATCACCGAGTGCGGCTATCCCGACACCAGCAATCCGCTATGGAAGTACTGGCCGGCCGACCTGCACATGGTGGGCAAGGACATCATCCGTTTCCATTGCGTGTTCTGGCCGGCCTTCCTGATGTCGGCCGGCGTGGCGCCGCCTCAGCGGGTGTTCGCGCACGGCTGGTGGACCAACGAAGGCCAGAAGATCTCCAAGTCGCTGGGCAACGTCATCGATCCGGTGGAACTGGTGGCGAGCTACGGGCTCGATCCGGTGCGCTACTTCCTGCTGCGCGAGGTGCCGTTCGGCAATGACGGCGACCTGCAGCGCCGGGCCCTGATCGGCCGCCTGAACGGCGACCTCGCCAACGCCTACGGCAACCTCTGCCAGCGTGTGCTGTCGATCGTGGCCAAGAGCGGCGGCGGCAAGGTGCCGGCCAAGGGAGCGATCGTCGAGGCCGACACCGCGCTGCTCGATCGCGCCAAGGGCCTGCTCGCCACGGTGCGCGGCGAGATCGACGAGCAGGCCTTCCATCGCGCGCTGATCGCGATCTGGGAAGTGATCGCCGACGCCAACCGCTATGTCGATGCGCAGGCGCCGTGGGCGCTCGCCAAGACCGATCCGGTGCGGCGCGACACCGTGCTGTGGGTGCTGGCCGAGACCATCCGGCGCGTGACCTTGCTGGTGCAGCCCTTCATGCCGGACTCGGCGGGCAAGATCCTCGACCAGCTCGCTGTAGCGGCGGCCGATCGGACGTTCGCCTGTTTCGACAAGGAGGTGGTGTCGGGCACGGCACTGCCGGCGCCGCAGGGCGTGTTCCCGCGCTTCGTCGAGCCGGCAAAGGCGGCCAGCTGATGCTGATCGACAGCCACTGCCATCTCGATTTTCCCGAGCTTCAGGCCGATGAGAGCGGCGTGCTGGCGCGCGCGCGTACCGCAGGCGTGGCGGGCATGCTGACCATCGGCACCCGACTCGACCAGTTCGACAAGGTGCGGGCCATCGCCGAGCGCCACGGCAATGTCTGGTGCTCGGTCGGTGTGCATCCGCACGAGGCCAAGGAGGAGGGGCAGCGCACCCCCGATCGCCTGATCGAGGCCGCACGGCATCCCAAGGTGATCGGCATCGGCGAGACCGGCCTCGACTTCTATTACGAGCACAGCCCGCGCGCCGAACAGGCCGAGAGCTTTCGCGCCCATATCGCGGCGGCGCGCCAGACCGGCCTGCCATTGATCGTCCATACCCGTGATGCCGACAGCGAGACCGGCGACATCCTCGAGGAGGAGCACGCCAAGGGCGCCTTTCCGGGCCTGATCCACTGCTTCAGCTCGGGTGCCGCGGTGGCGCACCGGGCGCTGGCGCTCGGCATGTACATCTCGATTTCGGGCATCGTCACCTTCAAGGCGGCCGAGGCCCTGCGCAGCATCGTGCGCGACATCCCGCTCGACCGGCTGCTGGTCGAGACCGATGCGCCCTACCTGGCGCCCGTGCCGAAGCGCGGCAAGACCAACGAGCCCGCCTTCGTCGCCCATACCGCGGCCAAGGTGGCCGAGCTGAAGGACGTCTCCGTCGCCGAGCTCGAGGCTGCGACGACCGACAACTTCTTCCGGCTGTTCGCCAAGGCCGAGCGCGCCAACCTGGAGGGCGCGAGGTGCGGGTGACGATCCTGGGCTGTGGCACGTCGGGTGGCGTACCAAGGGTAGGGGGCACGGGCGGCGACGGCGAATGGGGCGCCGCCGACCCCAACGATCCGCGCAACCGCCGACGGCGCTGCTCCATCCTGGTGCAGGACCAGGGCAAGACCATCCTGATCGACACCTCACCCGACCTGCGCGCCCAACTCCTCGACGCCCGGGTCGATCGCATCGACGCCGTGCTGTGGACCCATGAGCACGCCGACCAGGTGCACGGCATCGACGACATCCGGCCGTACACGCTGCGCCAGGGACCGATCGAGGCGTGGTCGGACGAACGGACCTACGAAATTCTGCTGCGGCGCTTCAGCTACTGCTTCGCGGCCGAGGACGGCTTCTACAATCCGATCTATCGGCACCATTGCATCGACGGGCCGTTCGTGGCCGCGGGCCTGCCCGTACGGCCGTTCGTGCAGGACCACGGCATCGCCACCTCGCTGGGGTTCCGCTTCGGGTCGTTCGCCTATGCCAACGACTGCGTGACGCTGTCAGACGCCGCCCTAGAGACGATGGCTGGGGTGGACGTGCTGGTGGTCGACGCCATGCGCTACCGCCCGCACCCGACCCACGCCCATCTCGAACGGGCGCTGGAATGGATCGCCAGGATTGCGCCCCGGCGGGCGTTTTTGACCAATCTCCACGTCGATATGGACTATGCTGAGCTCGATCGACTGACACCGGCGCATGTCCGGCCCTGCCACGACGGGCTGGTCATCGAAATCTAATGGAGAATAATCCATTATTATCAGACGATTGGAAGGCGTTCCAAAACTTACGCATCAAGCGAGACAAAACGAGTCCGGTCGCCGCTTGTTCCTGTTGGCGGGTCTGGGGACCGTTTTTGCCGGTTTTCCGGCCCGGGCGGCCGATCTCGATGCCGGCGGGCTGACCTTCCGGGACTTCGCAATCAACGACAATGGCGCCAGCTTCAACCGCGGTGTCGATCCCATCATCGCCGGCGGGCCGAACCAGGTATCGTCGCGGGTCGCTGTCGTCGACAGCGCCCAGGGATTTGCCCGGGTTCAGTTCGGCTCGATCAAGGTGGAGCTGGCCCTGCCGCTGGGCTGGCAGGCAACCGAGGACTGGGAGCGGGGCGTCGCCTACAGCCTCGACAAGCACTACCGCCTGATCATCTGGCGGGTCGATTTCGCCTTCGAGGGCGTCAAGGACGCCGAGCACTACGCCGCCACCAAGAGCGGCTCGATCACGGCCCGCCGGCCGAGCGTCCAGGCCCAGGCCCGCAAGCTCGGCGACGGCACCTTCCTGATCGTCTACGAGAACGTGCCCAAGGGCCAAGGCGACAGCGAGACCCGCACGGTGTTCGACCTGGTGATGCAGCGTCCGGGCAATCCCAAGGAGGGCATCCTGATGACGCTGGGCGTGCCGACCAGTGACACCGCCCGCGGGCTGAAGCTCTTGGCTCTCTTAAAGCAGAATATACGTATTAACTGGTAGTCCATTGATATTACGAATATAGATATATTTGTCATAATATATATTATACGATAACCGGAGTTGAGGATAAGCGTCATGGCGTCGGAACGTCCCACGGCGGACTCGCTGCCCCGCGAGCCGATGGCCCGCCTGCTCGCCGTCATGGCCTGGCTGCGCGACCGCCGGCACGGCTGCCCATGGGACATCGACCAGACCTTTCGGACGATCGCGCCGTACACCATCGAGGAAGCCTACGAGGTGGCCGACGCCATCGAGCGCGACGACCTGCCGGCGCTCAAGGAAGAGCTAGGCGACCTCCTGCTGCAGGTCGTCTACCACTCCCAGATGGCCAGCGAGGCCGGCGCCTTCGGCTTCACCGAGGTGGCCGAGGCCGTGGCCGACAAGATGGTCGACCGGCACCCCCATGTGTTCGGCGACGCCAAGATCGACACGGCCGAAGCCCAGACCGTCTCCTGGGAAGCGCGCAAGGCGGCGGAGCGGGCCGCCAAGGGCAAGGAGCCGGCCGGCACCCTGGACGGGGTGGCGCGGGCCCTCCCCGCCCTGTTGCGCGCCGAGAAGATCCAGAAGCGGGCGGCCCGGGTCGGCTTCGACTGGAAGAAGACGGCCCCGGTCATCGACAAGATCGAGGAGGAGCTGGGCGAGTTGCGGGCCGAACTCGCGGCCGGGACGGCGGACCAGGAGCGGCTGACCGACGAACTGGGCGACGTGCTGTTCGCCGTCGCCAACCTCGCCCGGCACTGCAAGGTCGACCCGGAGGCGGCGCTGCGCGCCACCAACGACAAGTTCGAGCGCCGCTTCCGCCACATCGAAAAGCGCCTGGCCGAGGGCGGCCGCAAGCCCGCCGACGCCACCCTCGAGGAGATGGAAGCCCTCTGGCAGGAGGCGAAGACGAAGGCGCGAATCATCGGAGCGCGGACCTCCAGGTCCGCGCTCCGTTCTTAAATCTTCGGCAGCCCCGCCAGCAGAGGCATGCGCACCGCCTCGAACAGGGTGCGCACCTGGGCCAGGGTCTGGGGACGGATTGCTGCGATCAGGCCGCTGTTGATCGGCTGCGCCGGCGCATAGGGCTTACCGTCGAAGCGCTGCGCCTCGCCGCCCGCCTCCGCGATCATCAGCGTGCCGGCCGCGTGGTCCCACGACTTGGTCATGCGATAGAGATTGAAGTCCGCCCGGCCGGCCAGGATCTCGTGGTACTCCGCGCCGGCGCAGTTCAGGGTCGAGACACGCCCCAGGGAGCTGCGCTTGTCAGCCGGAAGCTGGCGGTCGAATTCCTTCTTGACCTTGTACCCGACGAAACCGATCGGCGGCCGAACGGGCTCCGGTCGCCTGACCGGCGCACCATCGAGGGTGACCCCCTCGCCCTTCAGCGCCATCGCCATCCGTCCGGTCGGCAGGTCGAGGATCCAGCCGCCCACCGCCACGGTGTCGCGCACCAGGCAGACGATGATGGCGAAGCGGTCCTTGCCGCTTGCGAAGTTGGCCGTGCCGTCGAGCGGATCGACCACCCAGCAGCTTTCGCCCGGCCGCGCGATCAGGTCGACCAGGTCGGGCTCCTTCTCGACCGCCTCCTCGCCCACGACCGGCACGCCAGGCAAGATCCTGGCGAGGCCGCTCGCGAGACGCTGCTCCGAGGCCACGTCGGCCACGGTGACGTAGTCGCCCGGCCCCTTGAGCCTGATGTCTTCCTTGGCGAGCGAGCGAAAGCGCGGCAGCAGCTCGGCTGCCGCCGTCTCGCGCATCAGCTCGCCGACGCGCTCCGCATCGGCCGAGCCCAGCATGTCGTCAGCCGACGATGCCGAACAGGTCCTCTTCCTTCAGGATCACGTGCTCGACGCCGCCGAGCTTGACCTCGGTGCCAGACCACTTGCCGTAGATCACCTTGTCGCCGACCTTGACGTCGAGCGCCTGCAGGCGGCCGTCCTCCAGCCGCTTGCCCTTGCCGACGGCCACGACCTCACCCTGCATGGGCTTTTCCTGGGCGGTGTCGGGAATGATGATTCCGGCCTTGGTCTTGGTCTCGGCGGTCATCGGCTTCAGCAGCAGCCGATCGTGCAAGGGCTTGAATTTCATGGTGTTTCCTTCGAATGGAGTGGGCCGCTTATAGGTAGCCGGGCAGCCCAGTGTCAACGCGCGAGGCGGCGCTCGAATTGCGCCGATGCAGCGGCGTCCAGCGCGACCGTCAGCCGTGCGATTTCGCCGTCATCCTGGCGGCTGCGGACCTCGCCGTGACGGTAGAGCCAGGCGATCGTGGCGCCGTCGGAAAGCGGCACCTCGACCTCACGCGCCTCGCCCGCACGGCCAAGGAAGCCGCCGATCGCCTCGAGAAGCTGGTCGACGCCCTCCCCGGTCATGGCCGAGACCGGATACTGCCGCGCCCGCTCAGCGCCGGTATGGGACCGGGTCTCCAGGCGGTGGCGGATGTCGGCCGGCAGGGTGTCGATCTTGTTGAGCGCCTCGATGATCAGCCGCCCTCCCCCTTCCTCGATCACGCCGAGGTCCTGCAGCACGGCCTCGACGTCGGCGCGCTGCTGCTCGCTGTCGGGATGGGCGATGTCGCGGACATGGACGATCAGGTCGGCTTCCAGCACCTCCTCGAGGGTGGCGCGGAAGGCCTCGACCAGATGGGTCGGCAGGTCGGAAACGAAGCCGACGGTGTCGGAGATCACGCAAGGCTTGCCGTTGGGCAGCTTGATCGACCGCATGGTGGGATCGAGCGTGGCGAACAGCAGGTCCTTGGCCATCACGGCAGCGCCGCTCAACCGGTTGAACAGCGTCGACTTGCCGGCGTTGGTGTAGCCGACCAGCGCCACCGTCGGCAGGCGCGCCTTGCGCCGCCCGGCGCGGTTGACGGCGCGCGTGCGGCGTACGCCTTCGAGGTCGCGCTTGATGCGCACGATGCGCTCGCCGATCAGGCGGCGGTCGATCTCGATCTGCGATTCGCCGGGCCCGCCCAGGAAGCCGAAGCCGCCGCGCTGGCGTTCCAAGTGGGTCCACGACCGCACTAGGCGGCCGCGCTGGTAGTCGAGCGCCGCCAGTTCGACCTGCAGGCGGCCTTCATGCGTGCGGGCGCGCGCGCCGAAGATCTCCAGGATGAGGCCGGTGCGGTCGATGACCTTGGCCTCTAGCGCCTTCTCGAGATTGCGCTGCTGTACGGGCGTCAGCCGGTCGTCGACGACAACCAGCCCGATCCCCTGCTCCTTCACATTGTCCTTCACGCGCTCGACCACGCCCTTGCCGATCAGCGTGGCCAGCGTGACACGACGCAACGGCACGGTCTCGGCCACACGCACATCGAGATCGATGGCGCGGGCGAGCCCGACCGCCTCCCCGAGCTTGGCCTCGCGATCACGCTCCTCACGATGCACACCGGGCGCATAAGGCGACAGCACGGCAGCCACTGTCCGCGGGCGGACAGTGTCCTCGGGCTTGCGCTTGCGCCTTTCGTGTCCGTTCAGCTCGTGGTTTTCGCTCAAATCAGCCCGCTGCGTCGGCCTTGTCGCCGTCGAACAGCTGCACCGGCGTGACCGGCATGATGGTCGAGATCGCGTGCTTGTACACAAGCTGCGAATGGCCGTCACGGCGCAGCAGCACCGAGAAATTGTCGAACCAGGTAACAATGCCCTGCAGTTTGACGCCGTTCACAAGGAAGATCGTGACGGGCGTCTTGTTCTTGCGCAGGTGGTTCAGGAAGACGTCCTGAACGTTCTGTGCTTTCTCGCTCATGTTCTTGGCCTCTTGCTGGGCGTCCGACTGCTTTTTGGGCAGCCGTTGGAAAGGCGCGGGTCTCAGTACCCGCTACCGAGTTGGCTCAAATATAGGGGGTGATCAGGTCAAAGCAATGCCACCAAGTGATTACAATTGCGTGCTCTTAGCCGCGGCGGATGGTCGAGCAGCAGCCCTGTCAGCTCCTCCGCGCCGCCCACCAGGACCGGCAAACAGCCGGCCGCATGGGCGCATTTGAGATCTGCCGGGGTGTCACCGACCATCCAGACCGTCTCGTCCGGGGCAATTCCCGTGCCGTCGAGCGCCTTGTAGATGGGATCGGGTGCGGGTTTATCGCGCACGCAGTCGCGCGCGCCCACCGCCCGCTTGATCCAGCGCTGCCAACCGAGATGGGCAAGCTCGGCCCGCAGATTGTCGCCGACCTTGTTGCTCACCACCGCGACATAGCAACCGAGATCGTTGCAGCGCGCCAGAAGCTCCTCCGCTCCCGGCAACGGTGTCAAACGCTCGAGATGGATGCGAAAGAAGGTCTCGTAGAAAACTTTTTCGGCTTCGCCTGCGCGCACGCCAAATAATGCTGGAAAGGCATCGCGCAAGGAGCCGTGGGCGCGGTCCTTCACTTCCTGTGCCGTCCACGGCGTGTGGCCCAGCGCCGTGAAGGTGTCGCGATAGCACTCGACGATGGTCGGCCAGGTGTCGACCAGCGTGTTGTCCCAATCGAACAGGATGGCGCGTGGCGGTTTCAGACCTTGCGGTCGGCTCACGTAACCGCCTCGCCGTCGGCCGCGAAGCGCACGTATTCCTCGCGCAGCCGGCGGGCCGTCGGCCCGACCTTGCCGTCGCCCACCGTGTCGCCGTCGATCTTGACCACCGGCGTCACGAACGAGGTGGCGCTGGTGATGAAGGCTTCCTTGGCGTCCTTGGCCTCGGCCAGGGTGAACGGCCGCTCGACCAGTTTCAGCTGCAGGTCGCCCGCCAGCACCTTCAAGGTATGGCGCGTGATGCCGGCCAGGATGGCGTTGTCGGTGGCGCGGGTGACCAGCTCGCCGCCCTTGGTGACGATCCAGGCGTTGGTCGAGGCGCCTTCGGTCACGTTGCCCTTGCCATCGACCAGCCACGCCTCATAGGCGCCGCTCTCGCGCGCCGCCTGCTTGGCCAGCACGTTGGGCAGCAGGGCCACCGTCTTGATGTCGCAACGCTCCCAGCGGATGTCGGGATGGCTCTTGACCGCGATGCCGGGGCCGGGATCGGGCTCGGCGCGCTTGCTGTTCTTGGTGGTCAGAACCAGCGCGGGCTTCACCGGCTTGGTCGGGAAGGCATGGTCGCGGCGCGCCACGCCGCGCGTCACCTGCATGTAGACCAGGCCGTCGCGCAGGCGGTTGCGGCGCATCAGCTCGCGGATGATGAAGCCCAGCGTCGGCCGGGCCACCGGCCAGTCGATACGCAGTTCACCCAGCGACCGACCGAGCCGATCGATGTGCAGCTTCTCGTCTATGAGCTTGCCGTCGCGCACGCCCACGACCTCGTAGACGCCGTCGGCGAGCTGGTAGCCGCGATCCTCGATGTGCACGCTCGCTTCGCGGTGATCGACATAGCGTCCATTGACGTAGGCATAACGCGCCATCTCTTTTACGCTCCTCGGGTCTCGGTCGCGGCCTCGCCGCCATTGTCAGGGGCGCCGCCATGCAGGCCGAGCGACTTCAATTTGCGGTGCAGCGCCGAGCGCTCCATGCCGACGAAGGTCGCGGTGCGCGAGATGTTGCCGCCGAAGCGCGTCACCTGGGCCAGCAGGTACTCGCGCTCGAAGACCTCGCGCGCATCGCGCAGCGGCAGCTGCATGATCTCGCCGCCCTTCTCCCAGCGTAGCACTGACGGAGCGTCCTCGCTCACGTCGTTGGGCAGAGCATCGGCGCGGATCGGCCCACCGCCGGCAGGGGCGAGGATCAACAGCCGCTCGATGACATTGCGGAGCTGGCGGATGTTGCCTGGCCAGTCGTGGCCCTGCAGCGCCGCCAGCGTGTCCTCGCCGATCGGCCGCGCCGGCAGGCCGGTGGCGTCGGCGACGCGCTGTAGCAGGTCGTTGGCGACTTCGGGAATGTCCTCGCGCCGCTCGCTGAGCGGCGGCACGCGCAAGGCCACGACGTTCAGGCGGTGGAAAAGCTCTTCGCGGAAGCTGCCGGACGCGATCTCGTCCTGCAGGGTACGCGCCGTCGAGGCGAGCACGCGGACGTCGACCTCGACCTTGGTGGTGCCGCCGTCGCGGGTGAAGGACTGCTCCTGCAGCACGCGCGCCAGCCGGCTCTGCAGCGGCACCGGCAGGTCGGCGACCTCCTTCAGGAGCAGCGTACCGCCATGCGCCATCTCGAAGGCGCCCGAGACGCGCAGCACCTCCGCACCGCTTTCCCCGTCGGTGCCGAACAGCTCGATCTCCAGCCGCTCGGCCGGCAGGGCCGAACAATTCACGATAACGAACGGGCCGTCAGCCCGCTTGGAGCCCTGGTGGATCAGCCGCGCCACGGTCTCCTTGCCGGCGCCCGAGGGGCCGGTGATCAGCACGCGGCTGCCGGTCGGCGCCACGCGTTCGATCTGGCTGCGCACGTTGGCGGCCGTGCCCGAGGAGCCGACGAACGTCACCTCGCCGCCCGCGCGTCGGCGCAAGGCGACGTTCTCGCGCCGCAGCCGATCGGCCTCGATCGCGCGGTCGACCACCAGCAGCAGGCGATCGGCCTTGAACGGCTTCTCGATGAAATCGTAGGCGCCGGTCTTGATGGCCGACACCGCGGTGTCGATCGTGCCGTGGCCCGAGATCATCACGACGGGCACCGGCGGCTCCTCGCGGCGGATAACTTCCAGGATCTGCAAGCCGTCGAGCTCGCTGCCCTGCAGCCAGACGTCGAGGATCACCAGCGCCGGCCGGCGCTGGCGCACGGCGTCGATGGCCTCGGTGCTGTTGTGGGCGCGACGGGCGGTGTGGCCCTCATCTTCCAAGATGCCCGCGATCAGCGTGCAGATGTCGCGCTCGTCGTCGACGATGAGAATATCGTGGCCCATGACTCTTCAAACTGTCCGCGATGTTATGTGCGGATCATTGTGCGGCCGTCGCATGCGCACGAACCGACGCGATTTCCTTCGCGTCACGTCGGAATACCAGACTGATGCGCGCCCCGCCACCCTCGCGGTCATCCAGGGAGAGATAGCCGCCATGATCTTCCATGATCTTCTTGACGATGGCGAGGCCCAGGCCCGTACCCTTGCTGCGCGTGGTCATATAGGGCTCGGTCAGCCGTTCGCGGCCTTCCTTGGGCAGCCCCTTGCCGTTGTCGTCGACGATGATGCGTACGGTGGCATCATCGTCGCGCAGCGACAGCGTGATCTCGCCCGGGGGCAAGGTCTGGCCGTGTGCCACCGCCCTGCCCTCGATCGCCTCGGCCGAATTTTTCAGGATATTGGTCAGGACCTGCGACACCTGCCGTCGGTCGCAGATCAGCGGCACCGGACGATCGGGCAAGGTCGAGACATAGCGGATGTCGGGATTGCCCTGGCGCTGCAGGAACAGCGACTGCTGGCAGAGCTCCTTGGCGTCCTCCGGCTTCACCGTCGGCCGTGGCATGCGGGCGAACGAGGAGAACTCGTCGACCATGCGGCCGATGTCGCCGACCTGGCGGATGATGGTGTCGGTGCAGATCGAGAAGGTTTCCGGGTCGTCCTTGATCTGCTTGAGGTAGCGCCGTTTCAGCCGCTCGGCCGAGAGCTGGATGGGCGTCAGCGGGTTCTTGATCTCGTGCGCGATGCGGCGCGCCACGTCGCCCCACGCCGCCATGCGCTGCGCCGACATGAGGTCGGTGACGTCGTCGAAAGTGACGACCGAGCCCGCATCCGACGCCGCGCTGATGCGCACCAGCAGGATGCGCCGCGTGCCGCCCTGCAGGATCTCGACCTGGCCTTGCGTGACGCGATCGGGTCGATCGCCCGCCTGCTCGACCAGCGGCGCCAGCTCCGGCATCACGGCGATCAGCGGGCGCTCGATCACGCCGTCCTCGGGCAGGGCCAGCAGCTCGAGCGCCGAGCGGTTGGTGCGGCTTATGATGCCGGTGATGTCGACGCTCAGCACGCCAGCGGAGACGCCAGCCAGCACCGCGTCGGTCAGCCGCCGCCTCGTGTCGAGCTCCTTGTTGGCATCGATGAGGTCGCCGCGCTGTTGCTCGATCTGGCTGGCCATGCGGTTGAACGAGCGCGTCAACTGGCCGAGCTCGTCGTTGAGCGGCCCCTCCTCGACGCGCGCCGTCAGGTCGCCGCCCCTCACCCGCTCGGCCGCGGCCATCAATCCGCCGATCGGTTCGGTCAGGCGCGAGGCGAACAGGATGGCGAGCCACACCGCAGCCAGCAGCATCAGGAGCGCAATGGCGCCGCAGATCACGAAGATCAGGAGCTGGCTGCGCTGCATGGCCTGCTCGATCTGCGAGTAGAAGGAGCCAGCGAACTCGATGCTCTTGATGTAGTCGACGACGCGCAGGTCGACGGAATGGCCGGTGACCAGGAACAGCGGCTCGCCGAGGAAGAGCTGCATGACGAAATAGGCGCCGTCGGGCGCCTGGATCTCGACCGGACCGTTCTGCCTGACGGCGCGCCACAGCGCCTGAGCCGATGGGGTCGGATCCTTGAGGCCTTCGGCGTTGGGCGCCACGGCGCGCTCCAGCACGCCGTTGTCGGCATCGATGACGATCGCCTCGATGATCGGCCGGCCGTCGATCAGGCGCTTCAGCAGGCTGGTCGTCGCCTCCTTGTCGCGCACGGCATCGATGCCGATCGCCTGCAGGGAAGACGCAACGGCGCCGATGTCGCGCAGGATCTCCTCTTCACGGGCACGCCGTACCGGCTCGCCGATCGCCCGCGCCGCCTCGTACGAGGCCTGGGCCGGCTTCACCACGAAGTCGGTCAGGTTGATGACCAGCAGTGACAGAATGATGGTCACGATCAGGGTCGGCGTGATGGTGAACAGGCTGCACACCAGCACCAACCGCATGTGCAGGCGCGAGCCCGCCGCGCCGCGCCGGCGGTCGAGCCAGAGCTGGGTCAGCCGCACCGCCAGCAGCGCCACCAGCGCCACGGCGATCACCAGGTCGGCGACCAGCAGGCCGGTGATCCAGCCGCGCGTATTCAGGGCGGTGGGGACGAAGCCTGCCAGCCAGGCATAGGTCGCCGCACCGGCGAGCATGGCGAGCACTGCCAACGATATGGCGGCGGCGCGGCCGCCCAGCCTGCGGGCCACCACCGCTGTCGCATCGCCCAAGCGTGAAACGCCCAGCGCAGCTGTCACTATAGTCACCCGCCTCGGCGGACCTGCGGCGTACGTACCACGGGGACGTCGAGGTCCTTGATCTTCTTGCGCAACGTATTGCGATTGAGCCCCAAGAGGCGGGCCGCGCGCAACTGATTCCCGCGCGTTGCCCCAAGGGCCAGGGACAACAGCGGACGCTCGACCTCGGAAATGACACGATCGTACATGCCATCCGGCGGCAGGCGATCGCCGTGGGCCGCGAACAATGCCTGCAGGTGGCGATCGACGGCGTCGGCCAGCGACACATCGGCAGCGACGGAGTCGCCCGCGGCGGGCTCCGGCTCGAGCGCCGACATGGCGTCGGCAAGCTCGGCTTCGATCGTCTCGACGCCGATCACTTCCTCGGAGTAGAGCGCCGACAGGCGGCGCACCAGGTTGACCAGCTCGCGGACGTTGCCCGGCCAGCGATGCTGCTTCAGCCGCGCCATGGCTTCGGGCGACAGCACCTTGGCCGGCAGGCCGTCGGCGGTCGCCGCCTGCAGATAGTGGTTGGCGAGCTCGGGAATGTCGTCCAGCCGCTCGCGCAGGGGCGGCAGGCGAATCGGCACGACGTTCAGGCGATAAAACAGATCTTCGCGGAACAGTCCCTGCTGGATCAGGCGACGCAGGTCGCGATGGGTGGCGGCGACAATGCGCACATTGGCCTTGATCGGCGTGCGGCCGCCGACGGTGGTGTACTCGCCTTCCTGCAGCACGCGCAGCAGGCGGGTTTGCGCCTCGGGCGGCATGTCGCCGATCTCGTCGAGGAACAGCGTGCCGCCGGACGCCTGCTCGAACTTGCCGGCCGAGCGTTGCACGGCGCCGGTGAACGCGCCGCGCTCATGGCCGAATAACTCGCTTTCGATCAGTTCGCGCGGGATCGCCGCCATGTTGAGCGCCACGAACGGCCCCTTGCGGCGCTTGCCGTAGTCGTGCAGCGCACGCGCCACGAGTTCCTTGCCGGCGCCCGATTCGCCGGTGACCATCACCGTAAGGTCGGTCGACATCAGCCGCGCCAAGGCGCGGTAGATTTCCTGCATGGCCGGCGAGCGGCCGATCAGCGGCAGGCGCTCGCCCTCCTCCGGTGCCTGGATGCTGCGCTGCATGGGCGTCGCCGGCGCCGACAGCGCGCGGTTCACCACCGAGATCAGCTCGTTGAGATCGAACGGCTTGGGCAGGTATTCGAAGGCGCCGCGCTCGGTCGCGCGCACGGCGGTGAGCAGCGTCGACTGTGCGCTCATGACGATGATGCGCAGGTCCGGTCGCAGCTTGCGGATGCGCGGCACCAGGTCGAGCCCGTTCTCGTCGGGCATCACCACGTCGGTGATGACCAACTGGCCTTCGCCCTCCTGCACCCATTGCCACAGGGTCGACGCAGCCCCTGTGCTGCGCACATTGTGGCCCTGCCGGCCCAGCGCCTGATGCAGGACGGTGCGGATCGCCCGGTCGTCGTCGGCGACCAGGATGGTGTTGGCTCCGCTCATTGAGCGGGCCGCGAAATCTGCAACTGCAACGGCAACATAACCCTAAATGTCGTACGGCCGGGCTCGCTGTCGAACTCGATTGCCCCGCCGTGGTCGTTGATGATCTTGGCTACCAACGCAAGACCCAGGCCAGTTCCGGTGGGCTTGTTGGTGACGAAGGCGTCAAATAGATGGGCGCGGATTTCGTCGGACACCCCGCGGCCGTTGTCCCGGACCGAAACCACCAAGGGAAGGTTGACCTTGGCCTGCTGGCCGGGGACGGCCAGGCGCAGGCCGTGCCGGTAGGCTGTGGACAACTCGATCTCGCGCTCGCCGTCGCCCGGCGCCTCGCAGGCGTTCTTCACCAGGTTCAGGAACACCTGGATGAGCTGGTCGCGGTCGCCATGCACGTCGGGCAGCGAAGGGTCGTAGGTCTCGACGAAGCGCACGCCCTTGCCGAAGCCGTTCTGGGAGATGCGCAGGACGTGGTTCAGCACCTGGTGGATGTTGATCGGGCTGCGGTCGATCGGCCGGCCGTCGGCAAAGGCCTCCATGCGGTCGACCAGGGCGACGATGCGATCGGTCTCCTCGCAGATCAGGCTGGTCAGCTCGCGCTCGGAGTCGGGCACCGACTGCTCCAGCAGCTGCGCCGCGCCGCGGATGCCGGACAGCGGGTTCTTCACTTCGTGCGCCAGCATGGCGGCGAGCGCGCTCACCGAGCGGGCCGCGCTGCGATGCGACATCTGGCGGTCGATGTTGCGGGCGATGGTCTGCTCGACCAGGGAGACCGCGACCAGCCCGTCGCTGTCGACGATCGGCGAGAGGCGCAGCGCGCAGAAACGATTGCCGATGCGCGGCGATGCCAGCGTGACGCCGTTCTCGGCGACCGCACCGCCGGTCGACAGCACCTGCTCGAGCAGGGAGAAGAGCGGCGTGTCCTCAGGCACGAACTCGTCGAGCGGATGGCCGACCAGGCGGGTGCGGCCGACGCCGAAGAATTGCTCGGCCGACAGGTTGGCGTAGTGGATCAGCCCGCGCGCATCGACGACGACGATCGCCTCCGACAGCGAATCGAGAAGCGCCGTCGGAAACTGATCGCTCGTCGCGTTGGCGCGTTTGAGGGGCTGCACCGGCATCCTAGGCAGCCTGCCGCTCGAGGTTGGGCAGGAAGAACGCGGCCAGCAGGGCGCGCACCTTGGCGGGCTCGGTCTCGCGGTTCACGGCGGCGCGGAACTCGGCCGACGCCGGAAGGCCCTTGGAATACCAGCCCAAATGCTTGCGGGCCATGCGCACGCCGGTCTCCTGGCCGTAATGCGACAGCATCGCTTCGAAGTGCGCGCGCACGATGGCGTACTGCTCGGCAAGCGACGGATCAGCCAGCCGCTCGCCGGTGCGCAGATAGTGGATCGCCTGGTTCAGGAACCACGGGCGGCCATAGGCACCACGGCCGACCATCACGCCGTCGGCGCCCGACTGCGCCAGCGCCGTGTCGACGTCGTCGAGGGTGTTGATGTCACCGTTCACGATCACCGGTAGCTTCGTTGCCGCCTTGACGTCGGCGACGAACGCCCAGTCGGCGTGGCCGTCATAGAACTGGCAGCGCGTGCGGCCATGCACGGTCAGCAACTTGATGCCGCAGGCCTCGGCGATGCGTGCGAGGTTGGGCGCGTTGCGGTTGGTCGAGTCCCAGCCGGTGCGCATCTTCAGCGTCACCGGCAGCTTCACGGCCTTCACCGTGGCTTCGAGGATCTTCGCGGCGTGCACTTCGTCGCGCATCAGCGACGAACCGGCATGGCCGTTCACGACCTTCTTTACCGGGCAGCCGAAGTTGATGTCGATGATGGCGGCGCCGCGATCCTCGTTCAGCTTGGCCGCGTCGGCCATGACCTCGGGCTCGCAGCCCGCGAGCTGGACCGACATTGGAAACTCTTCCGGCGAGTTCTTCGCCATCAGCAGCGTCTTGCGATTCTCGCGCACCATGGCCGCCGAGGCGATCATCTCGGAGACGACAAGTCCCGCCCCGCCCCGCTTCACCATCTGGCGAAAAGGCATGTCGGTCACGCCCGACATGGGCGCCAGGATGACGGGGTCGTCGATTCGGACATCGCCGATATCGACGGGTTGGAGACGCAGTGTGCAAACCATGGCTACTGATCAGTTTATAGGCATCTTGTGCAGTGCACAATAATTGGGCGAGCAATAGCGGGTCCCGGCAGGGTGCGCAAGCGGTCCTGAGTGCGCAATTGTTGACCCAGTGTTATCTAGCCGGCCGTGCCAACCTGCACCGCCCTGATCGTCGCCGGAGGCCGGGGGAGCCGCTTCGGAGGCCCCCTGCCCAAACAATATGCCACTTTGGCAGGCCAACCCGTCTTGCGCCGCACCCTCGAGGTGTTCCAGGCGACGCCGGGCATCGACCATGTCCAGGTCGTCATCGCGCCCGGTGACGAAGGGCACTACCGCGCGGCTGTCGGGGGGATGGGCCTGCCGCCGCCGGTCGTTGGCGGTGCCAGCCGGCAACAATCTGTCCTGAACGGGCTGGAAGCCCTGGCCGCGCAGGCGCCCGACCTGGTGGCCATCCACGATGCCGCTCGGCCGTATGTGCGGGTATCCGACATCATCGGCTGCCTGGAAGCCTTGCGTCCGGGCATAGACGGAGCGGTCCTGGGCGTGCCGGTCGCCGACACGCTGAAGAAGGTCGACGATGCCGGCCTCCTGGCCGGAACGGTGTCGCGCAATGGCCTGTGGCGGGCCCAGACGCCGCAGATCTTCCGCTTCGCCGAACTGCTCGCGGCACACCGGGCGGCGGCATCGCTCGCGAGGCACGAGACGAGCGCCCTCACCGACGATGCGGCGGTCGCCGAACGCGCCGGATTGCGTGTCGTCATGGTCGAGGGGCACGACGACAACCGCAAGATCACAACGACCGACGACATGGTCTCGACGATGGAAACGCGCACCGCCTTCGGCTTCGACGTGCACGGCTTTGCCGCCGGCAATCACGTGATGCTGGGCGGCATCACCATTCCGCACAGCCAGGCGCTCGCCGGGCATTCCGACGCCGACGTCGCCCTGCATGCTTTGACCGATGCGCTTCTGGGTACGATCGGCGCCGGCGACATCGGCAAGCATTTCCCGCCATCCGATCCGCAATGGCGCGGCGTGTCGTCCGACCGCTTCCTGCGCCACGCCGTCGATCTGTTGGCGACGGCCGGCGGGCGCATCGTCCATCTCGACCTTACCCTTGTCTGCGAGGCGCCGCGCATCGGGCCGCATCGCGACGCCATGGTCGAAAGCATCGCTCGCATCGCCGGCATTGATCGTGACAGAGTGAGCGTCAAGGCGACGACGACGGAAGGGCTTGGCTTCACCGGCCGCCGCGAGGGCATCGCGGCGCAGGCGGTGGCGACGGTCGAGGTGCCGAGGAGATAGGTTCGGATGTTCGATCACGAAATGAGAGACGCCGCTGAGCGTGTGCTGCATGCCTGTCGCAAGCGCGGGCTGAAGCTCGTCACTGCAGAGTCCTGCACCGGCGGCCTGGTCGCCGCGACGCTGACCGCGATCGCGGGTTCATCGGACGTCGTCGAGCGCGCCTACGTGACCTACGCCAACGAGGCCAAGCGCGAGATGCTGGGCGTGCCGTGGGATGCCCTGATGGGCCATGGCGCGGTGAGCGATCCCGTGGCGCGCGCCATGGCCGCTGGCGCCCTCGCCCGCTCGGGCGTCGATCTTGCGGTATCGGTCACTGGCGTGGCCGGCCCCGGCGGCGGCACGGCTGAAAAGCCGGTCGGCCTCGTTCATTTCGCCGGCGCCCGTACCGGCCACGACATCATCGCCGAGCGTCACGTCTTCCCAGGCGACCGCGACGGCATTCGCCGCGTGGCGACGATCACCGCGTTGACGATACTGGCGTCGCTCGCTGAACGTTAGGCTTGCCGTAGAGCGCCTTGGCGCGCGCTTCGAACGCGCCCACCATGCGCTTCACCGCTTCGGCGAACAGCAGGCGCACGGTCTGCTGCAGCAGCATCGAGCGGAAATCGAACTCCAGCTCGAAGTCGATCTGACAGCCGTCGGGATGCGGATGGAAGATCCAACGGCTGACCAGCCGGCGAAACGGCCCTTCGATGCCAGTGGTGTCGATGCGCGGCCCGCCCGGCGCGTCGGGCGCCAGAACGACGCGCGAGGCGAACTTCTCGTGGAACGGGCCGAAACCGATCGCCAGCTCGGCGATCTGCACGTTGGCTCCTTCGCGGCGCCGGATGCGCCCGGCATGGCACCACGGCAGGAATTCGGGATAGCGCGGCACGTCGGCCACCAGCTCGAACAGCTGCATGGGCGTATAGGCGACGACCCGTCGCTCGGTATGGCGTGTGACGCTCAAGCGGCCCAGCTCACGCAGAACGGGCTGCGCGTGCGGCGCGCAGACGGGCGAAATCGTCACCGGCATGATAGCTCGACCGCGTGAGTGGCGAGGCGGAGACCATCAGGAAGCCCTTGGCGCGAGCGAGCGTCGCCAGCTCATCGAACTCGGCCGGCGTCCAGAAGCGGTCGATTGGGGCGTGCTTGGGTGTCGGCTGCAGGTACTGGCCGACGGTGAGGAAGTCGACGTCAGCCGCGCGCAGGTCGTCCATCACCTGCAGGATCTCCTCGCGTGTCTCGCCCAAACCGACCATCAGGCCGGACTTGGTGAACATCGAGGGATCGATTTCCTTCACCTTGGAGAGCAATTGCAGCGAGGTGAAGTAGCGCGCACCGGGCCGGATGGTCGGATAGAGACGCGGCACCGTCTCGAGGTTGTGGTTGAACACGTCCGGACGTGCCGCCACCACGGTCGCGATGGCCCCCTCCTTGCGCAGGAAGTCGGGCGTCAGCACTTCGACCGTCGTGTTGGGCGCCTGGTGATGCAATGCGGTGATGACCGCCGCGAAGTGCCCTGCCCCGCCGTCCAAAAGGTCGTCGCGATCGACCGACGTCACCACGACATGGCCGAGGCCGAGCTTGCCGACAGCTTCGGCGATGTTGGCGGGCTCGTGCGGATTGAGGGCGCCCGGCTTGCCCGTGGCGACGTTGCAGAAGGCGCAGGCCCGCGTGCAGGTCTCGCCCATGATCATGAAGGTGGCGTGCTTCTGCTTCCAGCACTCGCCGATGTTGGGACAGGCCGCCTCCTCGCACACCGTGGCGAGCCCGTACTGGCGCATCAGGCGCTTGGTCTCGGCATATTCCGGCGAGTTCGGTGCACGCACCCTGATCCAATCCGGCTTGCGCCGGATGGGATTGTCCGGCCGGTGCGCCTTCTCGGGATGGCGCTCGGCGCGGCTCAGCGGGAGCCTGTCGCCCAGGTCGTTGGGGGTTCCGTCCATGACGGCCTAGATATGGAGCGTTCGTCCGTACGCCGCCAGTACCGACTCGTGCATCATTTCCGACAGGGTGGGATGCGGGAACACCGTGGCGATCAGCTCGGCCTCGGTGGTCTCCAGCGTCTTGGCGATGCTGTAACCCTGGATCAACTCGGTCACCTCGGCGCCGATCATGTGGGCGCCCAGAAGCTCGCCGGTCTTGGCGTCGAAGATGGTCTTGATGAAGCCCTCGGGCTCGCCGAGCGCGATCGCCTTGCCGTTGCCGATGAACGGGAACTTGCCGACCTTGAGCTGCAGGCCCTTGGCCTTGGCGGCCGCCTCGGTGAGGCCGATGCTCGCCACCTGCGGCTGGCAGTAGGTGCAGCCCGGGATGTTCTCGGTCTTCATCGGATGAACGCCTTTCACGCCGGCGATCTTCTCGACCACCAGCACGCCTTCGTGCATCGCCTTGTGGGCCAGCCACGGCGGTCCGGCGACGTCGCCGATAGCATAGACGTTCGGCTCGCCGGTAAAGCCCCATTGATCGATCACGATGTGGGTCTTCTCGACCTTCACCTTGGTACCTTCGAGCCCCAGGTTCTCGACATTGCCGACGATGCCCACGGCGCTGATCACGCGGTCGACGGTGATGTCCTGACTCTTGCCGCCGGCCGTGATCGTTGCGGTGACGCTGTCCTTGCCCTTCTTCAGGCCGCCGACCGTGGCGGCCGTCAGGATCTTCATGCCCTGCTTCTCGAAGGCGCGCTTGGCGAAGGCCGAGACCTCCTCGTCCTCGACGGGCAGGATTCGGTCGAGCACCTCCGCAACCGTCACCTCGGCGCCCATGGTGCGATAGAAGCTCGCGAACTCGATCCCGATCGCACCCGACCCGATCACCAGGAGTGATTTGGGAAACTCCGGCGGTACCATCGCTTCGCGGTAAGTCCAGACGAGTTTGCCGTCGGACTCGAGGCCGGGAAGCTGGCGGGCACGGGCGCCCGTCGCCAGGATCACGTTCTTGGCGGTGAGCGCGACGTTGCTCTTGTCCTTCATCGCGACGGCAACTTTGCGCTGCCCACCATCGCTGCCCGCGAGCTTGGCGTCGCCGTCGAACACCGTGATCTTGTTCTTGCGCATCAGCATCTTGACGCCGTTGCTAAGCTGGTTCGCGACCTTGCGCGAACGCTCGACGACCTTCTTGGCGTCGTAGGAGAAATCCTTGACGGAAATCCCGAACGAATCGGCATGCTTGATGAGGCCGAAGACCTCCGAAGTGCGCAGCAGCGCCTTGGTCGGGATGCAGCCCCAGTTGAGGCAGATGCCGCCCATGTTCTCGCGCTCGACGACGGCGGTCTTGAGGCCGAGCTGCGCCGCGCGGATCGCGGCGACATAGCCGCCCGGCCCGCCGCCGACGATGATGATGTCGAAGCTGGTGTCGGCCATGATGCGCTCCTAGACCAGCATGGAAGCGGGCTGCTCGACATAGGCGCGCAGCGTTTGCAGGAACTGCGCGCCCATGGCGCCGTCGACCACGCGGTGATCGACCGCCAGCGTGCAGCTCATCATGTTGCGCGCGACCAGCTGGCCCTTGCGCACGACCGCCCGCTCCTCGCCCGCACCGACGGCCAGGATCATGGCCTGCGGCGGGTTGATGATGGCCGAGAAGCTCTGGATGCCGAACATGCCGAGGTTGGAGATGGTGAAGCCGCCGCCCTGGAACTCGTCGAGCTTGAGCTTGCCGATCTTGGCCCGTGCGGCGAGGTCCTTCATCTCGGTCGCGATCTGCGCCAGGCCCTTCATGTCGGCGTTGCGCACAATCGGCGTGATCAGGCCGCGATCGGTGGCGACGGCGACCGAGATGTCGACCGCGCCGTACTGGATCATCTCGTCCTCGGTCCACGAGGCGTTGCACTCGGGATGATCACGCAGCGCCTTGGCGCATGCCTTGATCACCATGTCGTTGACCGAGACCTTGGTCCCCTTCTTTTCCGCGACGGCATTGATCGCCTGGCGCGCCGCCAAAAGCGCATCGATCTCGAGGTCGACCGTCAGGTAGAAGTGCGGCACGGTCTGCTTGGACTCGAGCATGCGCCGCGCGATGACCTTGCGGACCGCCGTGTGCGGCACGCGCGAGTCGCCCGGCGCCACGAACACCGGTTGCACGCCGGCCGCCGGTGCCGGCCGAGGCGCTGGCGCGGCTGCAGGAGCCGCGGCGGGTGCGGCACCCGGCTTGGCGGATTCAACATCGGCTTTGACGATGCGGCCGTTGGGACCACTGCCCTTGATGCGCGAAAGATCGAGCCCCTTCTCCGCAGCGATTCGCTTGGCCAACGGCGACGCAAAGATACGCGCGCCGCTTGATGCGGCAGTTGGCTGAGGTGCCGGAGCGGCCGCAGGTGCAGCCTTTGGCGCGGCAGGAGCCGGCGCGGCGGCAGCAGCAGGCGCTGCAGCGGGTGCAGGCTTTGCTGCCGGAGGCGCAGCGGCCGGCGCTGCGGCATCCTTGGGAACTTCCGTCTCGCCCTCTTCCAGCAGGATGGCGATGACGGCGTTGACCTTCACGCCTTCGGTGTCCTCGGCCACGACGATCCGGCCGACCTTTCCCTCGTCGACCGCCTCGACTTCCATGGTCGCCTTGTCGGTCTCGATTTCGCAGATCACCTGGCCGGATTTGACGGTATCGCCTTCTTTGACATGCCACTTGGCGAGCTTGCCCTCCGTCATGGTGGGCGACAGCGCGGGCATCAGGATATTGATCGACATGGTCTAGGATCCCGCGTCAGCGATTGCAGACTTCGCGGGCAGCCTCGACGATGTTCTCGGGCTGCGGCAGGGCCATCTTCTCGAGATTGGCGGCGTAAGGCAGAGGCACGTCGGCGCCGTGCACGCGCTTGACCGGCGCGTCGAGCCAGTCGAACGCCTGCTCCATCATCTGGGCGGCAAGCTCCGAGCCGATGCCGGCAAAGGCCCAGCCCTCCTCGACCGAGACCAGGCGGTTGGTCTTCTTGACCGAGTTCACGATCGTCTCGGTGTCGAACGGGCGCAGGCTCCGAAGGTTGATCACCTCGGCATCGATGCCCTGCTTGGCGAGCTCGTCGGCCGCAGCCAGCGCCTTGCCGACCATGATCGAGAACGCCGTGATGGTGACGTCCTTGCCCGGCCGCTCGATCTTGGCGCGGCCAATCGGCAGCACGAAATCGGGATCCTCCGGCACGTCGAACGACTGGCCGTAGAGGATCTCATTCTCGAGGAAGATCACCGGGTTGGGATCGCGGATCGCCGCCTTGAGCAGGCCCTTGGCGTCGGCGGCGCTCCATGGCGCCAGCACGCGCAGGCCCGGAACGTGGGCGTACCAGCTCGCATAGCATTGCGAATGCTGGGCGCCGACGCGCGCGGCGGCGCCGTTGGGTCCGCGGAAGACGATCGGGCTCGTCATCTGGCCGCCCGACATGTAGTGCGTCTTGGCCGCCGAGTTGATGATCTGGTCCATCGCCTGCATGGCGAAGTTAAAGGTCATGAACTCGACGATCGGCTTCAGCCCGCCGAACGCCGCACCGACACCCAGGCCGGCGAAGCCATGCTCGGTGATCGGCGTGTCGATCACGCGCTTGGCGCCGAATTCCTCGAGCAGGCCCTGGCTCACCTTGTAGGCGCCCTGGTACTGCGCGACTTCCTCGCCCATCAGGAAGACGCTGCCGTCGCGGCGCATCTCCTCGGCCATCGCGTCGCGCAGGGCTTCGCGAACCGTCATGTGCACGGTCTTGCCGTTCCATTCCGGCTCCGCAGCCGGCGCGGATGCCGCGGGCGCGGCCGGAGCGGCCGCCTTTGCCGTCGCCGGAGCTTCGACCTTGGCCTGCTGGGGGGCCGGCTCGGGCGCAGGCGCCGCCGCAGCCGGTGCGGCCTTGGCCGCGTCAGCAACGCTTTCGCCCTCGGCCGCGAGAACGCAGATCGGCGTGTTGACCTTGACGCCTTCAGCGCCCTCCTCGATCAGGAGCTGGGCGACGGTGCCTTCATCGACCGCTTCGACTTCCATGGTTGCCTTGTCGGTCTCGATCTCGCAGATCACCTGACCGGCCTTGACCGCATCGCCGACCTTCACATGCCACTTGGCCAGCTTCCCCTCGGTCATGGTTGGCGAGAGGGCTGGCATCAGAACCGGAATCGACATGATGGATCAGGCTCCGACCAGGACGTCGGTCCACAATTCGGACGGGTCGGGCTCGGGACTGTGCTGGGCGAACTCGGCAGAGTCGTTCACGATCTTGCGGATCTCGGCATCCACCGCCTTCAGCGCGGTCTCGTCGGTCATCTTTCCATCCAGCAACAGCTTGCGCACATGGTCGATCGGATCGCGCTCGTTGCGATACTTGTCGACCTCTTCCTTGGTCCGGTACTTGGCGGGATCGCTCATCGAGTGACCGCGATAGCGATAGGTCTGCATCTCGAGGATGTACGGGCCGCCATTGCGGGCGTGCTCGACCGCCTTCTCGCCTGCGGCCTTCACGGCAACGACGTCCATGCCGTCGACACGCTCACCGGGAATGCCGAAGGATTCGCCATGGCGATAGAGCTCGGTGACGGCCGAGGCGCGCTCGACCGAGGTGCCCATGCCGTAGCGGTTGTTCTCGATGATGTAGATCACCGGCAGCTTCCAGAGGGCTGCCATGTTCATGGCTTCGTAGACCTGGCCCTGGTTGGCGCTGCCGTCGCCGAAGTAGGTCAGCGAGACGTTGTCGCTGCCGTTGTACTTGTGGGCGAAGGCCAGCCCCGTGCCGATCGGCACCTGGGCGCCGACGATGCCGTGGCCGCCATAAAAGTTCTTCTCGCGGCTGAACATGTGCATCGAGCCGCCCTTGCCTTTGGAATAGCCGCTGGACCGGCCCGTCAGCTCGGACATCACGCCCTTGGGATCCATGCCGGCCGCCAGCATGTGGCCGTGATCGCGGTAGGAGGTGATGATGGCGTCGCCCAGCTTGATCGTCGACTGCATGCCGACAACGACGGCTTCCTGGCCGATATAGAGATGGCAGAAGCCGCCGATCAGGCCCATGCCGTAGAGCTGGCCCGCCCGCTCCTCGAAGCGGCGGATCAGCAGCATGTCGCGATAGAAGGATTTGAGCTGGTCGGCGGTGACACTGTTGTCACCCGCACCTGGGGGCCTGGTCGATGCCGTCGGCGTGGCGGGAGAAGATTCGACCTTCGGCTTCGTGGCCGGCTTCGCCATATGATTTCCCCTCCGCGTATCCCGTTGCCGCTTATAGCATCGCCTGGAGCGATGTGGTTGATCTAGCAGCAAAAAACCAGCCGAGAGAGCGTGCGGCGCAGCATTTGAGAGAATGTTTGCAACGGCCCCTTCGCGTCGACAGTTTGTTTCAGCCGGCCGCGACGCGAACCTGATCAACGCGTCACGGATGCGCTCCTAACGCGTCGGCGTGAAGATGACGATGTCGTCCTTGCGTGAGAAGTTCAGCAGCACACGCGCCCGTTCATCCAGCATGTCGGGATCGAGGCTCTGGTTGCGCAGCGCAGAGACGCGCCGCTCCCAGATCTTCCGCGTGGTCTCGGCTTCGGCGAGGTTCTGCTCGGCGACCAGCACTTCGCGCTGCAGGTGCACCATGGCGAGCAGGCCGCGATCACCGTTCACCAGGTGATAGCCGAAGTATCCGAACACCGTAGCGAAGATGATCGGAGCCAGAATCTGACGTGGCCGCAACAACATATACGAACTTCCTGACACCATAAGGCAACATATGGTGTTGAGGAGTCAAGATTTTTCGCGGCTCAGGCGCGCGAAAGCCCGATCCTCACCCGCCTGTTGTGCCGCCCCTTGTTGTCGATCTTGAGGATGCGGATGGGCGGAGATCCGCCGGTCGAGGCGAGATGTGTGCCGCCACAGGCCTGTCGATCGAGCCCGACGATCTCGACGATGCGGACCTTGCCGTCGGGCGTGGGCGGTGGCGCGACGGAGCGGCTGCGGATCAGGCCCGCTTCGGCCTGGGCCTCGTGCATCGGCACATAGGCGAAGCGGACCGGGATGTCCTGCCGGATGAGGTCGTTGATCGGCCCTTCCAGCGCCCGCAGGCGATCGCTGTCTGCCCCTTGGATGTCGAAGTCCATGCGCGCCGTGCCGTCCTCCGCCATCTGCACCCCGGTCACCAGCGCGCCGTCAAAGCTCTGGAACACCAAGGCGTTCAGCACGTGCGTGTCGGTATGGAGCTGGCGCATCATGCGCCGGAAATCGGGATCGACGGCCGCCTCGACGCTGCCGGCGATTTCACTCTGGCTGTCGAGAAGGTGCCACAGCTTGCCGGCCGAGATCTCGAAGCCCGTGACCCTCGCCTCGCCGCCCTGCCAACGAATGACGCCGCGGTCGGCGAGCTGTCCGCCGCCGCCGGGATAGAACGGCGACTGGACCAGCGCGACCTTGCCGGGGCGCGCATCGGCCACGTCGGTCTGCACGGTCAGGATCTCGGGTTGCTCATGACAAAAGAGGTGCATGCGGCCTGATAGGCCGCCCTGCGGCGAGGGTATTGGCGAAAATTGCCGATGCTGAGATCGCGTGTCGACGAGTCCCGCTGTCACCCCGAGCGCAGCGAGGGGCCTTTAGGCAACAGGAAAGGTCCCTCGCTTCGCTCGGGATGACATCGAGTGCTAGGCGGCCGCAGCTGCGGCGCGCGCGAATTGCGTGGGCGTGATGCCGTAGCAGCGCTTGAAATGCTTGTTGAGCGCACTCTGGTCGTAGAAGCCGACGTCGGTCGCGACGTCGGCCAGGACCGGCTCATGCCGCAGTCGGCGACACGCCATGTTGAGCCGGACCTGCGTCAGGTAGGCGTGCGGCGTGAGCCCGACGGTGCGCTTGAACAGGCCGATGAGCTGGAACGTCGTCAGTCCGACCTCGGCCGCCAGGTCCTCCAGGCGCAGCTCCGAAGCGTAGTCGGCATGCATGCGATCCTTCACGCGCGCCAGCAACTGGCGATCGACCGGCGCCGGCGGGATACGACTGCCGCCGCTGCCATGGCGCCGGAACAGCCGGCCGAAGCTGCCGACCAGAAGCTCGCGCTCATGGAACACGTCGCGCCCCTCCTCGATGGCGCAGTGCATCGCCATGAAGGCCTCGATCAGGTCGCGGTCGGCGAAGATGTTGTGCGTGAAGTACGGCACGCGTTCGATGCCCAGCCCGGCCGCGAGCTGGCCAAGCGCGGCCTGCGTGAGATACATCGACCGATACTGCCAGCGCGCGCTCCAGCCCATCCATCCCGCGTGCGGCTCGGCGGGATTGAAGACGAACAGCGTCGACGGTGTCGCCTCTTCGACCTGGCCGCGACTCTTGACCACCGAGCCGCCGTTCTCGGTCACGGCGACGACCAGGGCCTCGTGGATGTGCGGCGGATATTCGTGGGTCGTGAAGTCGGCGCGCATCAGGCTGAGGCCGGTGAGATGCCGGTCCCACCAGTATTCCGTGGAGTTCCTAGGATCGCTGCGGGCCACGCCTGAAGATACCCGGCTTGGCCAATTTTCGCCAATACCGGCCATCGCCGCCCTCCTAGCCTGCGGCCATGTTGACCGAAGGCCAGCGCCAGATCCGCGACATGGCCCGCCAGTTTGCGGCCCGCGAGCTGGCGCCGACGGCCGCCGAACGCGATCGCGTACCGCGCTTCCCGCGCGAGGCCTTTGCGCGCATGGGCGAGCTCGGCATGCTGGGCATGACCGTGCCGGCGGAGTTCGACGGCGCCGGCACCGACTACGTCTCCTACGCGCTCGCCATCATGGAGATCGCGGCGGCGGACGGTGCGTCGTCGACCGCGTTCCAGGTGCACAACTCGCTGGTCTGCCTGCCCATCCTGCGGCACGGCACGGCGCAGCAGAAGGAACGCTTCCTGCGCCCCCTCGCCCGCGGCGAACTTTTAGGCGCCTTCTGCCTCACCGAGCCTGGCGCGGGCTCCGATGCCGCCGCCATCACGACGCGTGCCGAGCGTGTCGGCAATAAGTTTGTCCTGAACGGCAGCAAGCAGTTCATCACGTCCGGCCGCAGCGCCGATATCGCGCTGGTCTTCGCCGTGACGGATCCGGCGGCGGGCAAGCAGGGAATTTCTGCGTTCATCGTGCCGACCAGGACACCGGGCTACACGGTAGCGCGCGTCGAGCACACGATGGGCCAGCGCTCGTCCGATCACTGCCACGTCGTGTTCGACAAGTGCGAGCTCCTGCCCGACCAGATTCTGGGCGAGGAAGGTGAAGGCCTGCGCATTGCGCTCGGCAACCTCGAAGGCGGCCGCATCGGCGTGGCCGCGCAATCGGTCGGCATGGCGCGCGCCGCCTATGACGCCGCCCTGGCCTATGCCAAGGAGCGCCGCACTTTCGGCAAGGCCATCATCGAGCACCAGGCCGTGGCCTTCCGCCTGGCCGACATGGCGACCTCGCTGCAGGCCGCCGAACTGATGGTGCTGAACGCCGCCCGCCTGCGCGACGAGGGCCGGCCCTGCCTCAAGGAGGCGTCGATGGCCAAGCTGTTCGCCTCGGAGATGGCCGAGAAGGTGTGCTCGGCCGCCATCCAGATCCATGGCGGCTACGGCTATCTCAACGACTTCCCGGTCGAGCGCATCTATCGCGACGTGCGCGTCACCACGATCTACGAGGGCACGTCCGACATCCAGCGGCTGGTGATCGGCCGCCAGCTTGCCGGTGAAGCCCAGTTCGAAGGAGTGACCTGAAATGATCGCCCGCCTGTGGCGCGGCCGCGCCGCCGATGCAGCGAATGCCGACGCCTATGTTCGGCATTTCACCGGAACCGTGACGGCGGAACTCAAGGACCTTGGTGGACATCGCGGCGCCTGGCTGCTGCGCCGCGAAGTCGACGGCGACACGGAACTCATCGCCCTGACGCTCTGGGAGTCGCGACAGTCGATCGAGGCGTTCACCGGCCCCGACATCTCGAAGTCGGTCGTCGAACCCGAGGCGCGCGCGGTGCTGTCGAACTTCGACGACTTCGCGACTCACTACGAGGTCGCGTTCGAGACAAATCAGTCGTCCTGAGCGCAGCGAAGGACCTCATCGCCGTTTGCTACGGCATGAGATCCTTCGCTACGCTCAGGATGACATGATGCGGACCTGGAGGTCCGCGCTCCGATGAGATCAGTGACCGCGCAGGATCGAAGTGCCGGCGTACCGCGCCTGCGGGCCGAGTTGCTCTTCGATACGCAGGAGCTGGTTGTACTTGGCCAGACGATCGGAGCGCGACAGTGAGCCGGTCTTGATCTGGCCGCAGCCGGTGGCGACGGCGAGGTCGGCAATGGTCGAATCCTCGGTCTCGCCCGAACGATGGGACATCACCGCGCCGTACGACGCGTGGCGCGCCATCGACACGGCTTCCATCGTCTCGGTCAGCGTGCCGATCTGGTTGACCTTGACCAGGATGGCGTTGGCCAGCCCGTCCTTGATGCCCTGCGCCAGGCGCTTGGGATTGGTGACGAAGAGATCGTCGCCGACGAGCTGGATCTTCTTGCCGAGCTTGTCGGTGATCGCCTTCCAGCCGGCCATGTCGTCCTCGGCCATGCCGTCCTCGATCGAGACGATCGGATAGCGCTTCACCAGGTCGGCGTAGTACTCGACCATGCCCGCCTGATCGAGCGACTTCTTTTCGCCTTCGAGCTCGTACTTGCCCTTCTTGAAGAACTCGGTCGAGGCCGGATCGAGCGCCAGCATGACGTCCTCGCCGGGCTTGTAGCCCGCCTGCTCGATCGACTTCATGATGAAGCTCAGCGCCTCGTCGGCCGAGGCGAGGTTGGGGGCGAAGCCGCCCTCGTCGCCGACATTGGTGTTGTGGCCGGCGTCGTGGAGCTGGCTCTTCAGGGCGTGGAAGATCTCCGAGCCCATGCGCAGCGCCTCGGCGAAGCGGTTCGCCTTCACCGGCATGATCATGAATTCCTGGATGTCGATCGGATTGTCGGCATGAACGCCGCCGTTGATGATGTTCATCATCGGCACCGGCAGGATCGAAGCCTGGCTGCCGCCGACATAGCGGTAGAGCGGCAGGTCGGCATCCATAGCAGCCGCCTTGGCGACGGCGAGCGACACGCCGAGGATGGCGTTGGCGCCGATGCGGCCCTTGTTGGGCGTGCCGTCGAGCTCGATCAGGGCGCGGTCGATTTTGATCTGCTCGCGCGCGTCGAGGCCCGCCAGCAGGTCCATGATCTCCGCGTTGACCGCGGCGACCGCCTTCAGGACGCCCTTGCCGCCGTAGCGTTTCTTGTCGCCGTCACGCAATTCGACCGCCTCGTGCGCACCGGTCGAGGCGCCCGACGGCACCGCCGCCCGGCCCCTGGCGCCGCTGTCGAGCTCGACTTCGACCTCGACCGTGGGATTGCCGCGGCTGTCGAGGATCTCGCGGGCGCGGACATCGGCAATGACGCTCATCGGGCTAAAACTCCTTCGTGCGCGGCTTGTCTAGCGGCCGGACCGGTAAGGAGCAAGTGACGGGATGGTGGCGTCTTTGGGAGCGCGGGCGTCCGGCCCGCTCATGATCATGAGGCAGGCCGGAGGCCCGCGCTCCCGTTAACGCCAGGCGCTCTTGAGCGACTGGTCAGTCTTCCATTTCTCGACGCCGGCGACGTCGTCGCAGGAGAAGACCTTCGGGTCCTTGCGCGGATTGCCCTCGATCCAGGCGAAGACCAGGCACTGCGACTGGTTGCTCGCGCCCTTCTTGGTCTCGAGCAGGACCTCGCTTGCGACAGCGGCGCCGGCCTTGGCGTCGCCGTAGTCGTCGATCACCGGTGCGATCTCGCCGACCGCACGACCGGCAGCCTTGGTGTCGGCGTACCATTTGGCGAAGTCGGCGAACTGATCGCCCGCCACGCCCTTGCCGTCGGCCGCGACATAGGCCTTGAGGTCGCGGATCAGCGACTGCGTTGCTGCCTCGGCCTTGGGCTCCGCCGCCTTGCGCCGTTCGGCGAGACGCGCCTGCAGATCCTTCAGCGCATCGGCATTGGACTTCGGCGCCGGCTGCAACGGCGTCGGCCCGGCCGGTGCGGTCGCCGTCTGCGTCGAAGGATCGACTCGCCGGATCGGCGTGCGCGCCGCCTCGGCGTTGAGCTGCTGCGCCTCCTGCGGCGTCAGCTTGCCGACCGGATTGCTGCCACGGGCCTTCTGCCAGTCCTGGATCGCCTTGATCGTGGCATCGGACTGCAGGTTGCCGTCGATCGGGCCGTTGTACTTGTCGAGTGTGCGCAGGGATTCCTGGATCTTGCGGCGATCGGGGTCGGGGCTCTGCAGCACGGTCGTGTAGTCCGGCGCCGGCGCCGTCGGCCGGCTCACCACGTGACCACCACCGCCGCCACCACCGGTGGCGGGCGCCTGCGCTGCCGGTGCGCCGCCGCCGCCTCCGCCCTGGGCGCAGGCCCCGGGATTCTGAAAGCAGCGCTCGACCTCACCGGCGCTCTGGGCCAGCGCGACCGCGGGGACGAAGGCGACGATGGCGAGGACAGCCAGGAAGCGCATGTCAGATACCCCCATAAAGGCCGCCGGCGAGCTGGGCCGGCAGGCCGATCACCATGGCCACGGGCTGCCCCTGGCCGGTGTGGCCGCGGGCGATGATGTGGTCGTTGGGGGAACCGGTCTTGCTCTGATAGGTGCCGTTGCTGGTGAACTTGCCACCGAAGCACGACATCGAATAGCGGCCGGTGGCGGGCGAATCGTTAGTGAAGGTGCCCTCACAGACCTGCTCGCCGCGCGGATTGTCGACCCTGAAGGTGACCGAGCGGTCGCGGCCGATCAGGGCGCCGTAGCGGGCGAGCCCGTTGAGGCGGGCGACGTTGCCGGTCGGATCGCGATAGAAGATCGAGACCGGGCCAAAGGCTTCGGTCGGCAGCGTGTTGCGCGGCACGACGTATTGCTCGTTGCTGATCACGACCTGACAGCGGCAATCGACGCTGTAGTTCTCGCCGAGCGGCCCGAGCTCCGAGAGCTTGCGGTTACAGTTGGAGACGGCAAGCTCCTGCACTTCGCGCTCGCTCATCTGGCCCTTGGAGTATGAATCGGCATAGAGGAAGGTGCACTGTCGCGGCATAGGCACGGCCACGACCTTGTGGCTTGCGGCGTTGGTCTCGGGATTCTCCCAGTATCGCTGCGCCATCTCCGGGAAGCGCAGGAAGATCGCATCGCGACGCTCGGCCTTGCCCTGCGATTGCGCAAACGACTGCGCCCAGATGGCCGAAGCCACGGTCGCAGCAGCGAGGATGAATAGCGCAAAGAGACGGTTCATGACCGGTAATTCCAGCCGAAGAACATGACGGAAATACGTCCTGAAAGCGCCTATCAAAAAGCTGTCATCCCGAGCGAAGCGAGGGAACTTTAAGGCCATGAGCAAAGTTCCCTCGCTTCGCTCGGGATGACAGCGGAATTAAACCAGCCGGCTCTGCGCCTTGGCTGCCCCGATGAACGACGAAAACAGCGGATGGGGTGCGAAGGGCCGGGATTTCAGCTCCGGATGGTACTGGACGCCGATGAACCAGGGGTGGCCCGGGATCTCGACGATCTCGGGCAGGATGCCGTCCGGCGACATGCCGGAGAAGCGCAGGCCGACCTGCTCCAGCCGGTCCTTGTAGTTGACGTTGACCTCGTAGCGATGGCGATGGCGCTCGCTGATCACGTCGGCGCCGTAGATCTCGTGCACCTTGGTGCCCGGCCGCAGATGGGCCGGATAGGCGCCAAGTCGCATCGTGCCGCCGAGGTCGCCGTTGGCCGAACGCTTCTCGAGCTGATTGCCCTTGATCCACTCGGTCATCAGGCCGACCACTGGATGCTCACAGGGGCCGAATTCGGTCGACGATGCGCCTTCCAGGCCGAGCAGGTTGCGGGCTGCCTCGATCACAGCCATCTGCATGCCGAAACAGATGCCCAGGAACGGCACGTTGCGCTCGCGCGCAAACTGCACCGCATGGATCTTGCCCTCGGTGCCGCGCTCGCCGAAGCCACCCGGCACCAGGATACCGTGCACATGTTCGAGATGGCTGACCGCGTCGTCACGCTCGAAGATCTCGGAGTCCATCCACTCCAGGCCGACCTTCACGTTGCTGCCGAAGCCGCCGTGGGTCAGAGCCTCGCTGAGCGACTTGTAGGCGTCGAGCAGCACCGTGTACTTGCCGACCACGGCGATGGTCACCTTGCCCTCGGGCTCGCGTACCGAACGCACCACGCCGCGCCAGCGCTCGAGGTTGGGCTCCTTTTCCGCCTCCAGGCCGAAATAGCGGCAGACCTCGGCGTCGAAGCCCTGATCGTGATAGGCGATCGGCACCTGGTAGATCGTGTCGACATCGCGCGCCTCGATGACGCGCTCCTGCTTGACGTTGCAGAACAAGGCGATCTTGCGCCGCTCGTTGGCCGGGATCTCCTTGTCGCCCGAACGGCAAACCAGGAGGTCGGGCTGGATACCGACGCTCAGCAGCTCCTTCACCGAATGCTGCGTCGGCTTGGTCTTGAGCTCGCCCGCCGTCGGCACCCAGGGCAGCAGCGTCAGATGCACGAACATCGTGCGCTCGCGGCCGAGCTCGTTGCCAAGCTGGCGGATGGCTTCGAGGAACGGCAGGCCTTCAATGTCGCCCACCGTGCCGCCGATCTCGACCAGCACGAAGTCCTCCTGCTCGGTGTCGGCGACGATGAATTCACGGATGGCGTCGGTGATGTGCGGGATCACCTGCACGGTGGCGCCGAGATATTCGCCGCGACGCTCCTTGGCGATCACCGTCGAATAGATGCGGCCGGTCGTGACGTTGTCGCTCTGCCGGGCATCGACGCCGGTGAAGCGCTCGTAGTGGCCGAGGTCGAGGTCGGATTCGGCACCGTCGTCGGTGACGAAGACTTCGCCGTGCTGATACGGGCTCATCGTGCCGGGATCGACGTTCAGATAGGGATCGAGCTTGCGCAGCCGCACGCGATAGCCGCGCGCCTGCAGCAGCGCGCCCAGCGCCGCCGACGAAAGACCCTTACCAAGCGAGGAAACCACGCCGCCCGTTATGAAAATAAAGCGCGTCATGGGCTTACAGCATACAAAACGTTTCGGCGCGCGGCCATGGGGATATCCCCTCCTTCGCTCCTGGCGGAGCTACGGCGGGCAGGCCCTCCGTAGCCTCGGCAAAGATGGGCGGGCTTGCCCGCCGTAGCCTTCTTGGCGAAGGCGGGCGGGCTATCGGGTCGGCGCCGCCGGAGCGGCAGGCGCAGCGGGCGCCGGAGCGGCACCACCGGTCGCGGGCGCGCCGGGCGCAGTTGGCGCCGTGGGAATACGATCGATGATCGAGCGCGTGTTGCGCTGCGTGTCGGTCATGCTCCAGGCCATCACCAGGCTGAGGAAGAAGAAGCAGCCGGCGAAGATCGCGGTCATGCGCGACAGCACATTGGCCTGGCCGCGCACCGAGAACAGCGCGTCGGTGCGGCCCATGCCCAGGCCGCCGCCTTCGCTGCGCTGGAGCAGGATGACGACGATCATCGCGGCGGTGACGCCGACATGGATGATCAGCAACACCAGCCGCCAATCGTGCAAAAAGCCTCGAACCGCGTCCATTTCGTCCTACCGGGATACCTCACCCTGAGGAGCATCGCGCAGCGATGCGTCTCGAAGGGTGGCAACCTGCCTTGCCGTTGCCCATCCTTCGAGACGCCCTGCACCGCATGGCTCCTCAGGATGAGGATAAGTGATGTAGCGCGCGCTTCTAGCCGCTTTAGGCCGCCTTGGCGATAGCCAAAAATTCGTCCGCCTTGAGGCTGGCCCCGCCGACCAGGGCGCCGTCGACGTCGCCCGCCGCCAACAGCTCGGCGGCGTTGCTGCCTTTCACCGAGCCGCCATATAGGAGTCGGAATTGGGCCGCCTCCCCCGTCAGGCCGCCCAGCACCTTGCGAATATGCGCGTGGGCTGCGGCCACTTCCGGCGTGGTCGGTGTCTTGCCGGTGCCGATCGCCCAGACCGGCTCATAGGCGACGACCAGGTTGGCCGCCGTCGATCCGGCCGGAACGCTGCCCTTGAGCTGGGTCTCCAGCACCGACAGCGTCTTGCCGGCCTCGCGTTCGGCCAGCGTCTCGCCGATGCAGACGATGGGCACCAATCCGGCCCGCCATGCCGCCTCGGCCTTGGCTCGCACGATGGCGTCGGTCTCGCCGCAGTCTGCGCGCCGCTCGGAATGGCCGACGATGACATAGGTGGCGCCGCAATCGTGCAGCATCTCGGCCGCGATCTCGCCGGTATGGGCACCGTTCGCTTTGGCATGGCAGTTCTCGCCGCCGACCAGCACGCCGCTGCCCTTCACCGCCTCCGCCACCGCAAGAACCAACGTCGCCGGCGGACAGACCAGCACGTCACGGTCGCTCCAGCCCGCCTGCTTCACGCCATCGGCCACGCCCTTCGCCAGAGCCAAGCCGTCGGCCCGAAGGCCGTTCATCTTCCAGTTGCCGGCAATCAGCGGCCGCCGCGTCCGTGCCATGAAAATCCCCGAATTGTGTTGCTGGGTGGTCTAGCAGGCCCATTGGTTGCCTGCCACAGGGTCGGATGGTAGGCATGCCCGCCTGACAAAACCGCCCGATCACCGCTCATAAAGCCTGTTCCGTGAATACGTTCCGTAAGTACGCCCGTTTCATCATCCTGTTCGTCCTGTTCGGCATGCTGATCGTCAGCTTCGCCTTGTGGGGCGTCGGCGACATGCTGCGCATGGGCGGCCGCAGCACCGAGATCGCGCATGTCGGCGGGACCAAGATCCCGGTCTATGGCTGGGTCGGTGGCGCGTCAGTGTCGGTCAACGAGGTGAAGGATCAGTTCAACCGTCAGCTCGAAGGCATCCAGCGCCAGACCGGGCAGCGGCCCGAGCCCGAGCAGGCGCTGCGCTTCGGCCTGCATGTGCGCGCCCTGGAAGAAGTCATCCAGCGCGCCGTGCTCGATTATACCATCCAGCAGTTCGGCCTGGTCGTGAGCGATGAAGAGGTCTACGCCGCGATCGCCCGCAATCCCGCTTTCGCCGGAACCGGCGGCGCGTTCGATCGCCTGCTGTTCCGCAATCGCTTGCAGCAGGCGCGCATCAGCGAGGCCCAATACCTCAACGACATCCGCCGCGAGATCGCGGCCAGCCAGTTGTTCGGCGCGGTGCGACCCGACGGGCTCGCGCCCAAGTCGCTGCGCGACGACATCTTCAAGATGGAAGCCGAGCGGCGCATTGCCGAGACGATCTACATCCCCGATTCCATCATCGTCGACGTGCCGAAGCCCACGGCCGAGCAGCTCAGCGCCTATTTCGAGGCCAACAAGACCAAGTTCCAGATCCCCGAGTTCCGCGCCTTCTCCTACGTCATGATGACGGCCGACGATGTCATGCCGCAGGTCGGCGTGACCGCCGACATGGTCAAGCAGGAATACGACGCCCGACAGGGCGAGTTCGGCACGGCCGAGAAGCGCGACGTCGACCAGGCGATGGCCGACAGCGAGGACAAGGCCAACGCGATCATCGCCGCCGTCACCGCCGGCAAGACTCTGGAGGACGCGGCCAAGGAAGTGCTGGGCAGCAGCGACGGCGTCATCAAGCTCGGACCGGTCACCAAGAAGGACCTGCCGCCCGGCCCGCTGGCCGACGGTGTGTTCGCCCTGCCGGTCGGCGTCGGCCCGGCGCCGATCCAGTCGCCGCTCGGCTGGCACATCGTGCGCGTCAACAGCATCACGCCCGGCAAGTCGGTGCCGTTCGACGAGGTCAAGGAGAAGCTCGAGAAGGAGCTGCGCGCCCAGCTGGCGCCCGACCTCCTGATCAAGCAGGTCACCGATTTCGAGCGCGTGCTGGCCAAGACGCAGTCGATGAAGGCCGCCGCTGAAGACCTCGCCCTCAAGGTGAAGACCTTCGAGAACGTCGATGCCCGCGGCCAGGATGCCGAGGGCAAGCAGATCGTGATCGGCCCGGCCGCCAACGAGCTGGTCCAGGCGGCGTTCGCCACGCGCGAGAGCGCGGAGAGCGAGCTGCTGGAGACCCAGCGCGGCGAGTACTTCATGGTGCGCGTCGATCGCATCACGCCCGCCCGCACCCCTGCCCTGACCGAGGTCGAGGCCAAGGTGACCGAGGCTTGGCAGGCCGAGGAGCGCCGCAAGCTCGCCGACGCGAAGGTCAAGGCGGCGCTGGAGAAGGCGAATGCCGGCACGGGCTTCGACGCACTGGCCAAGGAGCTGGGCCTGGAGATGCGGACGGCCAAGCCGGTGTCCCGCTTCGAGGCCGACCAGGGCAACTACCTCACCCAACCTGTCGTGCAGGAGCTGTTCAAGCTGCACGAAGGCAAGACGCAGTCGGTGCGGACGGCCGAGGGCAGCGTGCTGGTCCGGCTGAAGCAGATCGAGCCGGTCGATCTCGGCAAGGACAAGGACGCGCTCGACCGCTTCGGCAAGCAGCTCGATTCGATGGTGGCCAACGACCTGCTGCTGCAACTGATCGCAGCCATGCGCACCAAGTACGGCGTGGTGGTCGACGAGGCCACGTTCGTCGCTGCCTTCAAGCCGCAGAACCAGCCGTAAGCCATGTCGCTCTCACCCGAATTCGACGCCTTCGCCGGCGTCTACGATGCCGGCAAGCCGCAGCTCGTCTCGACCAAGCTGGTCGCCGATCTCGAGACTCCGGTCTCGGCCTATCTCAAGCTCTGCGACGGCCGCGCCAACTCCTTCCTGTTGGAATCGGTCGAAGGCGGATCGGTACGCGGGCGCTATTCGATCATCGGCTTCAAGCCGGACGTGATCTGGCGCTGCCGCAAGGGCCAGGTCGAGATCAACCGCCGCGCCCGCAGCGATGCCCAGGCCTTCGAGAAGCTCGAGGGGCGGCCGCTGGAGACGCTGCGCCAGCTCGTCCGCGAATGCCAGATGGACCTGCCTCCCGGCCTGCCGCCGATGGCCTCGGGCCTGTTCGGCTTTCTGGGCTACGACATGGTCCGCGACATGGAGCGGCTGCCCGACAAGAACCCCGATCCGATCGGCCTACCCGACGCGATCATGACGCGGCCGACCATCATCTGCATCTTCGACCGGCTCGAGGACAACGTGACATTGGTCACGCCGGCCTGGCCGGAGGCCGGCACCAGCGCGCGCGCCGCCTATGAGGCCGCGCAGGAGCGGCTGGCCGATGCCGTTTCGGATTTCGAACGTGCCCTGCCCTTCCGTCGCGACAGCGCCAGCGAGCTCGACGAACTGCCCGAGCCACAGGCCAACATGTCGAAGGAAGACTTCAAGAAGATGGTCGCGACCTGCAAGGAGTACATCCGCGCCGGCGACGCCTTCCAGATCGTGCCGTCGCAGCGCTTCTCGCTGCCCTTCGAGCTGCCGCCGTTGTCGCTCTATCGGGCGCTGCGCCGCATCAACCCCTCGCCGTTCCTGATCTTCTTCGACTACGGCGACTTCTCGATCGTGGGCTCCAGCCCCGAGATCCTGGTGCGGCTGCGCGACAACATCGTCACGATCCGCCCGCTTGCCGGCACCATCCGGCGCGGCGCCACGCCCGAAGAGGACAAGCAGCTCGCCGACAAGCTCCTGGCCGATCCCAAGGAGCACGCCGAGCACCTGATGCTACTCGACCTCGCCCGCAACGACGTGGGCCGCGTCGCCAAGATCGGCTCGGTGCGGGTCGTCGAGCAGTTCACCATCGAGAAGTACAGCCACCTCCAGCACATCTCGAGCCACGTCGAGGGCACGCTGGAGGACGGGCTGGACGCGATCGATGCGCTCAAGGCTGGCTTCCCCGCCGGCACACTGTCAGGTGCGCCCAAGGTGCGCGCCATGGAGATCATCGACGAGGTCGAGCCGGTGCGCCGTGGCATCTATGCCGGCTGCGCCGGCTACTTCGCCGCCAACGGCTCGATGGACACCTGCATCATGCTGCGCACCGGCCTGGTGAAGGACAACACGATGTATGTGCAGGCGGGCGTCGGCGTCGTGGCCGACTCCGATCTCGAGTCCGAGTATCAGGAGAGCGTGCTGAAGGCCCGCGCCCTGGTCCGGGCGGCCGAAGAGGCCGTCCGTTTCGCCAACGCCGGCCAGTGGAGCGCCGGCAACATCCGGCGCTAGAGGCCCGTTTGGGCCTCTGACATGCGCGAACCATGCTTGCCTATGCCATGGGCTTGGCGGGAAAATACCCTGCCGGCTCGGCGATCAAGCTGCAGCGCCTCAACTCCCGGTCGTAGCCTTTAGTTCGGCGAGCCTTATCGCCAACCGGCAAGGAGGCGACTATGGGCAAGTCTGCGAAGGATGCATCCCGTTACCCGACGGCGTTGCGCGAACAGCTCGACCAGCTGTCGGCAGCGCTTCGGGAAGTGGCGAAGGCGGAAGGTGCCGAGGCGATCAAGACTGCCAGCGATGCCGCGCGTCGCATCGCCGATGAGCTGGCCGACAAGGCCGATACCGTTGCTGCCGCGGCGGGCAAGGGTCGTGGCCAGCTCGAACAGGCTATTCGTGACCAGCCGCTGGCGGCCGTGGCGTTGGCGGCAGCGGCCGGTTTCCTCCTGGCCGTGCTGGTGCGGCGATGAGTGCGGAAGGATCGTCCCTGTTGGCGGACCTGGTGAAATCCCTGGCGGCTTTTGGCGCCCTCTCCGTCGGCACGGCCGTGCGGCGCGCCGCATCGACGGTGGGTGGATATCTCGTGGTCGGCATCCTGCTCGCCGTCAGCCTGTGCTTCCTTACCCTTGCCGGTTATCGCGCGCTGTCGCAGGCGATGGGGAGCATCCATGCCTCGCTGATCGTCGGTTGCGCCTATCTCTTTGCCGCCCTGCTCGCGGCCCTCGTCCTGCAGGTACGCCGACGCTGAATCGCGAAAGGAGGAATGCCATGCATGCCAAGGACGTCATGACTGCAAGTATCGTCTGCATCAACGTCGGGGATTCGATCTTCGATGCCGCCGAGCTGCTGTTGGGCGCGCGCGTCAGCGCCGTCCCGGTCGTCGACGACAAGAAAGCCGTTGTCGGCATCGTGAGCGAAGCCGATCTCGTCCGGCGCGCCGAGATCGGAACGGCGGCCAGGAAGAACTGGCTGGCGCGCCTGCTGGACAGCGACGTCTCGGCTGCCAACGATTTCGTCGCCACCCATACGCGGCGGGTGGCCGACGTCATGACCAAGGAGGTGGTGACGGCGGGCCCGGATGCCACGCTGCGCGAGCTGGTCGAGCTGATGGAACGGCACGGCGTCAAGCGCATCCCGATCGTTCGCGACGGCGGGCTGGTGGGAATCGTGAGCCGCGCCGACCTGCTGTGCGCGCTGCTGTCGCGTGAGCCCGACCGGCCGCTGCCGCAGCCAAGCGACACGGCCTTGCGACAGGCCGTCGTCGAAACACTCGAGAAGCGTCCCTGGACCTCGCGATGGCCGACCCATGTCTTCGTCAGCGGAGGTATCGTCGATCTCTGGGGCTTCGTCGACGATGCGCAGGGGCGCAAGGCTTACGGCATCGCGGCCGAGAACGTGCCGGGCGTCCGTGGCGTGAACAACCATCTGCGGCAGATGCCGGCGTCGACCAAAATGGGGCTGTGACGAGCAAGTTATCCCGGCTGTCATTGATTCGGTCACATTGCTGAAACGCAACGGCAAAAGTTGCGCAATGGGTGAACGTTAACGACCGGGCGTGACCTCGTCCGCCAATGCCTTTCAATCCGGTGTCTCCGTCCGTAGCGTCAGCAAGTCGTTCGGACAGACAAGGGTGCTGAGCGATATCTCGCTGGAGATCGGGCCGCGCGAGTTCCTGACTCTGCTCGGCCCATCAGGCTGTGGAAAATCCACGCTGTTGCGCATTATCGCCGGCCTCGACCACGCCGACGAAGGCTCGATCGCGCTAGGCAACCAGACGGTCGATGGCCTGCTGCCGCGCGAGCGCGATGTGGCCATGGTCTTCCAGTCCTACGCCCTCTATCCCTACATGACGGTGGCCGAGAATATCGGCCTCCCGCTGCTGATGCGCCGCACGCGGTCGTGGCAGCGCCTGCCGCTGATCCGGCGCCTGCATCCGGTTGCCCGCGCCGCCACCGGCACGATCGCTCGCGATGTGCGCAGGGCGGCCGAGGCCTTGCAGATCGAGACGTTTCTCGATCGCAAGCCCGGCCAGCTTTCCGGCGGCCAGCGCCAGCGCGTGGCGTTGGCCCGCGCCATGGTGCGCAACCCGCGCGTCTTCCTGATGGACGAGCCGCTCAGCAACCTCGACGCCAAGCTGCGAGTGGCCGCACGCGCCGAGATCGCCGAGCTGCACCGCCGCTCGGGCGTCGCCTGTATCTACGTCACGCATGATCAGGTCGAGGCGATGACCATGTCCGACCGCGTCGCCGTGATGATGGGCGGCGAGGTCCTGCAGGTCGCGCCGCCGGCCGAGATCTACGACCGCCCCGCCGAGCTGCGCGTCGCGGAGTTCGTCGGCAGCCCGAAGATCAATATCCTGCCCGGAACAGTTCGCAGCGACGGCGGCATTGATGTTCCCGGCGGTGCGCTCGCCATCCAGAGTCGGCTCCCCGCCGGCACCGCCGTTTCTGTTGGCATGCGTCCCGAGCATTGTGACGTTGCGCCTGGCCTGGGGGCTGGCGGAATCCACGGCAGGGTCCGCCATCGCGAGAATCTCGGGTCCGACCTCTTTGTCCATGTCGAGACGGCAGGTGAGCATCGCATCGTCGCCAGAAGCGTGCCGGAGATCGCCGCTGCCGTGCCGCCCGACGCCACGGTGACCCTGCGGCCGCGGCCGGACCGCGCCCTGCTGTTCGATCGCGCGGGCCGACGCCTATGACCACAACGGCACTGCCCCTGGCCACCGAGCGCACGACGCACCGGTCGGGCCAGGCGCGCGCCGAGGCGATCGTTGCCTATGTGCTGAGCGCACCGGCCATGGTCTGCCTGCTGGGCATCCTGATCCTGCCCACCCTCGCCACCGTCGTGCTGTCCTTCACCGACTGGCAGTTCGGCGCGCCGACGCTGCGCTGGATCGGCCTCGACAACTACACCCATCTGGCGGCTGACCGCGTGTTCTGGAAGTCGCTCGGCAACACCGTGCTCTATGTCGCCGCGGTCGTGCCGCTGTCGGTCGGTCTCGGCCTCGGCGTGGCGCTGCTGATCGAGGCCGGCACCTCGGGTCGCGCCTTCTATCGCGCGGCCTACTTCCTGCCCGTCACGGCGACCCTGATCGCCATGGCGACGGTGTGGGAGATCATGCTCCATCCCAGCATCGGCCTGATCAACGTCACCATCGATGCCTTGGGCTTTCCCAAGCAGAACTGGCTGAAAAATCCCGACTGGGCTCTGTTCTCGCTGGCGTGCATCGGCATCTGGCAGGCGCTCGGCCTCAACATGGTGCTGCTGCTGGCCGGCCTGAAGTCGATCCCGCGCGATCTCTATGAGGCCGCCGCCGTCGATGGAGCCGACGGTCCATGGACGCGCTTCGTCACCGTGACCTTGCCGATGCTGGGGCCGGCGCTGTCGTTCGTCCTGATCATCAGCGCCATCCGCAGCTTCCAGGTCTTCGACACCGTCGCGGTGCTGACCGAGGGCGGCCCAAACAAGGCGACCGAGGTCCTGCTCTACACGATGTATCAGGAAGGCTTTAGCTTCTTCCGCGCGGGCTATGCCGCCGCCATCACCGTGGTGTTCCTGGCCTTCGTCCTGCTGCTGACGCTGGTGAAGGCGCGTATCGCCGAGAAGCGGGTGCACTACTCGTGATCGCCCGCCGCCACCTGCCCTTCGCCGTGTTCCGCCACGTCGTGCTGGCCGTCGGTGCTGTGATCATGTTGGCGCCGTTCATCTGGCTGCTGTCGCTCGCGGTAAAGCCGGCCGACGAGATCTTCACCACCGACATCCGGCTGCTACCGTTGAAATGGGATGCCGCGCGCAATTTCACCGAAGCATTCAACAAGGTGCCGTTGCACCGTTACCTGCTGAACGGCGTCGTAGTGACGGCCGCGATCTTCACCCTGCAGGTGCTGGTCGCCCTGCCCGCCGCCTATGCGCTGGCCAAGCTGCGCTTCGGCCTTGCCAAGCCGCTCTTCGCCCTGGTGCTGCTGGGACTGCTGATCCCGGGCCATGTGCCGGCGATCCCGCACTACATCATGCTGTCGCACGCGGGTCTCCTGAACACTTATCCGGCGCTAGTGTTCCCCTCGATCATCTCGGTGTTCGGCATCTTCTGGATCCGCCAGTTCTTCCGCACGGTGCCAGACGATCTCATCCATGCCGCGCGGCTGGACGGCCTTTCCGAGTTCTCGATCGTCTGGCGCATCATGCTGCCCGCGGCGATGCCGGCGCTGGTCGCCTTCGGCATCCTCTCCGTGGTCTTTCACTGGAACGACTATTTCTGGCCGCTGCTGGTCGTCACGTCGCCCGACATGGCGATGCCGGCGCTGGGCACTGTCTACCTGCGCAATACCGAAGCCGGCACCGACTACGGCCCGCTGATGGCCGGGACCGCGATCATCACGGCGCCGCTGGTGATCGCCTTTCTGTTCGCGCAGCGGCGCTTCATCGAGGGCATGACCCTCACCGGCCTGAAAGGCTGACGACAGGAGGACTTCCATGAAGAGACGCACACTGCTCGCCGGCGGCGTCGCCGCGGCAACCCTGGCGGCGCCAGCCTTGCGCGCCCAGTCGCAGACCGAGATCAAGGTGCTCTACTCGACCCCAGACCTGTTCAAGGTCCTGCACGAACAGATCGCGGCCGAGTTCATGAAGGCCAACCCGCAATACAAGGTCACTTTCCTGGCGCCGCTGCCGGCCTACGAGGAAGCCGCGCAAGCCACTCTGCGCGCGGCTGTCACCAACACGCTGCCTGACGTCGCCTACCAGGGTCTCAACCGGCAGCGGGTCTTCTTCGATCGTGGACTGGCTCAGCCGCTCGATGCGTTGATCGCCGCCGACCCCGACTTCAAGAACTACGGCCATTCGCCCGGCCTGCTCGACGTCGGCCGCTTCGGCGGCAAGCAGCTCGGCATCGGCTTCTCGGTATCGACGCCGATCATCTATTACAATGCCGATCTCGTGACCAAGGCCGGCGGCGATACAGCCGCACTGCCCGCGGACTGGGACGGCATCTTCGCGCTGGCGCGCAAGGTCAAGGCGCTGGGCGGCCCGGTCCAGGGCTTCCATTTCGACTGGGACATCACCGGCAACTGGATGTGGCAGGCGCTGGTCTTCTCCAACGGTGGCACCATGCTGACCGCCGACGAGAAGAAGGTCGCGTTCGACGGACCGGCCGGCAAGAGCGCCATCGACGCGCTGAATCGCATGGTGACCGAAGGCACCATGCGCGACGTGGCGCAGAGCGTGTCGCTGCAGGACTTCACCTCGGGCACCATGGGCATCTGGGGCCATTCGACCTCGCGGCTGGGCGGCGTCACCAAGCAGGTCGGCGACAAGTTCAAGCTGATCACCGGCCCCTTCCCGACCCAGCCCGACGGCCGCCTGCCGCTGGGCGGAAACGTCGCCATGCTGTTCGCCAAGGATCCCGCCAAGCAGAAGGCCGCGTGGGAGTACATCAAGTTCGCCACCGGCCCGATCGGCGCCACCATGATGGTGCAGGCGACCGGCTACTTCCCCTCGGCGCTGGCGGCCGCTGACGATCCCAAGCTCCTGAAGCCGTACTACGAGAAGAACCCCAACCACATGGTCGCCATCAGGCAGCTGCCCAAGTCGACCGGCTGGTACGCCTTCCCGGGCGACAACGGCATCAAGATCACCGATGTGATCAAGGATCACCTGCAGTCGGTGGTGGCCCAGAAGGCCAAGCCCGACGCCGTGCTGCCGCAGATGACCAAGGACGTGCAGGCGTTGTTGCCGAGCCAGTCCTAGGCACGGCGGTCTTCGAACGCTAGGTTCCTCCGGAAACGGAGGAACTTCGATGTCCGACTGGCAAAAACGCTACCAGCGCCTGCTGTTCGATCGCCCGCATCCCAAGGTGCTGCGGGTGACCATGAACCGGCCCGACAAGTACAATGCGACCGACGCGATCATGCATACCGAGCTGGTCAATGTCTGGCGCGACATCGACGGCGACGACACGGTCAACTGCGTGATCATCCAGGGCGCCGGCGGCAAGGTGTTCTCGGCCGGCGGCGACTTCGATCTCATCGAAAACAACATGAAGGACTACAACGCGCTGCTGCGGACCTGGAAGGAGGCGCGCGACATCGTCTACAACGTCATCAACTGTTCCAAGCCGATCGTCAGCACCATGCGTGGTCCGGCCGTCGGCGCGGGTCTGGTCGCCGGCATCCTGGCCGACGTCTCGATCGCCTCCAAGAAGGCCAAGATCATCGACGGCCACACACGGCTCGGCGTCGCCGCCGGCGATCACGCCGTGATCGTGTGGCCGCTGCTCTGCGGCATGGCCAAGGCCAAGTACTACCTGCTGCTTTGCGAGGCGGTCGACGGAGAGGAGGCCGAACGCATCGGGCTGGTCTCGTTGTGCGTCGAGGACGACCAGCTCGAGGCCAAGGGCCTGGAGGTCGCCACCAAGCTCGCCGAGGGAGCACAGACCTCGATCCGCTTCACCAAGTACGCCCTGAACAACTGGCTGCGCATGATGGGCCCCTCGTTCGACGCCTCGACGGCGCTCGAGATGCTGGGCTTCATGGGGCCGGAGGTGAAGGAAGGCCTCGCCTCCCACCTCGAGAAGCGCAAGCCCAAGTTCGATCCCTACTCGCCCCTCTGAGGAACCCGTCATGCGCGGACTTTCAGGCAAGAACGTCATCGTCACCGGCGGCGGCGGTGCGATCGGCGGCGCCATCTGCCGTCGTTTCGCCGAATATGGCTGCAAGGTCGGCGTGTTCGACAAGAACCGCGACGGCGCCAACAGGGTCGCCGGCGAGATCACCGACACCGGCGGCAAGGCGTTCGTCTCGAGCGTCGACATCGCCGACTACGCGGCGGTCGGCAAGGCCATCGGCCAGTTCGAGAACGAGATGGGGCCGACCGACGTGCTGGTGAACAACGCCGGCTGGGATCGCTTCATCAACTTCGTCGACACCACGCCCGAGCTGTGGGACCAGCTCATCGCCATCAACCTGCGCGGGCCACTGAACATGAGCCATTTCGTGCTGAAGGGCATGGTGGCGCGCGGCCATGGGCGTATCGTCAACATCGCTTCCGATGCCGGCCGCGTCGGCTCCTCGCAGGAGGCGGTCTACTCGGCGTGCAAGGGCGGCATCATCGCTTTCACCAAGACCGTGGCGCGCGAGGTGGCGCGCAAGGGCATCACCCTCAACGCCGTCTGTCCCGGGCCCACGGATACTCCCCTGCTGGCCGCTGCTGCCGGCGAGGGCGAGCGCGCGGAGCGGATGCGCGCGGCGCTGGTCAACGCCATCCCGATGAAGCGCGTCGGCCAGCCCGAGGACATCCCGGGCGCCGTCTGCTTCCTGGCCAGCGACGACGCCGCCTTCATCACCGGGCAGACGCTCAGCGTGTCGGGTGGCTTGACCATGCACGGCTGACCGGCAGAAAGTCTCGCCATGCCCGAGTTGCAATGGCTGGTAGAGGCCTTCCCCAATTTCGTGCGCTACGTGGTCGTGGGCTTCGCCCTCGCCGGGCTGTTCCTGCTGATCTACGTCATGATCACGCCGTGGCGCGAGTTTCGCCTGATCCGCGCCGGCAATACCTCGGCGGCGATCGCCCTGATCGGCGCCCTGCTGGGCTTCTGCCTGCCGCTCGCCAACACCATCGCCCATTCGGTCAGCCTGGTCGACGTCGTGCTGTGGTCGCTGGTGGCCCTGGTCGTGCAGGTCATCGTTCATGTCGTGATGCGCCTGATGCTGCCGGACCTGCGCGGCGCCATCGAAGCCGACCAGATGTCGGCCGGCGTCACGGCCGGCGGATTCGCCGCCTGCTTCGGCTTGATAAGCGCCGCCTGTCTCACGACCTGACATGTCGATGCCCTCGCCCAATTCCCCCGGCGGTCCGCGCATGTCGCGCGGCATCAAGCTCGTCCTGATGGGCGTGGCGGGAGCGGCGCTGCTCTATTCCTGCGCGCCGGCGATCGGAGGCGGTAGCGGCTTCTTTTGGCTCCTGCCCTGGTTGTTCCGCGGCGGCCCGTCGGTCTCCGCCCCGGCGACGCCGGGCCAGTCGGCGACGACGACCAAGCAAAGCCCCTCCCAGGCCACACCTGCGCCGACGCAGAGCCAGCGCGGCGGCTTCGGCTCGACGGGCAGCTCAGGCGGCTCGTCCGGGTCGAGCTGACGATGCGTCGCGAGGCGGTGGCGCCGCGCCCGGGCTGGCAGAACAAGCTCGAGCAGCTCGGCTTCGACTATTACGTCATGGACGGCAAGCCGTACTGGACCGAGCAGGCCTGCTACGCCTTCTCGTCCGACGAGATCGACCAGCTCGAGGCCGCGACCGAGGAGCTGCACGGAATGTGCCTCAAGGCGGTCGAGCACGTCGTCGCGAGCAAGCTCTGGGAGCGCATGCGCATCCCGCCGGCCTGGGGCGAATATATCGAACGCGTGTGGCGGCGATCCGATCCGACGATCTGCGGCCGCTTCGATCTCGCCTACGACGGCAATGGCCCGCCCAAGCTCCTGGAATACAACGCCGACACGCCGACAGCGCTTTACGAAGCCGCCGTCATCCAGTGGTACTGGCTGAAGGACGTGAAGCCCGAGGCCGACCAGTTCAACTCGATCCACGAGAAGCTGATCGAAGCCTGGCGCGGCGTGCTGCGCCGCCTGCCGCCCGAGGGCCTGGTCCATTTCGCGCGCTTCGAGGACCAGCCCGAGGACCTCGCGACCTCGGAGTATCTGCGTGACACGGCCCTGCAGGCCGGGCTCGCCGGCAAGCCGCTCACCGTCGCGCAGATCGGCTGGAACGGCCGGCGCTTCACGGATTTCGACGAGATGCCGATCCAGGTGCTGAGCAAGCTCTATCCCTGGGAATGGATGGCACGCGAGGCGTTCGGCGCGCATGTGCTGACCGACACCACGGCCTTCCTCGAGCCGGCGTGGAAGATGATCCTCAGCAACAAGATGCTGCTGCCGCTGCTGTGGGAAGGCTTTCCGGGCCATGCCAACCTGCTGCCCGCCTTCGACAGCGAGCATCCCGACCTCGGCGGAACCTTCGTGAAGAAGCCGATCTTCGGCCGCGAGGGCCACAACGTCACCGTCGTCGGACCAGGCGTGTTCGACACCGCGGGCGGCGACTACGGCAGCGAAGGCTTCGTCTGGCAGGCCTACCAGCCGCTGCCGGTGTTCGCCGGCAACCACGCGCTGGTCGGCTCGTGGGTGATCGAAGGCAAGCCCGCCGGCATCGGCATGCGCGAGGACGAACGCCGCATCACCCACAACAACAGCCGGTTCGTGCCGCATTATTTTGTCTGAATCTTGCCGGACCGCGGGCCTCCAGGCCCGCTCATGATCATGATGCGGGCCAGAGGCCCGCGCTCCCAGCCTAATAGTCCCACTCCATCTTCACGCCGACGCGGCCGTTGGAATCGGCGCCGACGTCGCCCTCGATCTTGACGTGCTCCAGCACGTCGACCTGCACGACGCCGCGGCTCGAGTTGCCGGTGGCGCCCTGCCGCGCACCGACATAGACGCCGGGGGCCACATAGCGTCCGGCCTCGAGCGAGACCGGCGAGTTCGCGTTGGTGCCTGAGCCGACCGACAGCCGGTCCAGGCCGAGGCCGGTGCGCAACCGGCTCAACATGCCGCTGCCGGATGCCTGGCCGGTCAGCTCGGCCAGCCCTTGCGCCGCCTGGGCGAGTTCGAAGGCACTCAGCCCCGACGCCGGCTTGCCGAACAGCAGCAGCGCCATGGCCTCGTCCGGCGGCAACGACGGCACCGACGTCACGGCGATGAGGGGCGCACGCGCCGTGCCGCCGATCTCGACATTGATGGTCGTCGACTGCACGGTCGTGCTGGCGACGAAGTCGAGCCTTGGATCGATGCGGTCGAGATTGTCGAGGGTGACGACCCCGCGGCTGAAGGTGAGCCGCCGCCCGAGCAGGGTGAACTCGCCACGCCGCATCGTCAGGCCGCCGGTGACCGTCGGCGCGGCGGGCGTGCCGGCGACTTCCAGCTGGCCCGACATCTCGGCATCGAGTCCGCGGCCACGCACGAACACCGCCTGGGGCGCGCGGATCGACAGGGCGAGGCGAACCGGCGCGGCTCCCGGTGGCGGCGCGGCGCGCGGTGCCGGCTTGGCTGGCGGCGGCCGTACGACGTTGGTCGCCGTCGCCTCGCCGCCGGGCTTGTTGATCTCGCGGACCTCAAGTGTTGGAAAGGACGCCGACTGCTCGGCACCAACGGCGATCTCGGCCCGATCGATCGTGACCGGGCCGGCGATGCTGAGCCCGCCCAGGGTCGATCCCGTGATCTTGATGTTGGTGGAGACGCTGGCCACGAGATCCGGCCGGCTGACCAGCAGGGCGTTGCGGCTGGTGACGGTGAGGTCGGGCACCAGCCCCTGCTGCGCGTCGATCCGCAGCGTGCCGGTGGCCGAGACGCCGCCGCCGCGCACGGTCTGGAAGTTGAGCCGCTGTATTTGGAGGGTGTCACCCTGCAGGACCAACCGCCCCTCCCCGCCGCTCAGCCGCAGCCCCGATTCGGGCATCGCGACGGCGCCGTTGGAGAAGTCGATGCTGCCGTTGCCGGTCACGCGCGAGCCGGAAATTTCGACCGTCACGTCCGGCCGCAGCCGGCCGGTGACATTGCGGATGTCGTTGCCCAGCAGTGGCGCAAAGGGCGCCAGCTCCATGGTCCCGCCGATGGTGGCCGAGCCGGACAGCGGCGCGGCGCCCCGCGGCAGCGTCGCCTTGCCTTTCAGCGTCAGGTTCGTGGCGTTTGCGCTCACCCGCGCATCGATGCTGGCTTGCCGGCCCATCAGCGACCCCGATCCCTGCACCGACAACGGTGGCACCAGGGCCGCTTCGGGCTGACGCAGCCGCAGGCCCGTGACATTGTAGGTGCCATCGACCACCGGTGCGTCCATGCTGCCTTGAACCCGAAGCTTGGTCTGAAGGGTGCCGTCGAGATTGGTGCCCGGCGCGAAGGCATCGATCAGCGACAACGGCAAAGCCGCGATCTCGAGCTGCAGATCGCTGCCCGACGGGGCGAGCGTGCCGCGTACGCTCAGCCGTCCCCCGCCGACGCGCAAATTGGTCGGCTCGATGGCGATGCGCGGCCCGGCGATGTGAACGCGCGTCGGCCCGGCGAGCGCCACCGGTATCGCGCCATAGCGGCCGTCGAAGCGGCTCAGGCCGACGATAAGATCGTCGCCCGACAGCTCGACCTTGGCCGTGGCGTTGGCGACCGTCTGGGCGCCTGCCGCCTGCAGCGAGATGGTGATCGCCTGCCGGTCGCCTTTCGCCGTGGCATTCAACTTGTTGATGTCCGCCGCACCGGCGATGCGGCTGGCGGTCAATGTGGCGTCGACCTTCGCTGCCGCCATCGGCTCGTCAACGGTACTGCGCAAGTCGAGTATGCCGATGGCGAGCGTGTTGACGCGAAGGTCGCTGCCCTGGACTCGCGCCGTGACCCGGCCATCGTCGCCGGCGACCTCGGCCTCCAGCGAGCCGCCGAGCGGCGTGCCCGCCAGGTCGGCGGCGTCGGCGAGGCGAGCTACTTGAAGGCGCGCGTGGCCAGAGGTCCGTCCCTTGGTCACGGCGAAATCGGAGACATCGAGCACCACGCTGGCCCATCGCCCCTGGAAGGTCGGCACGACCACGCCGCCGGCGGCGTCGAGCGAGAAGCGACCGTCGAGCGACAGCGGTTGGGCGGCGAGATCGCCGTTCGCCTTGACCTCGCCGCTCGCCGCTCCCGTCGCATCGAGCCAGCCAGTCGCCGACAGCGTGAGCTTGCGCGAGGCAATCTGTCCGCGCGTGAGATCGCTGAGTTCGGCCGCCAGCCTGAGGTCGGTGCGCTCCTTGCCGAGCCGGATATTGCTCGTGACCTTGGCCGCGCCGCCAACCCCGGCCTTGAGGAAGTCGAGTGCCGGCAGGTCGAGCGCCAAGTCGAGCTCGCCGGTTGCTGCACGGCCCCGACCTGTCACGACGAGCGCCGCGCCCCCGCTCGCCACACGAGCGTCGCTCACCGTCCACGCTTCGTCGAAACGCCATGTCGCGACGCCCGACAGCTCCACCGGGGCCGTGACAAGCCCGGTCGGCAGGCCGTCTGCCGTCACGTTGCTCACCGTACCGCGCCATCCAAGTTTGATGCCGTCGCGGTCGGTGTTCACGGTCAGGTCGACAATCGAGCTGCCCGCAAGGGGCGTGCCGGCAAGCTCCGAAAGCGGCGCCAGGCTCGGCAGCGTCAGCGTGATCTTGGCGTCTCCGACCTGGCTTTCCGGCAGGTATGAGCCGCCGCCCTTCACCGCCGCCAGCGCCGTACCGAGATCGAGTGATCGCGCGGTGATCTTGCCGTCCTCGGCAAGACCGATATCCGCGGCCAGCGTAACGGCGCCGAGTGGCGGCAGGCGCTTTTCGATGGCGGACAGCGAGACATCGTCGGCGCCGCCGGTGACCATGATCGTTCCCTGCGGTCGGCTCGACAGGCCGGTAAGGGCGGGCTTCACCTCGATGTGCAGACCACGCCATGTCGCGCCGCTGACAAACGGCCCGAGGGGACCGGGCTCGGCGGCCCGCAACGTAACGGTGCCCTCGAGCCGATCGGCCGTGCGGTCAAAGCGCGCCGATGCCTCCAGCCCGAGCGGGCCGGCGGTGAGCTTTAGCGCGTCCAAGGTGACGATCTTGTCGCCGATAACGGCCTGGGCGCTGAGCGAGATCGGCTCGCGTACCGCATCGGCGATGCGGCCCTGCGGCAGACCCGGCCCCGCCGTGTCGAGCTGGACCAAAACCGACGTCGCCGCACCGTCCGGCTTCCAGATCGCCTTGCCGTTCGCCCGCGCCGCCTCGCCCGCCGCCACGACCAGCTCGGCATTGCCGGCCTGGGCATCGCCGCGGGCGATCAGTCGTATCGACAGGTCTTCGACATCCGGCCGCTCCAGCAACGCCGCGACGAGGCCGCCGCGCTTTTCGCTCACGCTCACCTCGCCATCGACCGTGCGCTTCTCGACGTCGAAGCCGATGTCCGCGGACAAGTGGCCGTCGGGTCCGTCGATGCGGGTGCCCTTGAGGATCACTCGGCCTTGGGCGAGGTCAGCCGGCAGGACCGCGTGGCCGCTGAGCTTCCAGCGTGAATCGACGCCGGCCACCGCCGCCGCGAGATGAAGATCGCCGATCTCGAGTTCGTTGAGGTCGATGCCGACGGGCAGTCGCACCGACCCGCTGCTCTTGTCTTTGGACTCCTCCTTGGCCGGCAGCGGCGGACGCAGGACCGCGACGCGATCCGCACTCAAGGTCTCGATCGATAAACGGCCGCGGGCCAAGGACATGAAAGACCAGCGAAGGTGGACATTCTCCACCGTCAGCCAGGGTCCGTCGCGGTCGCGGTACGAGATCGTCGCGATACGAAGATCCGTAGGAAAGAATCCACTGAGGCCGCTGATCTCGAGGCCGCCGTCCGGTCCTGATGCGACTCTCGAGATCAACCCGACCACGGCACTTTGACCGGGCGCAGTCTGCAAGGCGCCGAACAGGATGACGAGAAGACCGACCAGGCCCGCTGCGGCGATCGCCAGGATCCTGCGCGCCCGCATCAGAAGGCCTGGCCCAGGCTGACATAGACGCCGAACGCCGGATCGCCTTCTCGGCGGTTCAGCGGGAAGCCGACATCGACCCGCACCGGCCCGAAGTCGGTGTAGTAGCGGGCGCCGACGCCGGCGCCGACGCGCGGGGCGAACAGCGAGACGTCGGGGAAGAAATACGGATAGGCGCTGCCGGCATCGACGAACGCCACGGCGCCCCACGACTTGCCGATGCGCTGGCGGAACTCGACGCTCGTCTCGACGACGCTGGCGCCGCCCAGCGGATTGTTGAAGGCGTCGCGCGGGCCGGCGGATTGATAGACGAAGCCGCGCACCGAGCCGCCGCCGCCGGCATAAAAGTACTTGTCGGGCGGAATGCCGCCGATGCTGATCGCGGGCTCGCTGCCGAGCGAGGCGCGCGTGGCGAGCACGCTGCGGCCATCCTCGCTGAAATCGTAGTAGTAGCGGCCGGTCAGGCGGATGACGGTGAAGAAGTCCCGGCTGTAGACCCAGGGCGTGACGTCGAGGTCGAGGCGATAGCCCTCGGTCGGATTGAGGTCGCTGTTGGCGTGGTTGTAGAGGATCGACAGCGGCAGGCCGACCAGCTGGTAGTCCATGGTGATGCCGTTGCGGGTGATGCGCGATGCCTCGCCGGCGAAGCCGAGTTGCGCCCGCCAGCGTGGCGAGAAGACGCGGTCGAAGCCGGCATAGGCCGTCACCGCGTTGCGCGTGTAGGCATCGAGCACCTCGCGCAGCCCGGCGGCCTCCAGCCGGGCATCCTGGCCGGCGAGCCACCAGTCGGGCTTGCGGAAGGCCGCACGGAAGGCGAAGCCGGTGTCGAGGATCGCATAGCCCTGCCCGATATGCGTGAGCTCGGCCGTCAGCCGCAGGCTCTCGGCCTGGCCGAACAGGTTGCGATGGGTCCAGAACCCCGAGACCGCAAAGCCGAGCTGGGTTTCGTAGGAGACGCCGAAGCCGATCGAGCGCGACAGCCGGTCGGTCAATTCGACGTCGAACGGCAGCTCGCCGTTGGCGTCAAGCGTGGCCGCGGGCTTTATGCGTACCGCATTGAACACGCCGAGCGAGGTGAGCTTCCCGCGCATCGCCTCGACCTTGGCCGGGTCGTAAGGGTCGCCTTCCTTGAAGGGCACGCGGCGCTGCAGCCAGACCATGTCGACCTTGTCGGAGCCCGAGAAGCGCACCGGTCCCATGCGAGCAAGCGGGCCAGTCTCGGCGACGAACGTCACCGTGGCCTCGCGCGTGGCGTGGTTGACCACGACATCGCGCTTGATGCTGGCCAGCGCATAGCCCTGCTTGCGCAGCTCGGCGATCAACTTGTCCTGCGCCTCGAGGATGGCCGCTGCGTCGGCGGGATCGCCCGGCGACAGGCCGAGCTTGGCGCGGTCGATCCCGGGCAACGACGTCTGGGCGTTCGGCGGGCGGATCGCCACGTCGGCCACGCGATAGCGCGGGCCGGTCGCGATGTCGAAGGCGAAGGAGATCGGCTCGTTGTCCGGCCGCGCATCGATTGCGTCCAGCGCGCCGGGTTCGGCGATCGGTCGGCCATCGACCGTGGCCTTTATCGTGGCGTCATAGTAGCCGCGAGAGCGCAGTGCGGTATTGATCCTGGCCGCCGCCGCCTGTGCGCCTTGCAACAGGCCGAGGCTGTCGCCGCTCAGCGGCTGGTCTTTCTCGAAACGCTCGACCAGTTCCTTGAGGTCGGCCTGCATCTGCTCGTCTCCGCTGACGACGAGGGCGATTTTTGCCGTCCGTGCCTCGGCCGACCCGCCGGGCGCCATCGCGAGCAGCGCGGCGAGCGCCACCAAACACGCCAACCATGCCGTTTCGCCGACCTCAAAGGGCCAGAAGGCACGAGTTGCGCAGTGGGCAGGCATGATCTCCATGCATCAACGCTTGGCGCGGCGATTGGATGCATGGCGTGATTGTTTCGTGGCAAACTCCCCAGAGGTGTGGAGAAAACCATGAGCGAAGTCTGGATCCAGCCGACCGGCGGCGCGCTGGGCGCCGATGTGCATGGCGTCGACCTGTCCAAGCCGGTCAGCGAGGGCGCGTTCGAGCGCATCGCGCGGGCGTGGAGCGATCACCTGGTGCTGCGCTTCTCGGGGCAGCGCATCGACGATCGCATGCTGATGCGGTTCAGCGCCCGCTTCGGCGAGCTCGACCGCGTGCCGGTCGCCGCCGCGAACTTCGACCGCACCGATTCGGGCCTGGAGAAGGATGCCCAGGACTGGGTGACGGTGATCTCGAGCGTCGTGAAGGACGGCAAGCCGGTCGGCGGACTGGGGAGCTACGAGCTCGTCTGGCATACCGGCATGTCCTACAACCTCCTGCCGCCGCGCGCCTCACTGCTCTACGCGCTGGAAGTGCCGTCCGATGGCGGCAACACCGGCTTCCTCAACATGTACACGGCCTATGAGACATTGCCATCGGAGTTGAAGCGCGCCGTCGAGGGCCGCACCTGCATCCACGATTCGAGCCGCAACTCGGCCGGCGAGCTGCGCAAGGGCTTCCAGCGCACCCTCGACGTGCGCCGCACGCCGGGCGCGGTGCATCCCCTCGTCCGCCTGCATCCCGTGAGCAAGCGCAAGGCGCTGTTCCTCGGCCGTCGGCCTGGCGCCTACGTTCATGGCCTGCCGGTCGAGGAGAGCGAGGCCCTGCTGGACGCGGTATGGGCCCACGCCACCCAGCATCACTTCGCCTGGTACCAGAAGTGGCGCGCCGGCGACCTGGTGATATGGGACAATCGCTGCGTCATGCACCGCCGCGACGCCTTCGACGAGAGCCTGCGCCGCCTGATGCACCGCACGCAGATCGTCGGCGAGCCGGTGGTGGCGGGTTAGTCTTTGGGAGCGCGGGCC
>NZ_BKAJ01000013.1 GCF_007992495.1 Reyranella soli
CTCATGATCATGATGCGGGCCAGAGGCCCGCGCTCCCAGTCACCGATACCCAGCCGCCTGTAGCTCGAACAGCTCCGAATAGAGCCCAGGCTTCGCCACCAGCTCCTCGTGCGTGCCGGCGGCTTCGAGCTTGCCGTCGGCCAGGACGAAGATGCGGTCGGCCATGCGCACGCTGGAGAAGCGGTGCGAGATCAGCACGGCGGTCTTGCCGCGGCTCAGCTCCTTGAAGCGCTGGAAGACCTCGAACTCGGCGCGTGCATCGAGCGCCGCCGTCGGCTCGTCGAGGATCAGGACCTCCGCCTCGCGCATGTAGGCCCGCGCGATGGCGATCTTCTGCCATTCGCCGCCCGACAGCTCGACGCCGTTCTTGAAGCGCTTGCCGATGCGCTGGTCGTAGCCCGCGGCCAATCCGGCGATGACCTCGTCGGCCTGGCTCGAGCGCGCCGCCCGTTCGATGCGCGCCTGGTCGTGCTGGGCGGAAACGCGGCCGACCGCGATGTTGTCGCGGGCGGTGAAATTGTAGCGCACGAAATCCTGGAAGATGACGCCCATGCTGCCGCGCAGCTGGTCGAGGTCGTATTCGCGAAGGTCGTGACCGTCGAGCAGGATGCGTCCCTCGTCCGGGTCGTAGAGCCGCGTCAGCAGCTTCACCAGCGTCGTCTTGCCGGCGCCGTTCTCGCCAACCAGCGCCACGACTTCGCCCGCCTTGAGGGTGAAGCTGAGGTGCCGCACCGCCCAGCGCTCGGCGCCGGGATAGATGAAGCCGACATCCTCGAAGACGAAACCCTCGCGGATCGGCTTGGGGAACGGCCGCGCATTGGCCGGCGACAGGATCTCCGGCCGCATGTCAAAGAAGGAGAACAGGTCGTTGAGGTAGAGCGCCTGTGCCGCCATGGTCGAGAAGGTCGTCAGCAACTGTTCCAGCAGGCCGCGCAGCCGGGCGAAGGAGCCCGCGAGGAAGGTGAGATCGCCGATCGAGAAGACACCGCCCAGGGTGCGCCAGACGATGTAGGCATAGGCGAGGTAGTAGCCGACCGTGCCGATGGCGGCGAACAGGCTGCCCCAGCCGGCGCGCTTCAGCGCCAGCCGGCGATTGGCGGCGTAGAAGCTGTCGGCCAGCCGCCGGTAATGATCGATCAGCCAACGGTTCAGGCCGAAGATCTTCACTTCCTTGGCCGTCTCCACGCTGGCCGCCGTCTGGCGCACGTAGTCGAGCTCACGTCGTTCCGGCGTGCGGCCAAAGTCCAGGGAGTAGCTCCGCGCGTTGAAATGCTGCTCGCCCAGGAACACCGGCAGCAACGCCACCAGCAGCAGCACGATCAGCCAAGGGGCGTAGAGCAGCAGACCGGCCGCGAACGTCGCCACCGTAACCAGGGCCTGAGCCTGGGCGAGCAGCAGCGCCATCAGGGTCAGCCGCCCGCTTGTTTGCCGCCTCGCCCGCTCGAGCTGGTCCTGGAACTCGGCATCCTCGAAGTCCTCGAGGTCGAGCGACGCGGCATGCTCCATGAGTCTGACGCTCGAGCTGTTCGTCACCATCTCCGACAGGAGACCGTCGACCAGGGAGACGATGCGGATCAGCACGTCCGAGAGGACGGCAAGGGCGAATTCGGCGCCGAGCAGCGTCGCCAGCCAGTTCAGATGGCCGCTCGCCAGCCAGCCCTCCAGCGTGGTCGGCCGCTCGGGCATCTGCACCAGCTGCACGACGTCGTCGATGATCAGCTTGCCGATAAAGAGCGCCGCCACGGGTATCAGCGCACGGACAAGCCGCATCAGCAGCGACGTGGCCATCAGGGCGGGACTGGCCCGCCAGACCATCGCAATGAAGGGTCTCAGCGTGCGCAGTGCGCTGAAGCGTTCCTTCAGCGAGCCGACCTTCGGCTGAAACGTCATCGTCTTTCCACGCTGATAGCTCGTGACAGTGGCTTTGACAGCAAGGTGCCGTATGCGCCAGCGCACGCAGCCCGCCTCTCGGCTTTGCCGGAGGGGTGCATGCAGTGCAGGCGCCTTGCTGTGAATTTTTGCATTTTCTGCCAATTTTTGCAGGTTGGCCGCCCGCCCGCTAATTCATTGAATCAACGCCGCTTTTGCTTTTTCTTGCATTTTCTGCATTTTTTGCTGCCCCTCCAGCTTAACTGCATCCTTGGAGTCCATCTTGTCCGGCTCCAGGCGGGAGCGGTCTGGCTAACGGTTGGATAAACGATGCATAGAGCGACAGACGCTCGCACTTTAATGAAAACCGCCGTTCTCGTCAATAACTTTAGTCAATACAGCGCCTGCTGGCCAAGCCGGGTTCGTTTATTGCGACTTTTGGCGCTCCAGCAGCGGCCATATCTAGGTGTCACCGCCTCGGTCATACCACGGCCTGTGTCGCTGACCGACGTGCAAGCAGTGCTGTCACCGTACCAAATCGAGGTCGGCATCGACCTTTCTACTTCTTCAGCGACGGCATCTTCACCGCGCTGTTGCGGCGATCGACCATGGACTCTTCGAATGCCCGCGGATAGCGATGCGGCTGCGCGGACACCTTGTCGAGCCGGGCCCTCGCCTCCTCTGGCAGGCGCCAGCCGCCGGCAGCCAGCGTCTCGCCAAGCTGCTGCGCATTGCGCGCGCCCACGATCGCACTGGTCATGAAGGGCTGGTCCATCACCCAGCGCAGCGCCGTCTGGGCCGGCGAGCGGTTGATATCGCGCGCCGTATCGAGCAGCGCCTGCAGGATCTCGGCGTGATTGGGCGCGAAGAAGCGGCCCTGGAAGCCCCAACCCTCGGCCGACCGCGTTCCCTGAGCCTTGAGGTCGCCCGGCTTGTACTTGCCCGCGAGATAACCCGAGGCCAGCGGCGACCAGGCGACGACGCCCAGCCCCTTGGCTTCGCAGGCCGGCACGATCTCCTCGTCGATGTCGCGCACCACCAGGCTGTATTGCGGCTGGTACGCCGCGAATCCTGTCCAGCCGCGTGTCTCGGCGAGCCACAGCGCCTCCATCAGCCGCCACGCCTCGTAATTGGAGCAGGCCGTGTAGAGGATCTTGCCCTGGCGCACGAGGTCGTCGAAGGCGCGCAGCATCTCTTCGAGCGGCGTCTGGATGTCGACGTGATGGATGAAATAGATGTCGATGTAGTCGGTCTGCAGCCGCTTCAGGCTGGCCTCGACCGCCTGCATGATATGCAGCCGCGACATGCCCGAATCGTTGGGCCGTCCGCCCATGGGGTTGAATACCTTGGAGGCCACGACGGCGTCCGGCCGCCGGCCCTTCAGCGCCTTGCCCAGCATCGCTTCCGAGACGCCGTTAACGTAGGCGTCGGCGGTGTCGAAGAAGTTCACGCCTGCATCGAACGCGGCATGGACCATGCGCGCCGCTTCGGCCTCGTCGGCGCCGTTGCCGAAGGTCATGGTGCCGAGGCAGACCTCGGAAACTTTCAGGCCGCTGCGGCCGAGCCGGTTGTAGTGCATTCAAACGCCCTCCAAGATGACGCAAATAGAGTGACGGTCATGACAGCTCTTCGTCAGGCATGGGCCGCGTTACCAGCCAGACTGAAAATCCTGGAGCCGGTGCAGCTCTCTTCCGACCAGTGGTCGGTCATGGAACGCCTGCATGCGAATTTCAACGACCGCGAAGCGCATACCCGCCTGCCCCTGCCGATTGCCCGATTTCGCGAGGCCGCAACGAATGAGATCCATGAGCATGCCAAGCACTTCGACGATGTCAAAACGGTATATGTCAATGACAGCTGGCTTCTAGAGACATTCGCCAACGGTACGCCCGACACGATGGCGAACTATGTGCGCCTCTATAATGACGATGTCGATGAGATGATGAGCGTACTCGTCCCGTCGGCGCGCTACCGCAAAGGCCATTGCGCGTACGGAAAATTCACGGTTCCCCAACCGCACGGCCTGCATACCGATCACAGCGCGGAAGATCCGGACAGCGAGGGAGAACCGATCTGCATCGCCAGGATCGAAACTCTAGGGACGCATTACGTTGCCGGCGACTACAAGGCATACGGCCCCGAAACGCAGAGCATGTTCAAAGCCCTGAGATATTGGATTGCCGTTCCCGAGGGCGAGCCTGAGGACATTCTCGACGAACTGCTGAAGCGCGAGACGCTCATGACCATTCCGGTAAATCGCGTCATGCTGATGGTCGCTGGAAACAGTTCCAGGAATTCTCAGGTCACCCAACACATCGCGGCCAGACCGCCCCAGGGCGGTCTGCATTCGGCGTTCTTTCAGAGGCAGTACAAGCTCTCATAGTCCCAGCATCGCCTTGGCCAGCACGTTGCGCTGCACCTCGGACGAGCCGCCATAGATCGTGGTCTTGCGGTTGTTGAAGTAGCGCGGCGCCACGTCGTCGACATACTCGCCGCCGACCGGGACGATGTTGCTGTCGTAGTTCCTGAGCTCGGTGAAGGGCACGCCGTACCAGCCGACCGCCTCAACGGCGAGCTCGGTGATCTTCTGCCCGACCTCGGTGCCGCGCATCTTGACGATCGATGCCATGTTGCCGGGCGCGTCGCCGGTCTTGAGGCTGGAGTAAAACATCAGCTCATTCATCTCGATGGCATCGATCTCCATCTCGAGCGCCGCCATCTTCTCGCGCCACTGCGGATCGAGCGACAGTGGCTCGCCCTCGTCCATCTGGCTCTTGGACAGCGTCTGCAGATGGCGGAACGCCTTGCGCAGGCGCGGCCCGTGAGCCTGGCCGCCGCGCTCGAACTCGAGCAGGTACTTGGCGTAGGTCCAGCCCTTGTTCTCCTCGCCCACCCGGTTCTCGACCGGCACCTTCACGTCGGTGAAGAAGACCTGATTGACCTCGTGGCGCATCGGCGTGCGCGTGCCGTCGACCAGGTAGATCGGATCGATGCGGATGCCGGGCGATTTCATGTCGATCAGCAGGAAGGAAATGCCCTCCTGGCGCTTGCCCTCGTTGGAGGTCCTGACCAGGCAGAAGATCCAGTCGGCGAAATGGGCGTTGGTGGTCCAGATCTTCTGGCCGTTGACGATGTAATGGTCACCCTGCCGCTCCGCCTTGGTGCGCAAGGACGCCAAATCGGAACCCGAGCCCGGCTCTGAATAACCCTGGCACCACAGCTCCTCAGCCGCGGCGATCTTGGGCAGGAACCGCTTCTTCTGCGCCTCGCTGCCGTACTTCATCAGCACGGGCGCCACCATCTTGATGCTGAACGAGGAAAGATAGGGCGAATCGGCCCGCGCCATCTCCATCTCGAAGATGAACTTCTGCGTCGAGTTCCAGCCCGTGCCGCCGAACTCCTGTGGCCAGTTGGGGCAGAGCCAGCCCTTGCCCGCGAGCTTCTTCTGCCACTGCAGCAGCCGTTCCTTGGAGACGTGGCTGGTGCGGCTGCGCCGGCTCTCCTCGGCCACCTCCGGCGGCATGTTGGCCGTGATCCAGTCGCGCACTTCCTTCTGGAAGGCGAGTTCTTCTTTGTTGAACGCCAAGTCCATTTTCCACTCCCGTCATCCCGACCGGAGCGCCGAAGGCGCGTAGCGGAGGGACCTTATCTTCATTGCGTCAGCGGAAGAGAAGACCCCTCGGCCACGCTCGGGGTCATGCACGGCCTAAAGGCCGAGCATGACCTTCGACATGATCCCGCGCTGCACTTCCGACGAGCCGCCGTAGATCGTCATCTTGCGCCCGTTGAAGTAGCGCGGCGCCAGCACGTCGGCGCCTTCCGGCCCGATCGGCTCGACATTGGCGTTCCAGGCGCGCTGCTCGGGGAACGGCTGGGCGTAGTAGCCCGCGGCCTCGACTGCCGACTCCTGCACCTGCTGCATGACCTCGGTCCCACGCAGCTTGATCATCGAGGAAAGCGGGCCCGGGTTCTGGCCCGAGGCCAGCTTCGAATAGAACTCCTGCTCGAACATCTCGAGGCCCGAGATCTCGATGTCCATGCGCGCAAGCTTCTCGCGCCAGGAGACGTCGGCCATGATCGAGTCCTCGCCGTCCGGCATTGCCTGCGACAGCCGCTTCAGCCGGTCGAAGGCCGAGCGCAGGCGCGGACTGTACGGATTGCCGCCGCGTTCGAACTCGAGCAGGTACTTGGCGTAGGTCCAGCCCTTGTTCTCCTCGCCGACCCGGTTCTCGACCGGTACCTTGACGTCGGTGAAGAACACCGAGTTCACTTCCTGCGTGCCGGCACGGTTGCCGTCGGCGGTGATGATCGGCTCGACCGAGATGCCGGGCGTCTTCATGTCGATCAGCAGGAAGGAGATACCCTCCTGCGGCTTGCCCTCGTTCGACGTGCGCACCAGGCAGAAGATCCAGTCGGCAGTCTGCGCCAGGGTCGTCCAGGTCTTCTGGCCGTTGACGATATAGAAGTCGCCCTCGCGCACTGCCTTGGTGCGCAGGCTGGCAAGGTCGGAACCCGAGCCGGGCTCGGAATAGCCCTGGCACCAGATCAGGTCGGAATTGAGCATCGGCGGCAGGTGCCTGGCCTTCTGCTCGGCCGAGCCGTATTTCATGATCACCGGCGCGCACATCTTGGGACCGAACGGCGAGGTGCCAGGCGCACCGGCGCGCGCCATCTCCATCTCGAAGATGTACTTCTGCGTCGTCGTGAAGCCCGGGCCGCCGAATTCCTTGGGCCAGCCGGTGCACAGCCAGCCCTTCCTGGCCAGGCGCTTCTGCCAGTCGACCAGCCGCTCCTTGGGCATGTAGGCGTTCCGGCCGACCTTGATCTCGCCCACGATCTCGGGCGTCAGGTTCTCCTTCAGCCAGTCGCGCACTTCCTGCTGGAAGGCCAGTTCTTCCTTGCCGAACGTCAGGTCCATCGGGGACTCCTTCTAGGGCCGCGAAAGTACCGCGCCGGGTTCCCGGACGTAAAGCGCTGCGAAGTCTATTCCAACGGCCGGAGGCGCACTCTGGCGGGCTCAATCACAACCAAACTGCCTAGCAATTTGTCGGCATGCCTGGATACGACGTCTGCGACACGATCTGCTTCGGCGCTGTTCGTCAGGCGGTCCAGCTCCAGGAGCATCACTCCGGCGATGCCAAGTCGTTGACGAACGGCAAGTTCGCCAAAGTCTCGATCTTCCGTGATCAGGACGCGGCCGTCCGCATTGGCGATCTCAACTATCTGCTTGTCTGACGCTCCCCGGTTGGATTGCGCCACAGAGATCACCTCATGGCCATCAGCTCGAAGTCTTTCGACAACCTGCCGCGAAACATTCTCGTCAGCGAGAAAGCGCATCACTCGGCAGCAATGACAGTCTCATGCTCCAGGTAGTCGGCCGCGAAAGCCAGCGCGGCCCGCAGATCGTCCTCTGTCAGCTGGGGATACGCTTCGAGCAAATCCGCAAAGGAACGTCCCGCACCAAGCTTGCGCAGGACGAGTTCGACCGTGATGCGGGTACCCTTGATGCAAGGCTTACCCATCATGACGTTGGGAATTGAACTAATGCGCGGGTTCGACATGTCGGGACCGCTGTGGTGATCCGCAAAGATAGCCGACAATTGCGGCAAGACCAATGGAGCCGATGCAATAGCGCAGACCTCGCCGTCGACCTCGGCCACCAGCGCGAAGGCCGTGCCCAGGTCGACGACGTCGAGCGCTTCCTGTCAGGCGACCTTCAGGTGCGGGAACATCGAGAGCCGCGCCGTCTCGTCCATGTCGGTCTTGAAGCTGTGCTTCTCCTTCAGCGCCAGCGCCCGCACTGCCGCGGGCCGTGCGCTAATCTCGGCGAGATGGCGCTGCAGGTTGGGCAGCTTCGCCGCCGCCTCCTGGCCGATCACATTGGGGATCAGGCGCGACCAGCCCCATACCGCCATGTCGACGATGGTGTAGGCCTCGCCGCAGATGTAGCGATGCTTGCCAAGCCGATCCTCGAGGATCTTCCAGTGGCGCTCGGCCTCGAAGGTGTAGCGTGTGACGGCGTAGTCGTTCTGCTTGGGCGCGTAGGCGCGGAAATGCACCGCCTGTCCCGAATAGGGTCCGATGCCCGAAGCCACGAACATCAGCCACGACAGCATCTCGCCGCGCGCCTTGAGCGACGTGCCGGGCAGGAACTGGCCGGTCTTCTCCGCGAGGTAGAGCAGGATGGCGTTGCTGTCGAAGACGGTGACGCCGTCGTCGACGATGGCCGGCACCTTGGCGTTCGGGTTGATCGCCAGGAACTCAGCCGTGTGCTGCTCGCCTTTGCGGGTGTCGACCGGCACCAGCTCGTACTTCAGCCCCATCTCCTCGAGGCACAGCGCGACCTTGGTCGGGTTGGGGGCGAGGTTGTAGTAGAACTTGATCATTGGATGCTCCTCGTTGTGCGAAGAGGCCTCCGTCCTCTTCACCTCCCCCGTCTTCGGGGGAGGTGCCCGCGTAATCGCGGGCGGAGGGGGAAAGCCCCAGTCTTGATGTCGATCGTTTCAGATCAGATCGGCTCATAGGCATGCATTTTTTGCGTGGCCTTCCCCCTCCCGGCCTCCCCCGTTTGACGGGGGAGGAGAATGAGAGAGCGTGTGGCCCCCTACTCCGGCTTCGCCCCCGACTGCTTGATGATGGGATCCCAGAACGTCATCTGGTCGTCATAGAACTTCTTGGCCGAGGCCGGCGTTGAATCCTGGATGAGCTCGATGGCGCGGTCATCCGCCCACTTCTTCACCTCGGGCTCCTTCAGCACCTTGTTGAAGGCGGCGTTGAGCTTGTCGACGATCGGGCGTGGCGTGCCCTTGGGGGCGTAGGCGGCGTACCAGGTATTGATCGAGAATGGGAAGCCCAGCGCCTCCTGCACGGTCGGCACGTCGGGCAGCTGCGGCAGGCGCTTGTCGGCCGCGACTGCCAGCACCCGCACCTTGCCGCCTTCGATGAAGCCCTTGCTGGTGCCGAGCGTGTCCATCTGGAAGGCGTGGCGGCCGGCGATCAGGTCGACCATGCCGGGCGCCGAGCCGCGATAGGGCACGTGCAGCGCCTCGCCGCCCACTTTCTCGACGAACAGGTAGCCCGCGAGATGGATCATCCCGCCGTTGCCGGACGACGGGTAGGAGTACTTCCCCTTCTCCTTCTTCAGCATGTCGGCGAGCTCGCCGATCGACTTGGCGCCGTCCATCGGCACCACGACGATCAGGGGCACGCTCGCGACATAGGCAATGCCGTCGAAGCCGTTCATCGGATCGTAGCCGACCAGCTTGCCGTAGAGCGCCGGCGCCATCGCCATGGTCGAGGCGCTGAACAGGATCGTGTAGCCGTCGGGCTTGGCGTCGGCGACCATGGCGGTGCCGATATTGCCGGTGGCGCCGGGCTTGTTCTCGACCACGACCTGCTGGCCCAAAATCTCGCTCAGGCGCGGCGCCAGCATGCGGCCGACGATGTCGGTCGGACCGCCGGCGGCAAAGGCGATGATCATGCGGATCGGCTTGTCGGGATAGTTGGCCTGGGCAAAGGCGCTGCCCGGAAGCGTCGCCGCCGCCAGGCCGGCGAGTGCGGTACGTCGCGTGAGACTCATCGTTTGCCCCCTACTCCACCTTGGCGCCAGACGCCTTCACGATCGGCGCCCACTTGGCGATCTGTTCTTCATAGAATTTCTTCGACGAGGCCGGCGTCGATTGGACCATTTCCATGCCCAGCCCCTTGGCCTTGTCGACGATGGCGGGCGACTTGATCGCCTGATTGATGTCGGTGTTGAGCTTGTCGATGATCGGCTGCGGCGTGCCGGCCGGCGCGAAGATCAGGTACCAGGTGACGACGTCCAGCGGAAAGCCGGTGATCTCCTTGACCGTCGGCACGTCCGGCAGCGCCGCCAGGCGCTGGTCGGCGCACACGGCGAGGATGCGCAATCGACCACCATCGATGAAGCCCTTGCTGCTGCCCAGCGTGTCGATCTGGAAGGCGTGGCGGCCGGCCAAGGTGTCCTGCATGGCCGGCGCCGAGCCGCGATAGGGTACATGCAGCGTTTCCGCGCCAATGCGCTGGGAGAACAGCAGGCTGCCCATGTGGATCAGGCTGCCGTTGCCGGGCGTGCCGTAGGATTTGCCCGGCTCCTTCTTCAGGAGCGCGATCAATTCCTGCAGGGTCTTGGGACCATCGGCCGGCACGACGATGACCATCGGAATCGTGGTGAAGTGGGCGACGGCGACGAAGCTATTGTAGGGATCGTAAGGCAGCTTGTCGTACACCGAGGGCACGATGCTCATGATCGAGGTGCCCACCAGCAGCGTGTAGCCGTCGGGCTTGGCCTCGGCCACCATCAGCGAGGCGATGTTGCCGGCGGCGCCCGACTTGTTCTCAACCACCACCTGCTGGCCCAGGATCTCGCTGAGGCTCTGCGCCAGCATGCGGGCCGAAAGGTCGGCCGGTCCGCCCGGCGGGAAGCCGCCCACGAACCGGATGGCGCGGTCGGGAAAGCCAGCCTGGCCGAGCGCAGCGGGCGAAGCGGCCAATGCCGCAGCCGCCGCCAGGATCCCGCGGCGGCCAAGGGTCTTCATGGTTTCCTCCCTTTTGCCGGAACTCTAGGGCTATGCTCACTCCAAGAAAACGGAGGAAAGCCAAATGGCGAAACGCATCAACCGCGCCATCGAGCTCCTGGAAGCCGACCAGGCGCTCTATTACGACGGCCCCCATACCGGTCATGTCCTGACCTACGAGCAGGGCCGCCAGGACGCCAAGACCTGGGCCGACTACATCAATGTCGGCATGGAGCACGGCGACTTCGACATGAAGGGCTTGTCGGACTACATGCGCGGCCTGGTCGATGGCGGTCCGACCAACTCCGGCCATCGCACACCGACCATCATCGTCGAGGCGCCGGTCAACGGCATCGACGGGCCGAATGTGGCCTACAACGCCTGGCAGTTCCGCCAGATCCTGGGACGCGGCGTGCATGGCATCCTGCTCTGCCAAGCGGAATCGGCCGACGCCGTGAAGGAGTTCGTCCGCGCCTGCCGCTTCCCGCATCACAAAGCAGGCGTCGACAAAATCGGTATCGGCAGCCGTGGCCGCGGCTCGGAGCCGACAGCGGCTCCTGTCTGGGGCATTGATCAACAAGAGTATTTCGCCCGCTGCGAGCCATGGCCGCTCAATCCGCAAGGCGAGCTTCTGCTCGGTGTAAAGATCGAAAGTCCGCCCGGCGTCGAGCATTGCGAGGAGATTTTGGCAGTGCCTGGATTGGGGTTTGCCGAGCTGGGACCGGGCGATCTTGGCCTGTCACTGGGCTACACCAGCCTGCAGCGCCGTCCTTACCCGCCGGAAATGGAACGGGCGCGCGCCCGCGTCTTCTCCGCCTGCAAGTGGAACAAGCTCGCCTTCCTGGAAGGCGCCCCGGCCGAGAAGATCGCGGCCAGCCTCGATGAGGGTGTGCGCATCATCTCGGGGCACAATCCCGAAGTGGCCAAGATCGGCCGGGCGCACCAGAAGCGGACGATGCCGGTTTAGTATCCGGCATCACCGATGCCGGAAACAGGCCCACTGTCATCCCGAGCGAAGCGAGGGACCTTTCCTGCGGCTCAAAGGCCTCTCGCTACGCTCGGGGTGACAGCTACGATTCGGCCTCGGCGCTCGAAGGGCCCTGCAGCAGCCGGAAGATCTCCCGCCAAGCCTCTTCGGGATCGTCGAGCACGTCCTTCGCTGAGAAGCGAGCCACTCGCCAGCCGAGCTGCTGCATGGACTGCGTCCGCCCGGCATCATCCTCGCCGTCGATCTCGATCACCAGCTTCTTCGTCGTGCAGACGAAGGCCGCCAGGAAAGGCCCGATCGGCTGCATACGCCGGAAGCGCGCTCCGCCGAGCGGCCGGGTGCACAGCAGCTCCCACATGGCCTGTTCGGCCTGATTGCCCGCGCGGCGCAGATCGCGTGCCCGCTCGATGCGTTTCTGCAGAGTCCGCCAGCGCTTCCTCTCGCTGCCCTTGGCAGCCGACGGGACGGTGCGGCTCGCATCCATGACCGGCATGAACGCCTCCCCTGAACGCAAAAAAACTGCGGGGAAGCTAGGCCCGGCCAGGCCGTCGATATGTGGCAATTACCACACGTAACGGGCCTGTAGCACAGCCCTATTTCTGGTCCGGCTCGGCGCCGACATAGGTGATCTGGTCGGCCCGGAGATGGCGCCAAGTCGTATCCTGTGCCTGCTCCTCGAGGAAGTGCGCCCCCATGCTGACGCTGCGCGCCGTCAGCAGGAACAGGCGTGTCGCGCGCCAGTCGAAGCCGAGATCGAGTGCGATCGCCGCCCCAACGCCGTCGAGATTCATCGGCACGGCCCTGCCGCCGCGTGCCGCGGCGAGCTCGGCCTCGATCAATTCGGCCAATCGGCAATAGGCGCCATGGATGCCGTGCTCACGCGCCACCGCCAGCAGTCTGGGCGCGCGCGGATCGGCGCCGTGCAATGGAATGCCGTAACCCGGAACACGACTTCCCTCTCGCCGCGCGCCATCGACGATGGCCCCGGCGACGGCGTGCAATTGCTCCTCGCCGATCGTCGCCGGATCGCCCAACGGCACGAGGTGCCCGGCCATCAGCCGCGCCAGTTGCTCGCCAAGGCCGCCCATGCGATCGCCGAAGGCGGCGATGCCGCTGCCCACCGCCGCCTGGATCGATGTGCCGTACGACGCAAAGCAGCGGCTGATCATCGAAGGCGGCGCGATGCCGTGCTCGATCGAGGCGACCAGCAGCGCATCCAGCACGCGCGCCTGGCCCGGCGTCGGCAGCCGGCCCTGCAGCATCAGGAACATCGTCTCGGCGAAGGAGCAGCGGCCGATCAGCTCGCTGAGGCGATGGCCGCGGACCACGATCTCCTCCTCGCCGTCCCTGCTCACGACCTTGCAGATCGCGGTCTCCCATTGCGTCATGTCGCGCGTGCTCATGCGTCTGCTCCTGTCGCGTCAGACGGCAATCACCACGCCGTCATGGCCGGGGTCGGCCCCGCCATCGAGACCATCGTCGTGCACCCGGATGCCATGCACGGCGGCGAAGCCGAAGGTGTAGGGACTCCGCACCACCGGATAGCCCAATCCCTGCAGCTCGCGCTCGACCCTGAACTGGATGCGGTTGGAGACGTCGATCGTATCGGACGTCGCCGAGAAGCGCGGCGCGCTCACCGCCTCGACCATGGTCATGTCGAAGTCGAGCGCATTCAGCACGACGTGCAGCACGCCCATGGCGATCTGGGTCGCGCCGGGCGCGCCGATGATCAGGTGCGGCTTGCCGTCCTTGAAGATGATCGAGGGCACGACCGAGCTGAAGCGCGCCTTGCCCGGTGCGATCGACCCCGCGCGGTCAGGCCGCGGATCGAACACGCCCATGCAGCCGTTGTACATGAAGCCCAGGCCGGCCGTGACCACGCCCGACGGCATGCCGAGCGAATGGGTCATGGTGAAGCAGTTGCCGTCCTTGTCGAGGACGGAGATGTGCGTGGTGTCCTTGGAGACCGCGCCCGAGTTGAAGCGCGGCACCTCGGCCTTGACGCCACGCATGATCTCTCCGGCCATGGTCTTGGCGTAGGACTTGGAGATCAGCCGCTCGACCGGCACGTCGACGAACTTCGGGTCGCCGACATGGGCATCCTTGTCGATGGTGGCGCGCTTCATGGCCTCGCTGACGACGCGCAGGTACTCCGTGGAATTGTGCTCCAGGCCGGCGAGATCGAAGTTCTCCAGGATGTTCAGCATCTCGAGCAGCATGACGCCGCCACCCGGCGGCTGGTTGGTCGAGACGCGATAGCCGCGATAGTCGCCCCACAGGGGCGGATTGCGCACCGGCTTCCACGCCTTCAGGTCCTCGATGGAAAGCAGCGCGTCGTTCTTCTTCATGTCCTCGGCGATCGCCCGGCCGATCTCGCCCGAATAGAAGGCATCGGCGCCGTCCTTGGCGATGGTGCGCAGCACCTGGCCGTAGTCGCGATTGACCACACGGTCGCCGACGCGCTTGGGGCTGCCGTCGGCGCGGCAGAAGAGAGCGCGGGCGGCCGGCGTGAAACCGGTGCGCTCGTGGTTGGGAGCGCGGCCAAAGGCGCCGTCGTCGGACCACCAGTAGTGGACGTGCGGCCGCACGGTCCAGCCACGCTCGGCCCAGGCAATGGCGGGCTCGACGATGCGCGACCACGGCAGGCTGCCGTGCTCCTTGTGCGCCTCGTAGTACATTTTCAGGTTCGCCGGTGCGCAGATCGACTTGTAGCCGATGTCGTTCACCCTGCCCTTCAGAATGAAGCCGTAGCCGTCGCGCGCCTCGCTCTCGATCAGGTTGGCCCACATGTCGGGCCGCGCGCCGAGCGGCGCCGGGGCATGGGCGTCGATGTAGCCGTGGAACTTCTTGCCCGGCATGTAGATGCCGCACGAGCCGAAACCGGCGATGCCGCACATCATCGGATCGACGACGCCCTGCACCAGGGCGCAGGCGATGCCGGCATCGACCGCGTTGCCGCCTTCGCGCAAGACATCGGCGCCTGCTTCAGTCGGCTCCGGCTGCGGAGCCACGATCATCGCCTTCTTGGCGTAACGCACTTTGATTTCCTCCACTCTTCTGGACCGCGCGCTTCCAGCGCGCTCATGATCATGGGCGCGCTGGAAGCGCGCGGTCCAGAAGAGGACTTACTCCCAGCCGTTTCTCTTTCGCAGCACGGCTGTAGCTGGCGCGAGCGCCATGCCTTTGCCCTGCACGCCGGGTAACCATTCGCCGAGTGCCTGCAGAGTTACTTCGTGAGGATGGCCGATCACCACGACGAAGCCCTGACGGCGGGCGATTGCCTCGGCCTCGGCGAGCTTCTTGCGCACCGCGTCGAGCGTCTCCTCGTCGTCGAGGAAGACGTGCCGCACGATCGACGGCACGCCCATCTCCTGGGCGAGCTGGTCGCCCACTGATTGCGCGCTGGTCCGCGAGTCGAGGAACATCAATCCGCGGCCCTTGAGCTGACGCAGCACGGTCTCCATGCCTGGTTTGAAGGCGGTGAAGCGGCTGCCCATGTGGTTGTTCACGCCGGCGAAGCCATCGAAGCTGTCGAGGGCGGCCGTCGTGCGCTGACGCAACTCGGCATCGCTCAGCGAGACCAGCAGCGCGTTGGGCCCAGGATCGTTGCGACCGTTGGGCTCCATCGGCAGGTGCAGCATCAGCTCATGCCCCTTAGCCCGCGCGGCCTTCGCTTGCTCGCGCAGGTCCTTGGCATAGGGCAGGAACGACATGGTGAGCGGCCCCGGCAGCTCCCACGCACGCTTCGACCGCGGACGATCCAGGCCGACATCGTCGATCACGACGGCGACCAGCGGCTTGCTGTTGAGGTCGCGGAACGGCACGGCGTTGCGCCGCCATGTCTCAGCGCTCGATGCCGCGGCGGCGAGCTGCACCTTGGGCCGCGGCTTCTCCTCCAGCGTCGGCAACGACTGACCCGGCTCGACCTCGGTGTATTTTGGCAGGTCGGGCAGATCTTCTATGCGCGCATACTTCGGCCCGACTGCAGGTCCGGTCGCCGATCCGCGCTTCATGTCCTCGAGCGTGTCGCTTGCCAGGCGGTCGCCGTCGCCTGCTCCGAGCCGCTCGGCCAGCCAGTAGCCGCCGACCAGGCTGGCGCCGAACAGCAGCACCGCGCCACCCACGATGGCGACCCAGCGGCGGGCGTGAAGCCACGCAAACAGCCCGTCGAATCGCTGCCTCAGGCGCTCACCGAGGCCGGGCGGCAATTGCGGACTCTTTCTGTTCGCCTTCCTGCTTCTGTTCTTCCTAGACGCCATCTGAACAGTCGGTTCTAAAGCCTTGGCCTGTCGCCGTTATTTTGCCTCAGTTTAGAGGCGTCGACAAAACATTAGTTACAATGACGCCGTGGGCTTCACGACGCGGATGTCGGGCTCTCCGGCACGCCCGCTCTCGCGTTTGAAGCCCAGGCGCTTGGTGAGCTCGAGCATCTTGTGGTTCTCGCGCAGCACGTGGCCCACCACGCGTTTGACGCCGCGCGCCTTGGCGTAATGCATCACGTGGTTCAGCAGCAACGTGCCGTAGCCGTGGCCCTGCCGGTCGGAGGCCACGACCAGGGCGAACTCGGCCTGCTCGAATCCCGGGTCAGCGGCCAGCCGGCCGACGCCTAAAAGGTCCTTTCCGTCGAGCAGCAGGAAAGCCATCTCGCGGTCGTAGTCGATCTGAGTGAGTCGTGCCGCCAACTCGTGCGACATCTCGCGGATCGGCCCGAAGAAGCGCATGCGGATGTCCTCGGGCGTCAGCCGGCGCGAGAAGGCCTGGATCAGCGGCTCGTCGTCGGGCCGGATTGGACGGACGAAAAGCTTCTTGCCGTCGCGGTCCACAACCCCGGTCTCGAGCTCGACCGGATAGGGCTTTATGGCGAAGCGCGCCGCCCGCTCCTGCGCCGCCGGAGGCCGCACGACGATGCGTGCATCGAGCGCGATCACGCCCTGCTCGTCGGCCAGCAGCGGATTGATGTCGAGCTCGGCGATCTCGTCGACGTCGGCGATGAGCTCGGAGAGGCGGATCATGACGTCGCACACCGCGCCACGATTGGCCGGCGGCCGGTCGCGGTAGCCGCGCAGCAGGCGGTCGACGCGGGTGCGGCTCAGCGCATCCTCGGCCAGCACCGGGTCGAGCGGCGGCAGCGCCAGCGCTCGATCGTCGACCACCTCGGCCGCGACGCCGCCGTGTCCCACCATCAGGATCGGCCCGAACACCGGATCCTCGGCTGCGCCCAGGATCAACTCGATGGCACGCGGCCGCTTGATCATAGGCTGCACGACGAACCCGTCGATCCTGGCCTTGTTGGCCAGCACCAGCGCCTTGCCGATCATGTCACGCACCGCGTCGAGCACGGCCTGCTCCGAGGCGAGGTCGAGCGCCACGCCGCCGACATCGCTCTTGTGCGTGATGTCGCGTGACAGGATTTTTACCGCCACGGGGAAACTGATGCGCACGGCCGCTGCCGCGGCCTCGGCGCCATCGAGCACGACCTCGGTCGGCACGGCGGGAATGCCGTAGGCCGCCAGCACGCGCTTGGACTCGGGCTCGGTAAGGATGCCGCGCTGTTGCTTCAGCGCACCTGCCACGATCGCCCGCACCAGGGCGGTGTCGGAGCGCCTCTGCGGCACCGAGGGCGGCGTGCGCTGCAGGGCGCGCTGGCCGCGGCGGTACTGCACGATGTGCATGAAGCCGCGCACCGCACGCAGCGGCGTGTCATAGGCCGGGATGCCGGCCTCGTGCAGCACGTTGCGGCCGGCCTGTGCCGTGGGCCCGCCAATCCAGCAGCCGATCACCGGCACGACCTTGGCGCCGGCTGCCCCTGCCACGGCACGCGCCGCGTCGACCGACGAGGTGAGCGCGGTCGGCACATTCATCGCCAGCACCGCACCGACACCGCGATCGTCGGCCAGGGCATCCAGTGCGGCGGCATAGCGCGCGCCATCGGCGTCGCCCACGATGTCGACCGGATTGCCGTGCGACCAAGCGCGCGGCAGCGCCTTGTCGAGCACGCCCAGCGTGCGCGGCAGCAGCGAGGCGAGCTCACCGCCCTCGTCCATCAGCAGGTCGGTGGCGATGATGCCGGTGCCGCCACCGTTGGTCAGAATGGCCAATCGCTCATTGCGCGGCGCGCCGCCATGGCCCAGCGTTTCGGCGGCATCGAACAACTCGCCCAGCCCATGCACGCGCACCAACCCGGCGCGCGCGAAGGCCGCGTCATAGACCGCGGCCGAGCCCGCCATGGCGCCGGTATGCGAGGCGGCAGCCTTGGCCGCCGCGGCATGGCGGCCGGCCTTGAGCACGATCACCGGCTTGATGCGGGCGACGCTGCGCGCGGCCGACATGAACTTGCGCGCCTGGGTGATGCCTTCGACGTACATCAGCACGGCGCGCGTGTCGTAATCGCGCGCCAGCATGTCCAAGACGTCGCCGAAATCGACGTCGCTCATGTCGCCCATGGAGATCAGGTGCGAGAAGCCGATGTTCTGCGCGGTGCCCCAATCGACGAGCCCGGCCAGGACGGCACCCGACTGCGCCACGGCGGCGATGCGGCCGGCCTTGAGCTGGCTCGGGCCGAAGCTGGCATTGAGGCCGACGCGGGGGGCGGCGTAGCCGATGCAGTTCGGCCCGACGATTCTCAAGAGATACGGCCGCGCCGCGCGCAGGATGCGCTTGCGCCAGCGCGCATTGTCCTCGCCGGATCCGGCGGTGATGACCACGGCGACGCGCGTGCCGCACTCGCCCAGCTCCAGGATCAGCCGGGGCACGGTTTCCGGCGGCGTCATGATGACGGCGAGGTCGGCCGGCTGCTTCAGCTCGGCCAGGCTCTTCAGCACAGGACGGCCGGCAATCTCGCCGCCCTTGATGTTCACCAGATGGAGGTCGCCCTGGAAGCCGCCGGCCAGCAGGTTGCGGGTCACGGCTTCGCCGACCGATCCGGGACGCGCGCTGGCGCCGATCGCAACGACCGAACGCGGCGTCATCATCTTGTCGAGGTTGCGGGTAGACATCGTTCAGTCCCGTCGCCGACAATCGTAAAGCACATTCCGTCCGGCTGTAATCAGCCGGACGGAATGTGCCTGTGTGATCAACGTATTCCCGTGCGCGCGTTTCTGTCGTTGGAGCCGCTCGCGGCTCCAACGACAGAAACCGCCCTAGGCACAGCCATGGCAGCGAATCGCGACACGGACAAGGTCGAGACCGTCGCAGTAGAATTGCGTCTCGATCGCATACCGCGACTGTACAATTCACTCGACCCCTCACCTTTCCAGGAGAAGGAGCTGGAGGCCGCAGCCGACGACTACATCGTGGGCTCAGCCGAGGACGCCGGCGGCCGACCCATACGGCTCGTCATCATGCTGCCCGACCAGGAGCTGGCGCGCCCCGAGGCCAAGCATGTGCCCGCCTCCATCCGCCACCACTTCGAGCTGCGGCGCGACAGCGAACGGCGGTTGCTGCGCGGCATGTGGCGGCGCGGCCGCATGGCGCTACTGATCGGCGTCACCTTTCTTGCCATCTGCCTATTCGCCCGTAGCCTACTCCTCGCCTCGTCCTCGACGGCAGCGCACATCGTCGCCGAAGGATTGCTGATCGTGGGTTGGGTCGCCATGTGGGGACCGCTCGATATCTTTCTGTACGGCTGGTGGCCGATCTACGGTCGCTGCAAGCTGTTCGACCGCTTGGCCCGGCTCGAGGTCGAGATGCGCCCTCTCAAATGAGCTGCGGACCGTTCATCAAGGTCAGGCCGATAACGATCACGGCCGCGGCTGCCACGCGCCGTGCGCCGAAGGGCTCGCCCAGCAGCAGCGTGCCCATCAGGGCGCCGAACAGCACCGAGGTCTCGCGCAGGGCCGCGACATGCGCCATCGGCCCCAGCACCAAGGCGTAGATCGCGATGCCATAGCCCGTGTTGGCGATCAGGCCGCCGATCACGCCGCGCCACCATTTCTTCTTCAGATGGGCCCATACCGTGCGCGGCCGCAGCGCCACTGCCAGGACCAGCAGCCACGGCCCTTCGACGACGCAGAGCCAGGCGATGTAGGACAGGCGGTGCTCGAAGGTCGGGCCGGCCGCGCGGACGCCCAGCCCGTCGGCGATGATGTAGCCCGCGATCGTGATGCCGGTCAGCACGGCGAACAGCGTGGCGAGCCCGTGCCGGCCTCCCGGCCGCGCCACGACCGACTTCAGCGGCATGGCGAGCGCGATCAGGCCGCAGCTCAGCAGCGCGACGCCAACGATGTCCTGCGACCGCAGGTGCTCGCCGATGAAGCGGCCCGACACCAACGCCACCAGGAGCGGGCCCAGCCCGCGGGCGATCGGATAGGTGTGGCTGAGGTCGCCGTAGGAATAGGCTTTCAGCAGGAAGACGTAATAGAGGACGTGGATCGCGACCGACGAGGCGAGATACTTCCAGGCGCCCGGCTCGATCGCCGGCAGGAAAGGCACCGCGACCAAACCCATCACGGTGCCCGTGGTCATGATCACGCCGAAGGTCGTCAGCCGATCCGACGTGTCGGACTTCAGGATCGCGTTCCATGACGCGTGCATCAGGCCGGCCAGCAGCAGCAGCCCGATGATGAGGGGTTCGACGACCAAGTTCGTTTCTTCGTTGTCTTCGGACCGTCACATTACCGTAACGGCGTGGGGATGCGGCTACGAGGTTTTTGAGGCCTCGTGCAAGCGGCCAAGTCGGCCGCTCATCGGCGCATCGATGCGGAAGCGCAGGCCTTCGGGCGCATGGACCAGCCGCGACCGGCCCTCGACGTCGGCGAAGGCGCGCTTCATCAGGAGCGTGCCGAAGCCGCTGCGCAGGGGCGGCGCGACGCGCGGGCCGCCCATCTCCTCCCACTTGAACTTGAAGCGCCGCTCGCCGTTCTCGCCGCGGTAGGACTTCCACGAGACGCGCGCGCGCCCTTCGTTGCTCGAGAGCGCGCCGTACTTGGCGGCGTTGGTGGCGAGCTCGTGCAGCACCAGGCTGAACGGCACGACGGCCGACGGCGCCACCTTGAAGGGCTGGCCCGTGATCTCGACCGATTCGTCGCCCCCGAAGGGCGCGACGATGCGGCGCGTCAGCTCGGCGAGATCGGCCGATTCGTCACGCGTCAGCAGGTCGTGAGCATTGGCCAGCGCGAGGACGCGGCCTTCGAAGGCTTTCAGGAAATCCGTGGTCGTGACGCCGCCATGCGAGGTCTGCGAGGCGATCGACAGCACCGCAGCGAACAGGTTCTTCAGCCGATGCTGCATCTCGTCGACGATCAGCCTCTGGCGCTCCGCCGCCCGGTGCCGCTCCAGCGCGAAGCCCGACAGCCTGGCGCCAATTGCCTCGATCTCCTCGGGCCGCGGGTCGGGGGCAGCGTCCTTGAAGGCGATGAAGAAGCTGCCGAGCGCGCGCCCGTCGGCCGAGCACACCGGTCGCGAGCGGATGGCGCGAACGCCGTGGTCGGTGTTGAGCTTGCGCCACAGCGGATCGAAGCGTTGGTCGTTCTCGACCTCGTTGCTGGAGACTGGCGCGCCGCCGAAGACCGCGGCGGCGCAGGTGCCGGCGTGCGGCGGGCCGACTTCGACGCCGGGAATGCCCGCGGCAAAGGTCGGGGCCCCCGGCATCACGCAATGCTCGAAGGTCATGCCGCCGCGATCGAGCACGGTGACGCCCGCCATGCTGCCGGGCACGAATGTCTCGGCCAGGCGACAGATCTTCGCCAGGACATCGTCCCGCGGCGCGTCGCGCGCGATCATTTCGAGGACGGACACTTGCTGCTCGAGCAGCCTGGCCGCCTGCGTCGTATCTGGCACGGAACTCCCCTGTAGTGCCTGCAGCGTAGCGTCTTGACCGCCGTGTTGCACGAAGCTCTATCGACACTGGCGATGAAGAATGGGAGTCGCAGCCCTGGCACTCGACCTTTATAGTTGCTCCCAGTAATGGAGTGCCGCCGTGCTTCTGTTGATCGATAATTACGACAGCTTCACCTACAACCTCGTCCATTTCCTGGGCGATCTGGGCGCGCGCTGCGTCGTGCACCGCAACGACCAGATTACCGTCGACGAGGCGATGGCTCTGAAACCCGCAGGCATCGTGCTGTCACCCGGCCCCTGCACGCCCAACGAGGCGGGCATCTGCATGGACCTGATCAAAGCGGCGGCGAAGGCGCAGATGCCCCTGCTCGGTGTCTGCCTCGGCCATCAGGCGATCGGCCAGGTGTTCGGCGGCAAGGTAGTGCGGGCGCCCGTGCCCATGCACGGCAAACTGTCGGGCATCGAGCATACGAACCAGAGCGTGTTCGAGGACGTGCCCTCGCCCTTCCAGGCGACGCGCTACCACTCGCTGGTCGTCGACCGTGTGGGCTTCCCGAAGGACCTCGAAGTCACCGCCGAGACCGGCGAGATCATCATGGGCCTGCGCCACAAGTCGCTGCCCATCCACGGCGTGCAGTTCCATCCCGAGAGCATCGCCTCGGAGCACGGCCACAAGATCCTGGAGAACTTCCTCAAGATCGCAGGCGAGCATCCCGGCCAGCAGAACAAGAAGGCGGCTTAGCTACACGACCTGTTGTCATCCCGAGCGAAGCGAGGGACCTTTGAGGCAACAGGAAAGGTCCCTCGCTACGCTCGGGATGACACACATGCTTCATCGACGTCTTTTTCTCGCTCTCGGCATTACGGCTGCTGTCTCACCAGGCGCCTTCGCCCAGACCTGGCCCGCCAAGCCGATCAAGATCGTCGTGCCCTTCCCGCCCGGCCAGTCGACCGACATCCTGGCCCGCGTCATGGCCGACCAGCTCACCAAGGCGCTGGGCCAGCAGGTGGTGGTCGAGAACCGGCCGGGTGCCGGCGGCAGCATCGGCGCCGACGTCGTCGCCAAGGCGGCACCCGATGGTTACACGCTTTTGATGGTGACGATCTCGACGCACGGCATCGCGCCCGCGATCTATCCCAAGCTGCCTTACGACACGCAGAAAGACTTTGCGCCGATCGCCAATGTTGGCCTGACGCCGCAGGTGCTGATGGCGAGCCTCAAGAGCGGCATCACGTCGGTGCCGGAACTGGTGGCCAAGGCGAAGGCCGGCGCTGACCTGAACTACGGCTCATCGGGCAACGGCTCGGCGAGCCATCTCGCCGTCGAGATGCTGAAGAGCGCCGCCGGCATCAAGCTCACGCACGTGCCGTTCAAGGGCAATGCCGATGCGTTGATGGCGCTGCAGGCAGGCGACATCCAGCTGATGTCGGACGCCGTGCCTGGCGCCGTCGGGCCGATCAATGCTGCCAAGGTGAAGGCGATCGGCATCGCCGACCAGCGCCGCTCGCCCTTCCTGCCCGACGTGCCGACCATCGCCGAGCAGGGCATCCAGGGCGTCATTGCCGTCGGCTGGATCGGACTGTCGGCGCCGGCACGCACGCCCGAGCCGATCCTCGACAAGATCAGCGCCGAGGTCATGCGAATCCTCAAGGACCCCGAGGTGCTGGACAAGCTCAAGAGCCTCTCCTTCGTCCCGGCCAAGGAATCGCGCCAGGAGTTCGAGGCCTACATCGCGCTCGAGAACGTCAAGTGGAAGAAGATCGTCCAGGACGCCGGCGTGAAGATCGAGTGAATCTTACCGGACCGCGGGCCTCCAGGCCCGCTCATAACTCATGAGCGCGCAGGATGCGCGCGGTCCGGAAGAGCATAAGCGGACCTGGAGGTCCGCGCTCCATCAAAACTCCAGCAGATTGTCCCGCAGGTGCTTGTGGGCGTACGCCTTGCGGGTCACGCCGCGGCGCTGCAGCTCGGGCACCAGGCCGTCGCACACCTCGATGATGTATCGCCGATCGAAGTAGCTGTTGAAGATCAGGAAGCCGTCGCCGCCCACCTCCTGCATGATCTCCGCCATCAGGCCGCCGACGTAGTCGGGCGTGCCGGTGAAGTCGATGCCTCCCTTGCGGGAATAGCTCTGCAGGATCGAGCGCGGCGTCTTGCCGATCCACTTGGCAAGCGACGACTGATGCCCGTTGGTCGTGAGGTGCGCGGGCAGCGGCTCGTCGAGGTCGAACTTGGAGAAGTCGATGCCGGTCAGCCGCGACATGCCTGAGAGATGCAGGTCGAGATGCTTCTCAGCCTCGGCCGCCTCCATCCGCCCGCGGTCGCGCGCGGCCTCCATGCTGACGTCGATGATCGGATGGGCGAGGAACAGCACCTTTATGTCGTCGGGATTGCGGCCGTACTCGGCGGCCTGCTGGCGTACCTTGTCGCGATAGGCCTTCATGCTTTCGATGCTGCCGCCGCCCTCGGTGATGATGGTGTCGGCCCAGCGCGAGGCGAATTGCTGGCCGCGCGGCGAGCCGCCGGCCTGGCAGATCGGCACCCTTCCCTGCGGCGAGCGCGGGGCGTTGATCGGTCCGCGGCACTTGAAGTACTTGCCCTCGTGGTTGATGGCACGGACCTTGGAGCCGTCGGCAAACATCGGCTTCTCGCGGTCGAGCACCACCGCGTCGGGTTCCCACGCCTCCCATAGCCTCGTCACCACATCGGCGAACTCGTCGGCCACGTCGTAGCGCTCATCATGCGGGCGGTGCTTCTCGTGGCCGTAGTTTTGGGCGGCGCCGTCGTTGCTGCCGGTCACGCAGTTCCAGCCGATGCGCCCTTCGGTCGTATGGTCGAGCGAATTGACCAGCCGCGCCAGCAGGTACGGCGGATACTCCGACACCGAAAGCGTCGGCACGAGGCCGACAGTCTTGGTCGCCATGGCGAGATACGGCACCAGCACAGCCGGATCGAGCTTGGGGGCGCTCGCCGCGTACTGGAGGTAGGAATTGTGCGAGCCCTGGTAGGTGTAGGGCACGTTCGAGGAATCCTCGATGATCATGTAGTCGAAGCAGGCGCGGTCCATGCCCTTCGCCAGATCGACGAAAATGTCCGGCATCATCCAGCGATGGACGTCGCTGCCGGGAAACTCGCTGCGCCAGCTCTTGGGGCCATAGCCCTGGGACAGGAACCACGCCAGATGGAACGGCTTCTTCATGATGGGGACCTCACGCTACGATTGGTGGCTGGTGCCTCCGGGCCAGCCGGCACTGGACGCGCCAGTTCGACCTGCTGGTGGTGGCGGAAAAGCTCGATCTTGTGGACGAAGCGATCGGACCGGACGTAGAGGTCCGAGTAGTAGATCGGCGTCCCCTGGATATCGAAGTAGATGCGCTGCAGGAGGAGCAGCGGCGCGCCGACCTCGACCTTCAGGCGCCTGGCGAGCTCGGCATCGGCCGCGATCGCCGAGGAGGCCTGCTGGACACGGAAGGCCTGCACGCCGCAATACTTCTCGATCAGGGGGATGACCCGCGCCGACCGCATCTGCTCGGCGATGTCGGCCGGCAGTCGCGCCGCCAGTTCCTGCGGCAGGTGGGCAGCACAGAAGGCGATCGGCCCGGTCGGCCGCACGCGGCTCCACGAGATGCGCAGGATGCGCTGGGTGGCCGGCACCTGCAGCAGCGCCGCCACGCGCTCGTCGCCATGCGGCGGCAGGCGCTCGATGCCGTGCAGGTCGAAGCGCGCGTCGGGATCGTCGATCTTGAGGTCTTCCAGCGCGCGCGCGCTCCAGTCGCGGCTGGCCGGATCGCTTTCCAGCACGAACGTGCCGCGACCGGGGAAGCGCCGCACCAGCTTGCGCGACACCAGCTCTTCCACCGCCGAGCGCGCGGTGTGACGGCTGACACCGAACTCGACCATCAGCTCGGCGTCGGTCGGAAGCTGCGAGCCGAGCTTGTAGGCACCCGTGGCGATGCGCTCGCTCAGCGCCTGGTAGATCCTGTAGTAGGCCGGAACCGGATCTCGACTCATTCCCTCTCCCCCTTTTTTTTTTCATCGCCGGTCGGCGCGCCGCGGATCCAGAGTCTCGCGCAGGCCGTTGCCCAGGAGGTTCACGCCCAGCACCAGCAGCACGATGGCAATGCCGGCGAGGTTGGCGATCCACGGCGCCACCAGCAGTCGGTCGCGGCCCTCGGCCAGGATATTGCCCCAGGTCGCGGTCGGCGGCGGCAGGCCGAGGCCGAGGAAGCTCAGCGCCGTCTCCTGCAGGATGAGCTGACCGACCTGCAGGGTGGCGATCACCGTCAGCACCGGCGACATCTGCGGCAGGATGTGCCGCCACATCACGTAGCGTCCGCCCGCTCCTGACGCCACCGCCGCCTCGACGAACGGTCGCTCGCGCAACGAACGCGTCAGGTTGAAGGCGACGCGCGTATAACTCTCCCAGCCGGCGAAGCCCAGTACCAGGACCAGCACGACAACGCCGCCACCGAACACCGCGACGACGACGATCGCCAGCAGGATCTCGGGGATCGCCTGATAGCCGTCGGCGAAGCGCATGATGACCTGCTCGGTGCGGCCGCCGAGATAGCCTGCCACCAGGCCCAGCGTCGTGCCGAAGGTCAGCGCCACCAGCATCGCCATCAGGCCGACGACGATGGAGAGTCGTGAGCCGTAGATCAGGCGAGACAGCAGATCGCGGCCGAAATTGTCGGTGCCCAGGGGATAGGCCCAGCTGCCGCGGTCGTCCCACACCGGCGGCTTGAGGCGCAGCATCAGGTTCTGGGTGTAGGGATCGTGCGGCGCCAGAAGCGGCGCGAAGATCGCCAGCACGCACATGCCCAGCACCAGCACGATGCCGATCTGGATCTTCAGCCGGGGGCCGAACCACTTCATCGCATCACCTGAGCCGGATGCGCGGGTCGATGGCCGCCTGCACCAGGTCGACCAGGAGGTTGGCCAGCACGATGGTGACGGCGACGATGAACACCGCGGCGATCACGATCGGCACGTCGCGCTGGAAGATGGCGCTCACCATCAGCCGGCCGACGCCCGGCCAGGCGAAGATCGATTCGGTGACCACGGCGCCGCCCATCAGGCGGCCGAGCTGCAGGCCGACCAGGCTGACCACCGGATTGATGGCATTGGGCAGGATGTGCAGCCAGAGCGCGCGTGCGGGGCCGGCGCCGCGGGCGCGGGCAGTGACGACGAATTGCTCGCGCGCCGTCTCGAGCACGCTGACGCGCATCACCAGGATGAAGTTGGGCACCAGGAAGGTGGCGAGCGTCACCACCGGCAGGACCATGTGCTCCCAGCCGCCCTGCCCCGAGGTCGGCAGCCACTGCAGGTCGAGCGCGAAGAGCTGGATCAGCAGGATGCCCAGCCAGAAGCTCGGCATCGACTGGCCGGCGACCGCCAGCACCGAGATGAGGAAATCGGGGACCTTGTCCTTCCATACCGCGCAGGCGACGCCGCCCAGCACGCCGAGCACGATGGCGAGCAGCAGGCCAAGCGAGAGGAGCTGCAGGGTCGAGCCAAGCCGCTCGGCCACGACCTCCATGGCCGGCCGCTTGAACTGGATCGAGGTGCCGAAGTCGCCGCGCAGCAGGTCGAGCAGGAAGTAGCCGAACTGCACCGGCACAGGCTTGTCGAGATGCAGCTCGGCGCGCAGCACCGCCTCCTGCTCGGGCGTGGCGTCCAGCCCGAGATAGATCGCCACCGGATCACCCGTCAGCCGCAGGACGACGAACACGAAGGCGATGACGAAGATCAGCGGCACAGGCACCAGCAACAGCCGCCGCAGGAGGTAGCGCATGGTCAGACTCTTCCGGACCGCCGGCTTCCAGCCGGCTCATGATCATGAGGCTGACTGGACCTGCCTGCGCGAAGCCGAAGCGGCTTCGCTTCGGCGGAGGCAGGAGCCGGCAGTCCGGAAGACATGAGAATCACTACTTCACGCTCACCTTGTTCAGGCGCAGCAGCGAATCGCGCGAGGGCTGCCAGCCGGAGACCTTCTCGTTGCGGCCCGAGATGCGCGGCAGGCCGAACAGGAAGATCGACGGCACCTCCTCGTGCATGATCTCCATCATGCGGTTGTAGGCTTTCAGCCGCGCCGCCTCGTCCATGGTCGAGCGGGCCTCGAGCCAGAGCTTGTCGAACTCCGCGCTGGTCCAGTAGTTGCGCTTGCTCGCCTCGGTGTACCAGACGGTGTTGAAGTCGGCGTCGCCGACGCTGAACCATCCCACCGAGTACATCGGCCCCTGCTCGCGCGTGCGGTCGAGCTGGGACCACACCCCGCCCTCGACGATGTTGACGCTGGTCTTGACGCCGACCGCCGACATCATGCCGGCCACGGCATTGGCGATGTCGACGTCGGAGAGATAGCGGCCCGAGAGCGTGTTGATCTTGTTCTCGAAACCCTTGGGGAAGCCCGCCTCGGCCAGCAGCGCCTTGGCTTTGGCCGGATCGTAGGGCCGCGACTTGATGTTGGGGTTGTAGCCGAAGGTCGCCTTTGTCACGAGCTGACCGTCCAGCACCGAGCCGTAGCCGCCCAGCATCTGCTTCAGCAGCATCTGCTTGTCGATCGCGTAGTCCAGCGCCAGCCGCACGCGCACGTCGTTGAACGGCGGCTTGCGGGTGTCGAAGGTGTGCACCAGGCTGACCGACGATTCGACGGCATCGATCCTGAGGTTCTTGCGCTTCTCGACCGACGGCAGCAGGTCGACCGGGATCTCCTCGATGATGTCGGTCTCGCCCGCGACCAGCGAGGCCACGCGCGTGGCGCCCTCAGGGATGGCGCGGATGCGCAGCTTCTTCATCGCCGGCGCGCCGCCCCAATAGTCGGGATTGGCCACCAGGTCGTAGCGGTCGCCCGCTACCCATTCGACGTACTTCCACGGACCGGTGCCCATCGGCTTCTTGTGCGCCTCGGCCTGTCCGACCTTCTCGGTATGCGCCTTGGATTCGATCGGGATGTCGGCCAGGCCGCGCAGCAGCAAGGGCGCCGGCGAGGCGGTCTTGATGTCGACGGTGTAGTCGTCGATCACCTCGGCGCCGGTGACGCCGGCGATGCGCGTCTTGCGCGCATAGACCTGCTTGGGATCGATGACATAGTCGATCGTGAACTTGACGTCGGCCGCCGTGAACGGCGTGCCGTCATGCCACTTCACGCCCTTGCGCAGGAAGAAGCGCCAGTGAGTCGGGCTGATCGCCTCCCATTTCTCGGCCAGCGCCGGCACCAGCTTGTCGTCGTTGTCGCGCGCGACCAACGGCTCCCAGGTCTGGTAGCACAGGCTCAAGGTGATATAGGCGCCGCCCGTGGGCGCGATGGAATCGGTGAAGAGCGAAGCGCCCACCACCAACGTGTCCTTGTCCTTCTGTGCCTGCGCGGACGACGCGCCGACGGCGACGGCCAGCGCCGTCGCGACAACTGTTCTCAACACCCCACGCATACGCCCCTCCAGCTCGATGGCCACACCCCTGTTTTGATTTCCCCCGCCTATTACCGCTGCTGCTCGCGCCAGCGATCGTCCCGCGGCAGGCGCGGGTTGTAGGGTCGCTCGCTGTAATACGGCAGCAATGGACGAAACCATTCGAAGATCCGGCGCAACTCGCCGATCGGCTCCTCGTGCACGTCGACGCGCAGGTCGATGTAGGCGAAGGGCTCGTCGCCATAGACCAGGATCGACGACGAGAAGTGCCCGTCGGCCTGGCCGCCGGCGCGCCCGCCCGCCTCGACCGCGCGCACCAGGCGCTCCTCGAGCAGCTCATCGCCGGTCGTGCGCATCGACTGGGCCATCGCCTCGGTGACCTGCGGGCCCACGATGCCGTTGCCCATCACCAGCCAGCCCTGGCCGATGATGTGGCCGGAATAGGCGCCGTTCTCCGAGCCGGTCATGGCGGCGGCGTTGCCCCAGGCGTCGACAACGCCGATCTGGCGCAGCGGCGCGTTGGGATCGCTGCTCTCGAGCTCGTGGATGATCTTGCCGGCGTGATAGCCCAGCCCCATCAGCTTGGTGCAGAGCAGGGTCAGCCGCGGATCGGCGATCGACTGCACCGAGGCCGCGGCCATGCGTGGGATGACGACCGGACAGCGATTGCCGACGGCGGGCGCGTGAGTCGCCATGGCAACGCCCAGCATCTTGGTCCGCGGACAACGGCCGACGACGGTGAAGGTCATGGCTTCCCTCCCGCCTTGGCCTTGGCGCGCGCCTCGACCCAGTCCTCGACGACGCCTAGCGCCGTCGGCTGCCAGGGCCTGGTCTCGTAGTATTCGATCTGCGGCCGATAGAGATCGAAGATGCGGCGCAGCTCGCCGATCGGCTCGTCGTGCTCGTCGACGCGCAGGTCGACCAGCGGATATTCCTGGGTGCGGTAGACGACCAGCGCCGCCGAATGCTGGCCGCCGTGCTGTCCGCCGGCGTCACGGCCGGCCTCGAGAGCCGACATCAGCCGCGCCTCGAGATCGTCGCCTATCATCCTCTTGAACGTGTCGGCCATCGCCGAGGCGGTGCGCTCGGAGATCAGGCCGTTGCCCATCGCCACCATGCCGGGTTCGCAGAAATGGCCCGACCAGTCGTGGTTCGCCTTGCCGGTGCGGGCGACGGCATTGCCGTCGCGATCGATCACCGAGATCTGACGATGCTCGATATGCGGATCGCTGATCGAGATCTCGTCGAGCGTCTTCGCCGCCGAGTAGCCGAGGCCGAGCAGGCGCAGGCCGAGAGGTCCCAGCCGCGGATCGGTGACGGCCATGGTCACCACGACGCCGAGGCCTGGCTTGACGAAGGGGCAGCGCGTGCCGACCGCCATGGGCCGCGTCGAGATCGCGACGCCGAACTTTCCGCTCTCCGCACAGCGCGCCGAAATGGCGAACGTCGAGAACTCCTCGCCCAATGGCCCCAACATTGCTTTCCCTTTCTCATCCCTTGCCTGAACCATAGAGAGCCCTATTGTATGGTTCAATGTCTAAATGTCCGGCCATTAAGACATTCTGAACTGTAGAACCGCAAAAGGAGCCCTTCCTCTTCATGGCGCTGCTGCAAATCGAAGACCTCGCCGTCGCCTTTGGGCCGGCCGCGGACGCGACCACCGTCGTCGACGGCGTCGGCTTCTCGGTCGACGCGCACGAAACCGTTGCCCTGGTAGGCGAGAGCGGCAGTGGCAAGAGCGTCACGGCACTGGCCATCATGCGGCTCCTGCAGGAACCGGGCCGGGTGACGCGCGGGGCGATCCGCTTCGAGGGGCGCGACCTCGCCCCGCTCACCGAGCGCGAGATGGCTGCGATCCGCGGCGATCGCATCGCCATGATCTTCCAGGAGCCGATGTCGTCGCTGAACCCATTGCTGTCGATCGGCGCCCATGTCGCCGAGCCGCTGCGCCTCCATCGCGGCCTCTCCAGGCGAGACGCGCGCGCCCGCGCGATCGCCTTGCTCGACCGCGTCGGCATTCCCTCGGCGGCGCGTCGCTACGACGACTATCCGCACCGCATGTCAGGCGGCATGCGTCAGCGCGTGATGATTGCGGCGGCGCTCGCCTGCGAACCCGCGCTGCTGATCGCCGACGAGCCGACCACCGCTCTCGATGTCACCATCCAGGCCCAGATCATGGACCTGCTGTCGGACCTGCAGGCCGAGTTCGGCATGGGCATCCTGTTCATCACCCACGATCTCGGCGTCGTGGCCGAGCAGGCCCATCGCGTCGTGGTCATGTATGCCGGCCGCCTGGTCGAGCGCGCCGAGACCGCCAAGCTGTTCAGCGCGGCGGCCCATCCCTACTCCGCGGCGCTGTTGCGCTGCATGCCCGACGACGACGAGCAGGCGGGCGACCGGCTCGCCGTCATCGAGGGTACGGTGCCCGCCCCCACGGCGCTGCCCAGCGGCTGCCGCTTCGAGCCGCGTTGCCCGCAGGCCGTCGCGGCCTGTCGCAGCCAGGAGCCGCCGCTCCTCGCGCTCGGCCCCAACCATGCCGCCGCCTGCATCCGGCCGCTGGAGGCCGCGCAATGACGGCGCTGCTGGCCGCGCGCGGCCTCACCAAGCACTTCCCCGTCCTGGGCGGCCCGCTCGGCATTGCCCAGGTCGGCACCGTACGTGCAGTCGAGAACGTCGACCTTTCCGTGGCGCGCGGCGAGGTGCTGGGCTTGGTGGGCGAAAGCGGCTGCGGCAAGTCCACGCTCGGCCGCCTGCTGATCCGGCTGCTCGAGCCGACGGCGGGCTCGGTGATCTTCGACGGCAGCGACGTCGCCAACGCCGAGGGAGCAGAACTGCAGGCGCTGCGCCGGCGCTTCCAGATGATCTTCCAGGACCCTTACGGCTCGCTTAATCCGCGCATGCAGGTCCATGAAATCGTCACCGAGCCGCTACGTCTCGCCGGCATCTCGCGCAAGGAATGCCGCGAGCGCGCTCCCGCCCTTCTTGCCATGGTCGGGCTCGCTCCCGAGCACGGGTCTCGATACGCGCACCAGTTCTCCGGCGGCCAGCGCCAGCGCATCGGCATCGCCCGCGCGCTTGCCCTCGATCCGGCGCTGATCGTCTGCGACGAGCCCGTGTCGGCGCTCGATGTGTCGGTGCAGGGCCAGGTCGTGAACCTGCTGCGCGACCTGCAGCGCGAACGAGGCCTCAGCTACGTCTTCGTCTCGCACGACCTCCGGATCGTGCGCCACATCGCCGATCGCGTTGCCGTCATGTATCTCGGACGCATCGTGGAGATCGGCGACAAGGAGACGGTCTATCGCCAGCCACTGCATCCCTATACCGAGGCGCTGCTGGCCGCCGTGCCGGCGCCTCGCCCGGGACGTCCGCGTCGCCGCGCCGCCGTGCAGGGCGAGATCCCGAGCCCGCTAAACCCGCCCGCCGGCTGCGCTTTCCATCCGCGCTGTCCGCTTGCGACCGACCGCTGCCGCACCGAGGCGCCGGCGCTGCGCCAGGTCGCCGGCCGCGACGTTGCGTGCCATCTGGCGTCTTAACGGAGCGCGGACCTCCAGGTTCGCTCATGGTCATGTTCTTCCGGACCGCGAGCCTCTGGCTCGCTCAAGCTCATGAGCGAGCCAGAGGCTCGCGGTCCAGAAGAGCATGAGGCGGACCTGGAGGTCCGCGCTCCGTTAGAATTCCAACAAATTGTCCCTCAGGTGCTTGTGCGCATACGCCTTTCGGGTCAGCCCGCGGCGCTGCAGCTCGGGCACCAGCCCGTCGCAGACTTCCATGACGTAGCGGCGGTCGAAGTAGGGATTGAACATCAGGAAGCCGTCGCCGCCCACCTCCTCCATGATCTCCTGCATCACCCCGGCGACATGGTCGGGCGTGCCGGTGAAGTCGATGCCTTGCTTGGCGGTCGCGGTCCTGGCGAGCGCCCGCGGCGTCTTGCCGATCCACTTGGCGAGGGTCGACTGGTGGCCGTTGGTCGTGAGCGTCGGCGGCAACGGCTCGTCGAGGTCGAACTTGGAGAAGTCGATTCCGGTGATGCGCGACATGCTGGAGAGCGTCGAATCGATGTGCTTCATGCCGTCTACCTCCTCCAGCCGACGGCGATCGCGCGCCGCCTCCATGCTGACGTCGATCAGCGGCTGGGCGAGGAACAGCACCTTTATGTCGTCGGGATTGCGTCCGGCCGCCACGGCACCCTGACGCACCTCCTCGCGATAGGCCTTCATGTGCTCGACCGTCGGCGCATTGGTGATGATGGTGTCGGCCCAGCGCGAGGCGAAGCGCTGGCCGCGTGGCGAGCCGCCGGCCTGGCAGATCGGCACCCTGCCCTGAGGCGAGCGTGGTGCGTTGATCGGCCCACGGCACTTGAAGTACTTGCCCTCGTAATTGATGGGATGGACCTTCGAGCCGTCGGCGAACATCGGCTTCTCGCGGTCGAGCACCACCGCATCGGGCTCCCACGCCTCCCAAAGTTTGGTCACCACCTCGGCGAACTCATCGGCCACGTCGTAACGCTCGTCGTGCGGCCGATGCTTCTCGTGCCCGTAATTCTGCGCCGCGCCGTCGTTGCTGCCTGTGACGCAGTTCCAGCCGATACGGCCTTCGGTGACGTGATCCAGCGAGTTGACGAGGCGAGCGAGCAGGTACGGCGGATACTCCGACACCGAGAGCGTCGGGACGATGCCGAGGTTCTTGGTCGCCATGGCGAGATACGGCACCAGCACCGCCGGATCGAGTTTGGGCGCGCTGGCGCCGTACTGCAGGTAAGTGTCGTGGTTGCCCCTGTAGGTGTAGGGCACATTCGACGAGTCCTCGATGATGATGTAGTCGAAGCAGCCGCGCTCGAGACCCTGGGCCAGATCGACGAAGATGTCGGGCATCATCCAGCGCTGCAGGTCGCTGCCCGGCCAGGCGCTGCGCCAGCTCTTGGGACCGTAGCCCTGCGACAGGAACCAGGCGAGATGGAACGGCTTCTTCATGCCCTGGCCTCCAGCCGCCTGACGAACTCGTCCTGGGTGATCGCCGTCGACGGATCACGGCCGCGGTCGCGATAGAAGACCTCGTAGCGCTTGAACTCCTCCAGCACGCGGCGCAGCTCGACGATGGCATCGTCGTGCAAGTCGACCCGGACATCGACGTCGGGATAGTCGGGATCGGCGACCACGCGGATCGCCGCCGACCGCTCGGTCAGGTGCCCATCAGCGCCGACCTGGCCGCCCGAGTTCCGGCCGCCTTCCAGCGCCGCCAGGATCCTGAACTCCAGCAGCGTATCGGGATCCTTCTCGAAGCCGGCACAGATGCCCTCCAGCACCTGCGGCCCCGCCAGCACGTTGCCGAAGGCGACATAGCCCTTGCCGACGTGGTGGCCCGACCACGGCCGTGTGCCCGAGCCGCTGTGACCGATGCCGTTGCCGTCGCGATCGATGATGGCGATTTGGCGATAGGCATGGTCGGGGTCGTTCTGCTCCAGCATCTTCATGACGTGCGCCGGCGTATGGCCCTGCGCCATCAGCTCGATGGCCAGCGGGTCGTTGCCGCGGTTGGTGAAGGCCTGCGTCTTGCAGATGCCGACGCCAGCCTGGATGCCCTCGCAGCGGCCGCCTGAGCCGATCGAGAAGGTGGCGATGCCCAGGCCCAGCCGGCCGGTGTGTGGGCAGCGCGCGATGATCGAGAAGGTCATGGCTACTCCGCCGCCTGCAACGTCTTCATGAATTCCTCCTGGCCCATCGCCCCTCGTGGATTGCGCTCGCGGTGGCGGTAATAGGGCTCGTACGGCTTGAAGTAGCTCCATACGCGGCGCAGCTCGTCGACCGCCTTGTCGTGCAGGTCGACGCGCAGGTCGATGTCGGCGAAGGCGTCGGTCGAGTAGACGCGCAAGGCGGCCGAACGCTCGGTCTTGGGACGCTCGCGCGTGCCCTGCCCGCCCGCGTCGCGCCCCGCCTCGATGCCCATCAGCAGACGATGCTCGAGGTCGGACTCTGGCTCGGCCAGGAAGCCCTTGGCGATGGCATCGGCGATCTCGGGCCCCATCAGGCCGTTGCCGAAGGCGACGTAGTTCTCGCCGACGACATGGCCCGACCAGCCGCGAGTCTTCGGGCCAGTATGCGCCACCGCCATGCCCGTGCGATCGATGACGCCGATCTGCCGGTATTCAGCGTAGGGATCGTTGTCCATGAGCTGCTGCAGCACCGCCCGCGCGGTGAAGCCCTGCGTCAGCAGGCGCAGGGCCAGGGCATTGTTGCGCTCGTTGGCAAAGGCCTGGCTCACCGTCACGCCGACGTTCGACTTCACGCCCCAGCAGTAGCGGCCGACGGTGATCGAGAAGGTTGCGATGCCGATGCCGACGCGGCCGGTCCGCTGGCAGCGGCCGAGGATGGTGTAGGTCATGCTGCCTCCTAGGCGCGTTGTTTCTTGAGGTTGGCGACGAAGACATCCTGCGGGATCGCCTTGCTCGGGTTGCGTCCGCGCTCGCGGTAGAATTCCTCGTAGAGCTTGAATTCCTCGAGCACGCGCCGCAGTTCCTCTACCGCCGTCGGATGGACGTCGACGCGCACGTCGACGTCGGGATAGTCGAGCCGGTCGACGACCTTGATCGCCGCAGAGCGCTCCGGCCGGTGACTGTTCGCATCGCCCTGGCCGCCGGCATCGCGCCCGCCTTCGAGGGCGCGCATCAGGCGGTATTCCAGGGCATCTTCCGGCTTCACCTTGAAGCCGGCGATCAAGCCGTCCAGGACCTGCGGCCCAACCAGTCCATTGCCGAACGCCACGCAATCTTCGTCGATCTTGTGGCCGGACCAGCCACGCGTACCCGGCCCCGTATGAGCGGCGATGCGGCCTTCGCGGTCCATGATGGCGACCTGGCGAAAGTCGTGCTCGGTGTCGTTGGCCGCAAACATCTCCATGACACGCGACGGCACGTAGCCCTGCGCCATCAGCTTGATGCCCAGAGGATCGTTGGTACGATTGGGGAAAGCCTGCGTCTTGCAGACGCCGACATTGGCGGCGAGCCCTTCGCAGCGGCCTCCGACAGCCAGCGAGAAGGTCGTGATGCCGAGGCCGAGCCGGCCGGTGCGCGGGCAGCGCCCGATGATCGAGTAGGTCATTGCGCCGCCTCCCGGTTCGCGAGGCGGGTTGCGAACTCGACCTGCGGGATGGCCTCCCGGGGATTCTTGCCGCGGTCGCGATAGTAACCGCGATAAAGGTCGTATTCCTCGAAGGCACGGCGCAGGTCGTCGATCGCCTTGTCGTGCAGGTCGACGCGCAGGTCGAGTTCGGCATGGTCGTGGTTGCCATAGACGAAAAGGCCGGCCGAACGTTCGGTGAGATGGCCGTCATTGCCGACCTGACCACCGGCGTCGCGGCCTGCCTCGATGGCACGCAGCAGGCGGCGCTCGAACGATTCGTCGGCGTATTTCTCATAGCCCGTGGCGATTGCGTCCACGACCTCGGGCCCCGCCAGCACGTTGCCCATCGAGACGTAGCCGTCGCCGATCTTGTGGCCGGACCAGCCGCGCGTCTTGGGGCCGCTGTAGGCGGCGGCGCGACCGTCACGATCGATGACAGCGACCTGGCGATAGGCGAAATCGGGGTCGTTGGCTTTCAGCTCGTCGAGCACGTGCGTCGGCGAGAAGCCCTCGGCCAGCAGCCGCAGCGCCAACGTGTTGTTGCCCTGGTTGACGAAGGCCTGGCTCATGGTGGCGCCGACATTGGCGCGCAATCCGTTGCAATAGAGTCCGACGCAGATCGAGTAGGTCGCGATGCCGATGCCCATCTGCCCGGTCCTCGGACAGCGCGCCACGAGCGTGAAGGTCATGGACGTTTTCTCCTCTCGTCATCTTGCTCTTGCGTTCGCCGGCGCGATGCATGAAGCGCGCCACGCACCTATGCTGCGTTGCTGAGGGGCTCGCGCAGGTTTTGCATTTCACCCTGAAGGAATCGCAGGAACTCCTCGGCCGCGAGCGGAAGCTGGCGCGAGGAATGGGTAATCGCCTCGATGGTCGCGCTGTTGACGATGCGGTCGCGGATCGGAACGGCGATGACATTCCCGGTGCTGAGGCTGTCGGCCGCCGACAGGCGCGAATGGAAGGTGAGACCGTTGTTGAGATGCACGAACTGCACACGGAGCTGGATCGAGTTGGTCTCCAGCAACGGCATCATGAAGATGCCGGCCGCCTTGCAGGCAAGGTCGATCAGCATGCGGCTGCCAGAGTTCTTCAGAGGCAGGGCGATCGGGTAGCCGATCGCTTCTGCAAGCGACACCTTGGCCTTCTTGGCCAGCGGATGGCGCGGCGACATCAGCGCGACCAGCGGCTCGCGCATCTTGAACACGCTGGTGAGTTCGGGCTCGACCGTCGGATAGAAGGCGAGCCCGATGTCGGTACGACCTTCGCGCACCGCGGCGAGGATGCGGTCGGTGCGATCGATCGTGACGTTGAAGGTGATGCCCGGATATCGGGCACTGAACTTCAGGATCACCTGCGGCAGAACGCCCGGCACCAGCGATTCGATCGCCTGCAGGTTGATCGTGCCGCGACGCAGCCCTTTCAGCGCGTCGAGCTCGGAGCGCACGCGCTCGTCCTGGCGCAGGCTCGACCGCGCATGGCGCAGGAAGATCTCGCCCGCCGACGTCAATTCGACGCCGCGCGCATGGCGCTGAAACAACGGCACGCCAAGCTCGTGTTCGAGTTTCTGGATCTGGCGACTGAGCGCTGATTGCGCGACGTGCAGTTCCTCCGCGGCCTCGCGGATCGAACCGTGGCGGGCAACGGCGGTGAAGTAGCGGAGATGGGCGTTGGTCATGCGATTCGATACTGATGCCGATCCAGCATCGTGTCGAAGCAAAAATTGAACTTGTGCGATCACTGAGCAAAGCGCCCTAATCTGGGCAGGGGTTCAATTTTCGGGGACTGCAATGCTCGACATGGTTGGCGAGGCGGTGGATCGGCTGATCACCATCGAAGCGAAGAATCACGGCATGCCGCACGGCGTGCTGCTGCCGATGTACCTGGCGGCGCGCAGGAAGGCCGGCAACAAACCGGTGACGATGGCCGCCGCCAAGGGACTGCAGAAGGCGCTGCGCAAAGGCGACGTTGTCTTCATCATGACCGGCGCAGGCTACGAGCCCACCATGCCCAAGGGCGAGAGCGACGGCCCGCCGGGCGCGGCCTCGCTGGCGCGCATCCTCTATCGCGGGCTGGGCGCCGTCCCTGTCTACGTCAACGAGGCTTGCCACGCCGATCCGATCGTCGCCTCGAGCGAGGCCGCCGGCCTGATGGTGAAGCCGTTCGAGCAGGCACGCGACCGCCATCTCGGCGCCGCCATCGAGAACGCGCCGACCGAGCAGTCGCAGATCAAGCCGTGGATCGCCGAGATCTACGCCAGGTACAAGCCCAAGGCCGTGGTCAGCGCCGAGCGGCTTGGCGCCGGCGCCGACGGCAACGTGCACACCGCGACCGGCCTGCCGCTCACCGGGCCGAAGTCGATGTTCGAGGGGTGCATCGATATCGGCGGGGTCGTGACCGAGGCCAAGCGCCGCAAGATCTTCTCGGTCGGCATCGGCGATCACGGCAACGAGCTTGGCTTCGGCACGATCTACGACGCCGTCGTGAAGACCATGCCCAAGGGCAAGGCGCTCGCCACCGTGGTGAAGACCGATGTCGTGGTGCCGGCGATGATGTCGAACTGGGGCTGCTACGGCATCGAAGCCTGCCTCGCCTACCTCCTGAAGAAGCCGCAGCTCATCCATTCGCCCGAGATGGAGAAGCGGATCATCCAGGCCTGCCTCGATGCCGGCGGGCTCGAGGCGATGTACTGCACCACCGAGTTCCTGGTCGACGGCCTGGACGGCGAGACCTCGATGGCCTGCATGCAGTTCCTGTCCAACATCGTGCGCAAGAACCTCGAGCCGCCCGATGCCGGGCTGACGCACTAGGGGGCTCGAACCATGGATGTCGCCACCCACGTCGCCAACCACTCCTCGACCACCGAAGCGCAGCTCGCGCTGATCGGCCAGCACATTGACCGCCTGGTGACGGTCGAGGCGCGCATCTCGCCGACCTCGCGCAATGTCATCGTCCATCTCTACGAAGCGGCGCGCGCCGCGCAGGGCGGCGGGCCGCTGTCGATGCTGGCCGCGCAGCAAATCGTGAAAAACCTCGGACCCGGCAAGGTCGTGTTCATCACCACCGGCGCCGGCGACCCCCGCTTCCTGCCGGCGGGCGAGACCGAC
>NZ_BKAJ01000014.1 GCF_007992495.1 Reyranella soli
GGGCGAGACCGACGGCCCGCCGGGCGTTGCGGCTCTGGCGCTCGCGATCCATGGCGCGACCGGCGCGGTTCCCCTGCTCTTCACCGAGCAGCCGTTCGTCGGCAATCTCGCGGCCACGACACTTGCCGTCGGCCTCGGCGTCCGTGAGCCAAAGGTCGCTCTCAACACCGGGTACACCACGGCCGTCCTGCCCCTCGCCCACGACGACACCGCCGAGAAGCAGGCCGCCGACTATCTCGACGCCTACAAGCCCGCAATGGTGATCGCCATCGAGAAGATCGGGCCGAACCCGCAGGGCATCGCCCACACCTCGACCGGCACACCGACGGCGAGCGACCGTGCCCGCGCCGAGTGCCTGTTCGACGAGGCGGCACGCCGCGGCATCCCTTCGCTGGGCATCGGCGACAACGGCAACGAGCTGGGCTTCGGCCTGATCGCCGATGCCGTCGCCAAGTACAAGCCCAACGGCGAGCGGCTGTGCACGCGGGTGAAGACCGACGTGCTGGTGCCGGCCAACACCTCGAACTGGGGCGCCTATGCCGTCGAGGCGGCGCTCGCCGCCCTGGTCGGCAGGCCCGAGATCATGCATTCGGCCGACATCGAGCGGCGCATGATCGAGGCCTGCGTCAACGCCAACGGCGTCGACGGCAGCACCGGCCGTCACATCCTGGGAGTCGACGGCATGCCGGCCGAGGCCTCGTACGCCATTGTCGCCATGCTGGGCTGCATCGTGAAGAACGGCGTGGCCCCGGGCTTCAAACGTGCGTTTTGAATCATCCTCTTCCGGACCGCGAGCCTCCGGCTCGATTCCCGAGCGAGCCGGAGGCTCGCGGTCCAGAAGACAAGATCGTGAGCGGGCCTGGAGGCCCGCGGTCCGACAAGACGTCAAATCAGGAGAGTTTAATGGCAATTGACGAAATCGTCGGCGATTCGATCGATCGCGCGGTCAACATCGAGATGCGCTTTCGCGCCGGCCTGCCGCGCGGCGTCACCTACCCGCTCTACGAAGCCGCGCGCAAGAAGCAGAAGAAGCCGTTGACCTGGCTCGCCGCCAAGCTGCTGAAGGACAGCATCAAGCCCGGCGACCATGTGTTCGTCGTCACCGGCGCGGGCACGCCGCCCGGCCTGCCCGCCGGCGAGACCGACGGCCCCCCAGGCGCCGCCGCAATCGCCCGGGCGATCGAGGTCGGGCTCGGCGCCAAGCCGGTGCTGATCAGCGAGGCGCGCAACATGCCGGCGACGGTCAAGGCGACCGAGGCAGCTGGCGTGGCCGTCGTCGATGAGGCGCTGTTCAAGCAGCGTCGCTCGGTGGCCCTCGCCATCGACTTCCCGTTGGGCGACGCCGCCGGCAAGAAGGCCGCGGCCGCTCTCACCAAGAAGTTCAAGCCTGCCGCGATGATTTTCATCGAGAAGGTCGGACCCAACGTGAAAGGCATCTACCACTCGATCATGGGAACGCCGCGTACGCCCGACAAGATCGCAAGCGCCTATCATCTCGCCGACTACGCCAAGGCCAACGGCATTCCGACCATCGGTGTCGGCGACGGCGGCAACGAGATCGGCTGCGGCGTGATCAAGGAAGCGGTGCGCGAAATCCAGCCCTACGGCAAGGACTGCGGCTGCCCCTGTCACGGCGGCGTTGGCACGGTTACTGAATGCGATGTCCTCGTGTTCGCCGCGGTGTCGAATTGGGGAGCTTATGGCATCGCGGCGGCGCTGGCGGGTCACTTGGGGAACCGCGAGGTGCTTCACGACGAGGCGACCGAGTTGCGCATCGTGCACGCCAGCGTCGCCGGTGGGGCCATGGATGGAGCCTATTCGCGGCTCATCCCCTACGTCGACGGCACGTCGGATCGCGTGCAGGCAAGCCTCATCACGCTGCTGCACCAGATCGTCGAGAACGGACTGAAAGAATACGACAGAGGTTTCTGAGATCGCATAGGAGGCAGGCAATGAGGGGCCAAGGCATAACACGCCGCGCATTCGCGGCAGGCACACTCGGCAGCGGATTGATCCTGGGCAGCGGCCGCGCGCCCGCCATCGCCCAAGGCAAGCGCGACCTGCGTGTCGGCGTGTGGGGCGGCGAGTTCGGCAATCTCAGCCCCGTCATCCGCTTCGACATCCAGGGCGGCCTGGTGCTTTACAACATCTTCGACGGGCTGGTGAAAACCGACTTCGCCAAGCGCACCATCGAGCCCAGCCTGGCGCTGGAATGGACCAATCCCGATCCGCTGACCTGGCGCATCAAGCTGCGCGAGGGCGTGAAGTGGCAGAAGGGCTTCGGCGAGTTCACCGCCGAGGACGTGGTCTACTGCTGGAACTTCCATATCGAGTCCAAGAGCTTCCAGGTCGGCACCGCCCTCTTCCCCGTCGACAGCGTCAAGGCCGACGGCAAGTACGTGGTCGAGGTCAAGACCAAGCTGCCGTTCGGCGCCTTTCCCGGCGTCACCATGGGCTACGGCGGCACCATCATCTCGGCCAAGGCGCACAAGGAGATGGGCAACCAGGCCTACTCCGCGACACCGGTCGGCAACGGTCCCTTCCAGATCGAGAGCAAGCGCGGCACCGAGATCACGCTGGTCAAGAACCCCGACTACTGGCAGCCGGGGCTGCCCAAGCTCGACAAGATCGTCTACCGCGCCATCCCCGATTCGACGACGCGCCTGCAGGCGCTGCTCAAGAACGAGCTCGATTTCGTGACGCATCCCGATCCGAAGGAGCTGGCGCAGGTCCGCAAGAACACCAACTTCGTCGTCAACTCGACGCCGGGCTGGGAATGGGACTTCCAGCAGTTCAACCTCAAGAATTCCAAGCCCGACGCACCGTTCCGCAACAAGCTGGTGCGCCAGGCGATCTCCTACGCCATCGACCGCGAGGCGATCGTCAAGGAGATCTACTACGGCGAGGCGCTCGCCACCGACAACCAGATCCCGGCGGGCTATCTCGGGTATCGCGGCCCGATGCTGAAGTATCCCAAGAACGGCGACCTCAAGAAGGCCAAGGAGTTGATGGCCCAGGCCGGCGTGAAGGGCTACGAGGTCGAGGTCATCACCTCCGACAAGGACTGGCTGCGCAAGGAGCTCGAGCTCGTTGCCGCAATGGTCAGCCAGATCGGCATCACCTACAAGCTCAAGAACATGGACATGGGCGGCTACAACAATCTGTGGCTGAACCAGCGCTACGACCAGGTGCTCGAGGACATCACCCTGGTGGCGCCTGATCCCGATGCCACCTGCTGGTGGTTCCTGCACGGCAAGGGCAACGCCTCGGGCTATGACCTGCCGCTGATGGACGGCATGCTCGACGGCGCGCGCAGCGAGCTCGACCAGGGCAAGCGCGAGGGCCTGTACCACAAGATCGTCGACCACACGCTCGAGGAATGTCCGCTGATCTATCACTGCAACACCAACAACATCCAGGTGTTCAACAAGAACGTGAAGGGCTTCGTGCCGACGCCGCAGGAATACATGGAGAGGCTCGACACGGTGGAATGGGGCTGATGGCTTTCTTCTTGTGCGTCGGCTCGGGCGCGCAAGCAGGCGGAGGGGGCGCGGGCAGCAATACCCGCTCGCCGAACGCGACCCCTCCGTCGTTCTCCTGCGCTCGGGGCTGAACCATGTGGCGCTATCTCGGTCGACGTCTGATCCAGGTCCCGTTGGTCCTGGTCGTGGTCTCGCTGATGACCTTCCTCATCACGCGCGCCACGCCAGGCGATCCGGTGCAGATCATGCTCGGCATGCAGACCTCGAAGGAGGCTGCCGAGGCGATGCGCAAGGAGTTCAACCTCGACCGCTCGCTGCCCGAGCAGTACGCACTGTGGATCGGCAAGGTCGTCCAGGGCGACCTCGGTCGCTCGATCCGGCTCAACGATCCGGTGACCAGCCTGCTGGCCGAGCGCCTGCCGGTCAGCCTGCAACTCGCCGCCTCGGCCATGGCCTTCGCGCTGCTGGTATCGATTCCCCTCGGCGTGATCGCGGCCCTGAGACGCAACAGCTGGATCGACTATCTCTGTACCGGCTACACGGTCGCGGGCTTCGCCATCCCCAACTTCGGGCTGGCGCTGATCCTGATCTACGTCTTCTCCATCCAGCTCGACTGGCTGCCCATTACCGGCATCGGCACCGCCGAGCAGGTGAGCGGCGGGCTGTGGACCTACATAAAACCATTCATCATCCCCGCGATCGCCCTCGGCACGCTGCAGACCGCGATCCTGACGCGGCTGCTGCGCTCCAGCATGATCGACGTGCTGTCGCAGGACTACATGCGCACCGCGCGCGCCAAAGGCCTGCTGCCCGCCACCATCATCGTGGTCCACGCGCTCAAGAACGCGATGATCCCCTTCGTCACCATGGCCGCCATCCAGTTCGGCTACATGATCGGTATCCAGGTCACCATCGAATACATCTTCGCCGTGCCGGGCATGGGCTCGGCCGTGCTGAACGCCGTGGTCAACCGCGACTTCCCGGTGATCCAGGGCTTCACCCTGGTGATCTCGGCCTTCTTCCTGTTCGCCAACATCATGGCCGACCTCTTCTACGCCCTGCTCGATCCCCGCATCCGGTACTGAGATGGCCGTGGTCCAACCCTCCTCCCCGGCCACGCCCTACCGCATCACGGGCTCGTTCGTGCTGGCCGCGCGTCAGTTCCCGCGCCACCGCGCTGCCATGGTGGGCCTGGTGCTGCTGGTGTTGATCTGCCTCGCCGCGGCGCTGGCGCCGTGGATCGCGCCCTATGATCCGGTGCAAATCAAGCTCAGCGCCAAGCTCAAGCCACCCTCTTTCGAGCATCTGCTGGGCACCGACCATTTCGGCCGCGACGTCTTCTCGCGCCTGATCTACGGCGGCCGCACCTCGCTCAGCGTCGGCGTGCTGGTCGTGGTCTTCGCCTTCGTCCTGGGGGTACCGCTCGGGCTGGCCTCGGGCTATTTCGGCGGTCGCATCGACAACCTGCTGATGCGGCTGGTCGATGCCTTCCTCACCTTCCCGCCGCTGCTGCTGGCGGTGGCGTTGGTCGGCCTGCTCGGCCCCGATATCCAGAACGTCATGCTGGCGCTCGGCCTGGTGCAGGCGCCGGTGCTGGCCCGCATCGTTCGCGGCAGCACGCTTGCCGTGCGCGAGGACGTCTATGTGACGGCCGCCCGGGCGCTCGGCGCCGGGCCGGCGCGCATCGTGCTCTCCCACATCCTGCGCAACGTGATGTCGCCGATCGTGGTGCAGCTCACCATCGTCTTTTCGGCCGCCGTCGTCGCCGAGGCCTCGCTCTCCTTCCTGGGCTTCGGCACCCAGCCGCCGCAGCCGAGCTGGGGCCGCGACATGAGTGAGGCGCGCCGCTTCCTGGGCGATGCGCCGTGGATGTTCATGGCGCCGACCGGGATCATCATGCTCTGCGTCCTCAGCATCAACTTTCTGGGCGACGGCCTGCGCGACGCGCTCGATCCGCGCGCCTGGCGCACGCGCCGCCAGCTGTCCAAGGGAGAAGGCTGATGCCACTCCTGAGTGTCCGGAACCTGCAGACCCGCTTCGCCACCGACCGCGGCATCGTGCGTGCCGTCAACGGCGTGTCGTTCGACCTCGAGGAAGGCGAAGTGCTGGGCCTGGTCGGCGAAAGCGGCAGCGGCAAGAGCGTGACCGCCCTCTCGATCATGCGCCTGGTGCCCGAGCCGCCGGGCAAGGTCACCGCCGATTCGCTCACTCTGGAAGGCACCGATCTCCTGCGGCTGAGCGAGGCTGATGCCCGCGAGATCAGGGGCTCGCGCATGGCCATGATTTTCCAGGACCCGATGCGCTCGCTCAATCCGGTGCTGACCATCGGCCGGCAGTTGACCGAGGTGCTGCGCCGCCATCAGAAGCTCTCGGGAACGGCCGCCCGCCGGCGCGCCATCGAACTGCTGGAGACCGTCGGCATCCCGATGGCCGAGAAGCGGCTCGCCGCCTACCCGCATCAGTTTTCCGGCGGCATGCGCCAGCGCGTCATGATCGCCATCGCGCTCTCCTGCAACCCGCGCCTCCTGATCGCCGACGAGGCGACGACGGCACTCGATGTCACCATCCAGGCGCAGATCATCGACCTGGTGAAGCGCCTGCAGCGCGAGCGCGGCACGTCGGTGATCTGGATCAGCCACGACCTCGGCGTGGTCGCCGGCCTCTGCGACCGGGTCAACGTCATGTATGCCGGCAATGTCGTTGAGACGGCGCCGATCCGCGAGCTGTTCCACCGGCCGAGCCACGGCTACACGCTTGGACTCATGGGCTCGACACCGCGCGTCGACGGCAGCGGCACGGCCAGGCTGACGCCCATCGAAGGCATGCCGCCCAACCTGATCGATCCCATCCCGCTCTGCCCGTTCCTGCCGCGCTGCCGCGTCTCCGTGCCCGCCTGCCAGGCACGACCACCCGAGCGCCGCGAGTTCGGCGTCGGGCACTGGGCCTCTTGCCTGGCGGACCTCGCCAAATGAGCACGCTGCTCGAAGTCGAGGACCTCGACGTCCATTACGGGCGCCCCGGCGCGCCTGGCTCGGTGAAGGCGGTCGACGGTGTGAGCTTCACCGTCGAGCGCGGCCGTACCCTGGGCCTGGTGGGCGAATCGGGTTGCGGCAAGTCGACGACGGGCTATGCCATCCTGCAGCTCGTTCGGCCGAGCGGTGGCCGCGTGCTGTTCGACGGCACCGACCTCTGCACCCTCGACAAGGCGAGCCTGCGGCGCATGCGCCGCAAGCTGCAGATCATCTTCCAGGACGCCCATGCCTCGCTCAATCCGCGCATGCCGATCGGCGACCTTGTCGGCGAAGCACTCGACATCCACGGCCTTTATCCCGGAGCCAAGCGGGCCAAGCGCATCCGCGAGCTTCTCGACATGGTCGGCATGGCCGGCCACCTGATCGAGCGTTATCCGCACGAGCTGAGCGGCGGCCAGGCCCAGCGCATCGCGATCTGCCGCGCGCTCGCTGTCGAGCCCGAGCTCATCGTGTGCGACGAGCCCGTGTCGGCGCTCGACGTGTCGATCCAGGCGCAGATCGTCAACCTGCTGCAGGACCTGCAGCAGCGCCTTGGGCTGGCCTACATCTTCATCTCCCACGACCTCAGCGTCGTCCGCCATGTCAGCGACGACATCGCGGTCATGTACCTCGGCAAGATCGTCGAGCGCGCGGGCAAGCACGAGATCTACGACGCCCCTGCTCATCCCTACACCAAGTCGCTGATGTCGGCGGTGCCGGTGCCCGATCCCGACATCGAGGCCCGCCGCCAGCGCATCATCCTCAAGGGCGATCTGCCCGATCCCGCACATCCGCCGTCGGGCTGCCGTTTCCGCACCCGTTGTCCCATCGCCATCGACGAATGCGCCAAGGTCGAGCCGCTGCAGCATCCGCTGGCGCCGGGCCATTGGGCCAAGTGCATCCGCCTCTGAGGGAGCCGCCGCCTTGGAAATCGCAGCCGACAACATCGACAAGCTGATCAACATCGAGATGCGCCGGACCGGCCTGCCGCGTGGCAAGAAATGGGTGCTGTGGGAAGTGGCGCGCGCCATCTCGCCCGAGCCGCTGGTTCTGGCCGCCGCGCGTCTGCTCGACCGGCCGGCCAGCGAGATCGCCATCGTCACCGGCGCCGCCGTGCCGGGCCATATGCCGGTCGGCGAGAACGACGGGCCGTTCGGCTCGGTGGTGCTGGCGACAGCGTTGACGCGACTCGGACACAAGGTGACGATCTATACTGACCCCGACGCGCTGCCGCCGATCGACATGCTGGCCAGGCGCGCCGGACTTGCGATCGATGTCCTGCCACTCACGCTCGGCGACACCGGCCAGCAGGAGGAGATCGCGGCCAGGCACGACCTCTTCGTCGCCATCGAGCGCCTCGGCGGTAACCGCCACGGCCAGATCTACGGCGTGACCGGCGTCAGCCGCTCGCCGCATCGCGCCAACGTCGACACGATCTTTCGCACCGCCGCCAAGCTCGGCAAGCCATCGCTCGGAATCGGTGACGGCGGTAACGAGATCGGCTTCGGCAAGGTGCACGCCGAGCTCGAGAAGCGTTTGCCCGACCATACCATGGCCGCCAAGACGCCGTGCGGCGGTGGTGTGTTCTCGGTTGTCCCGACGGATGTGCTCGCCGTCGGCACCGGCTCCAACATCGGCGCCTACGGCGTTGTTGCGGCCCTCGCCCTGCTCCGCCGCGACGCCAGCCTCTGCCATACGCCCGACGAGGAGGTCGCGCTGCACCATGTCGGCGTCGGGCTCGGTCTCGTCGACGGCGGCGGCGGCGAGCGCATCGCGTGGTGCGACGGCATTCCCGCCGACGCCAACGCCGCTCTGGTGCGGCTGATGCAGAACATCGTCGAGCGCACGCTGGAGCCGCCGCGTATCAGGACGTTTTGACGAAGGCCGCGATGTGGCAAGCGCCTTGCACTGAGTGCGCTGCACCATCACGGAGGCTCGCCAATGTCCGGCCGGTTGCGGCGCCAGTGGGTCGAGATGACCACCAAGGACTTCCAGCAGATTGACATGTCGGAGGTGATCGCCGTCCTGCCGGTGGCAGCGATCGAGCAGCACGGCCCGCATCTGCCGGTCGAGGTCGATACCGCCATCAATCGCGGCGTCGTGACGCGCGCCATGGCGTTGCTGCCGCCGGAGCTGCCGGTGACGTTCCTGCCGGCCATGCCCATCGGCAAATCCAACGAGCACATTTCCTATCCGGGCACGCTCACCCTCTCCGCCGAGACATTGATCCGGCTGTGGACCGAGATCGGCGAGAGCGTGGCCCGCGCCGGCGCGCGCAAGCTCGTGCTGTTCAACAGCCACGGTGGCCAGCCGCAGATCGCCGACATCGTGGCGCGCGACCTGCGCGTGCGCCGCGACATGTTCGTGGTCACCGCAAGCACCTACTCGTTGGGTCGGCCCGCCGGTCTCTTTCCCGACAGCGAACTCAAGCACGGCATCCATGGCGGCTCGGTCGAGACCTCGATCATGATGCACCTGCACCCCGACCTGGTGCGCCGCGAGGAACTCGCCAATTTCCGGCCGCGCTCGCTCGACATGGAGGGCGAGTATGAGATCCTGACGCCGGAGGGCCGGATCGGCTTCGGCTGGGAGACCCAGGATCTCAGCCCGCCGGGCGCCTGCGGCGATGCCACCGACGCCGATGCCGAGCGCGGCAAGATGCTGGTCGAGCACGCCGCCGCCCGCTTCGTGAAGCTCCTGGACGAGGTCCACCGCTACCCGCTCTCGGCCCTGCGCTCCGGTCCGTTGCGTAAGAATTAGGCAGAAGCCTGCCGCAGGGCTGGCACAGCAATTGCGTTTTGCTCCTCACCAACGGTGAGGAAACAGCGATGACGATGAGCCGATATCGCCTGTCCCGGCGCGCCGCGCTGGGTTTGGCCGGGGCCACCGCGGGTTCGGTATTGCTGCCGCTGCCGGGTCGTCGGGCCAGTGCGCAGGTCCTGGACAAGGTGAGCTACCAGACCAACTGGCGCGCCCAGGCCGAGCATGGCGGCTTCTATCAGGCTGCCGCCGCGGGCATCTACAAGAAGTACGGCATCGACTGTGACCTGCGCATGGGCGGGCCGCAGATCAGCAATTCGCAGCTCCTGATGGGTGGCCGCGTCGACATGATCATGTCGGGCGGCCTCGAGGCGCTGAACTACGCCAGGGAGGACCTGCCCTTCCTCTGCATCGGCGCCATCTTCCAGAAGGACCCGCAGGTACTGATCGCCCATCCCGGCGTCGGCAACGACAGCTTCGAGAAGCTCAAGGGCAAGACCATCCTGGTCGGTGCGGGCGGCCGCGTCACCTACTGGCCTTTCCTCAAGGCCAAGTACGGCTACAGCGACGACCAGATGAAGCCCTACACCTTCAACTTGGCGCCGTTCCTCGCCGACAAGAACCTGGTGCAGCAGGGCTTCGTGTCGTCGGAGCCCTACGCCATCCGCCAAGCCGGCGTCGATCCGGTGGTGATGCTGATCGCCAATGCGGGGTTCGACAACTACAACACCACCATCGCGACCTCGCGGAAGTTCGTCACCGAGAAGAAGGACCTGGCCCAGCGCTTCGTCAACGCCAGCCTCGAAGGCTGGGCGGAGTATCTCAAGGGCGGCTCCGCAATCGAAGCCGCCAATGCGCTGATCAAGAAGGACAACCCGGACATGACCGACGACAAGATCGCCTATGCGATCAAGGTCATAAACGAGAACGGCCTCGTGGCTTCCGGCGACTCCCTCACCCTTGGCATCGGCGCCATGACGGACGCGCGCTGGGCACGCTTCTACGCCTCGATGGTCGATGTCGGCGTCCTGCCGCCCGGTGTCGATCCGACGAAGGCCTACTCGCTCGAGTTCGTCAACAAGGGCGTGGGAAAGGCGTGATGCCCGCGGCGCTACGCGCCATCGAGCCGGCGGTCGAGGCCTCGCCGGCGCGGCCGGTGCTGCATGCCCGCGGCGTCGCCAAGCGCTTCTCCAACGGCACGCTCGCGGTCACGGGCGTCGATCTCGATCTGCGTGCCGGCGAGTTCGTCAGCCTGCTCGGGCCCTCGGGTTGCGGCAAGTCGACCTTGTTGCGGCTGATCGCAGGCCTTGGCGAGGCGAGCGCCGGCCGCATCGACTGGCCGACCACCGATCACGACTCCCACGGCAGGCCGATGCGCGATGTCGGCTTCGTCTTCCAGGAGGCGACGCTGATGCCGTGGGCGACGGCGCAACGCAATGTCATGCTGCCACTGATCCTGAAGCGCGTGCCGGCGAAAGAGGCCGCGGCGCGCGCCGATGCCGCCCTCGAGGCGGTCGGGCTGGGCTCGTTCCTGCAGGCCTATCCGCGCGAACTGTCGGGCGGCATGAAGATGCGCGTGTCGATCGCCCGCGCGCTCGTGACCCGACCCCGGCTCCTGCTGATGGACGAGCCGTTCGCGGCACTCGACGAGATCACCCGCCAGAAGCTGAACGACGACCTGCTTGCCTTGTGGGCGCGGCAGCGCTTCACAGTGCTGTTCGTCACTCACTCCGTCTTCGAATCGGTCTACCTCTCCCAACGCATCGTGGTGATGGCCGCCCGGCCGGGCCGCGTCATCGCCGATGTCGCGACCGACGCACCCTTCCCACGCGATGCCTCCTTCCGCATCTCGCCGGAATATGCCGCTGCGTGCAGGACGGTTTCAGCCAAGCTTCACGAGGCGATCGTGTCATGACCGCGATCGTCAAGAGCCACGCCGGCGACGGCACAGACGCGGATGCCCTCGCGCCGATCGTCGAGCAGCGACGCTGGCTCGGGCTCACCGTCACCACGTGGCAGAAGATCCTGGCGCCGGTCGCGATCGGCCTGCTGGTCCTCGGTCTCTGGGAGCTCATCGTCTGGAAGATGGCGGTTCCCTACTACATCCTCCCCGGGCCGTGGCGCATCCTGCAGGCGCTGGTCACCGACTGGAAGAGCCTGTCGGGCTCGCTCTGGATCACGCTGCAGATCACCGGCCTCGCCCTGCTGGCAGCCGTGGTCTTGGGTGCGCTGCTGTCGATCCTGTTCACCCAGTCCAAGTGGCTGGAGATGTCGCTCTTCCCCTACGCCGTCATCCTGCAGGTGACGCCGATCGTGGCCATTGCGCCGCTGATCATCATCTGGGTCAACGACACGCTGGTGTCGCTGCTGATCTGCGCCTGGATCGTCGCCTTCTTCCCCATCCTGTCGAACACCATCCTCGGCCTTAACTCGGCCGACCACAATCTCGTCAACCTGTTCCAGCTCTACGGCGCCAACCGCTGGCAGACCCTGCGCTACCTGCGCCTGCCGGCGGCCCTGCCCTATTTCCTGGGAGGGCTGCGCATCTCGGGCGGCTTGGCGCTGATCGGCGCCGTCGTCGCCGAGTTCGTCGCTGGGTCAGGCGGCACCGCCTCCGGTCTCGCCTTTCGCATCCTCGAGGCGGGCTACCAGCTCAAGATCCCGCGCATGTTCGCCGCCCTGGTCATGGTGTCGGGCACCGGCGTGCTGATCTTCCTCGTGTTGAGTCTCGTCTCCTACCTGCTGCTACGGCGCTGGCACGAAAGTGCGGTGCGCCGGGAGAACTGACATGAAGCGCACGGGTTTCGTCGACGTCCCCTATCGCCCGCACTACTGGCTGTCCGATGCGCGGTCGCAGGCTTGCCTGGTCGGCCACGACCCGCTGGGCAAGCCGGACTTCGAGGGTCTGGTGCGCTTCGACGTCGAGATCAAGGACGGCCGCATCGCCGCCATCGCGCCGCTCGGCACGGCGCCGGCCGGCGCCATCGACCTCAAGGGCGGCCTGGTGTGGCCGGGCTTCGTCGACATCCACACCCATCTCGACAAGGGCCATATCTGGCCGCGCTCGCCCAACCCGGACGGCAGCTTCCTCGGCGCCGCCACGGCCACCGCGAGCGATCGCAAGGCGCGCTGGACGGCGGCAGACGTCCAGGCGCGCATGGAATTCGGCCTGCAATGCGCCTGGGCACAGGGCACGGTCGCCGTGCGCACGCATATCGATTCGCTGGCCCCGCAGGCCGAGATCTCCTGGCCGGTCTTCAAGACGGTGCGTGATGCCTGGGCCGACCGTATCGACGTGCAGGCCGCCAGCATCATGCCCATGGACGCGTTCGCCGAGCCCCAGGGCGAGCAGCTGGCCGACATCGTCGCCGATGCCGGCGGCATCCTCGGCGCGGTGACGCGGCTGACCGGCGGCGTCCACGATGCGCTGCCGGCGGAGTTCCTCGAGTTGCTCGAACGCTTTTTCAGGCTCGCCATCGACCGCGGGGTCGACGTCGACCTGCATGTCGACGAGAGCGGCGATTCGGGCGCCAAGGCCCTGATCGAGATTGCCCGCACGGCGACCCGCCTCGGCTTCAAGGGCCGGCTGCAATGCGGCCATTGCTGCTCGCTCGCCGTGCAGCCCGACGACTTCGTGGATGCGACGTTGCGGGCGATCGCCGATGCCGGCATCGCCGTCGTCAGCTTGCCGATGTGCAACATGTACCTCCAGGGTCGCAACACCGGCCGCACGCCGCGCTGGCGTGGCGTCACGCTCCTGCACGAACTCAAGGACGCCGGCATCGAAGTATCGATCGCCTCCGACAATTGCCGCGATCCGTTCTACGCCTTCGGCGACCACGACATGCTCGAGGTCATGACCCAGGCCACGCGCATCGCCCATCTCGACCATCCGTTCGGCGACTGGTCACGGGCCTACACTGCGATCCCGGCGTCGGTCATGGGCCTGCCCGGTCGTGGGCTTCTGAAGGCCGGCGCCCCGGCCGACCTCGTCCTGCTGTCGGCCCGCTACATGTCGGAGATGCTGTCGCGCAACCAGGCCGACCGTGTCGTGCTGCGTGACGGCCGGGCGATCGACACGTCGCTGCCCGACTACCGGGTGCTCGACCAGCATATCGGGGCCAATCCGTGACGGACCTACGCGAGGTACTGGCCGGGCTGGAGCTGATCGACCATCCGGTCCAGCTTCGCCAGCGCAGTCGCGACTTCTACTGGTATTCGCCCATCCTCAAGCGCGAGCTGGACGGCAAGGCCGCCGACCTGATCGTCGTGCCGCGCACCGTCGACGAGGTCGCGCGCGTCGCTGCGGCCTGTGCGAGCAACCGTGTGCCGCTCGGGGTGCGCGGCGGCGCGACCGGCAACTACGGCCAGATGGTCCCGCTCAAGGGCGGCGTGCTGCTCGACATGGCCCGGCTCGATCGCACGCTATGGATCGAGCGTGGTCGCGGCCGTTTCCAGGCCGGCGTGCGTCTCGAGGCAGCCGACACCGAGGCCCAGCAGAGCGGCTGGGAGCTGCGCATGTTCCCCTCGACGCGGCGGCAGGCGACGGTCGGCGGCTATGTCTGCGGTGGAGCGGCCGGTGTTGGCTCGGTGCGTTACGGCCAGCTGCGCGATGCCGGCTCTGTCCTCGCCTTGAAGGTCGTGACCTGCGAGGACACGCCGCGCCTGGTCGAACTGCGTGGCGTCGACATCGGCAAGGCCCTTCACGCCTATGGCACGACCGGCATCGTGGTCGAGGTCGAGCTGCCGCTGGCGCCGGCCTATCCGTGGATCGAGACGGTGGCGGCGTTCGACGACTTCGCCAACGCGGCGCACTTCTCCCAGGCGCTGGCCGAATCGGACGGGCTGTTCCTCAAGCTCGACAGCCTTTTGGCCTGGCCGCTGCCTCGCTACTTCCGCGGCCTGGAGGACGGCGTCCTGCCGGAAGGCCGCCACGTCGTCATGATCATGGTAGCGGCAGGCGGAGAATTGGGAGTCTCGGCGTTGGCGGCCGAGCATGGCGGTAACATCACCCTGCAACGGCCGTATCGCGACGAACGCGGCCACACGCCGCTCTACGAGTACACCTGGAACCACACGACCCTGCAGGCGCTCAAGGTCGACAAGGACGTCACCTACCTGCAGACGATCTTCCCGCCCCAGTCCAACGTCGCAGCCCTGATCGCCTCGCACGAGATGTTCGGCGAGGAGGTCATGGCTCATGCCGAGTTCCAGCGCCGCCAGGGTCGCACCAACTGCTCCTCCCTGCAGGTCGTGCGCTACACCAGCGACGACCGACTTTGGGAGATCGTGCGCCAGCTCGACACGCTCGGCATAAAGCTCTCCAATCCCCACAGCTACATCCTGGAGGACAAGGGCGCGCGCGTGCCGGCCGCCGACCTGCAGCTCGCTTTCAAGCGGGAGGCCGATCCATACGGCCTGCTCAATCCCGGGAAGATGAGCCGATGGACAGCGTAAGCCCCATAGATTGGAACGCCGTCGCGGCGGACCTTGCGCCGATCGAGTGCCTCGCCGATCGTGCCTCGCTGCGAGCCAAGAGCCGCGACTTCTTCTGGTACTCGCCGGTCCTCAACGAGAAGCTGAAGGGCGTCTCGGCCGAGCTCGTGGTCTGCCCCGCCAACGAGGCCGAGCTCATCCGGACGCTGGCCTATTGTCATGAGCGGCGCATTCCGGTGACGCCACGCGGCGGCGGGACAGGCAATTACGGTCAGGCCATGCCCTTGCGGGGCGGCATCGTGCTCGACCTGCTGAAGCTCGACCGCTTCCTGTGGCTCAAGGACGGCGTCGCCCGCGTCGAGGCCGGCTTGAAGCTGATCGATCTCGAACGCCACAGCCTGCCGCAGGGCTGGGAACTGCGCTTCCACCCCTCGACCCGGCGGACGGCGACCATCGGCGGCTTCATCGCCGGCGGTTCGGGCGGCGTGGGTTCGGTGCAGTTCGGTGGACTGCGCGCGCGGGGCAATGTGCTCGGCCTGCGTCTCGTCACCATGGAGGCCGAGCCGCAGGCGCTGGAACTGCGTGGCGAGGAGGTCATGCCCGCGGTCCACGCCTACGGTACCAACGGCGTCATTGTCGAGCTCGAGATGCCGCTGGCGCGCAGCTGGCCGTGGCGTGAGATCATCGTGTCCTTCCCGGACATCGGCGGGGCTGCGGCATTCGGCAACGCCCTGTGCGAGGCCGACGGCATCGTGCGCAAGCTGGTCACGGTCTGCGACTGGCAGTCGGCGCAGTACTTCCGGCCGTTGCTCTCGCATCTCAAGTCGGGTCAGGCGATCGCGCTGTGCGTTGTGGCCGATCCGTCCCTCGAAGCCTTCGAGACGCTCTCGACGGCGATGGGCGGGACAATCGTGTTCCAGCGTGATGCGGCGGAGGCAGATGACATCCCGCCGCTCTACGAGTTCACCTGGAACCATACGACCCTGTGGGCGCTGAAGGCCGACCGCTCGATCACCTACCTCCAATGCCTGTTCGACGGTCCGGATTATCTCGACAAGATCGCCCGGGCAGTGGCTACATTCGGCGTGGAGACGCCGATGCACCTGGAATTCACACGGCTGAACGGCCGTGTCGCCGCCTTCGGCCTGCAGCTCGTGCGCTACCGGAACGAAGCGCGGCTGTACGAGATCATCCACTGGCTCGAGGCCAACGGCTGCCCGGTCGCCGATCCGCACACCTATATCCTCGAGGACGGCGGCATGAAGACCGTCGATGAGGCGCAGCTTGCCTTCAAGCGACGGACCGATCCGCTCGGCCTCCTGAACCCGGGCAAGATGAAGGCATGGAGCCCTGCATGCTCGTGACCCGGCAGAAGATCCTGCGCCGCTTCTGGTATCCGATCGTGCCGTCCGACCGGCTGACTGACGCGCCCTTCCCGTTCACGCTGCTCGGCACCAACATCGTGCTGTTCCGCGACAATGCCGGCCGCGCGTCGGCGCTGATCGACCGCTGCTGCCATCGCACCGCCCGGCTGAGCCAGGGCTGGCTCGACGCCGGCAACATCGTCTGTCCCTATCACGGCTGGACATATGCGGGCGACGGCAAGTGCGTGCGCATCCCGCAACGGCCCGACGGCAATCCCGGCAAGGGCGTCGCCGTCGAGGCGTTCCATTGCACCGAGCGTCATGGCGTCGTCTGGGTGGCGCTCGAGGAGCCGCTGCGCGACATCCCCGAGCTGCCCGAGTATGACGACCCCGCCTATCGCCGGGTCTTCGAGTTCTACGAGCCGTGGAACGCGCCGGGCCTGCGCATCATGGAGAACAGCTTCGACAACGCCCACTTCGCCTTCGTGCACAGGGCGAGCTTCGGCATCGTCGACGAGCCCGAGCCGGTTCAGCCGCGGCTCGAGCCCGATCCCGCGGGCTTCGTGATGTACGCCGACGTGCCGGTGAAGAACCCCGACATTCAGAAGGCCAATCTCGGCATCGCCGCCGACCGCACGGTGCGCCACTACGAGAAGACCTGGTGGATGCCGTTCAGCCGCAAGATGAAGGTCACGTATCCCAACGGTCTGGTGCACATCATCATGACGCTGACCGCGCCAATCGACGACCGGCGCTCGCAGGTCATCCAGTTCCTGCTGCGCACTGACAGCGAGGCCGACGCACCGGCCGCCAAGCTGATCGAGTTCGACCGCCAGGTCACGCACGAAGACATAGCGGTCCTCGAAGCCTGCGACCACGACGTCCCGCTGTCGCTCACCGGCGAGCGACACATGCCGACCGATCAACCCGGGCTGGAGATGCGCCGCATGCTGGCAAAGCTCCTCGCCGACCACGGCGAGCGCGAGGTGCGCCATGACGGCCCGGTCGCCGGCGCGGCGCTCGCCTCGGCCGCGGAGTAAAGCCATGCTCGCCACCCGCCAGCCCGTGTTGCGCCGCTTCTGGTACCCGGCGATGCCCGCCGCCATGGTCGATGCCGGCCCGCAACCCTTCACCCTGCTGGGCGAGCGCCTGGTGCTGTGGCGCGATGCGGATGGCAAGTACGCCGCCATGGCGGATCGCTGCTGCCATCGCTCGGCTCAGCTCAGCAAGGGCTGGATCGACGGCAACACGATCGTCTGCCCCTATCACGGCTGGGCCTATGACGGCGCGGGCACCTGCGTGAAGATCCCACAGCGGCCGGACTCCGCAGGTCTCAGGGGCACGGCGGTGAAGAGCTTCTTCTGTGAGGCGCGCTATGGCCATCTCTGGGTGGCGCTGGACGAGCCGCTGGCACCGATCCCCGACTGGCCCGAGGAGATCGATTCGGGTTACCGCCGAATCAACCAGTTCTACGAGCCGTGGAACTGCGCCGGCCTGCGCCTGATGGAGAACAGCTTCGACAACGCCCACATACATTTCGTCCATCGCAACACATTCGGCGACATCAACAATCCCGATCCGCCCGAGCCCACCATCGAGCGGCTGGACTACGGCTTCGTCGCCCGCTCCGATGTGCCGGTCTACAATACCGAGGAGCAGAAGAAGAACCTGCGCGACGACTCGGCCTTTACCGTCCGTCACATCACGGCGCACTGGTACATGCCCTTCCTGCGCCGCCTGCACATCCGTTATCCCAGCGGACTCGACCACATCATCATCACCGCGGCGACGCCGGTCGGCGACGGCCAGTCGCAGATCGTGCAGTTCTGTTTCCGCAACGACCGCGAGGCCGAGGCGCCGGCCGCCGGCATCATCGCCTTCGACCGCCGTGTCACGGCCGAGGACCGGGAGGTGCTGGAAGGCACCGACTACGACGTGCCGCTCGACATGCATTCCGGCATCGAGCGCCATATGCCGTCCGACAAGCCGGGACTGGTGATGCGCCGCATGCTGCTCGACCTGCTCGCCACCCACGGCGAAACGGAGCAGACACGCCACCCGTCGCGACGGGCAGCGGAATAATCGGAGCGCGGACCTCCAGGTCCACTCATCGTCTTCCGGACCGCGAGCCTCCGGCTCGCTCATACCTTTCATGAGCGCGCAGGGCGTCTGACGCGACCCAGCGCGCGGTCCCGAAGAAGAAGAGCATGAGCGGACCTGGAGGTCCGCGGTCCGATGAGCCGCTACCAGGCCGAGTAGGCCGTCCTTACGTTGGCGAGGAATGCTTTGCCGCGCGCCTCGTCAATGCGGTTCATGTCGTAGCAGCCCTGGAATGCGATCGGCACGTTCGGTCCGACATAGGCGCGCAGCGAACGGGTGAACAACCGTCGCGGCGGGTCGCCCGCCAGGAAGGCGCGCCAGCGCGTGCCGCCGTAGGTCGACACGCCGCCAACGCGCTTCAGATGCCTCATCGCGCCCCGCACCTTGCCGTCAACCAGCTTGAAGGCGACACCCGGCAGGAAGACCTTCTCGCAAAAGCCCTTCAGGATGGCAGGCGGCGCGAACACCCAGGTCGGGAACACCATGACCAGCGCCTCGGCTGCCTCCAGGCGCTCGATCCATGGCCGCGCCAGCGCGCGGTTGGCCGGAATCTCGTGATAAAGCAGGCGATCCGCGCGGCTCATGATCGCCGGGAAGTCCTCGGCGTAGAGGTCGCAGGCATCGACTTCGTGTCTGCGCTCGCGCAGCGCGTCCTTGATTGTCGCGAAGATCGCGGCATTGAAGCTCGTCTCGACCGGATGGGCATAGACCACCATCACCCGCATCATCCCTCCTCCACCGGCAGCAGCAGCCGCGACGCCCGCGTCCCGCCGCCGTGCACCCCAAGCGTGATGACGCGGCAGTCGAACAGCCGAACCTTGGCGACGCCGAGCCCGGTGCCTGGATTGACCGCGAAGGCCGGGAATGAGGCCGCCTGCAGCGACAGTCGGAGCGCCGCACCGGTCGGAATGGTGGCGCATAGCGCTCGCATTGCGACGCTGCGCGGCCCGGGCGATGTCGCGTCGGCGATGCGCAGATACCCCTGCGTCAGCGTCAGGCATCGGCCGTCGGGCGTCACCTGCGAGAGCACCGCGCAAAGGTCATGCGAGGCTGCGTCGACATCGACATGGACCTCGGCCAAGACGCGGCCGGCCAGCCGCAGCGGTGCGGAGAGTGGCGCCGACGTGTAGCAGGCGACGTCGGTCCGCCCATCAAGCGCGCCGCGATCCTGCGGTCCCGGCGGCATGCCGTCATGGCCGCCGAGCGAGGGCACCGGTCGCCACGGATCGTGCACAAGGGTGTCGAGGCTCGTCGCAGCAGGCAAGGCGCGGTCGAGCACGCCGTCCTCACTGCGCGCCGCAGCAAGCCCGCTGCTCGATAGATGCCAGGCTTGTGGCCTTGGCTCGGGCCACGCAGCGAAGTCGGTCCACGTTTTCGCGCCGACGTCGAACAGCCGCACGGACGGCTCGTGCCCGACGCCGTTGTCGCGATCCTTGAGGTAGCGATCGAACCAGCGGACCTGCTCGGAATCGATCGGGCTCGACGCCTGCGGCCCGAAGTCGACGATGCCCGTGCGCCGGCCCCACGGTATGTGACCCCAGGGTCCCACGATCAGCCGCTGCGCCGCCCGCGACGCCGCCATAGCCTGCCAGGCGCCAAGCGTGCCTTCGAGCATCTTGTCGTACCAACCGCCGACGTGAAGCATCGGTACGTCGCCGGTGCGTCCCGCCAGCGCCGCCTTCGGCGCAATGCGGTCCCAGTAGCCGCCGGGTGTCGGACTGCCGATCCAGTCGCCGTAGTGCGTGTACCGCCCATGGCGCTGCAGCACCGCCGGCCATGCCGTGTGCTCTTCGTAGAGAGGCAGGTTCTTGGCAGCCGCCAGCATCTCGGTGTAGGCCGCCGCGTCGCCGGCCAGCCGCGCGCGCTCCGCCCCCATCTGCAGAGCCCACGACATGCCGCCATAGAGACAGAAGGCGCCGCCCTCGTACGCCCAGTCGGAGAACACGTCCCATCCCATCATGGCTGGGCAGAGCGCTGCGGGTTTCGGGCCGCCGGAATCGAGTGCGCCGGCCAGCGCCAGCAACTGAGTCGCGGCCTGGTAGGAGAAGCCGTACATGCCGATGCGTCCGTTGCCGCCTTCGAGCGTGGCCGCCCACGCCAACGCATCGGCGCCGTCGGCGCGCTCGTGCTCGAACAGCCTGAACCTGCCTTCCGAAGTGCCGGCGCCGCGCACATCCTGGATGACGACGATGTAGCCGTGCGCGGCGTACCAGCCGGGATGGGCGTAGACCACCGTCGAGGCGATCTTGCGACCGTAAGGCTGGCGCATCAGCAGGACCGGGAAAGGCCCCTGTCCCTCCGGCCGGTATACATCCGCATCGAGCCGCACGCCGTCGCGCGTGCGCATCGACACGGTGACCGGCGGACTGACGGTCGGCATCGCCTCAGGCCGCTCCATAGCTGCGGCGGTACATCTCGCGCAGATGGCCCTCGACCGTCGTCGCCGGGTAGAGCGCCGGCTCACCCTCGTGGATCGGCACGATCGGATGCTCGGGATGGCCGTTGTAGAAGAACGGGATGGAATAGCGATCGCCGCCGCGATTGATCACGCGATGTCGCGTCGAGCGAAAGCGGTCGCTGGTCCAACGCGCCATCATGTCTCCCAGGTTGACCACGAAGGTGCCGGGCAGCGGTGGCACATCGATCCAGCCGTCGTCGCCCTCGACCTGAAGGCCGCCATTGTCGTCCTGCCACAGGATGGTGATGGCGCCGAAATCGGTGTGAGCGCCGGCGCCCATCTGCTGCGGCAGGGCATCGACCGGCTGCGGCGGATAGTGCAGCAGGCGCAGCGTGCAGGTGGGATCACGGCAGAAGCGTGTAAAGTGGTCCTGGCCGAGTCCCAGCGCCAGGGCGATGCCGCCCATCAGCGCCTCGGCGAGCGCGATCATGGCGCCAAGATAGCCTTCCATGACCACACGGAAGCCTGGCAGCTCCGGCCACTGGTTGGGCCCGCAATTGAACAGGCCCGCCTGCACGAAGGGATGATCGAGCGGCAGCTCGGGTCCGAGGTAGAAGCTCTCCTTGAGATCGGCGGGCTTGCCCGGATCGAGCACCTGCCCGGCCAGTGGCGAGTAGCCGCGCGATGCCGGCGAGTGCTTCATGTGGAGCGCGGCCTTGGTTTCGGCTGACAGGGCGAACAGCGCCCTTGCCTGCTTGGCCACCGCCTCGATCATACCCGCGGGCACGCGGTGGCCCTTGATGTAGAAGAAGCCGTACTGCAGGCAGGCGGCGCGCATCGCCTGGCCGGTGGCGGTATTCACGGACGTGACGTCGATGACCGGCAGCACGCTCGGCGTCCCGCCCGGCCTAGGCCGCCATGGCCGCGCGGTACTTCTCGAGCAGCCATGCGTTGAATTGCGGCAGCGTCGTCTCCTGCGGGCCATAGATACCGCCCGGCAGGAAGCGTGAGGTCTTGGCGGCCTGCATGGCGCGATTGATCGGCACGTCCTGCGCCCAGATCTTGCGCCCGCCCTCGCTCACGGCCTTGCAGCGGTCGACGAAGTCCGGGAGGTCGATGGTGCTCTGCGGCAGCAGCCAACCGCCATAGGTGACGCGGTCCGAGCCGGCAAAGGTCGCGGTCACACCTGCCGGGCGGATCAGGGTGTAGGCGACCGTGCCCGGCGCGAACATCATGGTCATGCTGGGCGGCAGCATGGCGAAGAAGATGCGCCGCTGCTGCTCCTGCGGCAGCGTGGCGATGGCGGGAAATGCCGCCTCGGCTCCCCAGCCGTCCTTCATCATGCCACCCCCGGGCGTCCGCAACGGCACCGAGCGCACGATGGCGTTGTCGCCCGGCTTCATCGCGGTGAACTGCACGCCATCGCCTTCCATGATGCTGGGGGCGAAGTCGTGGGTCCCGATATGCACGAACTCCGTATGATAGGCGTCGGTGAAGTTCTCGACTTGGACCTTCCAGTTCCACGGCAGCGGCGTGTCGCTCATCTTGGGCGGCAGCGCCTTGAGCCCGGTCGCTTCATAGCCCGCCCACAGCGGCTCCAGCTTGGCGAGACTCGGCGCGAGCGGAGCCGCTTGCGGATCGAGATTGACGAAGATGAAGCCGTGCCACAGCTCCAGCCTTACCTGGGGCAGGCGCACCGTCTGGCGCAGCTTGAGCACGGTCTCGGCGTCGCCCATACGCGGCGCACCAGCTAGCCGACCCTCGAAGTCGTAGGTCCAGAAGTGCAGCGGACAGCGGAGAGTAGACTGGCCCTTCTCCGGGCAGGGGATGATCTCGCCGCGATGCTGGCAAATGGCGCTCAGCGCCCGGATCGCGCCGTCCTGCCCGTTGGTGATGAGCAACGGTTCGCCTGCAACCTCCGTCGCGAGGCAGGAGCCGGGCTCGGCCAGTTCCTCGACCCGGCCGACGCAGATCCAGGTGCGGGCGAACACCTCCGTTTGCTCGAAGTCGAAGAACTCCGGCGCCGTGTAGCAGCCCGCGGGCATCATCCGCTCATAAGCTGCCGCCAGATCGAACGTCGCGACCTCCGTTAGAAGGGCCTCGACCACAGGGTGACGGAACTTGCGAACCACGCGTTGCTTGCCAGTGACCGTATCCATCCTTCCCTCCCGGACGTTCGCCCTTGTCCTCCCGGATGCAGCAAGTCGTGTGCCATTGGCATGCATGTTGCGTTGCATTTCACAGGAATTCCGGAGCCGGGAGGTCGCATGCGCAAGCCCACCAACAAGCTGAAGGGCGCCCTTTCTCGCCGCGCCTTCGTCGCGGCTGGAGCGGTCGCCGCCGGCGCGGGCTTCGTTCCCAAGAAGGTTTACGCGCAAAAGAAAGTGACGGTGAAGTACACCCTGAGCTGGCTGCCCGAGGGAGCCAACATCTGGTCTTACGCCGCCAAGCAGTTCTGGACCAAGGCTGGCATCGACGTCGTCATCGAGAAAGGCACTGGGTCGGCGGCAGCCACCCAGGCGATCGCTCAGGGCAAGTACGAGTTCGGCATCCCGTCAGCCCCCAACTGCATCCAGCAGGCGGTCAAGGGACTGCCTTTGCTGACCTTGGGCTGCTTCAACTACGACACCACGATGGGTGTTGCGACCAAGCCCGAGTCGGCGATCAAGGCGCCGGCCGACCTCAAGGGCAAGAAGGTCGGCTCGACGCTGACATCGGGCGAATATCCCTTCCTGCCGACCTTCCTCAAGAACGTCGGCCTCAGCATGTCCGACATCCAGTCGGTCGCGCTCGACAGCAAGGTCCGCGAGGTCGCCCTGATCGACAACCAGTGCGACGCGATCACCTGCTTCGTCGCGAGCGCGCTGCCCAAGATCGCCGCCGCCGGCATCAAGCCGCGCGTGTTCCTCTACAGCAAGTACGGCCTGCCCTTCTACGCCCACTCGCTGACAACGACGCCCGAATACTTCGCCAAGGAAAAGGCGCTGTGCGAGGCCATGACCATGGGCCTGGCCGAGGGCGTCAAGTTCACCCTGCTCAATCCGGCCGAGACGATCGAGATCCTCTTCAAGGAAGTGCCCGAGCTGAAGCTCGCCTCGACCGCCAAGGAGCAGCTCGAGATCGGCATGAGCGTGTGGGCCGCCAACTACGTGTCCAAGGAAGCGATGGACAAGGGCGTGGGCTGGGCCGATCCCGCGGTCTACGCCAAGATGAACGACCTCGTCTTCGACAATGCGTCCTCGGCGGGCGACAAGAAACCCGACCCCACCTTGCTCTATACCAACGAGTTCGTCGGCAAGCTCAAGCTCAGCGATGCCGACTGGGCCAAGGTGAAGGCATCGTCGGCCAAGTACGCGCTGGGATGAGTTCCGCTGCGACGGCTCTGCGCCTGGTTCGCCCCGCCCTCGAGGCGGCGGCGGACTACGTCGTCGTCGAAGGCGTCGGCAAGACCTACAACGAAGGCACGCGCCAGCAGGTCGAAGCGGTGGCGCCGACCTCGTTCACCGTCAAGGCGGGCGAGTTTGTGGCCCTGCTCGGACCGTCCGGATGCGGCAAGAGCACGCTGCTGATGATGGTAGCGGGTCTCGATGCGCCGAGCCGCGGCACGATCGCCGTCAACGGCCGTGCGCTGACGGCGCCGCGCGCAGAGACCGGCATCATGTTCCAGGACCCGACGCTGCTGCCGTGGAAAAGCGCGCTCGACAATGTGCTGTTCCCCTTCCGGGCGGCCGACCGCGGCACCCCGGCGACCGATTCGGCGACGATGGCGCGGGCGGCCACCCTGCTCGATCAGGTTGGACTGAAGGGGTTCCACGGCCACAAGCCGCGTCAGCTTTCGGGCGGCATGCGCCAGCGCGTCGCGATCTGCCGCGCCCTGGTCTATGAGCCCGACCTCCTGTTGATGGACGAGCCGTTCAGCGCGCTCGACGCCATCACACGTGACGAGATGAACCTGGTGCTGATGAAGATGTGGGAGGAGCACCACCGCACCGCGCTGTTCGTGACGCACTCGATCCGGGAGGCCGTCTACCTCGCCGACCGCGTGCTGGTGATGAGCCGCCGGCCTGGGCGCATCATCGAGGACATCCGCATTCCCTTCCCGCGCCCGCGCGGCCTCGAGATCGGTGAGAGCGTGGAGTTCAACGAGATCTGCGGCCACCTGAGGGCCAAGATCCAGCACGTGCCGCATTGATGCCCGCGCCTGCCCTCTTCCTCTTCCGGACCGCGCGCATCCTGCGCGCTCAAGC
>NZ_BKAJ01000015.1 GCF_007992495.1 Reyranella soli
GCGCTCAAGCTCATGAGCGCGCAGGATGCGCGCGGTCCGGAAGACCATGACGCGCTCCTTCGTCCTGCCCACCGCCTTCGGCGTCGGCTTGCTGGTGCTATGGCAGGCGCTGGTAGTGATCTTCGCGTACCCCAAGGTGATCCTGCCGGCGCCGTCGGACATCTGGACCGTACTGCTCGCTGAATTGCCGACGATCTGGCAGCAGGCGGTGCCGACCGTGCGCGACACCCTGGCGGGCTTCGCCATCGCCGCCCTGTTCGGCGTCGGCATGGCCTCCCTGCTGAGCTTCAGCCGCCTGCTGCGCGATGCGATCTATCCCCTGATCATCGTCATCCAGCTCGTACCAAAAATCGCCTGGACTCCGCTTTTCATCGTCTGGGTCGGCATCGGCTGGCAATCGCGGCTCACGGTCGCGGCGTTCATCGCCTTCTTTCCGATCTTCATCGCCATGATGGCGGGCCTCGAATCGACCGACCGTTCCTTGGTGCGGCTATGCCGCGGACTGACGGCAAGTACGTGGCGTACCTTCTGGCTGGTGCGCTTCCCGGCCTCGATGCCCTACCTGTTCGCCGGCCTGAAGATCGGCATCACGCTGTCGGTGATCGGCGTCATTGTCGCGGAATTCATCTCCTCGTCCGAGGGGCTGGGCTTCCTCATCCTGAAAGCCGCGGCGCTGTTGCGCACCGACCTCATCCTGGCAGCCATCACCGTGCTCTGCGTCGTCGGGCTCGCCTGCTACGGCGCGGTGCATGCGGGTGAGCTGGCCATCCGCCGCTGGCAGGGCGAATGACCGACATCGGCCTGCCCCTTGTCCGCCCCGCCTCCTGGGACCTCGCCGGTCTCGGGCGTCACGCGTTGCGTGTTGTCGCCCCGCCTGCTGTCGCCGCCGGCTTGCTGTTCGCCGCCTGGGAGGTCGCGACCAGGAGCGGTCTCGTCACGCCCCGGCTGTTGCCCGCGCCGGGCAAGGTCTGGGACACGCTGGTCCGTTCGTTGGGCGTGCTGCTGGAACAGGCGCAGCCCACCTTCTGGGGCGCCGTCGCCGGCATCCTGCTGGCCGCAGCTCTCGGCATCCTGCTGGGCGCGGCCGTCTCCTATTCACGCACGCTGATGCAGACGGTTTATCCGACCATCGTCTTCTTCCAGCTCATCCCCAAGGTGGCCCTGGCCCCGGTGTTCCTCCTGTGGTTCGGCACAGGCTTCGCAGCGAACGTGATCTTCTCGGTGTTCATCGCGTTCTTTCCTGTCGTGGTGGCGACGATCGCCGGCCTGCAGGCCGCGCCGCCGGGCTACGAGCGGCTGTGTCGCAGCCTGATGATGCCGCGCTGGCGGATGTTCCTGACGGTCAAGCTGCCCTTCGCGTTGCCGCACATCTTTGCCGGCCTGCGCATCGGCGTGACTTTCGCCGTGATCGGCGTCGTGTTGGGCGAGTTCATCACCGCCCAGACGGGGTTGGGCTACATCATCCTGTTCTCGGCCAACAACTTCGAGACCGCCCTGCTGCTCGCCGCCATCCTCCTGCTGTGCGGCGTTGGCATCGTACTGTTCGCCTTCTCCCTGGCGCTCGAGGCCATCGTCACGCGGCTGTACGACAGCCGATAGGCCTATTTGCCGTCCGGTGCCTCGGCGAGCTGCGGCTGGGGCAGGCCGGCGATCTCGGCGATCAGTTTCTTCGTCAGCGCCCGGCCGAACGATTCATGGGTTTCGGCGACGACAGTGAATGCACCGAAGCCGCCGATGACGTTGTCCTGGAAGTACTTCTCCAGGCCGCCCGGCGGATTGGTGTGTTCGGGGCGGAACGATTCCGAAAGCGGCGTCAGGATGACCAGGGCATTGATGGTGATGCTCTTGGCAAGAGCGTCATCGCGGGCTTCGGTCACGGAGCGGCCGGAGTTGTTGTTGCCGTCGCCGGAAATGTCGATGACCCGCCGCTCCGCCTTGAAGGGCGCACGCTCGAGCTGGGTCACGGAGAAGTCGATTGCGTTGCTGATCGAGGTGCTGCCGGCGAACGATCGCGGCAGCTCGACCAGCTTGTCGCCGAAGCTGCGCGCCGCCTCGCCGTCGTCGATCACGGTCCAGTCGATCACGACATTCTGCTGCCCCGCCGTCGCCCATTCGAGGAAGCATACGGCGATGCGCCGGTTCGGGCCGGAGGTGATGGCCTTCACCACGTCGGGATGGGTGATGGCCGCGGCAGCACCCTCGCGCTGCAGCTTGAACTTGGGCTCGGTGACACTGCGTGAGACGTCGGCTGCAAGCACCAGCAGCAGATCGACGGGTTCGGCCGCCCGACTCGCCGGCCCGGCAAACGTCAATGCCAAGCCCAGCAGTGCCGCCGTCACTCGCATCAAATGCTTCATCGGTCGATCCTTTGCCGGCCCCTAGGAAGCCTACGGCAAGGAGATCGCGAATGCAGCAAGCCCGTTTGCATAAGCGATCGCCTTCTGCTGTTCGGCACTGAGCGACGACAGGGCCTGCAAATTCTCCTCGGGCGCCGGCCAAGTCGTCTTGTCCAAAACATCATCCGCCACATGTGGGCGAAAAAACGGATGATCCGTCCCGAACATGATCCTGGCGGGGTCGGCAAAGGCCGTCAGCGCCGCCAGCGCCGGGCCGTGATAGGCGATCGAATCGTACCAGCACTGGCGCAGGTAGTGGCTGGGCGGCCTGGGAAGGCCGAAATCCTTGGAAATGTCGTTCTTCACACAGGAATCGAGCCGGCCGGCGAGGTAAGGCAGCGTTCCGCCGGCATGCGCGATCAGGAGCTTCAGGCCGGGATGGCGCTCGAGCACGCCGCGCAGGATCAGCAGCGCGACGGCGATCGATGTCTCGAAGGTGAAACCCAGCGCCAGCATCATCGCATGGCCGGTATCCGGAAACAGGTTCTGGCCGACGCCATAGTGCGGATGGATGAAGACGAACAGGCCGCCATCGGCCGCGGCCTTCCAGATCGGCTCGAAGTCGGGATCGTCGAGCCCCCTGCCGCGCCCGGCCGATCCGATGATGACGCCGCGCATATGCGGGTGACCGGCGATGCGCTTGAGCTCGGCGGCGCAGGTTTCCGGCCGCTGCAGCGCCAGCACGCCAAAGCCCAACAGCCGCCCTGCCGAAGCCGCGCAGATGGCTTCGAGATCGTCGTTCAGTTGCGCGGCCAGGGCGGGCGCCTCGTCGGGCTCGACGAAGTCGATCCACGGGTTGGCCGAACTCACCACCGAGACGGCTATGCCGTGCTTGTCCATGAAAGCGAGCTTGCGGCGCACCTCATGGAATTCCCCGCCGATTGGCCGCCCCGCCGAGGTCGAAGTGTCGTTTTCCTCGTCGGGCAGGATCACCAGCCGATCGCCGCCCGCTCGCGATACGATGCGCGGTACCCTTGTGCGCTGCCGCAGCAGAGCGACGTAGCGCGGCAGGTACATGTGGGTATGGACGTCGATCAGCGGCAGCGACATGCCCCGTGGGAAGCAAGTCGCGGGCCACTAACCAGCCGGCGCGAACAGCTTGCGAACGGCGCCCATGTCGGCGATGCGCTGCATCCAGGCGAACGACCCCTCCTCCTTCATGGCCCGCGCGCCGTCGACGAAGGCCGCCAGCGCCAGCCGGTTGAGGGCGCCGCCGACGCTGATGCGCTTGGCGCCGGCTGCCGCCACGTCGGCCACGGTGATGCCGGGCTCCAGCCAGCCGGTCACCACGTTCAGCGGCCGGTCGATCGCCTCGACCATCGCGCGGATCTCGGCCGCGGTCTTGAGGCCCGGCGCATAGAGCACCTCCGCGCCCGCCGCCGAGTAGGCTTTCAGGCGGCGGATGGTGTCGGCCATGTCGTTGCGGCCGCGGATCAGGTTCTCCGCCCGCGCTGTCAGCACGAAGGGCACCGGCAGGCTCTTGGCCACGGCGACGGCGGCCCGCACGCGCTCGACCGACAGGTCGAAGTCGTAGATGGGCGCCTTGGGATCGTTCGAATAGTCCTCGATCGAGCCGCCGGCGAGCCCCGCTTCAGCGGCCATGCGGATCGTCTCGGCGGCGGCCGCCGGTTCGTGTGCGAAGCAGTTCTCCAGGTCGGCATTCACCGGCAGGTCGGTCGCCTGGACGATCTCACGGGCGTTGGCGAGCACTTGATCGCGCGTCACGCCGCGATGCCCCAGGTTGTTGGCGACGCCGAGGCTGGTGGTGGCCAGCGCCTCGTAGCCCAGCCCCGCCAGGATCTTGGCCGTGCCGGCATCCCACGGATTGGGGATGAGGAAGCACCCGGGCTTCTGGTGCAAGGCCCGGAATGAAGCTGTCTTCTCTGCCTGGGTACGCATTTGCCGTCTCCTTGTTCTTTGGAAGGATCACCACAGGACAGCCTTCTGTCGAATGCATAGTATTTGCCGTCAGCATCAGGAAAACGGATCGATGGACATTGATGGGCTAAAAACCTTCGTCGCCATCGCCGAGCTCGGCGGCTTCACCCGTGCAGGCTCCCGCCTGCATCGCTCGCAGCCGGCGATCAGCCGGCGGCTTGGCCTGCTCGAACAGGAGTTGGGGGCGCCCTTGTTCGACCGCTTGCGCGGGCGCGCGCGGCTCACGGAGGCGGGTCGCGCCTTCCGCCCGCACGCCGAAGCTGCCCTCGCGGCGCTGAAGGACGGCCAGGAAGCCGTGCGCGACCTGCAATCGGGCCTGTCGGGTAATCTGTCGCTTGCCTTGGTCGGCACGCTGGCCGACACGCGCATCGTCGACACGCTGAGCCGCTTCCGCCGACGGGCGCGCGGCGTCAGGCTCGAGCTGCGCACGGCCTCGAGCGCCGAGGTGACCGACCTGGTGCGCCGCGGCGAGGTCACGCTCGGCCTGCGCTACTTCTTTGCCGACGGCGCCGACCTCGTCACCCATGCCGCCGGGGCGGAGGCGATGCTGGTGGTGGCGGCTGCCGGCCATCCGTTGGCCGGCCGGCGGCTGCGCAACGTCACGGCGCTCAGCGGCGAGCGCTGGATCGGCTTCCCGCCGGTGCGCAACGAGCGCGATTCGTCGGGCCATCTGCTGGCCCGCCAGCTGGTGCGCGCCGGCCTCGACGACGCCGACGTCACCCTGATCGACAGCCTGACGGCGCAGAAGCGGTTGGCCCAGGCGGGCTTCGGCTTGGCGCTGGTGCCCGAAAGCAGCGTGCGCGACGAACTGCGCCAGGGCCTGTTGGTCACCTTGGACGTCCCGGCGCTGCGCGCGGTCAATCCCATCACCGCCATCCACCGCCGCAACGGCTATCTCAGCCCGGCGGCGAAGGCATTGCTCGCGCTGCTGACCAACAAGCCGCTAAAGCCACGGCGGGTTTGATGCTGGGG
>NZ_BKAJ01000016.1 GCF_007992495.1 Reyranella soli
GCGCGCTTCCAGCGCGCTCAAGCTCATGAGCGCGCAAGATGCGCGCGGTCCGGAAGACATGACGCGCCACTGGAGTGGCGCGCCCCCAGCGCTCAGGCCGTCGGCAACCCCGACGTCGTCGAATACTCGAAGTGCAGCGGCGTCTCGGGATGGATCAGCGCATAGGCCGAGCGCGCGGCGATGGCCGCTTCGGCGAAGCCGGTCAGGATCAGCTTCAGCTTGCCAGGATACGTGACGACGTCGCCGATGGCGAAGATGCCGGGCTTGCTGGTCGCCGTCGTCGAGGCGTCGACGGCGATCTGGTTGTGCTGCAGCTCGAGCTGCCAGTCGGCGATCGGCCCCAGCGACATCGACAGGCCGAAGAACGGCAGCAGCGCGTCGGCCTCGATCCGCCTGGCGTCGCCGTCGAGCGTGGCGACGGTCACCGCCGTGAGCTGGCCCGCGGCGCCTTCCAGGCCATGAAGCTGATAGGGCACGACGAGATCGAGCTTGCCCGACTTGGCGAGCGCCTTGAGCTGGGCCTCGCTCTCGGGTGCGGCGCGGAACTTGTCGCGGCGATGGATCACCGAGACGCGACCCGCGATCTCGGCCAGCGACAGCGCCCAGTCGACGGCCGTGTCGCCGCCGCCCGCGATCACCACGCGCTTGCCGCGGAAGGCCTCGCGCTGCGTGACATAGTAGAAGACGCTCTTGCCCTCGTAAGCTTCGATCCCTGGCAAGGGCGGCCGGTTGGGCCCGAAGGCGCCGACGCCGGCCGCGATGATCACGGCGCGCGCCTGCACCACGGTGCCCTTGGAGGTCGTGACCTTCCAGAACCCGCCGCTCAGCTTCTCCAGGCCCTGGACCTGCTCGCCGAGGTGATAGACCGGCCGGAACGCCGCCGCTTGGGCCTTCAGGCGCACCACCAGCTCCGCCGCCTCGATGCGCGGGAAGCCCGGGATGTCGTAGATCGGCTTCTCGGGATAGAGCGCCGTGCACTGGCCGCCAGCGTCGTCGAGCACGTCAATGACGTGGCAACGCAGCCGCACCATGCCGCATTCGAACACGGCGAACAGGCCGACCGGCCCGGCTCCTACGATGACGACGTCAGTCTGATGCGTATGTCCGCTGGCCATGGACCTAACGTGGCGAAGGAAGACCACAAAATAAAGAGCTATCCTCAGGGGATGGTCGCCAGCGACAGCTTCGCCGAATTCCTGCGCGAGCAGCTCGAGCCGCTCGGTCGCGTCACCCTGCGCCGCATGTTCGGCAAGACCGGCGTGTTCTGCGACGGCGTGATGTTCGGGATGGTGACCGACAACATGCTCTATCTCAGGGTCGACGACGACAACCGCGAGGCCTTCGAGGAGGCAGCGTCCTCGCCGCCCCTCAACTATGCCAAGGGCGGCAACACCATCGACCTCTCCTTCTGGCGCGCGCCGGAGCGGTTGTTCGACGAACCCGATGAGCTTGTCGCCTGGGCGCGGCTCGCGCTGGCGGCGGCGCGCCGGGTCGCGTCCAAGCGAGGGCGAGCAGCGAAGAAGCGATCCCGGCATGCCGGATGATCCCTTCACGGGATCATGAGTCAGAGGTCGCGAGCGTTGGTCTAGGTCAGCCGTCCCGGGAAGTGGCAGGCGACGCGCTGGCCTGGGGCGGCCTCCAACAGGGGCGGCTCCTCGCGGGTACAACGCTCTTCGGCGATCGGGCAGCGCGTGCGGAAGCGGCAGCCGCTCGGCGGGTTCAGCGCGCTCGGCGGTTCGCCCTTCATCGGCACGTGCCGGCGCGTGCGCTCGACGCGTGGATCGGGCACCGGCGCGGCGGAGATCAGGGTGCGTGTGTAGGGATGCAGCGGACGCGCGAACAATGACGCGGCCGGACCCACCTCCATGATCTTGCCGAGATAGAGCACCGCGATGCGGTCGCAGACATGGCGGACCACGGCGAGATCGTGCGCGATGAACAGGTAGGTCAGCCCCAGCCGTTCCTGCAGGTCGACCATCAGGTTGATGATCTGTGCCTGGATGTTGACGTCGAGCGCCGAGATCGGTTCGTCGGCAACCACGAAATCCGGGCCTACCGCCAAGGCGCGGGCGATGGAGATGCGCTGCCGCTGGCCACCGGAGAACTCATACGGATAACGTGTCACCGACTGGCCCGGCAGGCCGACGAGGTCGAGCAGTTCGGCCACCCGCGTTCGGGCCGCTGCCGCATCCCCGGCGATGCCGTGCAGGATCAGCGGACCGGCGAGGATCTCGCCGATCGTCATGCGCGGATTGAGTGACGCGTACGGGTCCTGGAAGATCATCTGCATGCGTCGCCGCAGCGGGCGGATCGCCGACAGGCTGGCATGGGTAATGTCGGTGCCGGCAAAGACGATCTTGCCGTCCGTCGGTTCGTGCAGCCGCGTGACCAGCCGCGCCAACGTCGACTTGCCGCAACCCGATTCGCCCACCAATCCGACGGTTTCGCCGGCAAAGACCTGCAGGTCGACGCCATCGACGGCGCGCAGCACCCGCTGGCGCTCGAAGAAGGCCTCCTTCGGAAGCGGAAAATGCTTCTGCAGGCCCGAGACCTCGAGAATCGGCGCCGCCGGTGTCGCGTCGACAGGCGCGGCAACTACCGGGCGGGCGCGTTCGGGGGTGTGCAACGAGCCGCCCTCCTGCGTCACCCAGCACCGCGCAGCACGGCCCGCTGCCACCGGCAACAGCTCGGGATGTTCCGCGCATTTCTCGACGGCAAAGGGACAGCGCGCACGAAAGCGGCAACCGGATGGCCAGGCGCGCGGGTCCGGCGGCTGGCCTTCTATGGTGATAAGCCGGCGATCCTCGGCCTGCGCATCGATCCGCGGCGCGGCATGCAGCAGCGCCCAGGTATAAGGATGGCGCGGATCGGTCAGCAGTTCCTCAGGCGCACCTTCCTCGACCACCTCCCCCGCGTACATCACCAGCACGCGCGAGCAGATGTTGGCGATCACGCCGAGGTCGTGGCTGATCAGGATGACGGCGGTGCCGAGGTCGCGGTTCAGCCCGCGCAGCAGATCCAGGATCTGCGCCTGGATCGTCACGTCGAGCGCCGTGGTCGGCTCGTCTGCAATGAGCAGGGAAGGCTCGTTGGAGAAGCCCATGGCCAGCATCACGCGCTGGCGCATGCCACCGGAGAATTGATGGGGGAACGAATTCACCGTGCGGTCGGCCGAGGCCACGCCCATGCGCCGCAGCAGGTCGATGGCGCGGCTGCGCGCCGCCGCCGCGGTGAAGCGGCCGTGCGCCGTCATCGCCTCGATGAGCTGTCGCGCTATGCGCAGGACCGGGTTCAGCGACGTCATGGGATCCTGGAACACCATGGCGATCTCGCGGCCGCGCACTTCGCGAATTCCCTCGTCGTCGAGATGCGCGAGGTCGCGCCCCTTGAACAGGATCGAGCCGCCGACGATCCGCGCCGGCTCGTCGAGCAGGCGCATGATCGACTTGGCGCAGACGCTCTTGCCGGAGCCGGACTCCCCCACCACGCCCAGCGTCTCGCCGGCATGCACGTCGAAGCTGACGCCGTCGACCGCGCGGACGGGGCCGGAATCCGTCAGGAACCAGGTGCGCAGATCGCGAACCTGCAGGAGAGGTTCAGCGGCGGTTGGCATGCGGATCGAGCCAATCGCGGAAGCCGTCGCCCATGAAATTGAAGGCCATCACCACCGTCAGGATGGCCAGACCCGGAAAGGTGGCCACCCACCATTGCTGCACCAGCTCACGCCCCTCGCCGACCATCGAACCCCATTCCGGTGTCGGCGGCACCGTACCCAAGCCGAGAAAGGACAGCCCGGCGAACACCAGGATGGCGTTGCCGAGGTCTAAGGTGACCAGCACGACGAGCGGCCCGATGGCGTTGGGGATGATCTGGCGTAGCAGGATGTGGGCCGGGCCAAAGCCGATGGACTGCGCCGCTTCCACATACTCCATGGAGCGCTGCGAGATCACCAGGCTGCGGGAAAGCCGGGCGAATTTCGGCCACCACACCACCAGCATCGCGATGACGGTGTTCACCGTGCCGATTCCGAGCGCGGCAGCGATTGCCATCGCCAGGATGATCGGCGGGAAGCAGAAGACCAGGTCGGTCAGCCGCATCAGGCCTTCTTCCGCCCAGCCCCGCGCATAGGCCGCGGAGGCGCCGAGCAGCGTGCCGAACAGCGCGCCCACCAGCACCACGACCATGCCGACGGTGAGCGACACGCGGGCGCCATAGATGACACGCGTCGCCACGTCGCGCCCCAGCGCGTCCGTGCCAAGCCAGTGGCTGGCCGACGGCGGCTGCAGACGCGCCGCCACGTCGACGAAGTTCGGATCATATCGGGTGAGCCATGGCGCGAAGATAGCCGCGAAGATCCAGGCCAGGATGATCACCGCGCCGAACGACGCGAGGCCGTAGCGGCGCAGCCACCGGGTGCGTGGAGAGGCGATCGCAGGGAGAGCGATGTCGCTCATTTCTTCACCACGCGCGGATCGAGCAGGGCGTAGGACATGTCGACCAGGAAGTTCACCAGAACGAAGATCGCCGCGACGATGGCGGTGACGGCCATGATGGCCGGGAAGTCGACCGTCACCGCGCTGCGGAAGGTGTAGCGGCCGAGACCGGGCCAGGAGAACACGGTCTCCGTCATCACCGCGCCGGCCAGCAGGTTGGCGTAGGCGAGACCGCCGAGCGTCACCACCGGCAGCATGGCGTTGGGCAAGGCATGGCCGACGACGATCAGCCGACCCCGCAGACCCTTGGCCTTCGCCACCCGCACATAGTCTTGGCTCAGCGCCTCGAGCATGGCGGCGCGCGTGGTGCGGGTGATCAGGCCCAGCGTGGCAGCGGCGAGCACGATGGACGGCAGCACCAGATGCGCCGCGGCGTCATGGAACGTCTCCCAGTCGCCCTGCAGCGCGGTGTCGATCAGCAGCAATCCGGTGATGCGGTCGGGCGGAAACGAGACCGCATCGAGGCGCCCCGGACCCGGCGCCCAGTTCAGCTGGCCGTAGAACACCGCGAGCGCAATGAAGGCCAGCCAGAAGGTCGGTGCCGAGACGCCAATCAGCGAGACCGCACGGGCGACATGATCGATGACAGTGTCTCGCCGCACCGCCGCCAGCACGCCGAGCGGCAGGCCCACCAGGACGGAAAGAATGAAGGCGACCGTCGCGAGCTCGAGGGTCGCGGGGGCGTAGTCGATGATGTCCTGCAGCACCGGCCGACGCGAGGAGATCGACACACCGAGATCACCATGCGCCAGCCGTTCGAGGAACAGCCAGTATTGATGCCACAGCGGCAGGTCGAGACCCCACCGGGCGCGGAACTCCGCCACCTGCGCCGGATCGGAGGCCGCCATGTCGCCGAGTGCCGTCAGCACCGGATCGCCGGGCACGGTATTGGCGATCAGGAAGATGACGAGGGTTGCAAGCAGCACCATGGCCACCGAGACCACCAGGCGCGAGACGACATAACGGATCATGCGGCATCATCCCCGCTACCAAATTCCGTCATCCCGACCGGAGCCGAGCGAAGCGAGGCGTAGTGGAGGGACCTTTTTTTGACGCCCCGCCGACAAGAAGAGGTCCCTCGACTACGCTTCGCTCCGCTCGGGATGACGGGAAGCATCAAGCGGGCTTGGCTCCGCCCAGCTCGGCCATCCAGCCTGCCGCCGTCAGTTTCAGGCCGGACACGTTCTTGCGCACCGCCACCTGATAGATCGGCTGGATCAGCACGAAGTGGTGGGCCGCATCGACCATCGCCTGCTGGTATTGCTTGTAGAGCGCGGCGCCCTTCGCCAAATCGCGTTCCGCACCGGCGTCGGCCACCAGCTTGCGGACATCGTCGGGCACCTTCCAGTGCACGCGGCCCGCCACGCGGTTGATCGTGGCGCTGCTCCACAGCCAGTTCTCCGGCGCGGGCGGATTCCAGAACGTCAGGGCGGCCTCGAGCTTGCCGCCCAGATACATGGTCCGCATGTTGACCTGGTCCATCGGCGTCAGCTCGGCCTTGATACCAACGCGCGCCAGGTCGGACTGCAGCTTCTGCGCCAGGTTCTGGTAGCCGACGCCGGCGATCGCGGCATTGCCGTAGGACAGCGCGAACTTGAATCCGTCCGGCATGCCGGCCTGCGCCAGCAACTGCCTCGACTTTGCGAGATCTTCGCGGAAGCCGATCTCCTTGGTCAGCTCCTCGGTCGAGCCGTTGACACCGACGGGCAGGAAGCTCACGGGTCGGACGGCGTTGCCGCCGATGAGATTCTTGATGATGCCGTCGTAGTCGATGGCGTAGCCGATGGCCTGCCGCGCCAGCTTGTTCTGCAGCGCCGGGTTCGTCGGCGCCTCGACCACGGCCATATAGATGAAGTCGAGGCTGGTCATGCCCGCGATGGAAATGTTGGGATCGCCCTTCAGCGTGGCGATCTGCTCCGGAATGAGGTTGAACGCCACGTCGACGTCGCCGCGCTGGATGGCAAGGAGCTGCGCCGCACTCTCGCTCATGTGGCGGATCAGGACGCGCTCGTAACCAGGAGTCCCCTTCCAGTAATTCGGGTTCTTCACCATCTGGATCTGCTGGTTGCGCTGCCAGCCGGTCAGGCGGTACGGACCCGTGCCGGCGGAATTCTCATTGAGCCACTCGGTGGCCTTGTCCTTCTCCTTGGCATCGGGCGCGTCGGTGCCACCATGGGCGATCACCGCCTCCTTCTCCAGCACGCCGAAGGCCGGGGTGGCGATGATGGTCATCAGCGGCAGCTTCGGGTCCTTCAGCACGATGTCCACCGTGTGGGGGTCGACGACCTTCACCTCCTCGATGTGCGAGATGTACTGCCAGGGCTGGTCCTTGATGTTGAGCTGCCGGGTGAAGGAGAAGCGGACATCCTCGGCGGTCATCGGCTTGCCGGACGCGAACTTCACGTCGGTACGCAGCTTCAGCCGCACCGTCTTCCCGTCAGGCTGGTAGGCCCACTCGGTGGCCAGCGCCGGCTTCAGGTTGACCGAATCACCCGGATCGAAGGTGACCATCCCGTCATAGGCGGCATGGGTCGGCAGCGGGTTGGAGTACTGGTAGACGCGCACCGGGTCGAGGCCGGTGGCATCGCTGATATCCAGTGCGATGACCAGGGTCCCGCGCCGCTGGGCACTTTGCGCTGCGGCCGGGCGGGCGCTCTGCAGCACGGCCGCCAGCAGGCCGCCTGCGCCCAGGACCATGAACCCACGGCGGTCAAAAGTAGGTTCTGCCGTCGGGGCTTCGTCGGAACCGGTACTGGTGGCGTCTGCGTCTTTGACGGTCATCGAATTTCCTCTTCGGTGGAGCCTGTCGGCCTAATTGCCCAGTCTCCGATTGTTGTTTTGAAACCTCTAATGGCGCCATGTAATCTGCACGAAGATAGCGCGCATTGAAACTGCCTGCGGGTCCGGATCAACCGCTTGTCGGTTGGGCGCCTCTCCTATGCGGAGTGATAGATGAACCCGACGATCAACGCCGCCACGACCAGCGCGAGATAGAAGACCGGCCGCGCGTAGGCCGGCCTGTTGGCCGGCAGCGACAGGAGCCAGAGCGCGAGCACCAGCAGCAGGAAGACAACCAAGCCGGCGACGAGGATCATCGGGCTCGATATAAGTCCGAGACGCGTCGCTCTACAACACCGCCCGTCCCCTACCCGCCCAACACGATATCGCTGGCTCGCTCCGCCACGGCCGTAACGGCAGCGTTGATCATGGCTGCGGGAAGTCCAGGTAGCACCGACGCGTCGATCACACGCAGGCCGGTCACACCCTGGACGCGCAACGCGGCGTCAACGACGGCGCCGATGCGGCACGTGCCGACGGGATGGTGGAACGACCGCGCTGCGCGACGCACAAAGTCATGCCGCGCGGCAGTGTCCTGCCAGTTACGACCCGGATAGACCTCTTCGGCCCGCCAGTCGGCAAAGGCCGAGGCTGCGCCGATCTCGCGCGCCAACGTCACCGCCGCGACCAGGCTCTCAAGGTCACTGGGGTCCGACAGGTAGTTCGGATCAATGAGCGCCGGCGCCATCGGATCCGCAGAGGCAAGGCGCACGCTGCCGCGGCTCAATGGCCGCATCAGGCACGGTACCAAGGTATATGCAGGTGGCGGCAACGCACCGACGGCCGGCTGCACGAAGGGCAGCGAAAGGCACATGATGAGATGATCGGGACTTTCGCCCGCTTTCGCATGCGGCACGTAGAGCAGCGCGTCGGCATGGTTGTAGTGCGAGCGCTGCACCTCGCGGCGCGCCCGGAACGCTACGCCGGCAAGCAGGAGGTGATCCTCGAGGTTGGCACCGACATCGGGCATGTCGACGGCGACGGCTATGCCGAGAGAGCGCAGGGCATCGGCGGGCCCCACACCCGAAATCATCAGCAGACGCGGCGAATCGATCGCCCCGGCACAAAGCAGGACTTCGCCTTCGGGCTGCACGATCTGCCCCGCAAGGCGCACGCCGAGGCAACGACCGCGCTCGATCACCAGCCCGAGCACCTGAGCATCGACGAGGAGGTCGACGTTGGCATCGCCAAGGCTGTCGAGGAAGGCGGTCGCCGCATCGTCGCGCGCGTGCCTCCTGACGCTGAGCTGGTTCCAGGCGACGCCTGTGGTGACCGCGCCACCGAGGTCCGGCGTCATCGCAAAGCCGCGCTCCTCAGCCGCGGCGATGAAGGCCGACGCCACCGGCGTCCGATCACGAACATCCGCCAGGGAAAGGACATGCAGCGGACCATCGCCGCCACGCCACGCATTGCCGCCGCCGGAGAAGGTCTCGGCACGCTTGAAGTACGGCAAGAGATCGGCGTGCCGCCATCCCGGAGGCCAACGATCGTAGGCTGCCGGATGACCCGCTTGATAGGCGAGCGCATTGATGACGCTCGAGCCGCCGACAGCCTTGCCCCGCGGATAGGGGACAATGCGGCCATCCAAACCCGGCTGCGGGACCGTCGCATAGCGCCAATCGAGGGCGCTGCCGGACAGCGTCGGCCATTGCGGCGGGTCGGCGACCGCGGGCAGGTTCGCCCGACCGCCAGCCTCGATCACCAGGACGCGCCGCCCTGCCCTGCCCAGGCGATGAGCCAGCACGCAGCCCGCTGAACCCGCACCGACGACAACGGTGTCGTAGGACGGTCGAAGTTGCTCGGACGAGGCGAGGATGCGAACGCCCGACGCCGCCCCGGCCGAAGCCGCTACGCCGGACATAGCCAGGCCAAGCGCGAGTGCCTGGCGGCGCTTAAGGCCCTCGCCATGGCCACTGCTGCACTCGAATCGAGCCATTAGCCTGAGAAAGACCCCATGGTAGCTGGGGGCGGACTTGAACCGCCGACCCCGGCATTATGAGTGCCGTGCTCTAACCAGCTGAGCTACCCAGCCATGGGGTGCGCGCTTTTATGCGGAGGGGTGGCGGAGTGTCAAGAAAGGCTCATTCCGGCTGGATGCCGGCCTGCGACACAATGCGGTCACTCTTGGCGACCTCATCGTGCACGAACTGGCGGAACTGCTCGGCGGTCGTGCCGGCCGGGACGGCTCCCTGGTCGCGCAACGTGGCCTGCACCTCAGCGGCGGCGAGGGCGGCGACCATGCCGTCGCGCAGCCGATCGACGACCTCCTTCGGGGTGCCCTTGGGCACGGCGACACCGACCCAGGTGTTGAACTCGTAGCCGGCGAAGCCCAGTTCCGCCATCGTCGGCACATCGGGCAATGCCTCCGACCTTGCCGAAGACGTCACCGCGAGCGCGCGGAGCTTGCCCGACCTGACCAGCGGCACCGCCGGCGGCACGCTGCTCACGGCCATATCGACATGCCCACCGACCGCATCCTGAACCAGCGGCCCCGAGCCCTTGTACGGAATGTGCAGGAACCTGGCCTTGGCCATGCTCGACAGCAGCTCGGCGGCGAGATGCTGCGGGCTGCCGCTGCCGATCGAGCCGTAGCTCACGGAATCCGGCTTGGCGCGCGCGGCCTCGATCAATTCCTTAAGCGATTGGGTCGTAGTCGCGGGCGCAATGAACACCAGCGGAAAGGTCGCGACCAGGGTCACCGGCTCGAAGTCGCTACGCGGATCGTAGGTCATGTTCTTGAACAGGCTGGCGTTGATCGCCATCTCGCTCGCCGCGCCGAAGAGCACCGTGTAGCCGTCCGGCGCACTTTTGGCGACGCTCGCCGCGCCGATCATGCCGGTGGCTCCCGGCTTGTTCTCGATGACGACGGACTGGCCCAGGAACTCCGACAGCTTCTGCGCCATGGCGCGTCCTGTGATGTCGGTTCCTCCGCCCGGCGGGTAGGGAATGACCAGCTTGACCGGCTTTGCAGGATACGCGCCCGGCTGCGCCGATGCCGTGGCGGGTGCGGCCGCGAAGGCCAGGAGGAATGCTGCGCGAACAAGCGACTCGCGTCGCGACAATGAACTACTGCTTACCATCGCGCCGTTATGCGGACGGCGAGTGACGCTTCAGTTACAGCGTCCTACTTCTCCTTCATCGTGCGCTCGTCCCACAGGCGGACGATGTAGCCGTCGGGGTCGGTCAGTTCCGGCCCGTATCCCCAGAAATTCTTCTGCGGACCATGGGCGAAGGCGACGCCGCGCGCCGTCCATTCGGTGAAGGTCCTGTCGACATCGTCGACCTGGAACCAGAGTGCGATGCCGTTCGGCACAACCGGCCTCTCCTCCAGGAAGATCGCAAAGCCCTCGCCGTCCTGCAGCGCCACCGCGTGGCGGGCGGGGATCTCGAACTCGACCTTCAGACCGAGCGTCGCGATGTACCACTCGCGCGACCGGTCGAGATTGCTGACCGGCAGCGCGAGATGGTCGAACTTCATCATTAAGCGAAGCGCCGGATGAAGCCGCCGCCCAGGACGCGGCTGCCGCTGTCGGCGTCGTAGACAACGCAGGCCTGGCCCGGCGAGACGCCGACTTCGGGCTCCGTGAAGCGCACCGTCGCGCCGTCAGTTGCGAGGCAAATCTCCGCTGGCCGCAGCGCCTGCGAGGAGCGCACGCGGACCTTCACCGGCAGCGCGCCGTCGAATTTCGGGCCAAGCCAGTTCACGTCGTAGAGCGCGATTTCGCTGCGGCCGAGCGCCGAGCGCGGGCCGACGACGACGCGGCGCGTCTCGGGCTCCAGGCGCACGACATAGAGCGGCTCATTGTCGGTGCCCGCCCGCTCGCCCAGCGCCAGACCGCGGCGCTGGCCGACCGTGAAGCGCACGATGCCGTCGTGCCGGCCGACGACGCGGCCCTGCAGGTCGACGATGTCGCCAGGTTCGGCGGCCTCGGGCCGCAGCTTCTGCACCACCGAGGCGTAGTCGCCGTTGGGCACGAAGCAGATGTCCTGGCTGTCGGGCTTGTCGGCGACGGCAAGCTCGTAGCGCTCGGCCAAGGCACGCGTCTCGCTCTTGGGCATGTGGCCGAGCGGAAAGCGCAGGAAGTCGAGCTGCTCAGTCGTCGTGCCGAACAGGAAGTAGCTCTGGTCGCGCGCCGGATCGGCGCCACGATGCAGTTCGGGTCCCGCCTTGCCCATCACGCGCCGCACGTAGTGGCCGGTCGCCAGCGCCTCGGCGCCCAGCTCGCGCGCCGTCTTCAACAGGTCGCGGAACTTCACTGTCCGATTGCAGGCAATACAGGGCACCGGCGTCTCGCCGCGGACGTAGGAGTCGGCGAACGAATCCATGACCTCGGCGCGGAAGCGGCTTTCGTAGTCGAGCACGTAGTGCGGGATGGCCAGGCGCTCGGCGACCAGGCGGGCGTCCTGGATGTCCTGGCCGGCGCAGCAGGCGCCGGTCCTGCCGACGGCGACGCCATGGTCGTAGAGCTGAAGGGTGATGCCGACGACGTCGTAGCCCTGCTCCTTCAGGAGTCCTGCCGTGACCGACGAATCGACGCCGCCCGACATCGCGACCACCACGCGGGTGTCGCCGGGCGCCTTGTCGATACCGAGGGAATTGCGGGCCATGGCGGGGCCTATATAGGCCCCGATGGCGAAGCTGTCATGGGAGCGCGGGCCTCTGGCCCGCATTCATGAGCGGGCCAGAGGCCCGCGCTCCCATCCCGAAACTAATCCTGCCGGTAGCCCGTGTCGCGGACGGCCTTGGCCACGCCGTTGCGGTTGTAGACGATCGCCACCCGGTCGCCCATCTGGACGTCGCCGTCGTCGCGCTGGGCGATGGTGACGCGCTGGCCGTTGTCCTTCTGAACCGTCACCTCGATGCCGCGGCGCGGCGAGTTCTGGTCGATCGCCGTACCGGCGATGCCGCCCGCCACGGCGCCCAACAGGCCGCCGACCACCGCGCCGCCCACCGAGTTGGTGGTGGCGCCGCCGATCGCGGCACCGCCGATGGCGCCGAGACCGCCGCCGACCAAGGTGCCGTCGCTCACGCCGGTGTTGCCGCTCTTGACCGGCACTTCACGGATGGCGATCACGCGGCCGGTCTCGCCGCGATAGCCGCCGGCCGCCTGGGTATTGACGACACCGGGCTGCACGGCGCCGCTGTTTTCGCAAGCGCTGAGAGCACCGGCGAGTGCCAGCGGCACCACAAGGCTGAGCAACCACTTACCGAACATTCGTCGTCCTTCTCTCACTGCGTCGGTTGGTACGTGCCCGACGGATCGGCGCTGCGGGCAGACTGGCGCACGACCTGCGCCACGCCCTGGCGATTCTGCACGATCTGTACGCGATCGCCCAACTGGATATCCCCATCGTCGGGCTGCGCGACCGTCACCTGCTGGCCGTCGTCCTTCTGCACCGTGACCTCGATGCCGCGACCGGCACCGCGCTGGCCGTCGGCAATGGAGCCGATGATGGCGCCGCCCACCATGCCCAGAACGGCGCCGACAATGCCGCCGCCCAAGGTCTGGCTGGTGACGGCACCGATTGTGGCGCCGGCGCCGGCGCCCAGGAGACCGCCGACCAGCGGCCCGTTGCCGCCACCGCCGCTGCCGCCGGGACCGGAAAGCGCCACTTCACGGACCGAGACGACGCGGCCGCTGTCGCCATAGTTGCTGCCCTGCGCGGGATAGGCCTGGTTCGGGTACGCCGCCTGGTTGGGATACGCGCCTTGGTTAGGGTAGGCACCCTGGTCGGGATAGGCCCCCTGGTTCGGATAACCGCCCTGGGTCGGATAGCTGGAGCTGACCCGTTGGGCGCCCCCATAGGGTCCGCCGCTATTGTAGGTGCCAGGTCCATAGGGCCCAGACCCGTACGGGCCGCCGCCGTAGGCGCCCTGCTGGGGAGCGCCCGACGAATAGACGATCCCAGGTTGAACAGCGTTCGACGCGCAGGCGCCGAGTCCTGCTGCCAGCATCAGCGGCAGCAGCAATGAACGGATCGTGTTGCCCCTCATGAACACCCTCCCGGCCGTATGCTGTATACGCATCGATTTTCGACCGAATTGGGGCGTTCGTCTAATCACGTTCCTCGATCCAGGCGGCCTGAATGGCCTCCAGGATCTTCTCGTTGGAGCGGTTGGGGTCGTCCTGGAAATCGGGCAGTTCCATCACCCAGCGGTGAAGGTCCGTGAACCGCAAGTTGACGTTGTCCACATCGGGATGGTGCTCCTCGAGCTCGATCGCGATGTCCTGGACGTCGGTCCAGCGCAGCTTCTTCGCCATCGGCCCGCCTCCCTACTTGTCGACCATCATGTTGCGGGTCGCCGCCGGCAGCTTGACGACCAGCCCGTCGAGCGCCTCGGTCATGCGGATCTGGCAGCCCAGGCGCGAGGTGTGGGTAAGGCCGAAGGCGAGGTCGAGCATGTCCTCCTCGTCCTCGCTGGCCGGGGCGAGCTTCTCGAACCACACGCTCTCGACCACGACATGGCAGGTCGAGCAGGCGAGCGAGCCCTCGCAGGCGCCTTCTATGTCGACATGGTTGCGATGGGCGATTTCGAGCACGCTGAGACCGAGCGGCGCCTCCACCTCCTTGCGCGAGCCATCCTTCAGAATGAATGTCATCTTCGGCATCGTCACTCGCCTACCCGGCTCTCCAATTCGTTCACAGACTTGCCCGCCAGCGCCTCGCGGATGCCGCGGTCCATGCGCCGTTCGGCGAACGGCTTGCTGAGCGTCTCGAGCGCATCGGCCGCGGCATTGATCTCGTCGCGATCCTCGCCGGCCATCGCCGCTTCCAGACGCGCCCTGCCCTGGTCGAGTTCGGCTCGTTCGGCGGCGTCGAGCAGCGCGCCGTCCTTGGCGAGTGCGGCGTCGAGCGCCAGCAGGTTGCGGCGACCCTCGACCTTGGCCTCGGTCAGAAGGCGCGCCGTCATGTCGGCCTCGGCGTTCTCGAGGCTGTCGTAGAGCATGTCGGCCATGTCGTCGTGGCTGAGCCCGTAGGACGGCTTGACCTCGATGCGCTGCTGCACACCGGTGGTGCGCTCCTCGGCCGACACGGTGAGCAGGCCATCGGCATCGACAGCGAAGCTGACACGGATGCGCGCCGCGCCGGCCGTCATTGGCGGGATGCCCAATAGCTCGAATCGGGCCAGGCTACGGCAGTCGGCGACCATCTCGCGCTCGCCCTGCACGACGTGGATCGCCATTGCCGTCTGGCCGTCCTGGTAGGTGGTGAAATCCTGTGCGAGCTGCACTGGGATCGGCGTGTTGCGCGGCACGACCTTCTCGACGATGCCGCCCATGGTCTCGAGCCCCAGCGACAGCGGCGTGACGTCGAGCAGCAGCGTGTCGCCACCCCCGGTCAGCGCCTCGGCCTGCAGGGCGGCGCCCAGCGCCACGACCTCGTCGGGATCGATGTCGGTGAGCGGCGCCTTGCCTATCATCTTGGCCACTTCAGCGCGCACCAGCGGCACGCGCGTCGAGCCGCCGACCAGCACCACGCCCTGGATTTCCGAAGGCGCCATGTCGGCATCGCCCAGCACATGGCGCGCAATGTCGAGCGTGCGCTTCACATAGTCCGCGATCATCGCGTCGAACTCCGCGCGCGTCAGTGCGTGGAACGACGGCACGCCGACAAGCTCCAGGCGGCCCGACGTCTGGTCGCGATCGGAGAGCTGCTCCTTCATGTGGCGGGCAAGCGCCAGCGCGCTCTTCACCGCAGCTTCGTCGATCTGGTCGCCGAGCCCGTCCTTGTTGCGCTCGGCCAGCATGCGCTCGGCGATGGCGCGGTCGAAGTCGTCGCCGCCCAGGGCGGTGTCGCCGCCGGTCGCCAGCACCTGGAACACGCCCTTCTCCAGCCGCAGCAGGGAGAAGTCGAAGGTGCCGCCGCCCAAGTCGTAGACCGCGTAGAGCCCCTCCGAGCCCTTGTCCAAGCCATAGGCCAGCGCGGCCGCCGTCGGCTCGTTGACCAGGCGCAGCACTTCGAGGCCGGCGACACGAGCGGCATCGCGGGTCGCCGTGCGCGCGGCATCGTCGAAGTAGGCCGGGACGGTGATCACGGCACGCTCGACAGGCTTGTCCAGCGCCGCCTCGGCACGCTTGCGCAAGGCCTTCAGGATCTCGGCCGAAATCTCGACCGGCGAGCGCGCCTTGCCGGCGATGCGCAGCTTCACCATGTCGGTCTCGCCGCTGCCCGGCTCGATCTCGTAGGGCAGCACACCGGCCACGGTGTGGAGATCGGCAGCGCCACGGCCCATCAACCGTTTGATCGACGCCACGACGTTGCGCGGCTCCTGCGGCATCAGAAGACGGGCTTCGTCGCCAACCAGCACGCCGCCGGACGACGGATAGCCCACGACCGACGGCACCATGGCCTTGCCGGTCTCGTCATGCAGTGCGGCGGGCTTGCCCTCGCGCGCGATCGCCACCACCGAGTTGGTCGTGCCTAGATCGATGCCGACCGCCGGCGAGCCCTCGCCGGCATGCGGCAGGGGCGTTTCGCCAGGCTCGTGAATCTCCAGCAGAGTCATACACTTGACCGTTCAAGATTCATGCGTCGCGCACGCGCCTCCTCGGCGAACTTGTCGAGATAGCGCAGGCGAAGAAGCGCCTTTCTGATGGCGGGCTTGTCGCCTGCCAAGAACAAACTGCCGAGGCCATTGAGCGATGCCTTCATGTCCTCGCGCACCTTGGCCGCCAGCGCATCGACCGCCTCGGCCGATCCGGCATCGTGCAGCTCCTCACGCGCTTCCATCGCTTCCATCAACAGCTCCGGATCGTCGATCGTCTTGCCGTCGCCCGGCATCTCCACGCCCGAAAGCTCGGCGAGATAGACGGCGCGGCTCAGCGGATCCTTCAGCGTGCGGTAGGCGTCGTTCAGTGCTGCCGCCTCTACCGAGGCCCTGGCGCGCTCCGCTGCCGGCTTAGCGACGAACCGGTCGGGATGCCATTGGCGCTGGAGCGCGAAATAAGCCCGGTCGAGCGACGCGAGCTCCAGGTCGAGCGCCGCCGGCAGTCCCAGCCGCGCGAAGTGATCCATGACCCGATCAGACGTGGAAGGATTCGCCGCAGCCGCAGCGGCCCTTCTCGTTGGGGTTCTTGAACACGAAACCGGACTTCAGCTTGTCCTCCTCAAAGTCCATCACCGTGCCGATCAGGAACAGCGACGCCTTGGGATCGATCAAGAGCTTCACGCCTTCGGTGTCGACCACCTCGTCCATCGGCTCCTGCTTTTCGGCATATTCCAGCGTGTAGGACATGCCCGAGCAGCCCTTGCTGCGCACACCGATGCGGATGCCGACGGTCGGCTTGTCGCGCTTGTCGATCAGCGCCTTCACACGCTCGGCGGCGGCCGGCGTCACAGTCATGACCTGCGGGCGCGGCCGACGGGGCCGCGCGGGAGCCGCTGGCTTGGCGGCCTCGGTCGTCGTGGTGGGCGTGCTCATGACACTCTCTCTAAAGCTACTCGGCCTGAAGCTATTCGGCCTTCTTGGCCGTCTTGGCGCGATAGTCGGCGATCGCCGCCTTGATCGCATCCTCGGCCAGGACCGAGCAGTGGATCTTCACCGGCGGCAGCGCCAGGTGCTTGGCGATGTCGGTGTTCTTGATGGTCTCGGCCTCGTCGATCGTCTTGCCCTTGACCCATTCGGTGACGAGCGAGCTCGAGGCGATCGCCGAGCCGCAGCCGAAGGTCTTGAACTTGGCGTCCTCGATCAACCCGTCGGCGCCGACCTTGATCTGCAGCTTCATGACGTCGCCGCAGGCCGGTGCACCGACCAGGCCGGTGCCGACGTCTTCCGAACTCTTGTCGAGTGACCCGATGTTGCGCGGGTTCTCGTAGTGGTCGATCAGCTTTTCGCTGTAAGCCATGACTCTCTCCTCAATGCCGACGGGCGCCCAATTCCCTAGACTAGTGAGCGGCCCATTCGATGGACTTAATGTCGATGCCTTCCTGGGCCATCTCCCAGAGCGGGCTCATTTCGCGCAGCTTCTTGACGTGGCGCACCAGCTCCTCGACGGCGGTATCGACCTCGTGCTCGGTCGTGAAGCGGCCAAGGCCGATGCGCAGCGAGGTGTGCGCCATCTCCTCCTCGACGCCCAGCGCCCGCAGCACATAGCTGGGCTCCAGCGACGCCGAGGTGCAGGCCGAGCCGGACGACACCGCCAGGTTCTTGATGCCCATCATCAGCGACTCGCCCTCGACATAAGCGAAGCTGATGTTGAGGTTGCCCGGGATGCGGTGCTCGAGGTCGCCGTTGACGAAGATCTCCGGCAGATGGTCCTGCAGGCCCTTCAGCATGCGCGCCTGCAGCTTGGCGAGCCGCTTGGCTTCGCCTTCCATCTCGTTCATGGCGATCTCGGCCGCCTCGCCCAGGCCGACGCAGAGCGGCGTCGGCAGGGTGCCCGAGCGGAAACCGCGCTCCTGCCCGCCACCTACGATCAGCGGCACAAGGCGCACGCGCGGCTTGCGGCGGACGTAGAGCGCACCGATGCCCTTGGGCCCGTAGATCTTGTGGCCCGAGATGCTCATGAGGTCGATGTTCATCGCCTCGACATCGAGCGCGATCTTGCCGGCGGCCTGCGCCGCATCGGTGTGGAAGAAGGTCTTCTTCTCGCGGCAGATCTTGCCGATCTCGGCCAGTGGCTGGATGACGCCGATCTCGTTGTTCACTGCCATGACCGACACGACCACCGTCTTGTCGGTGATCGCCGCGCGCAAGGCGTCGAGGTCGATCAGGCCGTTCTTCTGCACCGGCAGGTACGTCACCTCGAAGCCCTGCTGCTCGAGATGGCGGCAGGTGTCGAGCACGCACTTGTGCTCGGTCACGGTGGTGACGATGTGGTTCTTGCGGTCCTTGTAGAACTCGGCGACGCCGCGGATGGCGAGGTTGTTCGACTCGGTGGCGCCCGACGTGAAGATCACTTCCTTCTCGTCGGCGCCGATCAGCTTGGCGACCTGGCCGCGCGCCTTCTCGACACCTTCCTCGGCCTCCCAGCCGTAGGAATGGCTGCGCGAATGCGGATTGCCGAACTGGTGGGTGAAGTACGGCATCATCGCTTCCAGCACCCGCGGATCCATCGGCGTGGTGGCTTGGTAGTCGAGATAGATCGGCTGGTCGTTGCGCCGGATCTGGGTATGGACGTTCATGCTAACCCCTTGGAATGACTAGGCCGCGCGGGCACTGGCAATATCCGACTTCCCTACTCGGATATATAGGTCCCGCCAGGCCGCAATCAAGCGATCGATATCGTCGGATTGCGAGTTCCAGCCGAAGCTTATTCTGATGGCCGAGCCCGCCTCGGTATCTTCTATTCCCATGGCCGCCAGGACCGCCGACCGGTGCACCTTGCCCGACGAGCAGGCGGAACCGGCGCTGACACAGACACCGGCAAGATCGAGCGCCATGACCTGGATCTCGGCCGGAACCCCCGGCATGGAGATGTAGGTCGTGTTGGGCAACCTCTTGGCACCTGAGGCAAACACCCGCGCCTTGGGGGCGACGGCAAGCAGCGCAGCCTCGCCTCGATCGCGCAGCGCGGAGTCGAGACTGCTCGCCGCCTCGGCGGCTGCGCCGAAGCCCACGATGCCGGACAGGTTCTCGGTGCCGGCGCGGCGATTGGTTTCCTGGCCGCCGCCGAAGCGGTTCGACGCGAACGGCGCATCGGCCCGCACGATCAGCGCGCCGACGCCGGTCGGCCCGCCGAGCTTGTGGGCGGCGAGGCTGAGATAATCGATGCCGATGCCATGCAGATCGACCGGCACCTTGCCGGCGGCCTGGACCGCGTCGCAGTGCACCAACGCACCGGCCTTGCGGGCGATGCGCACGATGTCAGCCATGGGCTGCAGCACGCCGGTCTCGTTGTTGGCGAACATCACCGACACCAGCGCGGGCTCGCTCTTAGCGGCGAGCTTGCGCTCCAAGGCGGCAAGATCGAGCACGCCCTCGCCGTCGACCGGCACGACCTCGGCATCAGGCACAGCGCGCTGCACGCTCTCGTGCTCGATCGACGAAATCAGCACGCGCTTACGGCCGCTGCCGGCCAGCGCCATGTTGTTGGCCTCGGTGCCGCCTGACGTAAAGATCACTTCCGCCGGCAGGGCGCCGACCCGCGCCGCCACCTGACGGCGCGCTCTGTCGACCAGGCCGCGGGCCTTGCGGCCAACGGCATGCACCGCCGACGGATTGCCGCCCGTCTGCAGCGCCTCGACCATGGCGTCGAACGCCTCTGGCCGGAGGGGACTGGTAGCGTTGTGGTCGAGGTACACGGACGCGGCGGGCATTCGGGCTAGCCTTTTGTCAGCTCGCGGCGGCCATCGAGGAGTCGTTGTTGGCCGCGGCCTGGGCGGCGGGCGCCTCGGCGATGCGCGGCGCCAGACGGCGTTCGAGCACGTCGAGCAAGGTCACCGAGCTCAGGAAGGCGTGGATCTGGTTGCCCAGCTCCTCCCACAGGTCGTGCGTCAGGCACTTGCTGCGGTCGGCGCGGCAGCCGGTCGCGCCCATCTCGGTGCAGCGCGTCGCCTTGATCGGCTCGTCGACCGCCAGGATGATTTCCGAAACTCGCGTCTCGGCCGAGCCGCGCGCCAGGCGATAACCGCCGCCCGGACCGCGCACGCTCTTCACCAAGCCGGCGCGACGCAGGCGGGCAAAAAGCTGCTCCAGATATGACAAAGAGATTTCCTGCCGGGTTGCGATATCGGACAACGACACCGGCTTTGCCTGCGCGTGACGCGCCAGATCGACCATCGCCATAACGGCGTAACGACCCTTGGTGCTGAGCTTCACAGCATCCTCCTCGCGCCGGCTCCTGGGCCGGCCGTCTGACCGAACGCCTAAAGGTCTTGAAAACCAAGGCGTTACTACGATATTGCGGTCCTCCAGACAGGGATCTGGGGAAAAACCGACTGAATAGCTCGGGTTTAATAAACCCGACTGAGTTGGTCAAGTATCAAGAATCCCCCAAAAATGCTGCTCCGGCCCGCGTCCGGCTGCCAATAATGAGGGAAAGACCGGAGTCTAGATGCCTGATGTGATGTTCACCGGCCCGGAGGGTCGGCTCGAGGGGCGCTATCACCAGAGCAAGGAAGAGCACGCGCCGATTGCGCTGATCCTTCATCCGCACCCGCAGTATGGCGGGACGATGAACCACAAGGTCGTGTTCTCCCTGTTCCATGTGTTCGTCAATCGCGGCTTCTCGGTGCTGCGCTTCAACACCCGCGGCGTGGGCAGGAGCCAAGGCCGCTTCGACAACGGCATGGGCGAGTTGTCGGACGCCGCCGCCGCGCTCGACTGGCTGCAGAGCATGAACGCCGATGCCAAGTCGTGCTGGATTGCGGGCTACTCGTTCGGCGCCTGGATCGGCATGCAGCTGTTGATGCGCCGGCCGGAGATCGACTGCTTCGTCTCGGTGTCGCCGCCGGCCAACTCGTACGACTTCGCCTTCCTCGCCCCCTGCCCCTCGTCGGGCCTGATCGTGGGTGCGGAGAAGGACGAGGTCGTGCCGCTCGCCGATATCCAGAAGCTGGTGGCGCGGCTGTCGCTGCAGAAGGGCATCACGGTGGAATCGCGCACCATCAAGGGCGCCAACCATTTCTATCACGACTCGCTCGACAAGCTTGCGATCGACGTCGACAGATACGTCGCCAAGTGCCTGGTCAATCCGCCGGGCCGCGCGACCTCCAACAAGGAGCCCTAAGGCTCGTCCAGCCGGCCGCCCGTCAGCGGACGCGGCGCGCCGGTAGTTCCAGGGAATGTTATCGGCAAGCCGCGCAACGAGCGCACGGCTAGGAACGCGAAGGCCTGCGCCTCGAGCGCATCGCCGTTCCAGCCGAGGCTGTCGGCCGTGACGACCTTGCCACGCGTCTCCTCGGCGATGGCTTTCAGCAAGGTCGGATTGCGCGCGCCGCCGCCCGAGATCACCCACTGCGCGACGGGCATCGGGAAGTGACGCGCCGCCAGCGCGATGGCGCGCGCCGTGCCGCGTGTCAGCGTCGCCGCACCGTCGGTGACGCTCAATCCCTCGGCCCATCCATCGTTGAAGTCGCCGCGATCGAGCGACTTCGGCGGCTTCACCGCGAAGTATCGATGCTCGCTGAAGCGCTCGACGCGGGCGCGATCGACCTTGCCCGACGCGGCGAGCGCGCCGTCGCGGTCGAAGCGCAGCCCGGCGCGCCGCGCGCACCAGTCGTCGATCGGCGCGTTGCCCGGACCGGTGTCGAAGGCGAGCAGCGCGCCGTCGGCGCCGATCCAGGTCACGTTGCCGACGCCGCCGATATTCACCACGGCGAGCGGCTTGGGCAGCTCATGCGCCAACGCGGCGTGATAGACCGGCACCAGCGGCGCGCCCTGCCCACCCGCCTTCACGTCGGCGATGCGCAGGCCGCTCACCACCTTCACGCCGATGGCCCGTGCGAGCGCAGCGCCGTCGCCGATCTGCCAGGTGAAGCGCCGCTCCGGCCGATGGGTGATGGTCTGGCCGTGGAAGCCCACGACGTCGAGCGTCGACAGCGGCGTGCCGCTCTCCTGCGACCAACGCTTCACGGCCTCGACATGGGCCTCGGTCACCGCCTGCTCGGCGGCCGTCGTCGCATCGCCGGGCTGCTCCGCGCCGAAGGCCAACCGGATCTGCCGGCGCACGTCGTCGGCATAGGGTACCGTCAGGAAACCGCCAAAAGACCTCACCTGCTCGCCGTCGGTTTCGATCACCGCCACGTCGACGCCATCGACGGAAGTGCCGCTCATCAGGCCTAGGGCGCGCAGGGAGGGTGAAGACATACGCGGATGCTGGTCCGTTGAGAGGCGGTCGGCCCCGTGTTAAACCCGCGGCCCTTTAGGGACAACAGGCGAAGAGATGACGGCCTTCAAGTCGGACTTCATGCGGATCGTGCACGAGCGCGGCATGGTCCATCAGTGCAGCGATGCGACGCGGCTCGACGAGCAGCTCGCGAGCGGCGTCCGCACGGCCTATATCGGCTTCGACTGCACCGCCGATTCGCTGCATGTCGGCTCGCTGCTGCAGATCATGATGCTGCGCTGGTGGCAGAAGACCGGCCATCGGCCGATCACCCTGATGGGCGGCGGCACCACCAAGGTCGGCGATCCCTCGTTCCGCGACGAGGCGCGCCCGCTGCTCTCCGACGAGCAGATCAACACCAACATGGCGGGCATCAAGCAGGTCTTCGCGAAGTACCTGAAGTTCGGCAACGGGCCGACCGATGCGGTGATGGTCAACAATGCCGACTGGCTCGACAGCCTGCTCTACATCCCCATGCTGCGCGAGGTCGGCCGGCATTTCTCGGTCAACCGCATGCTCAGCATGGATTCGGTGAAGCTGAGGCTCGAGCGCGACCAGCCGTTCAGCTTCCTCGAATTCAACTACATGATCCTGCAGTCCTACGACTTCGCCGAGCTGCACAAGCGGCAGAACTGCATCCTGCAGATGGGCGGCTCGGACCAGTGGGGCAACATCGTCATGGGCGTCGATCTCGGCCGCCGCCTGCAAAGCGCTGACCTGTTCGCGCTGACGACGCCGCTGATCGCCACCTCGTCCGGCGCCAAGATGGGCAAGACCATGGCCGGCGCCGTGTGGCTGAATGCCGAGCGCGTCTCGGCCTACGACTTCTGGCAGTACTGGCGCAACACCGAGGACGAGGATGTCGGCCGCTTCCTGAAACTCTTCACCGAGATGCCGCTCGACGAGGTCGCGCGGCTCGAGGCGCTGAAGGGCCAGGAGATCAACGAGGCCAAGAAGGTCCTCGCCACCGAGATCACGGCGCTGGCGCACGGCCGCAAGGCGGCCGAGGAAGCCGCCGAAACCGCACGCCGCACCTTCGAGGAGGGCGCCCGCGCCGATACGCTGCCGACCGTCAGCGTGCCGCGCGCGCGGCTCGCCGCTGGGGTCGCGGCGTTCGAGCTGCTGCACGAGGCCGGCCTGGCGGAAAGCCGCAACGAGGCGCGCAAGCTAATCAAGGGTGGCGGCGGGCGGCTGAACGACAAGCCGATCGCCGGCGACACGGTGATGGTGGGCGAAGGCGACCTCGATTCGTCGGGCACGCTGAAGCTCTCGGCTGGCCGCAAGCGCCACGTGCTGGTGCGCGCGGTCTGATTTCTTCCGGACCGCCGGCGTCTCGCCGGCTCATGAACCTACGGACCGCGGACCTCCAGGTCCGCATCTCATGAGCGGACCTGGAGGTCCGCGCTCCGCATGAGCCGGCCAGAGGCCGGCGGTCCGGAAGACTAAGGCGCGCGCTGCATTTCCGGCGACGGCGGCGGCTGGGCGACGTCCGGCTGTGAGATGAAGAGCTCGCGCAAGGCGCCGGGCGTCATCGCCGACATGTAGTTGACGTCGGTCTTGAGGTCGTCGAGCGGACCCGACAGCTGATAGGCCACGGCGAACAGGCCGCCATCCTTGCCGCCGGTCAGCAATGGGCCGAGCAGCGGCACGTTCGACAGCAGGTTGTTCAGCGCGAAGGCCGGCACGACGATGCCCGCAAGCTTGGCGGTGTCGTTGCCGAGGTCGACAAAACCCTGGGTGGTCAGCCCGATCGACTGGCCGCTGGTGCGGCCGTTCTTGATATGGATGCGATCGCCCGTCTTGTGGATCTTGGCTTCGAGGTTGTCGAACTGCTGCAGTGCATTGCCGGCGCGGTTCAAGCCGTCGATGGCTGTGTTCAGCGTGCCGATATTGGCGCGCGGCCCCGTCACCCTCTGCAGGCGATAGGGTCCAAGCTTGAGGAAGCCGTCGAGCGGCGAGCCGGCGACAGCGTCGTTGTACAGGCCCTCGATGTGGAGATAGCCGTCGACCAGCCCATCGAGCCAGCCGGCATCCGACAGCAGCTGGCCGAAATTGGCGACATAGAAGAAGAGCTTGCGGCCCTGCCCCTGCGGCGTGACGCGGAAGGTCGAGCCCTTGCCGGCGCCGATCGACAGGTCGGCGGCGGCGATGCGATCGCCGGCCAGCGCCAGGGTGCCGTTGACGTAGCCCAGCGTGCCGCGCTTGGTCAGGAGCTGCTGGATCTGCAGGGTGAACTTGGTGCTGGAGCGGCCCTGCGCGGCGGTGCCTGCCGGATCCTTGGCCGCGAGGTCGTCGCGTGCCTTGATCATGGTGTGGACCCGCGGCAGCTCGAGGATGGGCCCGCGCAAGGAGACCTCGACGCCGCCCGGCGCGCGCTTCCAGTCGCCCGCGACATCGGTCTGGCCGATCTTGATGTGGTTCACGGTGATCTGCTGCAGGGCGTTGTCGCCGGTGAAGCGCACCTGGCCCTTGCCGCTCAACCCGTTGGCGCGCGCGTCGAAGTCGAGAGTCGTAAGCTTGCCACCGGCGGCGAGCTTCATGGTCATCTGCACCTGGCCTTCGGTGCCCGGCTGCTTGGTCCAGTCGAGCGGCACGATCTCGGCCTTGGCCGCCTTGATGTCGAAGCGCCCGACCACCTCGCCCGTGCCGTTGGTCGCCACCTGGTAGGAGAGCGTCGTGCCAACCGGTCCGCTGAGATAGGGTTCAGGCGACGGGAAGCCCGCCTTGGCGACCGCTGCCGTCGACAGCGTGCCCTTGAGATCGTAGCGCCGGCGAAAGGCCGCCTTGGGGCCGAACAGCTCGCGCCAGCCGATCTCCACGACATTGCCTTCGAGCTTGCCGGTGCCGCTGACGCTGAGCTCGGAGCTGCCATACTTGATCCGCGCCGTGGCGTCGCTGAGATCGGCATCGCCGATCGCATCCTGCAGCGAGAAGTGCGTCAGCGACGCCTCGGCCTTTAGGTCGAGGTCGGCGACGGCGAGCGCGTTCAGCAAGGGGAAGCCGATCGACACGTCGACCGCCACCTCGCCCCCCAGCCGGCGATAGTCGTAGAGCATCTCCTTGGGCAGGCCGAGCTTGGGCCGGGCCAGGAAGCGGATGACGTCCTGCGCCGAGCCGGTGATCGGCATGCGGATCGCGGCGTGCTGCGGCGACGGCCCATCGAGCCCGGTGAGATCGATGGTGGCGCCGGCCGTCTTGAGGCCGACAGCGGTCCCGCTGGCCACGTCGAAATGCAACGTGCCGCCTTCATAGCGCGCGTTGCCGGACACGCCCTCCAGCTCGGGCATGTGCGGCATGTAGCGCACCTTCATGCCGCGATAGTCGATCACGCCGACCAGGCGATCGATCTTCAGCGCGGCCATGTCGTTGCCCGGCGCGCTCAGCGCGAACTCGGCGGCGACGTCGATTTCACCCTTGCTGAGATTGGCGACCGCCCACTCCCGGCCGCCGGGGGCGAACTCCAGCGGCCAGTAGTCACCCAGCCGATCGACCGGGATCTGCCGCACCTCGGCGCGGCCGGAGAATGACTGGCCTTCGGCCTTGCGCTCGCCGGCGCCGGTGATTGATACCTTGGTCGCGCCGAAGTCGATGTCGACGCGGTCGATCTTGGCCGTGTGCGTCGTCGCGTCGACAGTGGCGCTCGCGTTCACCGACTTGACCATATGCGAGGCCGGCAGGACGCCGGGCAGCGTCACCCGCCCGTTGCCGCCGGTAATATCGACGCCGACGCTGCGCACGTCGCCATGACCGTCGGCCTCGATGTGCAGGCGGCCCGACAAGGCAATGTCGACACCGCGCAGCAAGGCGACATCGGGCGACAGCTCAGCCAGCAGCGACGGCCTGAAGCCATCGACGGCGGCGTCGAGCGAAATGCGGCTGCGGTCGCGGGTGTAGACGCCGGACAGCGAGACATCGACCCAGTGGCCGGCGTTGCCGGTGAGCCGCGCCGATGCCGCCATGCTGACGCCGGCCGCATCGCGCTTCAGGCGGCCACGCGCCGACGGCGCGGTCCAGGTGAGTCCGGTCTTGACGTCGCGGATCGTGACCTTGGCCCGCTCGATCAGGATCATGTCGAGCTGGCCGATCAGCGAATTGTAATTCGGCTCGGCCATGAGCTGCTCGATCAGCAGGACCAGCGCCTCGCCCTGCGATTCGGCGTCGGTGGACGTGAAGACCCGTCGCAGCATGCCGCCGTCACGCGTGATGTCGGCTTCGATCGTCGGGGCCTCGATCGTTACCGTGGTCGGCAGGAACATGCCCTGCAGGACATCGCGGGCATCGAAGGTCACCGAGGCGGTCGGGATCGTGGCGATCACCTGGTGCTCGCCCTTGACGAAGCGGATGCCGCTGAACACCAGCCGCATGGGCTGGCTGATGCCACCCCATTCCAAGGCGATGCGCTGGATCTCGGGCTTGATGTCGTTGCCTGGCACGTCGGCGGCCTGGGCAAGGCGGTGCTTGAGGAAGTCGAGGTCGACGGGACCTTCCATCAGGCGAATCGCGGCCACCAGGACGAGCGCGGAGACGGCAAACACGATGCCTGCAACGACCTTGATGCACACCCGGTACGTTCGTCTGACCAAAGGCTGATACTTCCCGCTTCTTGACGATGACGACACGCCTGGGCGAGCGTGCTGTCGGACACCGAGAACAACTTAACCGACCCGTGCACCGCATGTCTTGGCTTTCGACCGACCGCCTGCCGCGACCGCACGACACGGAGCGTCGCGATGTGGCTTGGACGCGATGGAATGAGACGGCGTCACGGCCCGATGATCCCGCTCAGGTGGCGCTGCTCGATGCCCTGTTCGGCAACAGCCCGTATCTGACCGAAACAGCCATACAAAACCCTACTTTTATGACCGATCTGTGGCGTCGCGGTCCCGACGCCGTGCGCGCCGATCTCGCGGCCGAGCTCGCCGCCGTGCAATCCGGCGCACGCGACGGCAACCTGCCTGCCGCCGTCGCGACGGCGCTGCGCCGGCTCAAACGCCAGGTGGCGCTCGCGGTTGCCGTCGCCGACATCGCCGAAGCCTGGTCGCTCGAGCAGGTGACCGGCGCGCTCACCGCCTTCGCCTCGGGCTGTCTCGATGCGCTGACCGATTCGATCCTTCTGCAGCTCGCGCGCGACGGCCAACTCGGCATCGGCAAAGATCCCGCGGCCGCCGCCCTCACCGTGCTCGGCATGGGCAAGCTCGGCGCCGGCGAGCTCAACTACTCGAGCGACATCGACCTGATCCTGCTCTACGACCGCGACGCCGCGGCGCTCGCCGGCAACGACCAGCTGTCGCGCCACTTCGTGCGCGCCGCGCGCATGCTGGTGCAGCTGATGTCGGAGACCTCGGCCGACGGCTACATCTTCCGCACCGACCTCCGGCTGCGCCCCGACCCGGGCTCGACCCCGCTCGCCATGTCGGTGCAGGCGGCCGAGCTCTACTACGAGAGCGTCGGCCAGAACTGGGAACGCGCCGCGATGATCAAGGCCCACCCGGTGGCCGGCAACCGCGCCGTCGGTGCCGCTTTCCTGAGCGATCTCACGCCTTATATCTGGCGCAAGCATCTCGACTTCGCGGCGATCCACGACATCCATTCGATCAAGCGCCAGATCAACGCACATCGCGGCGACAGCGCCGTCAAGGTGCTGGGCCACAACGTCAAGCTCGGCCGCGGCGGCATCCGCGAGATCGAATTCTTCGCCCAGACCCAGCAGCTGATCTTCGGCGGCCGCAATCCGGCGCTGCGCCATCGTGCGACCTGCGAGACGCTGCGCGCGCTTGCCACCGCGGGCCATGTCGCTCCCTCCGCTGCCGACGAGTTGATCGAGGCCTACGGCTTCCTGCGCAAGGTCGAGCATCGCCTGCAGATGGTCGACGACCGGCAGACCCACAGCCTGCCCAGCGACGAGGCCGGCGTGGCGGCGATCGCCACGTTCCTAGGCTATCCCGATTCGCAGTCCTTCCAAAAGGATCTGCTCGACCGCCTACATTGCGTGGAAGGCCACTACGCCCGCCTGTTCGAGGAGGCGCCGAGCCTTGCCGGCCCCGGCGGCAACCTGGTGTTCACCGGCACCGACGACGATCCGGGCACCTTGGCCACGCTGCAGACGCTGGGCTTCCGCGATCCGTCGGCAGCGGCCGGCATCGTGCGGCGCTGGCACCACGGCCGCTACCGCTCGACCGCCACGGCCCGCGCCCGCGAGCTGCTGACCGAACTGATGCCGGGCCTCCTCAAGGCTCTGGGCTCGACGGCCGCGCCCGACCAGGCGCTGCTGAACTTCGATCTCTTCCTCGGCAACCTGCCGGCGGGCATCCAGCTCTTCTCGCTGTTCAAGGCCAATCCCGCCCTGCTCGAGCTGGTGGCCGCGATCATGGGCAGCGCACCCGGCCTCGCCGCGCATCTTGCACGCCGCACCATCCTGCTCGATTCGGTGCTGTCGCCTGCCTTCTATCTGCCGCTGCCGCCGGCCGAGGAGATGCAGGCCGACCTCACGAGGCAACTTGCCGCCGTCGAGCATGAGCAGGACATCCTCGACCTGGCGCGGCGCTGGGCCAACGACCGGCGCTTCCAGGTGGGCGTGCAGCAACTCGAGGCGATCGTGCGTCCGGCGCAGGCAGGCCTCGCCTACTCCGACATCGCCGCCGCCACGATCTCCGCCGTGTGCGACCGCGTCGAGTGGTTGTTCGCCGAGGCGCATGGCGGCTTTCGCGGCCAGCGGTTGGCCGTGCTGGGGATGGGCAAGCTCGGCAGCCGCGAGATGTCGGCCACCTCCGACCTCGACCTGATCTTCGTCTACGACATCCCGCCTGACATGGAAGCGTCGGACGGTCGCCAGTCCCTGGCGCCGATCCAGTACTACACCCGGCTCAGCGCCAAGATCGTGACGGCGCTCACCGCCCATACCAACGAAGGCGCGCTGTACGAGGTCGACATGCGGCTGCGGCCGTCCGGTCGCGCCGGGCCGCTCGCCAACTCGCTGGAGGGCTTCGAGAGCTACCATGCGCAGTCGGCCTGGACGTGGGAGCACATGGCCCTGACGCGCGCCCGCGTGATCCACGGGCCGGCCGGCCTGGTCGAGCGGCTGGCCGACATCGTCAAGAGCACGCTCTGCCGGCCACGCGATGCGCTCGCCTTGGTGCGCGACGTCGCCGACATGCGCGACCGCATCGTCCGCCATGCGCCGCCGAAAAGCCCGTGGGACTTCAAGCACCTGCCCGGCGGCCTGTTCGACATCGACTTCGTGGCCCAGTACCTGGCGCTGCGCCACGCCGCCGAGCGGCCCGACCTGCTCGCCCCGCATCCCGCCGAGATGCTGCGCCGTGCCGCCGATGCGGGCTTCATCGACCGAGCCGACGCCGAGCGCCTGCGGGCAGCACGCACGCTGCTGTCCGACGTCCAGAGCCTGCTGCGGCTCACCTTGAACGGCGACGAAGCGGCGTTCGACGAGGCGAGCGCGCCCGAGGGGCAACGCCGCCTGATCGCGTTCACCGAGGGCGCCGACGATCTCGCCGAGTTGCGGGCCCGCATCTCGGCTGAAACCGCCGCGGCGCGTGCTATATACCGACGCATCGTCGAGCAGCCGGCGCGCGATGCCGGCTGGCAGGCCCGCACGGACGACAGAAGGAGCGACGGATGAGTGTCGAAGAAGGCAAGAAGGCGCCTGATTTCACCGCGGCGACCGATGGCGGCAAGAAGCTGAAGCTGTCGGAGCTGCGCGGCAAGCCGGTGGTGCTCTACTTCTACCCCAAGGACGACACGCCCGGCTGCACCGCCGAGGCCTGCGGCTTCCGCGATTCCCTGCCCGACTTCGGCAAGCTCAAGGCGCAGGTGATCGGCATCAGCAAGGACAGCGTCGACCGGCACGACAAGTTCAAGAAGAAGTACGAGCTCAACTTCCCGCTGGTATCCGACGAGGACGGCAAGATCTGCGAGAAGTACGGCACCTGGGTCGAGAAGAGCCTCTATGGCCGCAAGTACATGGGCATCGAGCGCGCTACCTTCCTGATCGACAAGACCGGCACGGTGGCCAAGGTCTGGCACAAGGTGAAGGTGCCGGGCCACGCCGACGAGGTGCTGAAGGCGTTGAAGGCGCTGTAAACCTAGGGAGCGGGGCAAATGGCAAGCGTACTGATTTCGGGCGCGGGCCCGATCGGCCTGACCATGGCCAATGAGCTGACGCGCTATGGCATCCCCGTGCGCATCGTCGACAAGGAGCCGCAGCGGACCGACAAGTCGAAGGCCCTGGTGCTGTGGAGTCGCACGCTCGAGCTGCTCGAACATGGCGGCTACGTGGAACCCTTCCTCAAGGCCGGCATGCAGGGCCACGGCGTCCAGATCTCGGACGGCACGAACATCGTGGCGAGCGCCCGCCTCGACATCATGGACACGCCCTATCCCTACGCCCTGCTGATCGCCCAGAGCGAGACCGAGCGCGTGCTGGAGGAATGCCTTGCCAAGCGCGGCGTCAAGGTCGAGCGTCGCGTGACCATGGAAAGCTTCGCCGAGAAAGGCGCGGGCATCGAGGCCCTGCTGCGCAAGGCCGACGGGTCGAGCGAGACCGTGCAGGCCGACTGGCTGCTGGGCTGCGACGGCGCCCATTCGACGACGCGCCACGGGCTCGGCTTCGCCTTCGAAGGCTCGACCATGGACAGCGACTGGGTTCTGGCCGACATCCACGTCACCGGACTCGATCCGCAGGATCACCTGCACATCTTCTGGCATCGCGACGGCATCCTGGCCTTCTTCCCCATCACGCCCGGCCGCTGGCGCGTCATCGGCGATCTCGGGCCGGCAACCGGCAACGGCCACCGCGCCGATCCGACCCTGGAGGAGATCCAGGCCCTGATCGCGCATCGCGGCAACGCTGGCATCAAGGCCTCGGACCCGATCTGGCTGTCGGCCTTCCGCATCAACGAACGCAAGGTCAAGGAATACAGCCGCGGCCGCATCTTCCTGTCGGGCGACGCCGCGCACATCCACAGTCCGGCCGGCGGCCAGGGCATGAACACCGGCATGCAGGACGCGTTCAATCTCTCGTGGAAGCTGAACCTGGTCATCAACGGCATCGCCAAGCCGTCGCTGCTCGACAGCTACTCGGTCGAGCGCAGCGCCGTCGGCGACATGGTCCTGCGCAACGCCGGCGCGATGACCGAGGCCGCGATCACACGCAATCCGCTTGTCCAGAAGCTGCGCAACACGATCGTCAAGTTCGCGCTCGGCTTCCCGCAGATCGGTCATATCGTCGCTGACACGATGTCGGAGCTCAATATCGGCTATCCGGTAAGCCCGCTCACCGTCGCCGGCTCGCCGCACGCGCACGGCGTCAAGCCCGGTACGCGCTGGCCGGAGAGTCTGCCCACCGACACGAACAAGTCGCTCTTCGCCGCCATCGGTCCTGCCGATGCCGTTGCCGACCTGGCGAAGAAGTTCCCCAAGCTCGTCGAAGCAGCGGCGGCGTCGAAGCACGCCGACCCGCGCGATCTCGTCCTGGTCCGTCCCGATGGCTATGTCGGCTTTGCCGGAGCGGCATCCGATCGCGCCGGGGCGGAGGCGTACCTGCGGGGAATCGCGGCCTAGGCGAGACTGCGTCTGGACGCGACTTTTCCGAGTTCCGGACCGCCGCAGTCTCGCCGCCTCATGCGGAGCGCGGACCTTCCGGTCCGCTCATGATCTTCGTCTTCCGGACCGCGAGCCTCCGGCTCGCTCAAGCTCATGAGCGAGCTGGAAGCTCGCGGTCCAAAAGAGCAAGAGCGGACCTGGAGGTCCGCGCTCCGAAGAACCTAGCGGGACTTGCCGATCCAGGCGCGGAAGATGCGGATCTTGGGGATGGCCGCCAGCTCGGTCGGGTAGAGCAGGCAGTATTGGCGGCCGCTCTTCACGAAGCCGAACGGCGCGACCAGGCGGCCGAGCTTCAGGTCTTCCATGACCAGCGGTTTGGGCGCCACGGCGACGCCGAGACCAGCGACTGCAGCCTCGAGCAGGAAATAAAAATGCTCGAAGCGCTGGCCCTTCGGGGCATCGATGTTCGCCGTCTTGACTCTCGCCAGCCAGTCCGCCCAGGCATCGGCCCGCGTCTCGGTGTGCAGCAGCGCGTGTCGACCGAGATCAGCTGACCGACGCAGCTTGCCGCGCTCAGCCAGCGCCGGACTGCACACCGGGCCGATCTCCTCGTTCATGAAGGCATGGGCCTCGACGCCGTCGGGCCACGGCCCGGCGCCGATGCGGATCGCGACATCGACGCCCTCGCGTGCGAAGTCGACCGGCGCCGACGATGCCGAGAGCCGCACGTCGATCGCGGGATGGCGGGCATTGAAGTCGTACAGCCGGGGAATCAGCCAGCGCATCATGAAGGTCGGCAGGCAGGACACGACCAGCGGCCCCTGTCGCGTCGCCGTTGACAAGCGCGCCGCACTCGCCTCGACGACGTCGAGCGCAGTGCGCGTCGCCGGCAGGAACGCCGCGCCTGCGTCGGTCAGCTCGACACGCCGGTTGAGGCGACGGAACAAGCGCACGCCGAGATGCGTCTCGAGTGACTTCATCTGCCGGCTGATGGCGCCGTGCGTGAGATTGAGCTCGCGCGCGGCGGCGCTGAAGCTCAGGTGCCGCGCGGCCTCCTCGAAGGCCGGCAGCGCCTTCAGGGGCGGCAATCGGCGTCTGGCCATGACTTGTGATTTTTCCTCACAGAGGCGGTGACATTAGATCGTTTGTCACGGACCTCCAAGCTCCGCCATCTGTGCGGAGATGAACATCGAAAAACCGAAAGCCCGCCCGGCCAACGGCTGCTTCTCGTCCGGTCCCTGCGCCAAGCGGCCGGGCTGGTCGCTGCACGGGCTCGCCGATGCCCTGCTCGGCCGCTCGCACCGCTCGCCCGCCGGCAAGGCCAAGCTCGCGAAGGTGATCGAGCGCTCGCGCGCCCTGCTCGGCATCCCCGCCGACTACCGCATCGGCATCGTGCCCGCCTCCGACACCGGCGCGGTCGAGCTGGCGCTGTGGTCCCTGCTCGGTCCGCTGGGCGTCGACGTCCTGGCCTGGGAGAGTTTCGGCGAGACCTGGGCCAACGACATCTCCGCAGAGCTGAGGCTTGGCGACGTGCGCGTATTCGAGGCGCCGTACGGCCGCCTGCCCGACCTGACGCAGGCCTCGCCCGAGCGCGACATTGTGTTCGCCTGGAACGGCACGACCTCGGGCGTACGCATCGCCGATGCGCGCTGGATCGCCGACGACCGCAAAGGGCTCACCATCTGCGACGCCACGTCGGCGGCCTTCGCCATGGCGCTCCCGTGGCACAAGCTCGATGTCACAACCTGGTCGTGGCAGAAGGCGCTGGGCGGCGAGGCCCAGCACGGCATGATCGCCCTCAGCCCGCGCGCCGTGCAGCGCCTGGAAAGCCACAAACCGTCGTGGCCGCTGCCGAAGATCTTCCGCCTGACGCAGAACGGCCGGCTCAGCGAAGGCATCTTCAAGGGCGAGACCATCAACACGCCGTCGCTGCTGGCGGTCGAGGATCATCTCGACGCGCTGAAATGGGCCGAGGCCATCGGCGGCCTGCCGGCACTGATCGGCCGCGCCGAAGCCAACCTCGCCGCCATCGAGGACTGGGTGGCGCGCTCGCCCTGGGTCGCCTTCCTGGCCGAGAACAAGGCCGAACGCTCCTGCACCTCGGTCTGCATGAAAGTCGTTGATGCAGCCGTGGCGCCGAAGAAGCTCGCTGCCTTGCTCGAAGCCGAGCGGGTCGCCTTCGACATCGGCGCCTATCGCCATGCGCCATCCGGACTGCGCCTGTGGGCAGGCGCTACGGTCGAGACGAGCGATCTTCTGGCGCTCTTCCCCTGGCTCGACTGGGCGCGGGCAAAAGTCACCGCGTGACCCGCATCGCCGCCACCATCGATCTCGACGGGCCGGGCGTGCAGCACGGCTTCCTGAAGGTGCCACACTCCACCCACGACTCGGCCTATGGCTGGATCCCGGTGCCGATCACGGTCGCCGCCAACGGCGACGGTCCCGCCGTCCTGCTGATCGCGGGCAACCATGGCGACGAATACGAGGGCCAGATCGCGCTGATGAAGCTGGTGCGCTCGCTCGACCCGTCGCGACTGCGCGGCCGGCTGATCGTGCTCTCGGCCGCGAACTATCCCGCCGTGATGGCCGGCCGCCGCGTCTCGCCGATCGACGACGGCAATCTCAACCGCTGCTTCCCCGGCAACGCCAACGGCACGCCGACGGAGATGATCGCCCACTACATCGAAAGCGTGCTTCTGGCGCGCTGCCAGTACTGCCTCGACCTGCATTCCGGCGGCAGCTCGCTGGAATATGTCGCCCACGCCCATGCGCGGCGGCCGGAAGACGCAAAACGCCGGGCAGCGACCGAGGCGCTGATCACCGCCTTCGGCGCGCCCTATGGCGGCCTGGTCAGGCCGCTGCAGGGCGAGCCGCGCACCCTGTCGGCGGCGGCGGAGCGCCAGAACGTCGTCTACCTCAATGCCGAGCTGGGCGGCGGCGGCACGGTCTCGCATGAGCTGGTGGCGATGGCCGAACGCGGCGTGCGCCGCGCACTGGCATCGATCGGCCTGCTGCCGAGCGACCCGGCAACACCGCCGGCGTGCGGCATGCGCGCCTTCTCCGTCGAAGGCGCCGCGAACTATGTCTACTGCCTCGAGGACGGCCTGTTCGAGCCCTATGCCCGGCTCGAAGAGGACGTCGCCGCCGGTCAGCCGGCGGGCGCCCTGCACTTTCCCGGCACGCCGTGGCGGCCGCAGCAGGTCGTGACCTTCGGGGCCACCGGCATGGTGCTGTGCCGCCGCTTTCCCGGCTGGGCGCGACGCGGCGATTGCCTGTTCCAGCTGGCGAGTCCCGTGCGATGAAGAAGGAGCTTTGGCTGGCGATTGCACTCGCGGCCTATGCCGCGGCGCGCGTGGCTCCGCCGGTGGCCGACCTCACCGAGGCAAGCCAGGCCGCGCTGGCCGTCACCATCGCCGGCACGATCCTGTGGATCAGCGAAGCCGTGCCACTCGGTGTCACGGCGCTGCTGGTGGTCGTGCTGCTGGCGATCAATCCCGGCATGCGTCTGCCCGACGCCCTGCACGGCTTCACCTCGGAGGTGACCTTCTTCCTGGTCGGCGTGGCCGCGATCGGCATCGCTGTCGAGGCGAGCGGCCTGGCGCAGCGCGCCGCGCGCTTCCTGGCGCGAAGCGCCAAAGGCAATCCGACGCGGCTCTATGTGCAGATGATCGTGTCGCTGCCGGCGCTTGCCTTCCTCGTGCCCTCGGCGATCACGCGCAACGCCATCCTCATTCCGGCATATCGCGAGGCGCTCGACAGCATGGGCGTCGGCAAGTCGGGCCGCGTCGGCCGGGCGCTGATGCTGGCGCTCGGCATGCTGAACCCGCTCGCCTCGTCGGCGCTGCTGACCGGCGGCATCGCCTCGATCGCCGCGGCGACTCTTTTGGGCGGCTTCTCCTGGCTGGGCTGGTTCGCCCTGATGGCCGTGCCCTACTACGCGCTGATCTTTCTGGGTGGCATCTGGCTGCGCATGATGGTTGGGCCGTTCGAGAGCGGCGGTCCGTGCAGCGTCAAGGCCATCGCTGAGCCCCTGTCGACCGGCGAGATCAAGACGCTGGTCATCCTCGCCGCCACGGCGCTGCTCTGGCTTACCGACGCCTGGCATCACCTGTCGCCGGCGATCCCGGCCCTGATGGCGGCCATCGTGCTGCTGATACCGCGCATCGGCTCCCTCACCTGGAAGCAGTTCGAGAGCAAACTGTCGTGGGGCCTGATCCTGACCGTCGGCGCCTCGATGTCGCTGGCGCACAGCATGATCGACACCGGCGCGGCCGCGTGGCTGGGCGCGGTGTTCGTCGACCACGTCACCGCGGTCTCCGTCGCCCCCATGGCGATCGTCGTGCTGCTGGTGATCACGGTCGCGCTGGTGCATCTCGCCATCACCAACCTCGCCGCCTGCATGGCGCTCCTGATCCCGATCGCCGTCACCATCGCCCAGGCGGCGCATCTCAACCCGCTGGTCTGCGGCCTGATCGTCACCATCGCCGTCGATGCGGTCATCCTCTATCCGGTGCAGACCGCGGCCAACCTGCTGGCCTACGAGGCCGGCTACTTCCCGAGCGCCGACGTGCGGCGACTGGGGCTCGGCATGCTGGTGCTGACCATCGCCGTCGCCCTGCTGGTGCTACCCTACTGGTCGCTGCTCGGCCTGCCGTTGGTGCCGACATGATGCGGGAGCGCGGGCCTCTGGCCCGCTCATGGTCTTCATCTTCAGGACCGCGCGCGTCTCGCGCGCTCATGTTCATGAGGCGCGCGAGACGCGCGCGGTCCGCAAGAACATGAGCGGGCCGGAGGCCCGCGCTCCCGCAGTTTCAGACCTTGATGTCAGCCTTCTTGATGATCTCGCCGAACGAGGCGCGCTCGCGCTCGACGGTGGCGCCAAACGCCGCCTGGTCCTGGTAGCTCGCGTAGTTGCCGCTGGTCACCAGCTTCTCGCCGATCGCGGGATCCTGCGATGCCTCGCCGATCGCCTTGGCGAGCTTGTCGATCGCGACCTGGGGCGTGCCCTTGGCGGCGAGGATGCCGTACCAGGCGTCGCCGCCGATCTTGCCCAGCCCCTGCTCCTTCAAGGTCGGGATGTCGGGCTTTCCGGGCCAGCGCTTCTCGCCCAGGATCGCAAAGCACTTCAGTCGACCGGCGGCGATGTGCGGCAGCGTCGTCGGATCGAACTGGACCTGGATCTGGCCCGACAGCAGGTCCTGCGTCGCGGGTGCGCTGCCCTTGTAGGGCACGTGCACCATCTTCACGCCGGCTTCGATGTTGAACATCTCGCCGTAGAGCTGGGTGATGGTGGCGAGCCCGGCCGAGCCGAAGTTGATCTTGCCGGGGTTGGCCTTGGCGTAGGCGATGAACTCCTGGAGGTTGTTGGCCGGTACCTCCGGGTTGATGCCCATGCCGATCCACGACGTCGCCACGCGCGCCACCGGAACGAAGTCCTTGCCCGGATCGTAGGGCAACGGCTGCAGATGCTGCGTGATGCAGACCATGGCCGTGGTCGTGGTCAGGAACGTGTAACCGTCGGTCGGCGAATTCTTGACGTGCTCGGCGCCGATCGCGCCGCTGGCGCCGGCCCGGTTGTCGAACAGCACGCTCTGTCCCAGCAACGCGCCGGCGCGCTCCAGCACCAGGCGCGTCGTGATGTCAGACGGACCGCCCGGCGGATAGGGAATGACGATACGGATCTGCTTGTTCGGCCAGTCGGCCCCTGACGTACTTTGTGCAGACGCGACGGCCGGGGCCGCTACAAGGCCTCCGATGAAACTCCTTCTGAGCATCCTGGTTTCCTCCCGATTTTTTGCCGTTTTGGCATTTCTTGTTCAGCGCTTCTTCGGCGCCCAGCCATAGATCTTGCTCAAGCTTCCGCCCATCAGCGTGGCGCGGTCGCTGTCGGACAGCCAGTCCTCGGCGCGGAAGGAATCCACGCCCTGCTTGTAGGTCAGCAGGTTCACCGCGCGCGTCCAGTCGGTGCCCCACATGCAGCGATCAAGGCCGAAGGTGTTCAGGATCTGGTCGACCGGCTTGCGGATGTCCTTGTAGGGGAACGGCTCGTGGCTGAGCGTGCAGGCGCCGCTGATCTTGACCACGATGTTCTTGTGCGGCGCCAGGGCCAACAGCAACGGCAGCTCCGCCCACGGCTCCTTCGGCGCCGGCGGATGGAAAGGCTGCTCGAGGCCGAGATGGTCGACGACCAGCGTCGTGTTGGGATTGCGCTTGGCGAGCTCGGCCACCTGCGGAAGGCGGCCACGGCACATCAGGTTGACCGCCAGGTCGTTCTTGCCCGCGGTCGACAGCACCTTGTTGATGCCAGGATCGGCCGGGTCGCTCGAGACGTCGGGGTTCATCATGATTCGCACGGCGACCGTGCCGTCCATCTTCGCCCATTCCTCGATCGTCTCGCCGACCTTGGGATCGTTGGGATTGACCGGCTTGATGAGCGCGAACCGGTTGGGGAACTGCTTGTGCACGCCGACCGCATAGCTCGCGTCCCAGCGATACATGGCGAACACCGAGATCAGCAGCGCGCCGTCGACACCGACCTCGTCCATCGCCTTGATCATGTCGGCGCCGGTGACCTCGGGCGGCCCGGCCAGCACCGAGACCCACGGCCGGCCCGGATGGTTGCGCTCGTAGCAATGAACCTGCACATCGATCGTCGCCATCGGTCGGGCCTCCCGGAACGCGTCACTCAACGATCGGCGAGGCTAGCCCGCCGCGACGCTTGCCGCCAGCAGGCGCGCGGCTCTACGTTTCGCAGATGAACGACAAGGTCGACGTCCTGATCATCGGCTCCGGCGCGTCGGGTGCCGCCGTCGCCTGGAGCCTCACCGACACCCGCATGCGCATCCTCTGCCTCGAGCAGGGCGACTGGATCAAGCCAACCGATTATCCCAGCAATGGCCGCGACTGGGAGGCACGCCTGTTCAGCGACTTCGCCATCAATCCCAATCGCCGCGCGCGCGAGACCGACTATCCGATCAACGATGCCAACTCGCCGATCAAGGTGGTGAATTTCAACGGCGTCGGCGGCAGTACGATCATGTACACCGCGCACTATCCGCGCCTGCATCCGTCCGACTTCAAGGTGAAAACCCTGGACGGCGTGGCCGACGACTGGCCGGTCGACTACGAAACGCTCGATCCCTTCTTCGCCGAGAACGACCGCATGACGGGCGTGTCGGGTCTCGCCGGCGATCCCGCCTACCCGCCACACCAGCCGCCCATGCCGCCTCTTCCGCTCGGCAAGTCGGGACAGCGCTTCGGCAAGGCCATGAACCGGCTCGGTTGGCACTGGTGGCCGTCCGACGCCAGCATCGCCACCACCGACTACGAGGGCCGCGCGCGCTGCATCAACCTCGGGCATTGCACGCCGGGTTGTGCCCAGGGCGCCAAGGCCAGCACCGACATCACCTACTGGCCGCTCGCCATCCGCGCCGGCGTGGAGCTGCGCACGCGTTGCCGCGTACGCGAAATCACGCTCGACGAAAATGGCATGGCCGCGGGCGTGGTCTATTACGACGCCAAGGGCGAGGAACATTGCCAGCCGGCCGAGATGGTGATCGTCGCCTGCAACGGCGTCGGCACGCCGCGCCTGCTGCTGAACTCGGTGTCGGGCAAGTTCCCCAACGGGCTCGCCAACTCGAGCGGGCTGGTGGGCAGGAACCTGATGTTCCACCCCTATGCGTACTCCTACGGCTACGTCGACGAACCGCTCGACGGCAACCATGGCCCGCCGCTCTGCCTGTGGAGCCAGGAATTCTACGAGACCGATGCCAGCCGCGACTTCGTGCGCGGCTACACCTTCCAGTTCAGCCGCGGCTACGGCGCCATCCTCGAGGCCATCACCAGCACGGCGGCCGGCCGCCTGCCGTGGGGCGAGGACCACCATCGCGTCTATCGCCAGCTCCTCAACCACCGTATCGGTCTCTCGGCGATCATCGAGGACCTGCCGGAGGAGCATAACCGCGTCACGCTCGACCCGGTGCAGAAGGATTCCCACGGCATCCCCGGGCCACGCATCGACTACACGATCGGCGAGAACAGCCGGAAGATGATCGAGCATGCGCTGGCGAATGCCCGCACGATCCTCGAAGCTGCGGGCGCGAAGAACATCGGCACGGAAGTACCGATCCTGAACGGCGGCTGGCATCTGCTGGGTACCGCCCGCATGGGCGACAATCCCGAGCGCTCGGTGGTGAACGGCTGGGGCCGCTGCCACGATGTGAAAAACCTGTTCATCGTCGACGGCAGCATCTGGGTGACGGCCGGCGCGGTGAACCCGACCTCGACCATCCAGGCGCTGGCGCTCTATATCGCCGACCAGATCAAGCAGCGCCTGGCCAACCTGTTCGACTGAGCCCGATGACCCAGCCCCTCTCTGCCGTCGAGATCGACGACCTTCGCGCCTTCGCCGGCATGATGATCCCGGCCAGTCCCGCGTACGGCGTGCCCGGCGCTGACGACCCGACGATCTTCACCGACATCCTGGCCAACCTCGGTCGCGACCGCGACGACGTCGCCGCAGCCCTGCGACGGCTGAAGGAGTTGGCCGGCGGCATGACGTTCGCTGGCCTGCCGGCCGAACGCCGCCAAGCCGTCGGCGAAACCTTGCGTGCCGAAGGCGGATTGCCGCTGGCGGCGCTCACGCGCGTGATCCTGCTCTGCTACTACCGCGACGATCGCGTGATGGGCTCGCTCGGCCAGGAGCCGCGTCCGCCCTTCCCCAAGGGCCATACGGTCGAACAGGGCGACTGGTCGCTGCTCGATCCGGTGAAGAAGCGGCCGCCCCTGTGGCGCCGCGTGCCGTGAGCTTTCAGACACCGAGCCTGATCTTGCGCCACAAGCCGATCAGGCCGACCGCGAGCGACAGCGCGCCGCCGATCAGGAAGCCCGTGGCATAGCCGCCGGTCAGCGTCAGCGCCGCGCTGAACAGCAGTGGCAGGATCAGCGCGCCGGCGTCGCCGAAGGCCAGCACCGCGCCGGTGGTCGAGCCGATGCGACCGGGCGGCGACAGGCGCGCCACCTCGGCCAGCAGCACGCCATGCCAGCTCACGGCCGTGGCGCTGAGCGCGATGGCGACGGTGGTGGCGAGCCAGTCCGGCCAGTGCGGCTCGATGAGGGCGGTCAGGACCGCCGACGCCGCCATGCCGATGCCGAGCAGCGCCAGGAGCGTGGCCGGCCGCACCAGGCGCGAGGCGAGCCAGCCCCAGCCGACGCGCGCCGGCACCGCGACGGCGACGGCGATCGCGAACACCAAGCCTGCGCGTTCGAGGCTGTAGCCCAGGCCACGGACCAGATAGAGCACGAAGAAGCCGGTGAAGAGCGACTGCAAACCGACAAAGCTGAACATGGCGAGGCACATCGCGCGCAAGGCCGGCTCGCGCAGCACCATGGCGACGTTGGCGCGGATGTCGGCCGGTGACAGCGGCGCGCCGGGCACGCGATCGACGTCGAAACGCGCCCTGAGCGGCTGCAGCGCCATGGCGGTCAGCGCGGCGAGGCTGCCGATCACCAGCAGGGCCGTGCGCCAGCCCGCCTCGGTGGCGAGCCACGGCGCCACGACGCCGGCCACCATGAGCCCGGCCGGCACGCCGGTCTGCTTGATCGAGAAGACCAACGGCGCGAGCCGGGGCGGCGACAGGCGACCGAGCAGGTGCGAGCTCGACGGCGTGGAGATCGCCTGGCCCAACCCGCCCACGAAAGCCCCCAGTGCGAAGCCCGGCAGCCAGGCCGTCGCGGGCAATGTCAGCCCGATCGCCAGCGCCACCATGCCGACCTGCGTCATGCGCATGGCGCCGTAGCGCACGATCAGGCCGCCGCAGGTCATGGTCGTCAGGAACCCCGCGACGGCGCCGATGGCGACATAGACGCCGACCAGCGCCGGATCGACGCCGAGATCAGCGATGATGGCGGCGGCGATCAACGGCACCGTCGAGCGGCCCAGGGTCGCAAAGCTCTGCTGCACCGTCATCGCGCCGAGCGCGAGGTAGAGATTGAAGATGTGACGGCTCCGGTCTCTGCGGCGGGACCTTCCGTTCTTGCCCCGCACTCCGGCGCATCGCAAGGGACGTGCCATGCATATGAGGAGTCGGGGTGAATAAGCCGAGCCGCAGCGCGGATTCTGCTCTCCAATGATTGTGCTACGCTCCTCCCCAAGAACGCGGGAGGAGCGTGGTGCAAGGCGAAGCGTACGATTTCATCGTGACCGGAGCCGGCTCGGCCGGCTGCGCCGTGGCCGGCCGTCTTAGCGAGGACGGCCGTTTTCGCGTGTTGCTGCTCGAGGCGGGCCCCAAGGACACATATCCCTGGATCCACATCCCGCTCGGCTACCACAAGACGTTCAACAATCCGCGCGTCAACTGGATGTTCGACAGCGAGCCTGAGCCCGAGCTCAACAACCGCATCATGTACCAGCCGCGCGGCAAGGTCCTGGGCGGCACCAGCTCGATCAACGGCATGGTCTACATGCGCGGCAATGCCGCCGACTACGACGAATGGCGCCAGCGCGGCTGCGAAGGCTGGGACTACGATTCGGTCCTGCCCTACTTCAAGCGCGCCGAGGACCAGGAGCGCGGCGCCGACGAGTTCCATGGCGTCGGCGGGCCGCTGAAGGTTTCCGACCATCGCTGGCAGCCGACGCTCGCCAAGGCCATGCACGAGGCCGCCCAGCAGGCCGGCATTCCGGCCAATCCAGACTTCAACGGCCGCACCCAGGAAGGCGTCGGCTACTACCAGACCACAATCAACCGGGCGCGGCGCTGGTCGAGCGCACGGGCCTACCTGCGCGAGGCCAAGACGCGCAAGAACCTCACCATCGCCACCTCGGCGCATGCCACGCGCGTGCTGATCGAGAACGGCCGCGCCATCGGCATCGAATACCGCACGCCCGACGGGCTGAAGACGGCGCGCGCCAACCGCGAAGTCATCGTCTCGGGCGGCGTCTACGGCTCACCGCAGTTGCTGATGCTGTCGGGCCTGGGACCGGCGGAGCACCTGCAGAAGCATGGTATCGCGGTGATCAAGGACATGGCGGGCGTCGGCAGCAACCTGCACGACCACTTCAACACCTACGTCGCCTACAAGTGCGCCCAGCCCGTCACCATGAACGATCTGATCAACAGCCTGCCGCGGCGCATCATGGCGGGCATGCAGTACGCCCTTGGCCGCACCGGGCCGCTCGCCAGCATGGGGCTCTATGTCGGCGCGCTGGTGCGCAGCGACAAGCGGCTGGAGCGGCCGGATCTGCAGATCAACATGTTCGCCTGGGCGATCAAGGAACGGAACCGGCATGGCGTGGTGCCGCAGCCCTTCTCCGCCTTCGGCCTGTCGCCGGTGCATCTCAGGCCCGACGGCCGTGGCACCGTGCGATTGAAATCGGCCGATCCCCTGGCGGCGCCGGAGATCCGCTTCAACTTCCTGAAGAGCGCCAACGACTGGAACGCCATGATCCAGGGCCTGCGCATCTGCCGCGACATCGGCAAGCAGGCGGCACTGAAACCGTTCGTGGTCGAGGAGATCCTGCCGGGCGCCGGCGTCGAGGATGACGCCGGCCTACGCGCCCACATCCGCGCCAACGGCGTCTCCAACCTGCACCCCGTCGGCACCTGCCGCATGGGCCGCAACGTCGACGACGTGGTCGATCCGCAGCTTCGTGTGCACGGCATCGAGCGGCTGCGCGTGGCCGACGCCTCGATCATGCCCAGCATCGTCGCCGGCAACACCAATGCGCCCTCGATCATGATCGGCGAGAAGTGCGCCGACATGGTGCGCCAGGCGGCGCACTGATCGCTGGGGGCGCGCCACTCCAGTGGCGCGTCATGGCCTTCCGGACCGCCGGACTCCGGCCGGCTTATGATCATGATGCCGGCCGGGGCCGGCGGTCAAAAGCATGAGAAGACGCGCCACTGGAGTGGCGCGCCCCCAGCGAAGATGCTTCCGCTGGTGTACGATGCGCGGCAAGCACCGACGGGGAGACACGGATGATATTGAAGCGGTTCGCCTGCAGCCTGTCGCTGCTCGCCCTGCCATTCGGGGCCGGGGCGCAATCGCTGGCTCCGCAGACGACTTGGGTCAACGATCACGCGAAGCTCGTCATCCAGTCGGTCGATGGCGGAGGCCAGCTTGCCGGCACCTACACCAACTACGACGCCGGTTTCGGCTGTGCCGGCCGGCCGTTCCCGGTCACCGGCTGGATCGACGGCGACCTGATCTCCTTCACCGTTCATCGCACGGACCCGGCCAACTGCACGATCATCCAGGCCTGGACCGGCTTCGTGCGCGACGGTCAGCTGCTGGTCGAATATCTCGCGGCGGCGACCGAAGGCGGCCGCAGCGGCCCGATCAAGGGAACCGATCGCTACCGGCAGCAGTGAGACAGCGGAAGCCACGACATGATGCCCAAGAGATGGGAGTCCCTCCTCGATCGCCTCCACGACAAGTGGCGCGATCCGATCCTGACCTGCCTCACCATCCTGATGGTGCTGCATCTGTTCGTCGTGGCGCCGCTCGAAACCGAAGCGCTGCATATCCAGCCGGTCGGCGCCGTCTTCGTCGTGCTGCTGTCGGTCGCCTTGCTGATCCTGTCGCGCAGCCTGGTGCCGGTGATCGTCATCGTCGTTGTCGTCGGCCTGCTTGCCACGGCCGTGGTCGTGCGCCTGCGCGGTCGGGACGCCCTCGATATCACGCTTCAGGCGTCGGCGTGGCTGTTGATCGCGCTGGTCATCATCTGGATAGTCGGGCGCGCCGTGTTCGGGCCGGGACGCATCACCTACCACCGCATCGTCGGCGCCATCCTGCTCTATCTCACCATCGGCCTGGTGTTCGTGGCGCTCTACACGATGGTCGGCGCCCATTCACCCGGCGCCTTCAGCGGCCTCAACATCGCCGCACGCGTCTCGCTGCCGAGCGATCTCGTCTATTTCAGCTTCACCACGCTCACCACGCTGGGCTACGGCGACATCATGCCGGTCCATCCCATGGCCCGCAGCCTCACCAACATCGAAGCCATCATCGGCCAGGTCTATCCGGCCACCCTGCTGGCGCGCCTGGTCTCGCTCGGCGAGGGGCAGGCACGCGGATGATCGGAAGCACGAAGGAAACACCATGAAGTTCGGAGTCACTGTCGTTCCACGCATTACCGACTGGAAGCTGTTCGTCGACCTCGAGGCGATGGGCTACGACGCGGTCTGGGCGGCCGATTCGCAGATGCTCTATTCCGACGCCTACGCCACGCTGGCGCTGGCGGCCGAGCACACGTCGCGCATCCAGCTCGGGACCGGCGTCTCGGTCGCGGGCGTGCGGCTCGCGCCAGTGACTGCCCATTCCATCGCCACCATCAACAAGCTGGCGCCCGGCCGCACCTTCCTAGGCATTGGCACCGGCCATACCGCCATGCGCGTCATGGGCAAGGATCCGGTGAAGGCGCGCGAGTTCCGCGAATACCTGCGCGTGCTGCGCGCCCTGCTGCACGGCCAGGAGGTCGACTACGCGCTGGGCGCCGACGGGCAGAAGACCGACATCCGCTTTCTGCATCCCGACGAGGGCTTCATCGACGTCGAGCATCCGGTGCCGATCTATGTCGCGGCCGACGGCCCGCTGGCGCTGAAGACCGCCGGCGCCTACGGCGACGGGCGCGTCTGCTCGCACAACCAGACCAAGGCGCGCCTGCAGAAGAGCCTCGACACGATGCGCGAGGGCGCGAGCGCGGTCGGCCGCACTCTGCCGGACACGTTCCACACCACCGCCCTCTCCTACGCCTGCGTGCTGCGGCCCGGCGAGAGCATGACCTCGGACCGCGTGATCGACGAGATCGGGCCGATGGCGGCGGCCACCCTGCATTACTGGTGGGAGCTCTACCAGATAGACGGCGACACCAGCACGGTGGCCGGCCGCTGCCGCGACCTGTGGGAGCAATACCTCGCGTTCACGGAGAAGATGGAGATCCCGGCGGCCAAGCGTTACCAGCAGATCCATCTCGGCCATTGCGCCTTCCTGCCGCCGGAGGAGCGCCGCTTCATCACCGAGGACCTGATCCGCTCGACCGGCGGGCTGGTCGGCACACCCGACGGGATCATCGCCATGCTGCGCGAACGCGAGGCGATGGGCCTCAACGAGATCTCCCTGCTGCCGGCCATGAAGACGGCGCGGCAGAACCTCAAGGACTTCGCCGACCAGGTGATCGCGCGCTACTGATCGATATGTCCCGCTAGGCCGGCACACACCCCTTTATGGCGTTGGCCCGCGACGTGTATGTGATACGTCCCTCAGCGTCCGCCGGAAGTCGCGCCCGCACCCGGGCTTTCAGCCGCTCGGCGTCGGCCGGCGGCAGGGCCGCGATCACCTGTCCGATGAGCGCAAGCATGTTCGTCGTCCAGAAATCTTCGAAGTCGGCGAAGGTGCGGCTGACGACGATTTCGCGCGTCTCGATCTCAGCCAAGCCTGCGCCCTGCCACAGAGCGCGCAGGGCCTCCATCCGCGAGGCCTCGGACTGCGGCGGACGCGGCGGCGACATCCCCATGGCGCTCATCTCGCCGATGATCGGCTGAAAGGGAAGTCCGCCGCCCATGACATCCCAGGCATAGGCCGTGACGAAGCCGCCCGGCCGGACCACGCGAGCCATCTCGGCGACGCCGCGCGCGGGCTCGGGCACGAAGAAGATCACCAACGCCATGACGGCAACATCGAAGCTCGCGTCGCCGAACGGGAGCGCCATGGCGTCGCCCTGGCGGAACCGGGCGACTTGCGCGGCGGGTCTGGTGCGGGCGAAGGCGAGCTGCGCCCCGGAGGGATCGATGCCCTCGATCGCGGCGGGGGCATGACGCTGGACGATCAACTCGGTGAAGGCGCCGTTGCCGCAGCCGACGTCGACCCATCGCAAGCCTGGCGGGGGCGCCAGCCAATCCAGGAAGATGTCACCGGCCGCCCTGCTCCAGACGCCCATCATGCGCTCATAGCCAGCGCCGTCGTTGAAGCGGACGTCCGGTCCATAAGCGGTCTCTGCCATTGCGGCCCTCCGGCGTCTGACGGGGCAACTAGCGGGCATTCTAGCACGTCGCCGACGAGGTGATCGTGCGCTGCGGACGTGGTATTCATCGAGCAGGTGTCGCCTCTACGAGCTCGATGACTTCCTTCCGTTTCACCCGACGTGGCCTTGCCGTGTCGGCTCTCGCCCTCGGGGCAATCGGCCTGACCGGCTCCAAGCTCCTGAAGGAGCCGGACGATTCCTTGCCGAAGACCCGCTTTCCAGAGGGCTTCCGCTGGGGAACGGCGACCTCGGCCTACCAGATCGAGGGCGCCACCGCGGTCGACGGCCGCGGCCCATCGATCTGGGACACTTTCGCCAGGCTGCCCGGCAAGATCCGCGACGGCACCAACGCCGACATCGCCGACGACCACTTTCACCTCTACAAGGAGGACGTGGCGCTGATGAAGGCGCTGGGCGTGAAGACCTACCGCTTCTCGATCGCCTGGCCACGGATCTTTCCGGAGGGACGCGGCACGCCCAACCCGAAGGGCCTCGCCTTCTACCAGCGGCTGATCGACGAGCTTCTGGCCAACGACATAGAACCTTATGCCACGCTCTATCACTGGGACCTGCCACAGGCGCTGCAGGATCGCGGCGGCTGGCAATCGCGCGACACGGCGCAGGCCTTCGCCGACTACACCGCGCACATCGTGCGTGGACTCGGCGACAAGATCGGACGCTTCTTCACGCTGAATGAGATCCACGCCTTCGTCGACCTCGGCTACGGCAAGGGCATCCATGCACCCGGGCTCACTCTCGCCGCGGCGCAGCTCAACCAGGCGCGTCATCATGCCGTGCTCGCCCACGGTCTCGGCGTGCAGGCGGCACGGGCCAACGGCCGCTCCGGCCTCAAGATCGGCCCGGCCGAGAACATCACGATCGCCCTGCCCGACGTCGAGACGCCGCAGAACATCCGCGCCGCAGAGCATGCGACGCGCGAGCTGAATGCGGCCTATCTCACCGTCATGCTGGAAGGCCGATATACCGACGCCTACCTCAAGGAGGCCGGCGCTGATGCGCCGCGCTTCACCGATGCCGACCTGAAGACGATCTCTACGCGAGTCGACTTCGTCGGCATCAACGTCTACGGGCCGGGGGCCTTCGTGCGGGAGCGCAGCGACGGGTCGGGTTACGCCCAGATGAAGCTGCCCGCCTCCTACCCGCATATGAAATCACCCTGGCTGGGCTTCGCGCCCCAGGCGCTGTACTGGGCGCCGCGCATGCTCCAGAAACTGTGGGCCGTGAAGGAGATCTACATCACCGAGAACGGCACCTCGGCCGCCGACGAGCCCGACGAGGACGGCCGGATCGATGACCTGGACCGCGTCATGTTCCTGCGCCAGTACCTCGACCAGTTGCAGCGCGCCATCAACGAGGGGGTGCCGGTACGCGGCTATTTCCTGTGGAGCCTCTTGGACAATTTCGAATGGGCCGACGGCTATGAGACGCGCTTCGGGCTGCACTATGTCGATTACAAGACGCAGAAGCGCACGCCCAAGCTCAGCGCCTCGTTCTACAAAAAGCTCATCGAGCGCAACGCGCTGGTGTAGGCGGCAACCCAGGCGCCGGTCGGGTCGTTGGACTTCTCGCACAGCCGTCGCGAGGAGAAAGATGTATCGACTGAAGGCCTTGGCGGGCGCGGCCGCGTTGGCCAGCCTCATGCTGCTGCCAGACCAGGCACTCGCGGACAACTGCCTCGACCGCGTCGAGCAGATGGCGGCTGCCTACGGCACCTCGACCGATCCGCCTACCATCCCGCCGGGCGAGATGAAGAAGCCCGTGACCCCGGACGACCTGGCGCGGTCGGGCGGCGTCGTCGAGCCGCCCACGACCACGGACCGTTCGGTGATCACCCCGCCACCCGATCACTCCGGCATGCCGACCATGCCCAACGTCGTTCGGCCCGATGCGAAAGACAGTCGTGTGCAAGCCCAGCGGCTCGGCGCGGCCGACATGTCCACTCTGCAGGCCGTGCTGGTCGCGGCGCGCGCCCAGGCCGAGCGCGGCATGGAGGCAGAGTGCCTGAACGGACTGCGCAAGGCCGAGCAGCTGATCGCGCACGCGCGCTGATAGTTCTACACAGCGGTTTTGACGGGCTCAAGCGCGCAGGATCGCGTTCGCGCGACTCCGCAGCCAATGTCCGCGAGCCGTTGATGCACTGCGTTTTTGCGACCTGCCGTCCTCCGCACGCTGTCCCCTAAAAGGGGACAGAAACGACATGTCGCGTGCCCAGACGACGCAAAATTGACCCGGCAGGGCTGCCGCCGGGCACGATGGTATCGGATGAACGATGCATAGAGCAGAGCCGCCGAGAGGCGAGCGCACGGTGAATATAACTTAAGTGCTTTTTGGAGTCAACTGCGGTGCTATTTTTGCGCTCCATAGGCCCTGTAGCGACGCAATTTCTCCGAGGTCGGGGACCGGTGCCAGCAGTGCTGGCAATCTCACCGGCCCCACGCCGGCTGCCTCCTCGCTAGGCTTTCTTCTTGATCAATGCGGGATACATCACGGCGTCGCCGTGGGTCGCCATGTAGGCCAGCTCCTCGTCGGAGATGTATTCCGGCGTCTTGCCGTTCTGCGCACACAGCATCTCGACGATGATGTTGCGCTTGATCTCGCTCACCAGCACGCAGGTGCGGTGATAGGCCTCCGACACGCTGCGGCCCAGCACGGTGAAGCCGTGGCGCTTCATGATGATGCAGTTGGTGTCCTGGATGAACGTCTTGATCGGCGCCACGTCCTCCTCGACGTTGACGCTGGCCGGCAGGTAGTGCGCCGGCTTCTGCATCAGGTAGCCGTAGGTCAGGCTGTAGGAGCGGATGGTGTCGTAGCCCGCCGCCATGAAGGCGATCATCTCGTCGTGATGCAGGTGGATCACGCAGTTGACGTCGGGCCGCAGGCGCAGGATCTCGCGGTTCATCTGATGGCCGACCGTGGTCGCCCGCTCGCCGCGCAGGATGCGGCCGAACGGAATGTCGGTGATCACCAGATCCTCCGCCTCGACCTCCTCGAGGCTGATGCCCTGCGGCTTGGCATAGCACACGCCATGCTCGTGCCCGGGATGGGCGACGCGGATCACCATGCCGCCGACGCTCGAATTGACCAGCCCGCGCGCCGCCAGGCGATGGGCGTAGGTGACGTAGCTTTTGGTCACCTTGGGGTCGAACTGGACGTCGGGGTCGGGCGTCAGCTCGTTGACCTTGAACGCGACAGGCGTTGTTCCATCCATGGTGTTCTCCTCTATTCCGTCGGCTTGATGCCGAGACGACCGGCCAGCGCGCGCAGCTCCTCGGTCTGCTTTGCCATGGCGGCTGCGAACGCCGCCGGCGTCGACATGACGGGCTCGACGTCCATGGCGCGCAAGGACGCCAGCCCATCGTCGGTCGAGAAGGCGGGCGCCAGCGCCTTGTGGATGCGCGCGGCAATCTCGCCCGGCAGGCCGGCCGGCCCTACGACGCCGTACCAGAAGACGGCGTCGAAGCCCTTCACGCCGAGACTGTCGAACGTCGGCACTTTGGGCAGCACCGGCGACGGCCGGGTGACGGCAAAGCCCGTCAGCCGCCCCTCGCGCACCAAGCCGGCCGAGCCCGACGGATTGTCGAGCATCACCGCGACGGTGCCGTTCATCAGCTCGGGGTAGGCCAGCGCCGATCCCTTGTAGGGGACGTCGACCATCTCGATGCCGGCCAGAAGCTCGAACTGCTTGGTGAGCAGGTAGCCCAGCGTCGAGACGCCGACCGAGGCGCAGTTCATCTTCCCCGCCTTGGCTTTGGCGGCGGCGATGAAGCTCGCGAGGTCGGTCGCACCCGCGGCCGGCCCGCCAATCAGGATGTAGGGCGTGGTGCCCAGCATGGTGATGGCGGTGAAGGATCTTATCGGATCGTAGGGCAGGTCCTTGCGGAACACCGGAGCGGCGGAGTGGCTCGACGCCGTGGCGATGCCGATCGTGTAGCCGTCGGGCTCGGCCTTGGCGACGACATCGCTGCCGATGGTGCCGCCCGCGCCGGGGCGGATCTCGACGATGACGGGAACGCCCAGCGCCTCCGACAGGCGCTGCATGGCGCGCCGCCCGATCGTGTCGGTGCCGCCGCCGGGCGGCAGCGGCACGATGCAGCGGATGGGCTTGGCTGGCCAAGCCGCCTGGGCGCGGCCGACGGCAGGAAGGGCCAGGGGCGCAACAACTGTCGCCGCGGCTGTCTTGAGGATGGTGCGACGCGTTCTACCGATCATGCAGTCATTGTCGCGCCGAATTGACGCCCACGCTACTTCGGCTTCGCTCCTGCTTCGCCGGGCGAGATCAGCTTGATGCCGCCGACCGTCAGCGTGATCGATGACGGCGGATCGCCATCGGCGCGCAGCCACCCCTTGGCGACCGCGACGCGGATTGCGGCGTCGATGGCGTCCCTGTTCGCAGTGCCGAGCCTGGTTTGAACTTTGTCGACATGAGTCCAGGTAGGAGGCGGTCGGCGTCCGGTCAGCTCGTGCACTGCGGACAGCAGGGAAGAAAGAAACTGTGCGGGATTTGGGGACGGCATGGCCATCGCCCGACTATAGGTTGCCCCGCTCGATCGGCCTAGGACTACAACATCTTGACCACCCGCATCGTACCTGCGGGCCACGCCGTCTTTGCCCCGATTTTTGCTTGAACATCTTTGATGAATTTTGGCTCGAAGTCGTTGAGCTTCTTCAACGCTGCCGCTTTTGCCGGCGCAGGGTCATCGTCGTCCGGCAGGGGTGGCGTGCTATCGTCAACGATGAAGATGCAACCGTTCGTATCTTCCTCTTTGTGGATATCGACCATGATCGAGCGGCCTTTGTAGTAGTTCTTGCTGTCGTCGACCTGCAGGCCGTAATACTTCACTTCGAAGTTGGCGTTGTGATACAGGTTCACCTTGCAGTTGTCCCAGGCTGCGAGAACCTTGGTAGCTGCGTCTTCGCTCCATCCATGAAAACCGGGCGGTGGCGGCGGCGGAATGGTGATCGACAGCGGTCTGATGAGCAGAGCCGAGCTCACGAAGTTGCCGTGCCCATCGAATGCCGCGAGCAGATTCGTCATATCAAAAACCATCTTGGTCCCGTCCCCACCCGAGGTGGTCGAACCTCCGGACTCTACGCGGCTGGCGTCGACGCCCGAGAAAATGGCGCTATCGAGAAAGCCTTCAGCACCACCCGTAAGGAAGAAGAATTGCAGTCCACGGGTCAGGGCTTTCACTTCCACCGTGTCGCGCGACATCAACTTGATGAGCTGCTTGATGTAGTCGCCTTTGCGAAAATCTACTCGATCGCTGTTCCTTACGTCGGAATCCATGATCTTCAAGTCGTAGGTTCGCTTTACCGATGCGGCCGGGGATTTCGAATAATCCATACCCATACCAGGGCGCTCCTCTGATCACGGGTCGCGGGAGAGGCAACAGGCGCCGTGGAGGCCCTGCCCCTTTGGGGAAGCGAGCAGAGCGACTACGGCATCGCTCTCGCGCAGGTTGCAACAGTGTCAGAAAACCGTGGCGCAAAAATGACCGGCTGCGTTCCAGCTCTAGGCCGCTTCCTTGTCGTTGCCCTCGCCGACGCGCGCGGCGAGCGAGGCCGCCATGAATTCGTCGAGGTCGCCGTCGAGCACCTTCTGCGGGTCGGAGCGTTCGACGTTGGTGCGCAGGTCCTTCACCATCTGATAGGGCTGCAGCACGTAGGAGCGGATCTGGTGGCCCCAGCCGATGTCGGTTTTGCTGGCCTCGGCCTCCAGACGCTCGGCCTCGCGCTTCTGCAACTCGACCTCGTAGAGGCGCGCCTTCAGCATCTGCATGGCCTTGGCGCGGTTCTGGTGCTGTGAGCGCTCCTGCTGGACGGCGACGGCGATGCCGGTCGGGATGTGCGTGATGCGCACCGCCGAGTCCGTCTTGTTGACATGCTGGCCGCCCGCGCCCGAGGCACGATAGGTGTCGACGCGCAGGTCCTTGTCGAGAATCTCGATCTCGATGTTGTCGTCGACCTCGGGATAGACCCAGACCGAGGCGAACGAGGTCTGGCGCCGCGCATTGCCGTCGAACGGCGAGATGCGCACCAGCCGGTGCACGCCCGATTCGGTCTTGAGCCAGCCGTAGGCGTTGGGGCCCTCGACCTTGAAGGCGCACGACTTGATGCCGGCCTCTTCGCCGGCGCTCTCCTCCAGCCAGCTCACCTTGAAGCCGCGGCGCTCGGCCCAGCGCGTGTACATGCGGCCCAGCATCTCGGCCCAGTCCTGCGCCTCGGTACCGCCGGCGCCGGCATTGAGCTCGACATAGGCGTTGTTGCCGTCGGCCTCGCCCGACAGCAGCGTCTCGAGACGCGCCTTCGCCGCTTCGGCGCGGGCCTCGGCCAGCGCCTTCTCGGCGTCGGCGATCATGGCCTCGTCCTTCTCGGCCTCGGCCATCTCGATCAGGCCGACATTGTCGTCGACGGCGGCGCGCAGGCGCTTGATGGTGGCGATGGCGGATTCGAGCTTGGTGCGCTCCTTCATCACCGCCTGGGCCTGCTTCTGGTCGTTCCACAGCGCCGGATCCTCGGCGCGTGCGTTCAGCTCATCCAGACGTACGACAGCCCTGTCGTAGTCAAAGACGCCTCCTCAGGAGCGCCAGCGACTCCTCGATCTCGTTGACCATGGCTTGGGCTTCGGCACGCATTCTTCAGCTCGCTGACTAGTAAGTCTCACCCGTGCCCGAGAGACCCGGGCGTCGGCCGCCGCCCGCCTGCTGCGGGCCGCCGGGGTCTATACCGGACCAGGGCCCCGATCCGTCAAGCAGCGTCTGGTTGAAGCCCTCGCTGCCGGGCTCGGTGCCGGGCTTGAAGACCTCGTCGATCGTGCCGCCCTCGTAGGTGAACTTCACCATGCGCAGGCCGGGCGGGATGCGGAACGGCGTCGGCGCCTTGCCCTTGAAGATCTCCTTGGCCATCGCCTCGTAGATCGGCGCGGCGTTGCCGCCGCCGGTCTCGAGATTGCCGTGGCCGAGCGTCTTGGGCTCGTCGAAGCCGATATAGATGCCGATGGTGATGTCGGGCGTCGAGCCCAGGAACCAGTTGTCGCGCGCGTCGTTGGTCGTGCCGGTCTTGCCGGCGATCGGCCGGCCGAGCGCCGCCAGGCGGCCGGCGGTGCCGCGCGTGGTCACGCCCAGCATCATGTGCACGACCTGATAGACCGATGCGGGATCGTGGAACGGCTTGCGCGAATCGACGATCTCGGGCGCGGCCGGCTTGTTGCCGCCCGCCTGCTCGCCGCAGCCGCGGCAGGCGCGCGGCTCGTGGCGATAGACGGTCTTGCCGTTGCGGTCCTGGACGCGGTCGACCAGCGAGGGCGTGATCTCGAGCGCGCCGTTGGCCAGCATGGCGTAGGCCATGGTCATGCGCAGCAACGTCGTCTCGCCGGCGCCCAGCGCCATCGGCAGGTAGGCGCCCATCTGGTCGACGACGCCAAATTCCTTGGCGACCTCGACCACCTTCTTCATGCCGATCTGCTGGGCCATGCGCACGGTCATGAGGTTGCGCGACAGCTCCAGGCCTCGGCGTACCGTCGTCGGCCCGAGATAGTCGCCGCCGTAATTCTTGGGCGTCCACACCGGCTGGCCGTAGCCGGGATCGTAGGAGAACGGCGCGTCGAGCACGATCGAGGCCGGCGTAAAGCCGTTGTCCATGGCCGCGAGATAGACGAACGGCTTGAACGACGAGCCAGGCTGGCGCGCCGCCTGGACGGCGCGGTTGAACTGGCTGCGGGCGTAGGACCAGCCGCCCGACATGGCGAGCACGCGACCGGTCTGCGTATCCATCACCACCACGCCGCCTTCGACGTTGGGCACCTGGCGCAGCCCATAGGTCCTGGGCGCATAGGGCTTGGCGTTCTGGCCGGAGGGCTTCTCGACCTTCTCGACCACGATCACGTCGCCGACATTGACGACATCCTTCGGGCTGCGCGGCGGCGCGCCGGTGCGCTGCTCGGCCAGGGTCGGTGCGGCCCAGGTCATCTCGGCGAAGGGCACGGTGCCCTCGCCGCCCCCTCCATCGCTTGAGGGCAGGCCGACGATCTGCACGGCCTGCGGCTCGACCTTGCTGACAACGGCCAGCTGCCAGGTCGATGGACCGCCGAGCGGCCGGCGCTGGGCGATGCGGGCGAACTCCTCCTCCCACACGCTCATGTCGGGGATCTTGGCGTACGGCCCGCGCCAGCCATGGCGGCGGTCGTAGGTGATGAGGCCCTCGCGCAGCGCGTTGTCGGCGACCGCCTGGATGGCGGGATCGAGGGTCGTCGAGACGGTGAGCCCGCCTTCGTAGAGGCCCTTCTCGCCGTAGGCGGCCATCAGGTTGCGGCGCACTTCCTCGGCGAAGAAGTCGGCCTGCACGACCTCGGTGTTGCCGCGGCGGCGGTACTGCAGCTTCTCGGCCTTGGCCTGCTGCATCTCGGCCTGGGTGATGTAGCCGTCGTCGAGCATACGGCCCAGCACGTAGTCGCGCCGGGCGTAGGCTTCCTTCTCATTGCGCGCGATGTTGTAGCGGTTCGGCGCCTTGGGCAGCGCGGCGAGATAGGCGATCTCCGACAGCGTCAGCTCGTCGAGCGAGCGGTCGAAGTAGTTGATCGCCGCCTGGGCCACGCCGTAGTTGCCCGAACCGAGATAGATCTCATTGAGATAGAGCTCGAGGATGCGCTCCTTCGAGTAGGTCTCCTCGATGCGGAAGGCGAGGATGGCTTCGCGGATCTTGCGCGCCAGGGTCGCCTGGTTGGAGAGCAGGAAGTTCTTGGCGACCTGCTGCGTCAGCCCGGACGCCCCCTCCGGCCGCTTGCCGGGATTGGCGACGTTTGCCACCACGGCGCGCAACACGCCGATGAAGTCGACACCGGGATGGGAGAAGAAGCGCTGGTCCTCGGCCGCGACGAAGGCCTCCAGCACGCGCTTGGGCATGGCGGCCACCGGCACGAACACGCGCTTCTCGCGCGCATACTCGGCCAACAGACGGCCGTCGGACGCATAGAGGCGTGACGAGATCGCCGGCTGGTAGTCGGCGAGTTGCTTGTGGTCGGGCAAACCGTGGCTGAAGTGCCAGAAGAGGCCTGCCACGGTGCCGGTGCCAACGATCAGAGCGGCCGTCGCAAAGGCCAGCAGGATTTTGAAAAGGTTCAGCACTTTCATTTCTTGTACGCGGCCAACCCTAGGGGCAGCAACGGCGAGCGTGAAAGAAAGTTACGCCTTTCTTGTGGCAATTCCGGCACCGAAGTGCGCATCGACCGATGCCCGCAGTGCCCGTGCCAGGGCAGTCTGGTGCTGGCGCACCGTCAAAAGCTTCTCGTCCTGTGGATTGGACAGGTAGCCGAGCTCGACCAGGGCGGCTGGGATATCGGGCGAGGTCAGGACGGCAAAGCCCGCCTGGCGATGGGTGCGCGGCAGCAGGCGCACGCCACTGCCGGCGAAGGTTCGCACGATGGTGTCGGCGAGACGCCGCGAATCATTGACCGTGCCGCGCTGGCTCATGGCCACCAGGGCACGCGCGACATCGTCCGGCTGGTCGGACAGGCGCACGCCGGAGACGACCGCATCAGCGCGGTTTTCGCGCGCCGCCAGCGCTGCCGCCTCGCGGTCACTGGCATCCTCCGACAAAGTGTAGACCGAAGCGCCGCGCACATCGGAATCGGAATGGGAGTCGGCATGCAGGGACAGGAAGAGGTCGGCCTTGGCCGCCTGGGCGCGTGCCACGCGCTCGCGCAACGGCACGTAGGCATCGAACGTCCGGGTGAGCAGCACGCGGTAGCGGTTGCCGGCCAGCAATTCCTTCTGCAGCTCGCGGGCGATCGACAGCACCACGGTCTTTTCCTGCGTGCCGCGCACGCCGAGCGCGCCAGGGTCGCGGCCACCATGGCCGGGATCGAGGAACACCAGCTTGGGTTTGGGCAGCGGCGTCGGCTTGGCGATCGACTTCTTCGCAGGCGGATTGGCCCACACGGCAGGCATGCCCAAGCCAAGGGCAGTCAGACCGGCCAATCCGGCAATGACATTTCTGCGGTAGGGAGCGGCCATGACGACAGCCAGCTTAATGAGGGGGAGAGGCAATTATTGGTTTGATATGTTCAACCAAATACAGAAGAACGGAAATAATTTCAAGAAAATTCAACTATTTAACGCCCAATACTCACCTTCCCCAACGTTTTGATTGTGACGGCCAACCGAACCCCGTATGTTGCGTCTCGCGAGCAGTCGCCGTCGTTCGAGGCGCCCTCCCCAGGGATGGTGCGCTCCGACGGCAGTCTTCTAAGCCGGGCTGGCGCCCCACATGTGATGGGAGCGGCGGGCCTGCGGAGGGACTGTCAGGCAGGCGGTGGCTATAGGAAACCCGAGGTCGGCAGGACCCAGTTGTGGTCCGGCGGCGCGATGCTTCCCCGTCTTGGCCTGAAGTTGGCCGTTCGGCGGGTCGATGGCGCACCGTCCCCCTCGCCCCAAGGAGGCGGCTTGGCCGCCGGTCGCTCGCGCCGGTAGGGTCCGAACGCCTCGGAGCGAGCCATGGCACGGCGCATGCTCATCGATGCGAGCCACCCCGAAGAGACCCGGGTGGTCGTCGTTGATGGAACACGACTGGAAGAATTCGATTTCGAGACGGCGACCCGCAAGCCCCTCAAGGGCAACATCTATCTCGCCAAGGTCATCCGCATCGAGCCGTCGCTACAGGCGGCGTTCGTGGAGTATGGCGGCAACCGCCACGGCTTCCTGGCCTTCTCGGAAATCCATCCCGACTACTACCAGATCCCCGTCGCCGACCGCGAAAGGCTGATAGCCGAGCAGCACCGCCTGCAGGCCGAAGCCGAGGACGACGAACCGCGCCGCCGCGACAGGATCGACCGCACCGACATCGAGGAAGTGCGCGAGGACAATCGCATCGAAATCCCGGCGGAGTCCGTCGCCAGTGAGCCGCCGGCCAAGGTGGCCGTCGAGGCCATCGCCAACGCCGAGGATACGGGCGACCGCCCGGTCGCCGACCAGGCACCGGCCGAATCCCTGCCGCCCGCGATCGTCGGCGAGCCCGAGCCCCCAGCTCAGCCTGCCGTCCTGCCTGCCGCCATCGTCAGTGAGCGCATCGACGGTCCCGCCGAGACGACGGCAGACGCCGAGCCGCAGCCGATCGCCACGCCCGCCGAGACGCCGGACGCGCCGCCGGCCACAGTGTACGCCGAGGCTGCCGCCGAGACTCCGGTCGAGACATCGGACGATGCGACCGCCGAGGCGCCCACGGATATGCCCACGGACATGGCCGACGCGCCGCAGCCCGAGGTGACGGTGGAGACGCTGGGCGGCGACGACGTGATCGAGCAGCGTGAGACGCGCGAGCGTCGCCGCCGCAATCCGATCCGCCAGTACAAGATCCAGGAAGTCATCAAGCGCCGGCAGATCCTGCTGGTGCAGGTCGTCAAGGAAGAGCGCGGCAACAAGGGCGCCGCCCTCACGACCTACCTGTCGCTGGCCGGCCGCTACTGCGTGCTGATGCCCAACGCCGGCCGTGGCGGCGGCATCTCGCGCAAGATCTCCAATCCCGCCGACCGCAAGCGCATGAAGGAGGTCCTGAGCGAGCTCGACGTGCCGCAGGGCCAGGGCGTGATCCTGCGCACCGCGGGCCTCGAGCGCAGCACCATCGACATCAAGCGCGACTACGAATACCTGTCGCGCCTGTGGGATTCGATCCGCGAGATCACCATGCGCTCGACGGCGCCGGCGCTGATCTACGAGGAAGGCGACCTGATCAAGCGCTCGCTGCGCGACGTCTACGACACCGACATCGCCCAGGTGCTGGTCGAAGGCGAGGCCGGCTTCGACGCCGCGGCCGCGTTCATGCGCCAGCTGGTGCCGCACCAGGCGAGCAAGGTCGAGCTCTACAAGGAGCCGATCCCCCTCTTCCACCGCTATCAGGTCGAGAACCAGTTCGACGCCATGCATTCGCCGGTCGTCCAGCTGCGTTCCGGCGGCTACATCGTCATCAATCCGACCGAGGCGCTGGTCGCCATCGACGTCAACTCGGGCCGCTCGACCAAGGAGCGCAACATCGAGGAGACGGCGCTCCGGACCAACATCGAGGCGGCCGAGGAGATCGCCCGCCAGGTGCGCCTGCGCGACCTCGCCGGCCTGATCGTGATCGACTTCATCGACATGGAGGAGACGCGCCACCAGCGCCAGGTCGAGCACAAGGTCAAGGACGCGATGCGCCACGACCGCGCCCGCATCCAGATCGGCCGCATCTCGGCCTTCGGCCTGCTCGAGATGTCGCGCCAGCGGCTGCGGCCCTCCCTGCTCGAGCACTCGACCGAGACCTGCCCGCATTGCGCCGGAACCGGCCGCATCCGCTCGATCGAATCGGCGGCCCTGCATGCGCTGCGCACCATCGAGGAAGAAGGCGTGCGGCGGCGGGCGGGCGAGATCATCGTCAGCGTGCCGCCCAACGTCGCGCTCTATCTCCTGAACCAGAAGCGCCACACCCTGTCGGAGATCGAGAGGCGCTACGGCTTCTCGGTGACCATCGAGGCCGACGACGAGCTGCATGCCGCCGATTGCGAGATCGAGCGCGTGCGCAGCCGGCGCGACGACCGCGAGCGGCCGGGGCCGGAGCTGGCGCGCGCCTCCTACGAAGAGGTCTCGGAAGAGGCGCAGGCCGACGAGGCCGATGTTGGCGAGGACCGCGAGGCCGGCGAACGCATCGACGAACGCGGTGAGCGCGAGGATGGCGACCGCGAAGGCGGGCGACGCCGCCGCCGGCGCCGGCGCCGCCGCGGCGGCCGCCGCGACGAGGACGGTGACAGCGATCGTCCGCAGGCCATGGGCTCGGAGGATCAGGCCGATCAGGCCGATGCCGGACATGGCACCAACGGCGCTGCCGACGAGCTGCACGATCGGCAGCACGATGAGCCGCACGATGGCCCACACGGCGAGCGCGACGAGGAACCAGTGGGCGATGCGCACGCCGATGGCGAGGGCGAGCGCAGCGAGGAACGCGCCGATGACCGCGACGGCGGCGATCGCCGCCGCCGTCGCGGACGCCGCGGCGGACGCCGCCGCCGGCGCGAGAACGGTGAAGGCGAGTTCAGCGATCATCAGGGTGGGGAGCACGGCGAGGCGGCGGTCGTTGCCGCACCGCTACCGATCGAAGGCAACCCCGTCGAGCACATGGCGGAAGGCCACATGCCGGTCGAGCACGCACCCTATGATGCCTCGGCGCCTGTTGCCCCGCCGGTGAACGTCGAAGCTGCACCGCCACCGCCGCTTGAACCGCCGGCGCCGCCGATCGTGGTGGCCGCGGCCCCGCAGCCCGAGCCGCCGCCTCCTCCGCCACCGCCACCCGCGGTGCCCGTCATCGACGCCCCGCCGGAGAAGCCCAAGCGCGGCTGGTGGCGTCGGTGAATCATTGGAGCGCGGACCTCCAGGTCCGCATCATGATCATGAGCGGACCTGGAGGTCCGCGCTCCGGAAGACCATGAAACGCCGGTCACTTCTTCTCAGCGCCGCAGCCCTGCCGTTCGCCGGCGCCGCCCGCGCCAACAGCTTCCCCAACGGCCCGTTCCGCATCATCGTGCCGTTCGGCGCCGGATCGGCCACCGATCAAGGTGCGCGCAACGTCGCCGAGGGGCTGAACCGCATCTTCGGCGTGCCGGCCGTCGTCGAGAACAAGCCGGGCGCCAACGGCGCCATCGCCGCCGAGGTCGCGGCCAAGGCCAAGCCGGACGGCCAGACGATCTTCGTCTGCTCGAACACCGCGGCGGCGTCCAACGTCGCGATGATGAAGTCCCTACCCTACGACCCGCTGAAGGACTTCGAGGCTGTGACGCTGATCGGCCGCGCACCGGTGTTCCTGATCGCCAATCCCAAGGTCGAGGCGACGACGGCGCAGGAGTTCGTGGCGCTGTGCAAGAAGCAGCCGGGCAAGGTCAACTTCGGCTCGGGCAGCGCCTCGACGCGCATCTCGGGCGAGCTCCTGAAGGCCAAGGCCCAGATCGACATGGTGCACGTGCCCTACAAGAGCACGCCGGCAGCGCTGCAGGACACGATGGCGGGCCATGTGCAGATGTGCTTCGCCGATCCCGTGACCTCGCTGCCGCAGGTCAAGGCGGGCACGGTGCGTTGCCTGGGCGTCGGCAGCCGCGGCCGCTACAGGCTCACGCCCGACATTCCGACCCTGATCGAGCAGGGCGTCCCCGATTTCGAGCTGATGACCTGGACCGGCGTCATGCTGCCGGCCGGCGTTCCGCCCGCCGTCTCGGCGACGCTGCGCGAGGCGATCGTGAAGATCATCAGCGAGCCCGCCTACGTCGAGCGCCAGGCCCAGGGCGGCTCGGAGATCACGCCGACGACGCCCGAGGAGATGCGGCGCATCCAGATCACGGAGATCGAGCTCTACCGCGAAATGATGAAGATCGCCGGCATCGAGCCGGAGTGATGCTGGGGGCGCGCCACTCCAGTGGCGCGTCTTCTCATGCTCTTTTGGACCGCCGGCTTCCAGCCGGCTCATGACTTATGAGGCCGGCTGGAAGCCGGCGGTCCGGCAAGAAACTCTAGCGCTGCGGGTCCGTGCGATAGACCGCGAGCTCGGCGCGCGTGTCGGCGATCGAGAACCAGCGATGCTGGTCGGCGCGGAACTGGCGCCAGTTGGCCAGGATCTTCTTGAACTGCTCGTTGCCCGCGGCCTCCTCGTCGAGCACCTGCTCGAGCGCGCCGCGCAGCGCCTTGATGACGTCCTCCGGCAGCACCGAGAGCTGCGTGCCCGAGGCGACCAGGCGGGCGATCGCCTGGGCGTTCTTGGCGTCGTACGACGCCAGCATCTCGGTCATGGCGTAGTTGCCGGCGTAGCGCAACGCCGCCTGGTAGCGCGGCGGCAAGCTGGCCCACGGCTGCTTGCCGACCATGATCTGGTTGACGGCCTCGAGCTCCATGACGCCCGGCGTGTAGTAGTACTTGGCGACCTTGTTGAAGCCGAGCTTCTCGTCGTCGTACGGGCCGACCCATTCGCAGGCGTCGATCGTGCCGCGTTCCATCGCCGGATAGATCTCGCCGCCGGCGATCTGCTGCGGCACCGCGCCGAGCTTCTGCATGACCTTGCCGCCAAAACCGGCGGTACGCATCTTCAGGCCCTCGAAGTCCTTCGGGCTTTTGATCTCCTTGCGGAACCAGCCGAACATCTGCCCGCCGGTCTGGCCGGCCGGGAAGGCGACGACGTTGAAGCTGTCATAGACCTCGTCCATCAGCTTGCGGCCGTCGCCGAACATCATCCAGGCATTGTGCTGGCGCGGCGTGAAGCCGAAGGGCAGCGAACCGTCGAAGATGAAGCTCGGATTCTTGCCGATGTAGTAGCCGGTGTAGGTGTGACCGGCTTCGACGGTGCCGTTGGACACGGCATCGAGCACCTGCAGGGCAGGCACGATCTCGCCGGCGGCGAAGACCTGGAGCTGGAACTTGCCGTCGGTCAGCTCGCCGACAATACGGGCGACTGTCTGGGACGCGCCAAACAGCGTGTCGAGGCTCTTGGGGAAGCTCGTGGTGAAACGCCACTTCACGATCTCGTTGGTCTGCTGGGCGAAGGCGGGCGATGCGGCGAGCGTGGCGAGCGCCGCGGCAGGAGCGAATTGTCGGCGGGTGATGGTCATTGGCGTGTCCTCCTTCTTGTTATCGGAAAGTCTAGGCCGGCAGATTTGGTATCGCTACCAGAAAGTTGCACGACGACTGTCACAGCAAAACTAACTGGCGCTCCAACCACCGTCGATCGGGATGGCCGAGCCGGTGATGTCCGCACCGGAAGGTCCGCACAGCAAGGCGACCAGGGCGGCGACGCGCTCGGGTGCCACGAACTTGCCCGATGGCTGGCGCGTGGCGAGGAAGGCGCGCTCGGCGTCCTCGCGCGACTGGCCCGTCTTCGCCCTCTCCGCCTCCAGCCGGCCCTCTATGTTGGGTGTCGGGACGGTGCCGGGACAAATGGCGTTGCAGGTGATGTTGGTGCGCGCCGTCTCGAGCGCGATGGCGCGCGTGAAGCCGATCAGCGCGGTCTTGGTGGTGACGTAGTCGACGCGGTTCGCCGCGGCGAACAGGCCATAGACCGAAGAGACGTTGACGATGCGGCCGAAGTCGCGCTCGCGCATGCCCGGCAGCGCCAGGCGCACGGTGTGGAAGGCCGACGACAGATTCACCGCCAGCGCACGGTCCCAGTCCTCCGGCTTGAACTGTTCGATCGGCGAAAAATGGCGGATCACCGCGTTGTTGATCAGCACATCGACGCCGCCGAAGGTCTTGCGCGCTGTCGCCACCAGATCGTCGATCTCAGCGACGTCGGCCACGTCGGCGCCGTGATGGATCGCGCGCACGCCATGCGCGCTCTCGAGGCTGCTGCGCCGGCTCTCGATCTCGTCCTTCTCGCCGAAGCCGTTCATCACGATATTGCAGCCCTCGGCCGCCAGCCGCTCGGCCATGGCATAGCCCAGTCCCTGGGTCGAGCCCGTGATCAACGCACATCGGCCTTTCAGCATGTCCTCTCCTTCAGGTGCTTTCGCGTTGGACGATCTCGAAGCCGACATCGATCCTAACCTTCTGGCGCGAAGCGCCGCGCAGCCGGTTGACCAGCAATTCGGCGCTGCGCCGGCCGATGTCCTGGCGCGGGATGCGCAGCGTCGTCACCGTCGGCACGGTGTGGCGCAGCAGGTCGAGGTCGTCGAAGCTCGCGATGGCGATACGCCCGGGCACGGCCCAGCCGCGCCTCTGGCATTCGAACAGCGCGCCGACGGCCAGAACGTCACCGGCGAAGAAGCAGGCATCGATGTCGGGATGGGTCTGCACCAGGCGGACCAGCGCGTCGGCACCCTCGGCGAAGCCGCCCGGCGCCTCCATCACCAGGCCGGGATCGGCCGGCAGGCCGAGTTCCTTCAGCGCGGCGAAGTAGCCGCGGCGGCGCTCGCGCGAGCGGTCGTTGTCGCGCAGCGGCAAAGTGACGAAGCCGATGCGCTTGTAGCCGAGCCGGCCGAGATGGCCGGTCATGGCGCGCGCGGCATCGAAGTTGGAATAGCTCACCGCCATGTCGATCGGCTTGGCCGGCAGGTTGCCGGTCTCGACCACCGGTATGTCGGTGCGCGCCAGAAGCTCGCGCAGCCGCCTGGAATGGGCGGTGTTGTGCAGCACCAGCCCGCAAACGCGCTGCGCCAGCAGGGCGGAAACCAGCGCCTCCTCGTCTTCGAGGCGATGGCCGGAGTTGGCGATCATGAGGTGCAGGCCATTGGCGCGCGCCACGTCGGAGATGGCCTGGACCATGGCGGCGTAGAGCGAGTTGCGGATCGACGGCACCACCAGGCCGACCACGTTGGTGCGCTTGGACGACAGGCTGCCGGCGATGCGATTGGGCAGGTAGCCGAACTGGCGCACCGCGGCGTCGACCTTGCGCCGCATCTTCTCCGATACGCTGGGCGGATCGGAGAGCGCGCGCGATACCGTCATCGGCGAGACGCCGGCATGGCGCGCGATGTCGCTCATGGTGATCTCGCCGCCGCCGTTTCGCGCCTTGCGGCCGTTGGCCTTGCCGGCCATCCCTGCCCTCCCTATAGGTTGGTAGCGATACCACAGAACGCGTGGAGGAACGACAATGGCTGATCTTTTGGGCTTCGTCGGCGTCGGGCGCATGGGCGGGCCCATGGCCAGCCGCCTGCTCGATGCCGGCTATCGGCTGTGCGTCTACGACGTTTCGGACGAGGCGACCGCGCCGCTGGTGGCGCGCGGCGCCGAGCTCGCCGCCTCCCCCGCCGAGGTCGCCTCGACGGCCGAGACGGTGTTCATCAGCCTGCCGACACCGGACGTGGTCCGCGAGGTGACGCTGGGCAGCAACGGTGGCCTGATCAACGGCTCCAAGGTGCGCACGATCATCGACCTGTCGACAACGGGTCCCGGCGTGGCGACCGAAGTGGCGGGCAAGCTCGCCGAACGCAAGATCGCCTTGGTCGATTCGCCGGTGAGCGGCGGCGTCACCGGCGCCAAGGCCGGCACGCTCGCCGTCATGGTGTCCTGCCCCATGCCCACCTATCAGAAGCTCGAGCCGGTGCTGAAAGTGTTCGGCAAGCTCTTCCATGCCGGCGAGAAGCCGGGGCTGGCGCAGACCGCCAAGCTCGCCAACAACCTTCTGGCCGCGACAGCCTTGGTGGCGACGTCGGAAGCGATGGCCATGGGCGTCAAGGCGGGCCTCGACGCCAAGGTGCTGATAGACATCATCAACGCCTCGAGCGGCCGCAACAGCGCCAGCCAGGACAAGTTCCCGCGCGCCATCCTGCCCCGCACCTTCGACTTCGGCTTCGCGACCGGCCTCTCCTACAAGGACGTGCGGCTGTGCGTGGAGGAAGCCGAGGCGATGGGCGTGCCCATGGTGGTAGGCGGCGCGGTGCGCGAGATGCTGGCGGTAACCCGCGCCCGCTTCGGCGCAGCCTCCGACTTCACGCACATCGCCAAGGTCCTGGAGGAATGGGCCGGCGTGGAGATCAAGGGGTGATGGCCACTTCTCCTCCCCCGTCTTACGGAGGAGGTCGGGAGGGGGAAGGCAACAAATCCCCCGCATGACCATTGCAGATCATGATCTGAAACGATCGGGAGCACGACTGAGGCTCTCCCCCATCCTATCCTCCCCCGTATGACGGGGGAGGATCGTTCTGCCTTATCGCGTCAAGGCGCTTCCGCCGCCTTCAGAGTCTCGAGGTCGGCGGTGAGGATCTTGCCCTTGGTCTCGGGCCCCAGCGCCACCGCGAGGATCACGATCAGCAGGAAGACGATGGTGCTCACCATCATCGGCATGGCGAAGCCCATCTTCTGCTCAATCGCGAAGTAGCTGATGACCGGCGCCACCAGGCCGCCCCAGATCGCGCCCTGGTGATAGACGAAGCCCGAAGCCGTGGCGCGCACCTCGGTCGGGAAGCGTTCGCTGAGATAGCTCGGGTTCTGGCCGTAGATCGAGCCGCCGAACACGCCCTGCAGGATGAAGCCGAACACGATCCACAAGGGATCGGTCGTCCATAGGTAAAGCGGCGTCACGAAGACGGCGATGACGCAGGGCACGATGATGGCGGGCCGCCTGCCCCACTTGTCGGCGACGGCGCCCCACAGGCCGGAGCCGGCGAAGACGACGATATTGGCCCAGAACAATGGCGTCGCCACCATGCCGGGCGTCCAGTTCAGCTCCTTCTGCAGGTACGTCGAGAACAGCGCCCAGATCGAGTAGTAGACGCAGAACGCGGCGCCCATCCACAGGCAGCCGGTCAGCGTGTTGTAGATGTGCTTGCGCGTGAAGATGGTGAACAGCGGCGTCTTCACCTCGGCCTTCTTCTCGGCCTGAAGTCGCTTGTTCTCGACCCACACTTCCGGCTCCTTGACGTAGAACCGGATCCACACGACCACCAGCGCCGGCAGGATGCCGATCCACAGCAGGCCGCGCCAGCCGATGTGCTCGAAGAGCAGGCCGTAGGCCAGCGCCGACAGGGCGAAGCCCAGGCCCCACGAGCCCTGCAGGATGCCGCTCATGAAGCCACGCGAACGAGCGGGCCAGGTCTCCATCGCCAGCGCCGCACCGGCCGGCCATTCCGCGCCCATGCCGATGCCGAGCAGCGCCCGGAAGAACAGCAGGAAGTAGAATGACGGCGAGAAGCCCGCGATGAAGTTGCAAATCGAATACCACAGGATGGAGATCATCAGCGGCGTCTTGCGCCCCATGCGATCGGCCATCCAGCCGGCGGCGGTGGCGCCTACCAGACGCAGCCACAGGGTCAATGTGAAAACGATGGCGACCGCGGTGATCGGGACATCGAACTCCTTGGCAATCGGCACCATGATCAAGAGGAAGATGGTGAAGTCGAACGCATCGAGCGTCCAACCGAGCCAGGCGGCGATGTAGGCGTACCACTGGTCCTTGGTGGGTTCCTTCCACCAGGGCACGGTCGACGGCGATGTGGGCGTGACGGACGCGGACATCTGCTAAACCTCCCATGTTTGTTATGAGGTTTACGCGTAGATACTCCGACTATGGCTACTGACGCCGCGCCATGCTGCGCCGCTCGCCGCTCGGGAGCAATCGCTACAGCTGCACACCTAGTGGTCCAGGCTGTGATCTTTGCTCGAGCGCGTTTTCGGCAAGCAGAACGTTATGGAGGTCTCAGCCCGCCATGGCGACGGCGGCGCGAGGGACACTGTCGCGGCCGCGGCCGGCGATCCACTTCCGCATCGGCGTTTCAACCTGCCGGAACACAACGACCGACACGAGAACGACGAAGCCGAAGTACAGCAGGAAGTGCAGCCACGGCGCCAAGCTGAGTTCGGGCACCCCGGCGATCAGCGTCTCCCAGCAATGGCGCAGCGGAATATGGAGGATGTACATCGAGTAGCTGGCTTCGCCGAGAAGCAGGAAGATCGGCAGCGTCAGCAGCTTGACGGAGCTGCCTGCGCCGGCGCCACCGAAGATGACCAGCGCGAATATCGGCACGAGCACCGTAGCGCTGCGCATCCACGACGGCAGCAGCCAGGCGCCGGCGAAGATGAGCACGAGCAGTCCCACGCCGACGCCGAGCATCGCCGAATGAAGCCTCGGAGACAGCCGCCGACCGGACAGAAAGAGACGAGCCAAGGCCATGCCGAAGACGAGCAGCGGCAGATGCAGCAGCGGGAAGAACGTCGGCACCAGCCAGTGTGCCTTGCCGCCCATGCCGGCAAACGACATGAATGCGATGCGGTACGTGCCGGTCAGCGCGATGAGGACGTAGCTTCCGGCCAGCAGCGCCATGACCGGCCAACGCGCAAGCGTGCGCACCAGCAAAGGGAACAGCGCATAGACAGGCACTCCACGGACAGTGACCAGGCCGGAAAGTTCCACAGCGTCACATAGGCCGGCCACCTGCCTGCAGGAAAACCACGACCGACGCCAGGCCGACGGCGATCTTCCAGTCCGACCAGTGCGACTGCGCCACGACCTGCGTGACGATCGGCAGGGCGAGAAGCAGGCCCAGGTAGTAGGCCGGAGCGATGCGCGCAAACCGCAGACGCCAGAATCTGGTGGCGCTCACATTGCACCCGGCGCGCCCGTTCTCGCCGGTATGGACATAGGCAAGGATGAAGCCGGACAGCACGAAGAAGAAAACGACCGCCGAGTAGCCGCCAGACATCAGGCCAGAGAGGATACCCACAGGACTCGACCATGCGGGCTTCGTCTGCGCGACATGGAACGCCACGACCTCGGCCGCTGCGAAGAAACGCAGGGTTGTCAGGATGGGAAGTGGCGGACGACTTGTTGACTGTCCCGGACCGGCGGCATCACGTTCCATAGGACGGCTAAATGAACGCGACACGGACGCGGCCTCCGACTCAAAGCTCCGCACACCCCGAGTGCATGTTCGACGTCGAGTGTCAGAAGATCAACGTCGCCAACCGTATCAAGTATGTCGATCGCCAACGGAGCCGCCCTGCCCTATGCCGCGTATTTGCTGGCGCTGAGCGAGGCCCATAGCGCTTCGGGTCCGGCCTTGGCGTAGGCGGCGCCGATCTTGTCGCCCCAGAAGGTCTCGCTGCCGAAGTCGCGCCGCCACACCCAGAGCCGGCGCGTATAGTGATGCAGGATGTGCTCATGGGTGAAACCCATGGCGCCCATCGACTGATGCGAGATGGCGGCGATTCGTTGGGCAAAATCCGAGGCCTGGCTCTTGGCCGCGGCGATGGAGAAGCGACCGCCGTCGACCAGCCCGCCTTCGTCGGCATCGCGCGCCGCGGCCTCGGCCGAGGCGATCGTGGCCGCGACGTAGCTCGCAAGCTCGGCCAGCATGTGCTGGATGGCCTGGAAGGTCGAGATCGGCCGGCCGAACTGGACACGCTGCTTGCAATATTCGACGGCGGTAGCCAGCACCTTGTCGGCGGCGCCGGCCATCTGCATGGCGCGCATCACGGCGGCCAGCTCGTAGGCGCGATCGGCGCTGACCGGCGAGGCGCCGCTGAACTCGGCTGCGGCATTGTCGAAGCTCACCGTGCCATAAGGCTCGCCGGCGTGACTCGGCGTGTCGTCGATCCTGGCATTGGCTGCAGCGACGACAGCCAGCGTGCTGCCGACGACGGTGACGAAGCGATCGGCCACCGAGGCGAAGGGCACGCGCTCGATCTTGCCGCTGACGCGACCGCCGCTCAGCGTCAGGTTGCCCAGCGCCAACGTCGCGGGCCCGGGCCTGGGCTCGCTGCCGGCCGCGGCGATCAGCAGGTTGGCGAGCGACGTCTCGGCGAGCGGCACGGGCACGGCATGCGAGCCGGCCAGCCGCAGCAGCGCCAGCATGTCGGCCAGCGTGCCGCCGGCGCCGTTCTTGTCCTCGGGCACGGCGATCAGCGGCAGGCCCATCTCCTCGATCTCCTTCCAGAGATCGGCGGGCCACACGCCCTTCTCCACGTCGTTGACGACGGCGCGGCCGCAGCGCTCGGTGAAGAAGCGGTCGGCGGTCTCGAGCAGCATGTCGCGGGTTTCACGATCCATGATCATCTCCCTCAGCGCAAACCCAGCCCGCGCGCGACGATGCCGCGCAGGACCTGGGTCGTGCCGCCCTGGATGGTGTAGCTCGGCGCCATCATGGTGGCGTACTGCGCGACGTCGAGGAAATCGGCGAGATCCTCCTCGGTCGTGGCGTCGGACTCGGCGATGGCCCGGGCGATCTCGGGCAGGTCCTGCTGGTAGATCGTGCCGAGATCCTTGACCAGCGCCGCCTCGATCGCCGGCGACTTGCCGCCCTGCATCATGCCGGCAACGGCGACCGACATCTGGCGCAGCGTCCACAGCCGAGCGATCAGTCGGCCCAGGATCGACGAGGCACGCTTGGCCGGCTGGCGGCCCAGCACGCGCACCAGCTCGCGCAGGATGTAGAAGTTCTGCATGAAGCGCTCGGGGCCGGAGCGCTCGAAAGCGAGCTCGCTCGTCACCTGCAGCCAGCCGTCGCCTTCGTTGCCTATGAGGCAGCTCTCGGGGATGAAGGCATCGGTGAAGGTGACCTCGTTCCAGTCGTGGCGGCCGGCGAGGTTGATGATCGGCCGGATGGTGACGCCCGGCGTCTTGAGATCGACCAGCAGCTGGCTCAGCCCCTTGTGCCGATCGCCGTGCTGACCCGAGGTGCGCACCAGGGCGATGCAGTAGTTGTTGCGATGGGCGCCCGAGGTCCAGACCTTGGTGCCGTTGACGCGGAAGCCGCCGGGCACCGGCTCGGCGCGCGTGCGCACCGAGGCGAGGTCGGAGCCCGAATCGGGCTCGCTCATGCCGATCGAGAAATAGCATTCACCGGCCGTGATCCTGGGCAGGATGGCCTGGCGCTGCTCCTCGCTGCCGAAGCGCAGCAGCAGCGGGCCGGACTGGCGATCGGCCACCCAGTGGGCGCCGGCGGGCGCGCTGTTGCCCAAAAGCTCCTCGGTGATGACGTAGCGGTCCAAAAAGCTCCGCTCGCTGCCGCCATATTGCTTGGGCCAGGTGATGCCGATCCAGCCTTTCTTGCCCAAGGCCTTGCTGAACTCCGGCGAGAAGGTGTTCCAGCTCGCGAAGCGATCCTCCGACTTCACCGTCGGCAACGTCTCCTTCAGGAAGCTGCGGACCTCGCCACGCAGCGCCTCGGCCTCTGCGGGCAGATGGAACGGCGGGAATTCGAGCTTGGGAATGGACATCGTCATCTCGGCGGTTGGATGCTTCCTCTCTGTCGGCTAATCCTAAGGCAGGCAACCGGGGAGTTTCGAGGGACGAATGCCGCGCCGGCCACCGCGCCTGCCGCCACTCTTGGCGGAATTCGACGACGAGGAGCGCGAGGCCGTGCTGGCCGCCAACCGCGCCTTTTACCGCGCCTTCGCCGAACGCGACGTCGCCGGCATGGACCAGATCTGGGCGGCGACCGGCGCCATGGTCTGCCTGCATCCCGGCCAGGCGCCCTTGCACGGGCGTGCCGAGATCCTGGCGAGCTGGCGCGGCATCCTGCGCCATCCCGAATCGCCCAAGGTGCGCTGTGTCGGCGAATGGGTGATCGGCCGCCCGGGCCTCGCCATCGTCGTCTGCCGCGAGATCCTGCCCGAGGGCCAGCTCATGGCGACCAACACCTTTGCCCGCCAAAGCGACGGCTGGCGCATGATCGGCCACCATTCCGGTCCCGTGCCGCCGATCGAGACGGGGCAGCCGACGACAACGGCGTCAGCCGCCGCGCCGCGCGATAGGCGGAAGCTGCATTAGGGAAGTGCGGCGCACGCACAGGAGCGGCCACGGACCTCGTCCCTTGCCCACCCTTCGAGACGCGCGCGGCGCGCGCTCCTCAGGGTGAGGTTTTGGTGGTGCCCGAATCCAGGAACACGACCGAGGGCTCGACCTCGATCAGGAACTGTTCGTCGGCGAGGCTCGTCACGCCGATCCAGGTCGCGCAGGGCGGGTTGTCGCCGAACTTCGCACGAAGCGCGGCGCTGATCGCCTTGCCCTCGCCGATGTGGCTTTGCCTGATGTAGAGGCTGAGCGCGCCGACCTGATCGAGCGTCGCGCCGACCGATGCCAGCGCTGCCGCAAGGTTGTCGAGGCTCTTCTCGAGCTGGCGGCCGACATCGCCGGGTCCGACGATGTTCTGATCGGCGTCCCAGGCAACCTGTCCCGACACATGCACCGCGCGGCCAAGCGGCGTCGACACGACAGCGACCTGTGCGAAACCATATTGGCGGCTGTCGAACAGCTCGGCGGGAACGACCAGGGACCGGCTCTTCATCGCGGGACAGGTCCATCGACGCGCAGCAGCGACCGAAGCCGGTCGTAGGAAATCTCCACGGTGTAGGGCCCGCCCTCATACTGGTTGAAGGAAAGTTCCAGGCGATCCTCGAGGAACACGTAGCGGTTCGGCTGCTTCAGTATGTCGGACAGGTTGGGCGTGTTGATGTCGGCGCTGACGATGCGCATGAGCTCCCTGAGCCAGTTCGAGGTCGGCAGGAACACGCCTTCCGGGCCGACCGACTTGCCCGTGCGCAGGTCGACAAGCATGCCGCTGACGCCAATGATGCCGTGCGCGCCGCCTTCGTAGGCGTTGTAGGCGATCTTGACGGAGACGGCGTTGGGGCCTGGCCTGTAGAGCGTAAAGGCCTGCTCATACCGCCACGCCGGGCCATTGTAGTTGCCGCCGTCATTGTCGGTGTCCGGACCGGGAACGGCCCGGTCGGCACCCTCGCCGGCGCTCGCGGCGAGCTGGCGGTTCACAGCGCCGAAGTCGACCGTGCCGCCGTCGAACTGCGGATAGCTCGCGTCGACGATGTAGGGGATGCCGCGCACCTTGGCGGCCTTCACGATCGCCTGTTCGCTGATGAAGGGATAGGCACCCTCGCCCAGCCATTCGAGCTGCGCAATGCGGTCGCGGTCGCGCGACTCCAGGCACTCCTCCATCTCCGACGGCTCGACGACGCAGGCCGCAGCCCGGTTGGCGAGCCAGCGGATCTGATCGGCCAGCAGGTGTTCCTTGGCAGCGCCCGTGAGCTTGCCGGCAAGTGCCGCGTAGGCGATGGCCATCTTGCGGTCGGCGGCGGCAAGCTCGGGCTTGGCGCAGATCGCGCGCTCGATCGTCGTCGCCGCCTTCGAGCAGTCGACGCGCGACGTGCCCTGCGCCAGAGCGGCGCCGGCCAGCGTCAGGAGCAACGCGCCGGCAAGGGCGCAGCGGTCAGCGAGCGATCGGACCATCGGGGCGCAGGATCGGCTTCAGCCTGTCGTAGGGAATATCGACCTGATAAGGGCCGGCGGCATAGGGCCCGACATCGTAGGCATTGAAGATGACTTCGAGATGCTTGTCGGTCCAGCAATAGCGATTCGCCTCGCTCAGCAGCTTGGCGAGGCTGGCGGGCTGGAGCGCATCTTCGAATCCGGGATTGTCGACGAACTGCTTCTTGAGGTCGGCACCGACGAGCTGGGTCATGAGCCGCAGCCACTGTTCGCCCGCCGTGAACACGCCGTCCGGTCCGATCACCTTCCCGCTGCGCAGGTCGACCAGGGTGCAGCGTGTCGCGCCATAGCCGTGCGCGCCGCCGCGATAACTGTCGAAGCTCAGAGAAATGGTTGCCGCCTGTCCGCCCGGCGGCCGCTCAACGGTGAAGCCCTGCTCGTAGTACCATTGCTGCTCGCGCTCGGAGCCGTCGGCGGCCTTGGGAGTCGATTCATCGGCGATTTTGTTCGCGGCATCGGCGAAGCGGGCGTTGACCGCGGAGAAATCGACGTTCGCGCCCTCGAAGCGCGGATAGGTGAGATCGTACGACCAGGTGATCTTGCCGAGCTTGCCCTGCTTCGCCAGCGACCGCTCGCTGATCGCGGGATAGGTGCCCTGGACGTAGGCCCGCAGGTTCTTGATGCGCGATGTGTAGCGGTTCTTCAGGCAGTCCTCGATGCTGTCGGAATCGCTGCGGCAGGCGCGATTGCGGTTGGCGACCCAGCGCACCTGGTCCTTGACCAGGTCGTCCTTGGCGGCGCCGTTCAGCTTGTTGAGCAACGCGGTGTAGGCCGCCACCATCTCGCGGTCGGCCTTGGCGAGCCCGCCGTTCTTGCAGATGGCGTGATCGATGGTGTTGTCGGCCTTGGCGCAGTCGAAGCTCGGCCGCTCCTGCGCCAGGGCCGCGCCGCCGGCGCCGAGCACCAGCAGCATCGCCATCACGGGCTTCGCCAAACCGATCATCGCTGCAAACTCCTGAGTGGACCATCGGCGCGGAAAATATCCTTCATCGCGGCGTAGGGTATGACGACCTCGTAGCCTTTCATACCACGCTCGGTCGCCACCTTGTTCAGCGACAGCACGAGCCTGTCGTTCTCGAACATATAATCCTTCCAATCGACCTCGCGCATGACCGAGGCGATGTCGCCACCCACGCCTTTGCGGCCGCCATCGGGAGGATCCTTGGCGAGTTCCTGGCGGACGAGCTCGGCCAGGCGGTGGCGCCAGCCGTCGCCAGGCGTGAAGACGTCCTGCGGCTCGAGCAGCCTGCCGGTGGAAAGGTCGACGAGATAGCCGGCGAGATCGATATCGATGCTCGGGCCCACCCACTCGCGCCAGAACGTCACCGAAGCGACCGAGGGCGCCAGCCGGTAGAGCGAGAAGGTCTGGGTGATCTCGCAGTTGCGGCCCGTGTCGATGGCGTCGAAGAGCGACGTCTGGGCCAGCCCGGAGAAAACGCGATCGGCCGCGGAGAAATCCTGCGACGGGCTATCGAAACGGGGATAGGCGATATCGACGAGGTAGCGACCGCGCGGTCCGTTGCCGGACTGCACGATCGCCTGCTGCGAGACGAAGGGATAAGGGCCTTCGGCGAAAACCTCGATCAGGCTCGCGCGCTGGCGGTAGCGGAGCTCCAGGCACTCCGCCTTGCGCGACGGCTGGACGTCGCAGGCGCGAAGGCCGGCACGCCAGCGCGCCTGATCGGCTTCGAAATGCACCTTGGCCGCGCCGTCGAGCTTGTCGGCCAGCGCGGCGTAGGCGCCCGTCATCGCCCGCTCGGCTGCTCCGACCTTGTCGTCGGCCGCGGCCGTTGCCATCCACAGGGAGAGCGCGGCCAGTACGGCCGCGACCGGCTTCACGGCCGTCTCCAGGCCTTGAGCCGGCGCACCGCCTCCTCCATCTCGGCGGCGGAGCCCGCGAAGGAGATGCGCAGCGTGCCCGCACCGCGCGCGCGGTCGAAGTCGACACCCGGCGTCGTCGCCACACCCGTCTCGGCGAGCATGCGCTTGCAGAAATCGCGGCTGTCGTTGGTGAGATGGGCGACGTCGCAATAGAGATAGAACGCACCCTCTGCCGGGGCGAAGCGGTCAAAGCCTGCTTCCGGCAGTCCGGCCAGCAGCAGATCGCGGTTACGTCGGTAGCGGCGCACATGGCCATCGAGCTCGCCGCGGCAGTCGAAGGCCGCCAGCGCCGCATGCTGGCTGAGCGTCGGCACGGAGATGAAGAAATTCTGCGTCAGCCGCTCGATCGGCCGCACCAGCTCCTGCGGCACCACCAGCCAGCCGACGCGCCAACCGGTCATGGAGAAGTACTTCGAGAAGCTGTTGACGACGATGGCCTCGTCCGAGACCTCGACCGCCGACGCCGTGTCGCCCTCGTAGACGATGCCGTGATAGATCTCGTCGGAGATCAGGCGCACGCCGTTGTCGGCGCACCAGCCGGCCAATGCCTTCATCTCGGCATGCCCCACCATGGTGCCAGTGGGATTGGACGGGCTCGCCACGATCAGGCCGTCGATGCGTCCCGCCTTCTTGAGCGCTTCAACGGTGGGCTGGAAGAGATCGGCGGCCGAGGTCGGCAGGTCGACGGCCTCGAGATTGAGCGCCGTCAGGATGTTGCGATAGGCGGGATAACCCGGTGCGGCGAGCGCAACGCGGTCGCCGGCATCGAAGCTCGCCAGGAAGGCGAGCGGGAAGCCGCCCGACGAACCGGTCGTCACGATCACACGCTCGGGCGACACCTCCGTCCGGTAGGCCTCGCGATAGTGCCGTGCGATGCGCTCGCGCAGCGCTGGAATGCCGAGCGCCGCGACATAGCCGATGCGGTCGCTGTCGAGTGCGGCGTGCGCGGCGGCCAGTGCCCCCTTGGGCGCCGGCGTGCTGGGCTGGCCGACTTCCAGATGGATGACGGTGTCGCCCGCCGCCTCCTTCTCGGCAGCGGCCGCCATGACGTCCATGACGATGAACGGATCGACCGCACCGCCGCGTCGCGAAAGCTTGCCCGACATCGTTCGTCAGCGCGCGGTCAGCGCCAATCCGGCGCCGGCCGGATCGATGGCGCTGCGGCAGCTCGAGCCGCCGCCGCGCAGCCCCGACGGGCAGGCGATGGCGTTGACCCAGCCGCCCTGCCCGCGCCGTGAGGTGAGGACATTGGCAAGCGGCTGGTCCTGCTCGATTGTCGCGTAGGCCACATAGCCCGTGGCCTGCGCAGCCGTCGCCGCTCCACCGCCGGCGCCGACGAAGGTGAACTCGCCGTTGCCCGGATTGGCGATGATCACCGGACTGACCGAGCCGCCCTGCGGCGATGGCGCGCCCAGCAGCACGCCGGCGCCAGGCACGACGGCGCGCGCGCCGAAGGTCTGGCCCATCGACAGAGCGCAGGCCGCGGCACCCGCCTTGCCGTCGACAGCAGCGAGGCCCGCGAAGCCGCCGGAATCCGTTGGCGTCGGCCCACTCGGCGCCTGCCCCTTGAAGCCGGCCAGTGCCGAGGCACCGGCGGCCGGCGCCGGCGCGACATAGACTCGGCGTCGCATGCCATAGCTCTCCGTCATCGGCGCGCCTGCCTGCGGCACCGCGGCGCGCAGCGCGTCGACAGTCAGGGCTCCGCCCAACTGCTCGGACATCGTGCGCGCAAGCTGGCCCTGGAAGAAGTCCGCGCCGCCGCGCTGTCGGATGCTGGCCAGGGTGCCGGCGAGGTCGGGCTGGGTGAGCGTGCTGCCTTCCGTCAGCGCACCGCCGCCAAAGGCGCGACCACCCATCATCCCGCCGCTGGCCTGAAAATCGCGCGCCAGGGCGCGCGATACCGGCACGCCGAAGCGCGCCAGCCGCTCGGCCGGCGCCACTGTCGCCTCCCAGCGCAGCTGGCCGTGACGGACATGCATCAGCGTGATGGCGCGCACCCCCGAGGGCACGGTGAAAGGCTGGCCGGCGACCGTGCCGGGCGCGGTGATCGGCGGGAAGACGAAGGCTTCGGCCGCCTTGGTCTTGTCGTTGTGGACAATGCAGGCGCCCGAGGCGCCGAGGCTAGCCGCCGACGGCAAGGTGACGGCCATGGCGAAGTACATGGCGACCGCGGCGTCGGTCGCATTGCCGCCGGCCAACAGGACATCGCGGCCGATTTCTGCGGCACGGCTCTCGTCGGCGGCAACGGCGGAGAACGGGGCATTGACGCTATCGGCAACGATGCGGGAGAGGCCGCCCCTGCCCGGCGACATGCCGGCGGGATTGGCGGCCTGAGCGGCTGACTCGGTATCGCGGTCCGTCTCACTTCTGCCACATGCAGCCAGCATGAACAGGGCGGCCAGCGCCAGGGCGTGCCGCACCGGGGGGGTGCGCGATTGACGCGGCCGCTTTGCGTTCATAGCCTGCCCAGAGACCGTGCCGCCCGTGTTCAAACGCATCATCACCCTCTTCTCCCTTGCGCTGTTCGCGCTGGCGCCGTTTGGTGCCGCGCGCGCACAGCAAGGTCAACGACTCAATCTCATCCGCGACGCCGAGATCGAGAACAATATCCGCGCACTCACTGTGCCGATCTGGCGGGCGGCCGGGCTCGACCCCAACGCCATCGAGATCATGATCGTCCAGGACAACTCGCTCAACGCTTTCGTGGCGGGTGGCCAGCGCATCTTCATCAACACCGGGCTGATCATGCGGACTGAAACGCCGAATCAGCTGATCGGCGTCATGGCGCATGAAAGTGGCCACATCGCCGGCGGTCATCTCGCCCGCATGCAGGAGGAGCTGCGCAACCTCACGACCCTGCAGATCCTCGAGGCGATCCTGGGTGCGGGCGCCATGGCGGGCGGCGCCGTGTCGGGCAGCGGTGTCGGACGCGGCTCAACCACCAACGCCGGCGGGCCGCGGGCGCCAGGGTCGCTGATGGCGTTTCTGCACTACACCCAGACGCAGGAAAGCGCCGCCGACCAGGCGGCCATGAGCTATCTCCAGCGCACCGGCCAGTCGCCCAAGGGCACGATCGAGTTCCTCAAGACCCTGCAGCGCGAGGAGCGCATGCAGATCGCCCGGCGCGATCCCTACCTGACGACCCATCCGCTGACGCCCGAACGCATCAGTGCCTTCGAGCAAGCAGCGGCGCAGTCGCCCTATGTCAACACGCAGGACACACAGCAAAACCTCAACATGCACCATCGCATGGTGGCAAAGCTGATGGGCTTCATCTCACCCGAGACGGCGTTGGCAAAATTCTCCGAAGCCGACCCCTCGGTGCCGGCGCGCTATGCCCGCGCCATCGCCTGGTACCGCAAGGGCGCACTGGGCTCGGCCCTGCTCAGTATCGACAGGCTGATCAAGGAAGCCCCGAACGATCCCTACTTCCACGAAGTGCGCGGCCAGATGCTGTACGAGAACGGCCGCTCCGCCGAGGCGGTGATCTCGTACCGCAAGGCCGCCCAGCTCCTGCCGAGCTCGGGGCTGATCAAGATCGACTTCGCCCGCGCCTTGCTCGCCACCAACAACAGCGACAACGACCGCGAGGCGGTGCGCAACCTCGAGCTCGCCTCGCAGCAGGAGCCCGACAGCTTCGACCTGTGGCGTATGATGGCCGAGGGCTATTCCAAGCTGAACAATCCTGGCATGACTTCGCTGGCGCGCGCCGAGATGGCGGCCCTGCGCGGCAACAAGTCCGAGGCGGCGACCCATGCCGACGCCGCCACCCGGCAGCTCCCGGCCAACACGCCGGCCTGGCAGCGCGCCCAGGACCTCAAGGCCTATATCAACACGCGGCCCAAAGGAGGCCGCTAGTTCGGAGATTCTCATGCGTTGGCTCCCCTTCACTGTTTGCGCCGGACTGGTCCTCGTCGGCGCCGTGGTCGCGGCAACGGCGACATCGCCGCGCCGGATCGCCGCCGCGCCGGCCGGCTCGGCCATGCCGCTCACCGCCGACCAGGCCGCCCTGGGCAAATCCATCCGAGCTTACCTGCTGGCCAATCCCGAGGTGCTGGTCGACGCCATGCAGGAGCTCGAGCGCAAGCAGGACAGCCAGCGCGACGCCGTCGCCCAGAAGGGCGTGTCGGAGAACCAGGCCGAGCTCTATCGCGACGCCGACAGCCCGGTCGGCGGCAATCCCGACGGCGACGTCGTCATCGTCGAGTTCAACGACTACCAGTGCCCCTACTGCAAGCGCGCCTACCAGGCCGTGAAGTCGGTGGTCGGCGCCGACGGCAAGGTCAAGATCATCTACAAGGACCTGCCGATCCTGGGCGAGGCCTCCAAGATCGCGGCCCAGGCCGCGCTCGCCGCGATCAAGCAGGGCAAGCATCAGCCGCTGCACAATGCGCTGATGGAATTCACCGGCAAGCTCGACCGCGACAAGATCCTCGAGATCGCCGTCGGCGTCGGCATCGATCGCGCCCAGCTCGAGAAGGACATGGAAGATCCCAAGCTGAAGGCGATCATCGACCGCAACCTGGCGCTGGCGAGCGCGCTCGGCGTGCGCGGCACGCCGGCCTTCGTGATCGGCAAGCAGTTCGTGCCCGGCGCCGTCGACGCCGCCGCGCTGAAGCAGCTGATCGCCGAGGCCCGCAAGGGCCAGGGGTGAGTCAAGGGAGCGCGGGCCTCCGGCCCGCTCATGTTCTTCCGGACCGCGCGCTTCCAGCGC
>NZ_BKAJ01000017.1 GCF_007992495.1 Reyranella soli
GCGCTTCCAGCGCGCCTCATGATTCATGAGCGCGCTGGAAGCGCGCGGTCCGGAAGATGAAGACAATGAGCGGGCCGGAGGCCCGCGCTCCCATCACTTCAGCAGCGTCGCCTTCAGCCCCAAGGTGCTGACCAAGTCGGCGCCGGGGTTCAGCAAATACTCCAGCTTGTCGAAGCCGACCGGCGGTTCGGGCTTGGCCTCGACGACCAGCGTGCCGCCCTGCTCGACGAAGCGGGCGATGGTGTCGAGGAGCTGGGTCATTGACTGCGAGATCAGCACCCCGGCCGGCTGATAGCGGCGCACCTCGCGCGCCCAGTTGGCGCGCAGCGTCGCCGCCGGCTGGCCGCTCATGGCGGCGATGGCGCGCAGGCTGCGCTCGAGCAGGCTCTTGTCGGTCAGCACCAGCCGCGCCGAGCCCAGCGCCGCCGTCGAATCCTGCAGCGCCAGCAGATCGCTCTCGTCGAGGGCGGTCCAGAAGAGCGCATCGGCATTGACGATGCGCGCGGAAAGCTCGACGTCGCCCAGTCCCGGGCTCATCAGCGCGCAGCGATCGACCGTCAGCTCGCCCTTGCCCTGGTCTTCCGTGCCGTAGCAATCGAACTCGGCCTTCACTTCCTTGATGCCCATCGACTGCAGGGCCATGCGCAACGACAGCCCTTCCAGGCCGCGCAGCGGCGGCGCCAGCACGAAGCCTTCGATGTGCGTGCGCGTGCGGCTGACCTTGTCCCTGACGTGAGCGGTCTGGAAGCTCACTTCGCCGAGCGAGATGCCGTAGCGCTTGAAGAGCTCGCCGCCGAAGCCCGTGGCCTTGGCCGTCTCGATCTGGACGCGGCCGGATGGCGCGCCGGGGAACCACTTGTCGGACGACAGAGCCGTGATCGTGCGGCGGAAGTCGATCTTGGTGGCCTTGGTCTCGGCAATACTGAGCTGCGCAGGCTGTTTTTCGCCGGCGGAAAAGTCCGCGCCGGCCATCGTCAGCTTGGCGGTGAGACCGCGTTCGTAGCCTTCCAGCACGATCGATCCCAGGCCGACCGTCTCGCCGGCCCCCGGCAGCGTCACGCGGGTGTTGCGCTGCTCGAGGCGGCGAACGGTGAGCGCACCCATGGCCCGTGTGGTGAGCACGGCGACGCGGAACATGCCGTCGTAGCGCGCATCGTAACGCGCGAGATCGAGGCCCTCGATCAGCAGCGAGTCCATGCTCCATCGCCCGCCGGTCGCCAGGTCGGCCATGGCCACGTTCTCGAGCTCGACGCGACCGGCGCTCAGCGGATCGCCCCAGCCAAAGCCCGCCAACGGCGTGCGGCCGGCCAAAAGCTCGCCGAGCGGCCAGGCGAGACCCGACGCCTCCCAGCGGCCAATGCTCAGCTCCGCCTCGGCCGTCTTGGATTTGAGGTTCGTCAGCGTGACGCGGCGGCCGAGCAGACCCACGCTCACCGCGTCGACCTTGGCGGTGCCGGCGCGCTCGATCTCGCTCTTGATGCTGGCGGCAGCATGCCCCTCGATCACCGGCACGGCAGCGACCGCCGCGCCGGCGAGAACGACGACGGCGATCAGCGCGATGACACTCTTTCTCACAGCTCGGCGTCCGGCTGCCTGGACGGCTGGGCGGCGTCGAAGGCGGGATGCTGCATGCAGGCGGCGTGGATGCGCTGGATGGTCGGATAGCGCGCCATGTCGACCTTGAAGCGCTGGGCGTTGAAGACCTGCGGCGCCAGGCAAAGATCGGCGAAGGTGGGCGTGTCGCCGTGGCTGAAGGCGCCGGTCCGTTGGTCCTTGGCGATGGTGGCCTCGTAGGCCTCGAAGCCGGTCTCGATCCAGTGGCGCGACCAGGCGAAGGCGCTTTCCTCTGTCTGGCCGAACTTGTCGCGCAGGTAGGCCATGACGCGCAGGTTCTGGATGGGATGGACGTCGGCCGACACGATCAACGCCAGCGCTCGCACGCGGGCGCGGCCGACCGGATCCTTGGGCAGCAGCGGCGGCTCGGGATGTATCTCCTCGAGGTATTCCAGGATGGCCAGTGACTGGGTCAGCACCTCGCCCGAATCGAGGACCAGAGCCGGCACCAGTTTCTGCGGATTGAGCGCGACATAGTCGGGCGCCCGCTGCTCGCCCTTGCGCAGGTGGCGCGAGGCATGCTCGACCTTGATGTCCTTGTAGTTGAGCGCGATGCGCACACGGAACGCCGCGGACGACCGAAAATAACCGATGAGCTTCATGACGCCTCCGCCTGGACGAGAGTGTCCCTAGCGTTGGGCGGCCATCCGATCAAGGCGTGTAGCGCGCGACTTTCTGGTCGATGGCGCCGAAGATCGATTGGCCGGCGCGATCGAACATTTCGATGCGGATGCGATCGCCGAAGGACATGAATGGCGTCGCGGGCTTGCCGCTATCGATGGTCTCACGCACGCGCCGCTCGGCGATGCAGGAGCAGCCGACGCCGGCATCGCGGTTGGCGACGGTGCCCGAGCCCACGACCGTCCCCGCCTCGAGATGACGCGTCTTCGCCGCATGGGCGATGAGCTGGCCGAAATCGAAGGTGAGGTCGGTGGCGGCGTTGGGATGGCCGAACTCCTTGCCGTTCAAGGTCGAGATCAGCGGCAGGTTGAGCTTGCCGCCGTCCCAGGCGTCGCCCAACTCGTCGGGCGTGACGGCGACCGGGGCGAAGGCTGTCGCAGGCTTGCCGTGGAAGAAGCCGAAGCCCTTGGCCAGCTCGGTGACGATGAGGTTGCGCAGCGACACGTCGTTCAGGATGGTCACCAGCCGGATGTGCCGGCGCGCCGCCTCGGGCGTCACGCCCATCGGCACGTCGTCGACGATCACGCCGATCTCGCCCTCGAAGTCGATGCCGTGCGCTTCGTCGACCGCCTCGATGTCGTCGTTGGGGCCGATGAAGGAATCGGAGCCGCCCTGGTACATCAGCGGATCGGTCCAGAACGACGGCGGCATCTCGACACCGCGCGCCTTGCGCACCAGCTCGACATGCACGACGTAGGCCGAGCCGTCGGCCCATTGATAGGCGCGCGGCAGGGGCGCGGCGAGCGCCTTGGTGTCGAGGTCGAAGGCGCCGGCGGCCTTGCCGTCAGCGAGCTGCTGGGCCAGCGCACGAAGCTTCGGCTCGGCTGTAGTCCAGTCGTCGAGCGCCTTCTGCAAGGTTGGAGCAACGCCTGTCGCGCGCACCGCCTTCTTCACCGCGCGATCGACCACGATCAGCGTGCCGTCACGGCCGCCTTCCTTGAGTGAGCCGAGTTTCATTACATACCCTCCCCTTCGTCATCCCGAGCGGAGCCGCCCGAAGGGCGGCGCAGTCGAGGGACCTCCTCTTGCCGATGCATCCCCAAAACAGGTCCTTCCGCTTCGCCTCGCTGCGCGAGGCTACGGCCGGGATGACGGCTAATCGTTACTCCGCCGCCTGCTTCACCTCGGGCGGCCGCCACGATTTCACGTAGCCTTCGAACTCCACGCCGGCCGGCATGGCGGCGATGTCGATGGCGTCGCGGGTGTCGATCATGACCGCTACCTCGTCGGTCTCGGTCCGGCCGCCGCTCGCCGGCGCCTTGGTCGCCGCGTTGAAGGCCTTGGGATGCGGGCCGTGGGTGAAGCCCGACGGGTGCACCGTCATCATGCCGGGATGGATGTTGTCGCGGCTGAAGAAGCTGCCCTTGTGGTAGAAGATGATCTCCTCGAAATCATCGTTGTTGTGGAAGAACGGCAGGCGCAGCGCCTCCGGATCGCTCTCGAACGGCCGCGGCACGAAAGTGCAGACCACGAACCGGCCGGCCACGAAGGTCGTGTGCGCCGACGGCGGCAGATGGGCGCGATGGCTCATCAGCGGGCGCAGGTCGCGCCAGTTGATGCGCACGACGCTCAAGTCGCCATGCCAGCCGATCGCATCCAGCGGATTGAACGGGAAGGTGACGGTCGAGAGCTGGCCGCGCCGCTTGACCGAGACCTTCCAGCTGCGCTCGTCCTGCTGCGCCTTGAAGGCGTCGTCGATCCTCGGCGTGTCGAGCATCGCCGGGTCGAAGATCGCATGCCGGCCGACCAGCCCCTTCTCCGGCAGGGTGAAATGGTCGTTGGTCGCCTCGATCATCAGCGAGGTCGTGGCCCTGGTGGGCGCGAGCCGCCACATCGTGCCGCGCGGGATCATGATGTAGTCGCCGTCGCGGTAGTCGAGATGGCCGTAGTCGCAGAACAGCGCGCCCTCGCCCTCATGGATGAACAGCAGCTGGTCGCCGTCGCTGTTGCGCGCCAGTTCGCCCATCGCCTGATCGAGCTTCCAGATGCGGACCTGAATGCTCCCGTTATTCAGCACCGGCTGCGAGGCCCACGGGTTGCCCTTGCCGGCGACCAGCTTGTTGAGGTCGAAGGCGCGCGGCCGGATGGCGCCGTCGAACTCGATCCAGTCGGTCGGCTTGTGCTTGTGGTGGAACTGCGCCGAGGGACCGAAGAAGCCCTCCTTGCTGATCTCGCGCTCGTAAGTGCCCTCGGGCAGCCGGACATGGGCCTGGCGCGAGGCGGTGCCCTCGACCTGGCGCAGCGGAATCCAGTTCTTGGCCATGGTTTCCTCCTTCTTGCTTATGCCTTCAGCACGCCACGGCGGATCTGGTCGAGCTCGATCGACTCGAACAGGGCGCGGAAGTTGCCCTCGCCGAAGCCCTCGTTGCCGCGGCGCTGGATGATCTCGAAGAAGATCGGGCCGATCACCGTCTGGGTGAAGATCTGCAGCAGCAGCCCGCCGCCCTTGGTCGGCGCGCCGTCGATCAGGATGCGGTCGGCGGCCAGCCGCTTCAGGTCCTCGCCGTGGCCCGGCAGGCGGGTCTCGATCTGCTCGTAATAGGTGTCGGGCACGGTCTGGAACGGCACGCCCTTCTGCTTCAGCGCCTCGACGGTGTCGTAGATGCCGTCGGTGCCGAGCGCGATGTGCTGGATGCCCTCGCCGTGATAGGCCGAGAGATATTCCTGGATCTGCGACTTGTCGTCGGTGCTCTCGTTGATCGGGATGCGGATCTTGCCACACGGACTGGTCATCGCCTTGGACTTGAGGCCGGTGAGCTTGCCCTCGATGTCGAAGTAGCGGATCTCGCGGAAATTGAAGAGCCGCTGGTAGAACTCGGCCCACTCGTCCATGCGGCCGCGATGCACGTTGTGCGTCAGATGGTCGATATAGGTGAGGCCGACGCCCTCGGGATTGTGCTCGACGCCCGGCAGGTACTCGAAGTCGACGTCGTAGATCGTGCCCCGCGGGCCGTAGCGGTCGACCAGGTAGATCAGCGAATCGCCGATGCCCTTGATGGCCGGGATGTTGAGCTCCATCGGCCCGACCTTGCCCTCGACGCCCCAGGCGCCAAGCGACTGGGCGCGCTTGTAGGCGAAGGCGGAATTCTTGACGCGGAAGGCGATGGCGCAGATCGACGGGCCGTGCACACGGGCAAAGCCCTGGGCGAAGCTGTCCTTCTCGGCGTTGACGATGAAGTTCACGTCGCCCTGGCGATAGAGCGAGACGTCCTTGGAGCGGTGCTTGGCGACCCGCACGAAGCCCATGCTCTCGAACAGCTTGCCGAGGGCCACAGGATCGGGAGCGGCGTACTCGACGAACTCGAAGCCGTCGGTGCCCATGGGATTGACGTCGTCGATCGCTGCGGTGGTTTCCATCACGCTGGCCATGTCGACCTCCCGAATTGACCCGGATGCTGAATTAGTTTCAAATGTAACTATTATGCCCAGCCCTTCGCAAGCCCTCGAACTGGAGAATTTTCTCCCCTACCGGCTGTCGATTCTGGCCCAGATCGTGTCGGAATCGTTGCACGACCTGTATGCCGAACCGTTCGGCCTCACGGTGACGCAGTGGCGGGTGATGGCGGCCCTGGGCCGCTTCGCCCCTCTGACCGCTTCCGATGTGGGGCAGCGCATCGTCATGGACAAGGTGGCGGTGAGCCGGGCGGTGGCCGGGCTGATGGAACGCGGCCTGGTCGAGCGGGCGACCGACCGCGCCGACCGCCGGCGCGCCTCGCTCAGGCTCAGCGCTCGCGGCCGGGCCATGCATGCCCGCATCGTGCCGATCGCCCTCGGCTACGAGGAGCGCCTCTATAAGGTGTTGTCGGCGGAGGAAAGACGCAGCTTCGATGCACTGACGGACCGGCTGTTCGCCCACGCCGGAACCCTCCGACAGGCCGGAGCGCGGACCTCCAGGTCCGCTCTTCTGGACAGCGAGCCCCCGGCTCGCTCGCGATCATGAGCGCGCCAGGAGGCGCGGGTGCAGGCACTGTCGTCGCCCCGCTCCTGAATTTCTGCATTTTCTGCGTATTTTTTGCGGGTCGGCCGTTGTCCGCCAAGCCATTGAATTCGCGCCGCTTTTGGACTTTCTGCATTTTTTGCATTTTCTGCAGGCCTTCGCTGACTGCACCCCTTACGGAAGATCATCGCTCCCCATCAGGCTGCAGCCGGACGATGGCCAGCTCCCGCGCAGGAGCCGTCTGGCACAGGATCGGATAAACGATGCATAGAGCGGGAACACCGGTAAGCAGTGCGACGAAGCATCTATATAACCAAAGTACAGATCGGTCAATAACTTTAGTTGGGGTTGTCAATTTCGTTTTCGCGAGTTTTTTCGTACCGTAGAGGGGCCACGAATAGGCGACCGAACCCGCCGGCCCGCGATTCGTTGAGTCGCCGGCCCGAGCTGCCAGCAATGCCGTCAACGCCGACACATCATCGCGATCCTGAATGGGCGACAGGATATGCCGATCCTCGAAGCCTCCAGATCCATCATCATCACGAGCTACTTAGCAATTCGGACATCATTCCAAAGATCGTCGGGGGCTAGATGCTTCGCTGCCTCTGCCACCTTCGAGGCAGGCGCCGAATCAAATCTGAACCACGCGCGCAATCTCGATAACAAAGCCACCTACGTTGCGATCAAATTGGAACGTTATGAGGTCGATCGCATCTTTGCTCACCCATCGGAAGTGGGGAAACCCACCTGTGATATTTTCAGACCTAAGACGCGGCTGAACCACCCGTTTGAGTTCCGCTATCATCTCAACGCGATTCGTCATTTCACCATCCACCCTTCGGAGTGCCGCAGGGCCGCACATGGGCAAGGGTCGGGTTAAGCCCCGGCTACCGCCAACCTGCGCCACTAGTGCCGGCGGGGCCGCCTTGTGACCCCGATTCACCATGCTATAAGGCCCGACACTTTTTAAGGACGGGGAGGCAGCATTTGGCCGCAAAGGCCGCCCGGCGCCCGCCGGCTGGAAAGCCGGTGCTGGTGCTCAACGGGCCAAATCTCAACATGCTGGGCAAGCGGCAGCCCGAGATCTACGGACGCGAGACCCTCGCCGACGTCGAGAAGGCCTGCCGTGCCGAGGCTGACCGCCTGGGGATAAAAGTCGAGTTCTTCCAGAGCAACCACGAGGGCGCGCTGGTCGACCGCATCCAGGCCGGCCGCGAGGCCAATGCCGCCATCGTCATCAATGCCGGCGCCTATACCCACACCTCGGTCGCCCTGCTCGATGCGCTGAACGCCGCCGAACTGCCGGTGGTGGAAGTCCACCTCAGCAACATCTACAAGCGTGAAAGCTTCCGGCATCACTCCTATATCAGCCCGGCCGCGGTCGGCGTGATCGCCGGGCTGGGCAGCCACGGCTATCTTCTGGCGCTGCAGGCCCTCTCCCGCCTGCTGGCGCGCTGACCCCTCACCCCGCGGAGCGTTCCTCCATGGCAAAATTCGACATCGATACCGAGTTCGTCCGCAAGCTGGCGCAGCTCCTCCAGGAGACCGGCCTCGGCGAGATCGAGCTGGCCGACGGCGACAAGCGCATCCGCGTGGCGCGGCCGGCGGTGACGATGGCCGCAGCCCCGCTTGCAGCCCCGGCCGCCATCGCCGCGCCTGCTGGCGCCGGCGCAACGCCTGCTGCAGGCGCCAACGGCGATCTCGGCAAGCATCCGGGGGCGGTCAAGTCGCCAATGGTCGGCACGGCCTATCTCGCCCCGGAGCCGGGCAAGCCCAACTTCGTCGCGGTCGGCGACAAGGTGACAGCGGGCCAGACGCTGCTGATCATCGAGGCGATGAAGACCTTCAATCCGATCAAGGCGCCCAAGGCCGGCACCGTGACCCAGATCCTGATCGACAACGCCCGGCCGGTGGAGTTCGGCGAGCCGTTGATGATCGTCGAATAGGAACGACGATGTTCGACAAGGTCCTGATCGCCAACCGCGGTGAGATTGCGCTTCGCATCCACCGCGCCTGCCGCGAGATGGGCATCCAGACCGTGGCGGTGCATTCGACCGCCGACAGCGACGCCATGCATGTGCGCCTGGCCGACGAATCGGTCTGCATCGGTCCGCCGCCGGCGCGCGACAGCTATCTCAATATCCCATCGATCCTGTCGGCCGCGACCATTGCCGGCGTCGACGCCATCCATCCCGGCTACGGCTTTTTGTCGGAAAACGCCCGCTTCGCCGAAGCCGTGGAAGCGCACGGCTTCACCTTCATCGGCCCGACGCCGCAGCACATCAGCATGATGGGCGACAAGATCGTGGCCAAGCAGACCGCCGAGGAGCTCGGCCTGCCGCTGGTGCCGGGCTCGCCCGGTCCCGTCGGCTCGGTCGACGAGGTCGTGGCACTCGGCAAGAAGATCGGCTTTCCGGTATTGATCAAGGCGGTGGCCGGCGGTGGGGGCCGCGGCATGAAGGTGGTCGAGAGTGCCGAAGCTGCAAGCGAGGCCTTCTCGCTGGCCCGCACCGAGGCCAAGGCTGCCTTCAGCAACGACGCGGTCTATGTGGAGAAGTATCTCGGCCGGCCGCGTCATATCGAAATCCAGGTGCTGGGCGACGGCCAGGGCGCGGGCGTCCATCTCGGCGAGCGCGACTGCTCGCTGCAGCGCCGTCATCAGAAGGTGCTCGAAGAGGCCCCCTCGCCCGCGCTCAATCCCGAGCAGCGCCAGATGATCGGCGAGCTTGCCGCTGCGGCGGTGCGCAAGCTGAAGTACCGCGGCGCCGGGACGATGGAGTTCCTGTTCCAGGACGGCGAGTTCTACTTCATCGAGATGAACACCCGCCTGCAGGTCGAGCATCCCATCACCGAGGCCATCACCGGCATCGACCTGGTCCGCGAGCAGATCCGCATCGCCGCCGGCGCGCCGCTCGGCATGACCCAGGCCGACATCAAGTTCCAGGGCCATGCCATCGAGTGCCGCATCAATGCGGAGAACCCGCAGACCTTCGTGCCGAGCCCCGGCCGCATCGCCGACTACCATCCGCCGGGCGGGCTGGGCGTGCGCGTCGATTCGGGCCTCTATACCGGTTACTCGATCCCGCCCTACTACGATTCGATGGTCGCCAAGCTGATCGTCAATGGCGCCACCCGCAACGAATGCCTGATGCGGCTGCGCCGCTCGCTCGAGGAGTTCGTGATCGGCGGCATCGAGACCACCATTCCGCTCCACCAGCGCATCATCGGCGAGCAGGCCTTCATCGACGGCGATTACGATATCCACTGGCTGGAGAAGCTGGTCGGTTTGAAGAAGTAGAGTAAGTTCCGGCATGGCGGATCAAAGACCACCTCACCCTGAGGAGCGCGCGCAGCGCGCGTCTCGAAGGGTGGGCAACACCACGACTGTGGCCCACCCTTCGAGACGCGGTCCTGCGGACCGCTCCTCAGGGTGAGGTTGGTGGGTTGATCCGCCATGGAGATCACGCCCGAACTGCTGCTGCAGGCCTATCGCATCGGCGTTTTCCCCATGGGCGAGCGCCGTGACGATCCCAAGCTCTACTGGCTCGATCCCAGGCTGCGCGCCGTCCTGCCGCTCGACGGCTTCCACCTGCCGCAGCGCCTCAGGCGCACCATCCGCACCGGCCACTTCGTGGTCTCGGCCGACACCGCCTTCGCCGACACCGTGCGCGCCTGCGCCGAGCCCAGGCCGGGCCATCCCGAGAGCTGGATCAACGAGCCGATCGTCGACCTCTATACCGAGCTGCACCGGCGCGGCCATGCCCACAGCGTCGAATGCCGCGTCGACGGCCGGCTGGTCGGCGGCCTCTACGGCGTGTCGATCGGCGCCGTCTTCTTCGGCGAGAGCATGTTCAGCCGCGAGCGCGACGCCTCCAAGGTGGCGCTGGTCCATCTCGTGGCGCGGCTGATCAAGGGCGGCTTCAGGCTGCTCGACTGCCAGTTCATGACCGAGCATCTCCGCAGCTTCGGCGCCATAGAGATCGCCCGCGAGGAATTCCGCGACCTCCTGGCCAATGCCATCGACAGAACGGCGCGCTTTCAGCGCGAGCTAGGCGGCGAGGATCCCTGCGCCATCGTGCAGGACAACACCCGCACGTCGTAAACGCCGTGGTCGAGCGCCGACAGCGACGGCGTGGAGGCGAACATCCAGCCGGCGAACAGCTTCTCCGCCGCCTGCCCCGGCTTGTTGTCGACGATGGTGAGGTAGGCGACCGATTCCGGCGGCGCCTCCGGCACATTCACCAGGCAATCGCTGACGGTGATAGCGAGCGTGCCGAAGCGCGTCGATTCGCCGACCGGCGCGTAGAAGCGCTGGGTGCGTGCCGTCACCTTGTCGAGCCCCTGCAGCTCGGCGACCCGTTTGCCGGGCCCGTCGGGGATCTGCCGCAGGTTGACGTTGGCGCTGGCCGGCTGTTGCGGTGGCGGCGTCTGGGCCACGGCCGTGCCCGCCAAGCCCGCGAGCAGCACAAGAATGAGCGGAACGCGCACGCCTACTTCTTGGCGTTGTGGGGCGCCTTCAGCCCGTCGATCAGCTCGTGCAAGGCGGCTTTGATCTGGTCGGCGTCGCATCCCATCAGGACTCCGTCCTCCAGCGCGTCGGCGCAGAGGGTTTCGATTTCCTGGATGTTCTGGTTCAGCACTTTGATCTTTTCGAGGCAGGACACCGGCTTGCCGTCGGGTTGACGCCAGACCGTCGTCGCCTTGGAGGTGCGTGCGCTCATCATTTCGATCCCGAGCTCGTGCCACCGAACATGAACTTGGCGATCAATTCCGACAATGGAATGGCGCCCTGGGTCATCTCGATCTCGCCGCCTGGCGCCAGCATCTTGGTCTCGCCGCCAGGCTCCAGCACGACGACCATGCCGCCCAGGAGCGATTCGCTCACGATCTTGGCATGCGTGTCGGCCGGCAGGCTGACATTGGACGACACCAGCATGCGCACGACCGCCTGGTAGGTCTTGCGGTCGAGGTCGAAGCCGGTGACGGTTCCGACCTTCACGCCGCTCAGCGTCACGTCGGCGCCGCGCTTCAGCCCGTCAATGCGGTCGAAGCGGGCGATGATCTCATAGCCCGCCGGCCCGTTGCGGTCCGACTTGGCGAAGGCATAGAAGACGAAGACGCCGGCCACCACGAGGACCAGCGCACCTACGATCGTCTCGACGATATTGCGGCCCACGGCGGTCTCCTAGCCCGGCCGCCACGCCTCATAAGGCGGCTTGGGCTTCTCGCCGGTGGAAAGAGCGTGGCCCGGCGGGCGATAGGCGAAGTCGGTGCCGGTGAGATTGGGCACGTGCTCCTTCTGCCATTCCTTGCGCGGCAGACCACCCGGTGGCGGCACGACACTGGTCGTGTAATGCAGCCAGCCGTGCCATTCGGCGGGAACGCGCGAGGCTTCGGCGACACCATTGTACATCACCCAGCGCTTGCGGCGGCGACCGGGGATGATGCGCTTGTCCTGGAAGTAGCGATTGCCTTCGGCATCGGTACCGACGAGCTCGCCGCGCATTTTCGTGAAGATCCAAGTGCCGATTATCATTGTTGAAACCACGCTGCGAGAGTGACCGCGCCGCTTGTACGCGTGCGCTCAAAGAGGCGCAACGCGACGCGATTACGAGAGCGATTCACATCGTTTGTCGACATGCGAATCACTCGTTTTCGACACCTGTTGCCCACTTGCATCATCTAGTACCACCCTTGCACAGGTCTACAAAATGTAGTTGCGCACACAAGATTTTGTAATTTAGTATCGCTCTGTGCCCATATGTGCGTGCTCGTCAAGCGACAGAGCGCACCCCGACAGGGTCATCGAATGAACGGGAACTGGGCACGGGGGATCGTCGATGCGCTTTGAGCGCCGGTATACGCAAGCAGGAAAATCGCCGTTCGCAGGAATGGCGTTTCGTGCTGCCGATTCCGAAATCCGCAATCCCGACGGTTCGATCGTCTTCAGCATGAAGGGCGTCGACGTGCCGGCCGAATGGTCGCAGGTCGCAGCCGACGTGCTGGCCCAGAAGTATTTCCGCCGCGCCGGCGTTGCGCAGCAGCTGAAGAAGGTGGCCGAGGACGACGTGCCGCAGTGGCTGTGGCGCTCGGTGCCGGACGAGGCCGCTCTCTCCACATTGCCCGAGGCCCAGCGCTTCGGCAGCGAGACGAGCGCGCGTCAGGTGTTCGAGCGCTTGGCCGGCGCCTGGACCTACTGGGGTTGGAAGGGCGGCTACTTCGACGGCGAAGACGATGCGCGCGCCTTTTTCGACGAGCATTGCTTCATGCTGGCGGCGCAGATTTGCGCGCCCAACTCGCCACAGTGGTTCAACACCGGACTGCACTGGGCCTACGGCATCGACGGTCCGGGCCAGGGCCACTGGTTCGTCGATCATCGCAACGGCGAGGCACATCCCTCCTCTTCCGCCTATGAGCGTCCGCAGCCGCATGCCTGCTTCATCCAGAGCGTCGACGACGACCTGGTGGGCGAAGGCGGCATCATGGATCTGTGGGTGCGCGAGGCGCGCCTGTTCAAGTACGGCTCGGGCACCGGCTCCAACTTCTCCCGCCTGCGCGGCGAGGGCGAGCGGCTGTCGGGTGGCGGCAAGTCGTCCGGCCTGATGTCGTTCCTCAAGATCGGCGATCGCGCGGCGGGCGCCATCAAGTCGGGCGGCACGACGCGCCGCGCGGCCAAGATGGTGTCGGTCGACATCGACCATCCCGACATCGAGCAGTTCATCGCCTGGAAGATGCTCGAGGAGCAGAAGGTCGCTGCCCTGGTCACGGGCTCGCAGCTCGCCAACCGGCACCTCAACGAGGTGATTCAGGCCTGCCTCGATGGCGACGGCGATGCGGCGTTCGACCCGCGCAAGAACCAGACGCTGCGTCGCGCCATCGTCGCGGCCCGTCAGGTCGCCCTGCCGGAAAACTACATCCAGCGGGTCATCCAGTTCGCCCGCCAGGGTTACAGGCATATCGAATTTCCGACCTTCGACACCGATTGGGAGTCGGAGGCCTACCTCAGCGTCTCGGGCCAGAACGCCAACAACTCGGTGCGGGTCAGCGACGCCTTCCTGAAGGCGGTCGAAGAGGACCGGGAATGGGCGCTGACCGAGCGCACGACGGGCAAGACGGCCAAGACCATGAGCGCTCGCGCGCTGTGGGACAGCGTCGCCGAAGCCGCTTGGCACTCGGCCGATCCCGGCGTGCAGTACGACACGACCATCAACAACTGGCACACCTGCCCGCAGTCGGGGCGCATCAACGCCTCGAACCCGTGCTCGGAGTACATGTTCCTCGACGACACGGCGTGCAATCTGGCGTCGCTGAACCTGATGCGGTTCCGCCAGGCCGACGGCACGATCGACGTCGCGGCCTTCGAGCACGCCACGCGCCTGTGGACAGTTGTGCTCGAGATCTCGGTGATGATGGCGCAGTACCCCTCGCGCAAGATCGCCGAGCTGTCCTACCGCTACCGCACCCTGGGGCTGGGTTACGCCAACCTGGGCGCCCTCCTCATGTCGTCCGGCCTGGGCTACGACAGCACCAAGGGTCGCGCCATCACCGGCGCGCTCACGGCGCTGATGACCGGCACCGCTTATGCGACGTCGGCCGAGATGGCTGAGTGGATGGGCGCCTTCCCAGGCTACGCCGTCAATCGCGATGCCATGCTGCGGGTCATCCGTAACCACCGCCGCGCCGCTCATTCCGAGGCGACTGCTTACGAAGGCCTGTCGATCGCACCTCAGCCGCTGGACGCGGCCAACTGCCCCGACGCCCCCCTCGTCGAGGCGGCAAAAGCAGCCTGGAACAAGGCTTTAGCGCTTGGCGAGCAGCACGGCTTCCGCAACGCCCAGGTCTCGGTCATCGCTCCGACCGGCACGATCGGCCTGGTGATGGATTGCGACACAACCGGCATCGAACCTGACTTCGCCCTGGTGAAGTTCAAGAAGCTGGCGGGCGGCGGCTACTTCAAGATCATCAACCGCACCGTCCCGCTGGCGCTCGAGACGCTGGGCTACGACCAGGCGGCCATCGAGCGCATCGTCGCCCACGCCGTCGGCCATGGTTCGCTCGCCGGGGCGGCAACGATCAACCACGAGACGCTGGCGGCACGCGGCTTCGACCAAGCGACGATCGAGCGTGTGGAAAAGTCGATCGCGACGTCGTTCGACATCCGCTTCGCCTTCTCACGCTACACGCTGGGCGTCGCCTTCTGCCGCGACGTGCTGGGTCTCGACGACGAAGCGCTCGCCGATCCCAAGCTCGACGTGCTGACGCGCATCGGATTCTCCAAGAGCGACATCGCGGCTGCGAACGTTCACGCCTGCGGGACGATGAGCATCGAGAGCGCGCGCGATCTCAAGCGCGAGCATCTCGCGGTGTTCGATTGTGCGAATCCCTGTGGACGAGATGGCACTCGCTGCTTGTCTGCAGAGAGTCACATACGCATGATGGCTGCAGCCCAGCCGTTCGTATCGGGCGCAATCTCCAAGACCATCAACATGCCAAACGCAGCTACGGTCGAGGATTGCCGCAAGGCTTATGAGATGTCGTGGAAGCTCGGCCTGAAAGCCAACGCTCTTTATCGCGACGGTTCGAAACTCTCGCAACCGCTGTCGGCCATGGCATTGGGTGAAGACCTCGCGGCCAACGACGACCTTGCCGAGATGACGCCGGCGGCGCGCGCGCCGATCATTGCCGAACGCATCGTCGAACGGATCGTCGAGCGCGAGGTCCGTGCCGGCCGCGAGCGCCTGCCGCAACGCCGCAAGGGCTATACCCAGAAGGCAATCGTCGGCGGCCACAAGGTCTACCTGCGCACCGGCGAGTACGAGGACGGCCGGGTCGGCGAGATCTTCATCGACATGCACAAGGAAGGGGCAGCCTTCCGCAGCGTGATGAACAACTTCGCCATCGCGATCTCGATCGGCCTGCAATACGGAGTGCCATTGGAAGAGTTCGTCGAGGCGTACACCTTCACGCGCTTCGATCCGTCGGGCATGGTCGAGGGCAACGACGCCATCAAGATGTCGACCTCGGTGCTCGACTACATCTTCCGCGAGCTCGCGATCTCCTATCTGGGGCGGTCCGACCTCGCCCACGTCGAGCAGTCCGACCTGCGGCCCGACAGCGTCGGCCGCGGACAGATCGAAGGCCTTCCCGGTGCGGGCAGCGACGCGGCCGAGGCGGCCGCCGTCGCGGTCAACCGCATCGCCAGCGTCGGCTACATCCGCAGCAATCTTTATGTCTTGAACGGCCGGACGGCCGGCAACACCGCGATCGCCGAGCAGGCGATCCATGCCGGTCCCCAGCCCACCGAACTGACAGACGGCCCAACCGTCGCTTTGGCGCCTGGCGCCACGGCGGCCGTCGTTAGCGTCGCGGTCGGAGAGGCATCCTCCTCCGCCCTTGGTTTCGCCCTCGAGGCGAAGCTCAAGGGTTTCGAAGGGGATGCCTGTCCGGAGTGCGGCAACTTCACCATGGTCCGCAACGGGACGTGCCTCAAATGCACGACCTGCGGCGGCACCACTGGATGCAGTTGAGCATGCGTGACGAAGCGTACCCGCGTACCCCGGGGTTCCCACGGTTGGGTGCCTCAAAGCTAACCATAGGAGACAGTTATGGCTGCTAAGAAGAAGGCTGCGAAGAAGAAGGCTGCTAAGAAGAAGAAGCAGTAAATAAGGAAAGGGCGTAGGCCAAAGCCTCGAGCTTTGGCCCCTCTAACCGAACGCCTTTCGGCTTCCGAGTGGGTGCCCTCATGGCCCCACCGGAAGCCACCTTCTAACGACAAGTCTTTAAGTTAATAAGACGTCCCGCCTTTGGGGGCGGAAAGGCGTAACTGTACGGGTCCGGCGACTTCGGTCTGCCGGACTTCTTTTATGCAGCACCCCGGGTCGCAACGAGAGACCGTAGCCCGTCTATGAGGTCGGCAGCGGTCAGCGAGCCGTATTCGTGCGGCAGATTCAGCAGGACTTTCGCTGCCGGGAAAAGCGACAAGTTATGCGGCTGATCGCCGAGCGCGTCGATGAGGGACTCGACGGCGCGAAGGTCGCCGCAGCGCGCAAGGCCGCGGATCGCCTCGTAGCGGACTTCCGGGTCGTCATCGTCGAGGCGCCGATGCAACGTGGTGCGAACCTCCGGCGTGTCGAGCGTCCCCAGTTCGCCCAGCCCAAACGTCGCCCATTCTCTCACATCGGCGATGGGATCGCCGGCGAGGCGGATGAGCGTGGCGATCGCCTCCGGCGTAGAACGTCCGCCGAGAGCGGTGGCGACAGCCTGTCGTAGCTCGGGCTCTTCGCTGTTTGCCATTCGCGCCAGAGTGCTCGTGCTCCTGGGGTCCACGAGGTGGCCGAGCGCCGCCGCCGCCGCCTGCAACACGTCGGGATCGGTCTCATGGGTCGCCAGGTGAATGACGGCAGCCAGGCACTCTTCGGGGAACGCCCGTTTGGGGAGGCCCAACTGACCGAGAATGTCGGCGGCGCGGGCGCGGCTGCGAGGATCGCTCGCTGTCGTCAACTCGAGCGCTCGGTCCAAGACTTCGCGGCTTGCGATCTCGTGGAGGTCGGAGACAGCGGTCCAGTCCCCGTCACCTCCGCCCAGGCGCCAATCAGTGGCTGCCGAAAAAAGCTCGGTAATCGACCGGACTTGCTGAGCGCTCATCAACTCTCCCCCACGGCCGGCACCTCACCAAGCCAATACGGCCTGTCGATGGCGTCTTTGTGGAGTGACCAAGGGAGCTTGATGAAGTCCCGTTTCCACTCTACACAGCGGAACATGGATACTGACCAGTCAGTCAACATATCGTCGGACTCCGACGAGCCGACAACGCGGACCCGCCGACCGGACGACCGTGCGCCGGAGATCGCGCGGGCGGCGCTAGAACTCTTTGTCACCAAGGGCTTCGCCGCGACCAAGCTCGAGGACGTCGCCAAGGCGGCCGGCGTCAGCAAGGGCCTGCCCTACCTCTACTTCAAGAACAAGGAAGAGCTCTTCAAGGCGGTGATCGTCGAGGGGATCGGCGAGCCGCTGGTGCGTGCCAACGAGCTGGTCGACTCCTTCGAAGGCACCACCGAGGAGTTGCTGCGCGTGCTGGTCGCCAAGTTCCGCGAGTTCGCCGAGAGCCCAGTGGGCGGAGTCATCAAGCTGATCCTGGCCGAGGCCGGCAACTTCCCTGACGTCGCCCGCTTCTACTGCTCCAACTTCGATCTGCGCGGCCGCGCCCTGTTCGCCAAGATGCTGCGGCGCGGTGTCGAGCGCGGCGAGTTCGGGCCGATCGCCGACATCGACATGACGGCGATCATCTTCGCCCAGCCGCTGGCCATGCACGCCGTGTGGCTGCGCTCGATCGCGCCTTACGACGAAACCCAGCCGGTCGACAGCGACCGGTTCTACGAGGCCTACATCGAATTCGTCCTGAAAGGACTGCGGGCATGACCGCCAAGCGCAAGTTGCTGCTCGTCGTCCTCGCCGCCGCCGTCGTACTGACCGGCGGCGCCTTCGCCTGGAAAGGCAAGAACGGCGCCGGCACCGCCGCCGCCGTCGCCACGGCCGCCAAGCCGGGCGCTCGGCCGATCGAGCTGATCGCCGCCGAACTGCACACCATCAAGCCGCGCGGCCTGGTCGACGTGGTGCGCTTCACCGGCACCACCCAGCCGATCGACCAGACGATCGTGAAGGCGCGCGTCGCCGGTCGGCTCGCCGAGGTGTTGGTGCGCGAGGGCGACCGCGTCACCAAGGGCCAGCTGCTGGCGCGCTTCGAGAACACCGAGCTCCAGGCCAAGGTGAACGAGCGGCAGTCGGCCCTCGATGCGGCGCGCGCCGATGCACGCTGGACGGCCCGCGACCGCGCCGACAAGGAGACGCTCGCCAACCGCAACATCGTCTCTCAATCGGCCGCCGACCAGGCGAAGTCGACCGCCGAGAACCGCGCCTCGATGGCCGCCGTATCGGAGGCCCAGCTCGAGGTCGCCAAGAAGAACCTGGCCGACGCTGAGGTGCGTGCCCCATTCGACGGCGTGGTCGGCGAGCGCATCGCCAACCAGGGCGAATCGCTACCGATCGACGGCAAGATCGCGGCCCTGCTCGACACCAGCCATGTCGAGGTCGCGGCCATGATGCCGGCGGCCGATGTCGTGCGGCTCAAGGTCGGCCAGGCCGCGACCGTAACCCTGGAAGGCTTCGGAGACCGCGAATTCCATGGCCAGATCACGCGCATCAGCCCGACGACGCAGGCGGGCTCGCGCTCCATCCCGGTCTATGTCGAGATCAGCGACCGCCACGAGGCGCTGCGCGGCGGGCTGTTCGCCACCGGCTCGGTCACGGTTGCCGAGAAGGGCCATGCCCTCGCCGTACCATCCATCGCCATGCGCAAGGACGACGACGGCGACTACGTGTTGGCCGTCGAGAACAACGCCCTGGTGAAGAAGCCGGTCGGCGCCGTGCGCACCTGGTCGCGTGGCGAGCTCGTCGAGGTGAAGGGCCTGGAATCGGGCATGACCGTCGTCGCCGCCCCCCTGCCCGGCCTGAAGGCTGGCCAGGCGGTCAAGGTCCTGGAGGCCCGCTAAGTCATGTGCTCTTCCGGACCGCGCGCTGGGTCGCGTCTGACGCGACCTTCCTGCGCGCTCATAAAATCTTGCGATCAGAAGAGCATGAGCGCGCAGGATGCGCGCGCTCCGGAAGAATAAGACCATGAAGCTCACGAAGATCGCCGTCGACAACCCGGTCTTCGCCACCATGATGATGGTGGCGTTGCTGGTGATGGGCCTGTTCTCCTATCGCCAGCTCGGCATCGACCAGTTCCCCGACGTCGACTTTCCCATCGTGGTGGTGACCACGAACTATCCCGGCGCCTCGCCGGAAACGGTGGAAAGCGAGATCAGCCGCAAGGTCGAGGAAGCCGTCAATGCCGTCGCCGGCATCAAGAGCCTGTCGTCGCGCTCGCTCGAAGGCCAGTCGATCGTCATCGCGGAGTTCGAGCTCTCGGTGCCGTCGGCGGTGGCCCTGCAGGACGTGCGCGAGAAGGTCCAGCAGGTCCGTGCCGCTTTCCGGCCCGAGGTGAAGGAACCGCTGATCCAGCGCTACAATCCGGACGACCAGCCGGTGATCTCGATCGCGGTTCGCTCGGACATCCGCTCGGTGCGAGACCTCACGACGCTCACCGACCAGGTGATCGTGAAGCGCCTGCAGACCGTGCGCGACGTCGGCAGCGCCAAGATCGCGGGCGGCGTGAAACGCCAGATCAACATCGACCTCGATCCCGGCCGCATGAACTCGCTGCGTGTCGGCGTGAACGACGTCCTGAGGGTGGTGCGGGACGAGAACCAGAACTTCCCCGCCGGCAACGTGCAGCGCGGCAACGACGACCGCCTGGTCGAGGTCACCGGCCGGGTCGAGGATCCGGGCAATTTCGCCGACCTCATCGTGGCCCGCCGTGGCCAGGCCCCGGTCTACCTGCGCGAGATCGCCACGGTGGTCGATGGCGAGCAGGAGCGCGAGAACGTCGCCCTGCTGAACGGCGAGCGGGCCCTCGCCGTCGATATCGTCAAGACCCAGGGCGCCAACACCATCGAGGTGGCCCGGGGCGTGCGCAAGGCGATGGCGGAGCTGCTGAAGACGCTGCCGCCCGACGTGAAGCTCGAGGTCGTGCGCGACGCTTCGCGCGGCATCCAGAACTCGGTCAACAACGTGCAGCAGACCATGATCGAGGGCGGTCTGCTCACCATCGCCATCGTCTTCCTGTTCCTCCACTCCTGGCGCAGCACGGTGATCACCGGCCTGGCGCTGCCGATCTCGGTGTTCGGCTCGTTCATGGTGATGGCGGCCTTCGGATTCACGCTGAACGTGCTCACCCTGATGGCCCTGTCGCTGGCGATCGGCATCCTGATCGACGACGCCATCGTGGTGCGCGAGAACATCATGCGCCATATCGGCTTCGGCAAGTCGCATCGCCAGGCCGCACTGGACGGCACCGACGAGATCGGGCTGGCCGTGCTCGCCACCACTTTCTGCATCGTCGCGGTGTTCCTGCCCGTGGCCTTCATGGGCGGCATCATCGGCCGCTTCTTCTTCCAGTTCGGTGTCATGGTCTCCGCCGCCGTGCTGATCTCGCTGTTCGTGTCCTTCACGCTCGACCCGATGCTGTCGTCGATCTGGTACGACCCGCAGGCCCACGGCACCGGCCGCTTCGCCCGTATCGTCAACGCCGTCCAGGAGCGCGCCAATGCCGTCTATCGGCACGTGCTCGGCTGGGCCCTGCGCTGGCCCAAGCTTACGCTCCTGATCGCGCTCGCGAGCTTCGCGGGCAGCTTCGCCTTGCCGAAGTACATTGGCTTCGAGTTCGTGCCGGAGGCCGACCTCGGCGAGCAGGTCGTGTCGATCGAGACCCCGGTGGGCTCCTCGCTGGACTACACCGAGGCCAAGCTGCGCCAGGTCGAGGCGGCAGTGCGCGAGTTCCCCGAGGTCGCCTATACCTACGGCACCGTCAATACCGGCTACTCCGTCGGCAAGAACGCGGCGAGCCTCTACCTCAAGCTCACGCCCGTGAACCAGCGCAAGCGCTCGCCCAACCAGCTCGCCCAGCCGATCCGCGACCGGCTGGCCAGCATCCCGGGCATCCTGGTGTCGATCAACGTGCCCGGTGGCCCGGCGGGCGGCGTGCAGAAGATGCTGCAGCTCTCGTTGCAGGGTCCCGATATCGCGGTGCTCGACCGCATCTCGCAGGATCTCATGCGCCGCGCCGCCGGCATCCCGGGTCTGGTCGACCTCGACCGCAATCTGAAGGCCGCCAAGCCCGTCCTCTCGGTGCGCCTGCGCCGCGACGCGGCCTCGGATCTCGGGCTGGGTTCCGCCGCGGTGGCGCAGTCACTCAGGCCGCTGTTCGCTGGCGACGAGACCAGCCTGTGGCGCGCGCCCGACGGCGAGAACTACACCGTGATGGTCCGCCTGCCTCTCGACGACCGCACCGGCGTCGCCGACCTGCAGCGCATCTGGTTCACCGCCGGCACCGAGCCCAACGGCCTGCCGCGCATGGTCCACATCGCGCAGATCGCCGACATCGTGAGCGACGTCGGCGCCTCGCAGATCAACCGCCGCGACCTCAACCGCGAGGTCTGGATCACCGCCAACGTCTCAGGCCGCTCCGCCGGCGAGGTCTCGAGTGACCTGCAGAAGCTCCTGGCCGACATCCCGTTGCCGACGGGCTACCGCTTCGTGTTCGGCGGCTCGACCAAGGACATGGCGGAGAGCGCGGCCTATGCCGGCCAGGCACTGCTGCTGGCGGTGATCCTGATCTACCTGATCCTGGCCTCGCAGTTCGGCAGCTTCCTGCAGCCTGTCGCCATCATGATGTCCTTGCCGATGTCGCTGATCGGCGTGTTCCTCGGCCTGCTGGTCGCCGGCACGACGCTCAACATCTTCTCGGCCATCGGCTTCATCATGCTGATGGGTCTGGTCACCAAGAATGCCATCCTGCTTGTGGATTTCTTCAATCAGGCGCGCGCCCGCGGTACCCCTGTGCACGAGGCCCTGCTCGAGGCGGGCTCGATTCGGCTGCGGCCGATCCTGATGACCACGCTCGCCATGGTGTTCGGCATGATGCCGCTGGCGCTCGGGCTGGGCGAAGGCGCCAGCCAGCGCGCGCCGATGGCGCACGCGGTGATCGGCGGCCTGATCAGCTCCACCCTGCTCACCCTGGTCGTGGTGCCTGTGGTGTTGGTCTACATCGACCGCGTCGGCCTGTGGACAAAGGCGCGCTTCAGCCGCTCCGCCGACGACCTTGCCCACCGGCACAAGCCGGCCGAATAGCGTTCAGCCGACCTGCAGCAACCGGTCTGCCTTGAAATGCAGCACGCCGCCTGCCCTCAGGGGGAGGCGGACACGACAGCCGTTGCTGGTGGTGAATTCGAGATGCCGGACGTCGTCCAGGCTGAGCGACTCGATCGTCGCGCCGATGACCAGGCAAAGCGCATCGCGCGAGCCGGGCTTGGGAAAGCAGTAGACCGCCTCGCCGACAGCGACCTGTGGATCGCCGCGGCTGTGCAGGACCGGGCCGTCGAAATGGAATTCGACGCCGTCGCGCACGAAGGCGACGGCGGAGACCTCCCGGCCGACGAGGTCGGCTGGCTCCTTCAACAACGCATCTCCCGCTCCCTGCTCAATTTTTGTTATGGAGTTACGCGTCGGGACTTGAGCTTCCAATAATACATAACTGCATGTCAAATTCCCGGCGTAATTCCTGGCACGTTTCGCGCTATGCTCATTCCATGCCGGATGCCTCTCCGACCATCGGCCTGCGTGTTGTCGAACAGCTTTCCGCGGTCGATGCCGACCAGTGGGACGCCTGCGCGCTGGCGCCGGGCTCGGCCGGCAACCCCTTCCTCAGCTACGGGTTCCTGAAGGCCCTGGAGGATTCCAAGTCGGTCGGCCGGCGCACCGGCTGGCAGCCGCAATACCTGCTGGCCGAGTCCGAGGACGGCACATTGCTGGGTGCCGCCCCGCTCTATCTCAAAGGTCACAGCCAGGGCGAATACGTTTTCGATCATGGCTGGGCGCAGGCCTTCGAGCGCGCCGGCGGACGCTATTATCCCAAGCTGCAGGTCGCCGTGCCGTTCACGCCGGTGCCCGGTCCGCGCCTCTTCGTGCGGCCTGGCCCCTACGCATCGGGCGTGTGCGACGCCATGATCGACATGCTGGCCAAGATCGCCGGCGACAACGGCATCAGCTCGGTGCACGCCACCTACTGCACCGAGGCCGACTGGAAGCGCTTCGGCGAGCACGGCTGGCTGCTGCGGCTCGGCCGGCAGTACCATTGGCACAACAACGGGTACGGCTGCTTCGACGACTTCCTGGGGGCGCTGGCCTCACGCAAGCGCAAGGCGATCCGCAAGGAGCGCGAATCGGTACGTCGCGAGGGCCTGACGGTTCGTGCGCTGAGCGGCGAGGAGATCGAGCCCGAGCACTGGGACGCCTTCTTCGCCTTCTACATGGATACCGGCGGCCGCAAGTGGGGCTCGCCCTACCTGACGCGCTCCTTCTTCGACATCCTGGGGTCGACCATGGCCGACAAGGTCGTGCTGGTGATGGCCGAAGCCGACGGCCGCCCGGTCGGCGGCGCGCTCAATCTCAAGGGCGACGACACGCTCTATGGCCGCTACTGGGGCTGCCTCGAGAGCCACGCCTTCCTGCATTTCGAGGCCTGCTACTACCAGGCGATCGACTATGCCATCGCCCACGGCCTGCAGCGCGTCGAGGCCGGCGCGCAGGGCGATCACAAGATCCAGCGCGGCTATCTTCCAGTGCCGACCTTTTCGGCCCACTGGATCGTCGACAGCGGTTTCCGCCGGGCCGTCGACGATTTCCTGCGGCGCGAGCGCCCCGCCGTCGAGGAGGAGATCGAGGCGCTCAAGCAGTACTCGCCCTTCCGCAAGGAAAACGAGTAGCGGTCCGCTGCCTACCGGCGATTGGTGCCCTCGCCCACCTGTGGCCTCATCGCGTGGGAATCCGGCCACACCACCATGAACAGCTGGCGGAACAGGCTCTCGATCCTCGGATCGTTGGAGGCGCTGGCCGATGTCCAGGCCGTCGTCTCCGACATCGGCACGTTGTTGCGGCAGTACACGGCATAGGCATAGAAGCGGCCCGGCCGGCCCGGCTCGAACCGGCTGATGCCGTTGCAGACCTCCCTCGAGCCGAGGTCGCGCGCAGGGTCGAACACCAGCACCAGGCGATAGTTGGGCTGGTCCGTCGCGGCGGCGACGTCGTAGGCGAAGGTAAGCGCGGGCCGCGGCTTGGCCGCCTGCATTGCCGGCAGCAGATCGCGGGCGGTGGCGCCCATGTCGCTGCCGGGGAACGGGTTGCCGGCGAGCACGACATGAAAGTCATGATGGTCGGCGACGGCGAAGAATTCGCTCCAGTCATACTGCGGTGCGTAATAGGTGCCGCCGATGACCGCCGCGGACGCGATGGTCGGCGCGAAAGCGAATCCGACGGCTGCAGCAATGGCCTTGCTGATCTTCATGGGATTCCTCCTTCAGGCTTGTGCCTGTGCCGAGATTCTCCTTCAGGCACGATTACGCCGCGCTGACCGGGCGGCGCGCGGCAATTACACCGGCGTTACGACCGAGACAGTTGTCGGTCGCGAGTCGAAGGCCGCGCAGAAGATGCTTTCTGCATCGGCCGAATCTTTGGTTTTCCGGATTATTTACCGCGCACACCGATCGAACGATGCTGCGGCCATGACGAGCAACCTCTTCACCCGCGGCCCATCCTGTTGCTGTCGCAGCTGACCGCTGCCGGCGCGCGAGCGCGCCTTCCCTCTTCCTGTCCGCGTTCCTGGAGTACCCCGCGATGTTTCGCTTTCCCACCCGACGCACCTTCCTGCGCGCCGCCGCCGTCAGCGGCACCCTGCTCCCGGCCGGCGTGCTGGCCCAGCGCGCCTTCGTCGGCGCATCACCGGCCGAGTTCGATCCTGCGATCTGCCGCGCGTCGTACGGCACGCCGGTCGTGCTGCCCGAGAAGCGCTCGCTCAAGCTCACTTGGAATGCCACCGCCATCTGCACGGTGGGCGTCGCGGTCGCCCAGGAGAAAGGCTACTTCGCGCGCCACAATCTCGACGTCGAATTGATCAACTTCGGCGGTTCGACCGATCAGCTGCTGGAGGCGATCGCCACGTCCAAGGCCGATGCCGGCGTCGGCATGGCGCTGCGCTGGCTGAAGCCGTTGGAAGGCGGCTTCGACGTCAAGATCGCGGCCGGCATCCATGGCGGCTGCATGCGGCTCTTCTCCGCTCCCAACAGCGGCATCACCAAGATCGCCGACCTCAAGGGCAAGGCGATCGGCGTCACCGATCTTGCGGCGCCCGACCGCAACTTCTTCTCGATCATGCTGCACGAGGCCGGCGTCGATCCCAACAAGGAGGTCGAATGGCGCGTCTTCCCGGGCGACGTGCTGCCGATCGCCTTGAAAAAGGGCGAGGTCCAGGCCTTCTGCCAGGGCGACCCGCTGGGCTGGATGGCGCGCGAGCGCGACGGCCTCACCGAGGTCGCCAACAACCTCTCCGGCGAGTATGCGCACCGCACCTGCTGCGTGCTCGGCATCCGCGGCACGCTGATTCGGCAGGAGAAGCCGGTCGCGACGGCACTAGTGCAGTCGCTGCTCGAGGCCCAGGTGTGGGTCGCCGCCAATCCCGAGGCGGCGGCCGCTGTGTTCGCGCCGCACGCCAAGGCGCCGGTCGAGCAGCTCACGGCCATGCTCAAGAGCCACACGCACCACGACCATCCGCTGGCCGGCGACCTGCGCAGCCAGATCGCGGCCTATGGCGAGGAGCTGAAGCGGATCGCGGTGTTCAAGCAGAGCACCGACATCCAGAAATATGCCGCGCGTGTCACCGCCGACGTGCTGAGCTGAGGAGCCGGGCGAATGACATCGATCGCGGAAGCCGCGCCCAACCGGTCGTCGGGCGCGGTACTGGCCGGCGGCGACGAGCGACCTCACTCCCTGGGATTGCTCGTTGTCGCCGGCATCCTTTGGCTCGGCGTCGCCGCCCTGGTGCTCGCCTGGCCCGATGCCCAGGAACTGGAGCGCACCGGCACGCTGGGCGGCATCGCCCTGGTGCTGGGTGCGGGACTGCTGATCGCCGCCGTCATCGGACGGTTCTCCGTCCGGGCCGCAGCGATCGGCCGTGTCGCGCCCTGGCTGGTGGCGCTGGCACTCGCCGTCACGGCCTGGGAGATCGTCACGGCCAAGCTCGACCTCTTGCCGCTGCCGTTCTTCCCCTCGCCGCAGGCCTTCGTCGAGGTCTACACCGACGACTGGCGGCGGTTGGGTGACAGCCTGCTGAACTCCGTGCTCCTGCTGGTACGCGGCTTCGCCATCGGCGCGGCCGTAGGCTTCGTGATCGGCGTGGCGCTCGGCTGGTCGCCCAAGGTTGGCTACTGGATCCATCCGATCATGCGCGTGGTCGGTCCCCTGCCCGCCACCGCCTGGCTGCCGCTCGCCTTCTTCATCTTCCCGACCAGCGGCAGCGCCAGCACCTTCCTGATCGCGCTCGCCACGGCCTTTCCGCTGGCGGTGCTGACCTGGTCCGGCGTCGCCGGCGTGCAGACCGCCTACTACGACGTGGCACGCACCTTGGGCGCCAGCCCGCGCTTCCTGATCCTGAAGGTGGCGATCCCCGCGGCGCTGCCGCACGTCTTCGTCGGGCTGTTCATGGGCCTGGGCTCGTCCTTCGCCGTGCTGGTGGTGGCCGAGATGCTGGGCGTGAAGTCGGGTCTCGGCTGGTACCTGCAATGGGCGCAGGGCTGGGCGGCCTACGCCAACATGTACGGCGCTCTGCTCGTCATGGCGCTGATGTGCTCGACGCTGATCACGCTGCTGTTCCGTCTGCGCGATCGCCTGCTGGCTTGGCAAAAGGGACTCGTCAAATGGTAGCGCTTGCCCACAAGCCGGTGGACACGATCGCCGGCGCCGCGCTCGACGTGCGCAACATCGATCACGGCTTCGCCCTGCATGGCGACTATCTTCCCGTCCTAGAGGATGTGTCGCTGCGCGCCTCCCCTGGCGAGTTCGTCGCCCTGCTGGGCCCGAGCGGTTGCGGCAAGTCGACCCTGCTGCGGCTGGTCGCCGGTCTCGACCGGCCGCGACGCGGCCATCTGCTGGTCGACGACGTCGAGGTGCTGGGGCCCGATCCGTCGCGCGTCGTGGTGTTCCAGGATCCGACGCTCTATCCCTGGCGCACCGTCTGGCGCAACGCCTCGCTCGGCCTCGAGACGCGCGGGCTGCTGAAGCAACACAAGCACCGTGTCGACGACGCGCTCGGGCTGGTCGGCCTGCAGAAGTTCGCCAAGGCCTATCCGCACCAGCTGTCGGGTGGCATGGCACAACGCGCCTCGCTCGCCCGCGCCCTGGTCAACGATCCGCGCCTGCTGATCCTCGACGAGCCGCTGGGCAAGCTCGACAGCCTGACGCGGCTGGCCATGCAGGGCGAGCTCACGCGCCTGTGGCAAGCCCGCGGCTTCACCGTCCTGATGGTGACCCACGATGTCGAGGAGGCGCTGTTGCTCGCCAACCGCGTCATCGTGTTCAGCGACCGGCCGGCGCGGATACGCGCCGACCTCAGTGTCGATCTGCCCTTCCCGCGCCATCGCGACCATCCCGAATTGCTGCGCCTGCGCCGTGAAGCGCTCGGCCTGCTGGGCTTGGGCGGCGACTGGTAACGCCCCTTCATCACGAAAGACAAAACCATGCTCAAGCGACGCCTCCTCCTCGCCGCTCTTCCTGCGCTCGCCGCGCCGGCCATCGTGCGCGCCCAGGACGTCTATCCTTCTCGCGCCGTGCGTCTCGTCGTGCCCTGGCCGCCCGGCGGCGGCGTCGACACGTTCGCTCGCACCGTCCAGGCGCCGCTGGCCGCCGAGCTCGGCCAGAGCGTGGTGATCGAGAATATCGGCGGCGGCTCGGGCCGCGTCGGCACGCAAAGCGCGGCACGCGCGGCACCGGACGGCTACACCCTGGCGCTGGTGAACGACACCTTCGCCGCGACCGAGGCCCTGCCGGTGGCAGGCGCGCCGGCGCTGCGCCCGGCCTTCGTGCCGGTGACGCTGGCGATCTCGGCACCGCAAGGCGTGTTCACGCATCCCAAGTCGGGCATCAAGTCGATCCAGGAGTTCGTCGCCGCGGCAAAGGCCCAGCCTGCCAAGCTCAATGTCGGCGTGCCCGGTCTCGGCAGCTCACAGCATCTCACCAGCGAGCTGCTCCTGCGCGCGGCGGGCGACCTGCGCGTGACCCACGTGCCCTATCGCGGCGGCGGCCCGCTGCTGCAGGATCTCTTGGCCGGCACCATCGACGCCGGCGTGGTGACCTTCTCCGCTGGCGCCCAGCAGGCGCGCGCCGGCCAACTCGTCGCCCTGGCTGTCACCAGCGACGTCCGTCCCGCTGCCTTTCCCGACGTCGTCACCGCGACGGAGACCGTGGCGCCAGGCTTCGTGCAGGTGACCTGGCAGGGATTGCTGGCGCCGAAGGGAACGCCCGAGCCGGCCCTGGCGCGGGTGCACGCGGCGGTGCTCGCTGTGCTGAAGGATCCGGCCGTCGCCGCACGCCTGCGCGAGCTGGGCTTCGATCCGGTCGGCCTCGACGGTGCGGGGTTCGCCAAGCTGTTCGACCGAACGGTCGACACTTTTGCCGGCATCGCCGCCGAACGGAATATCGCGGCCGGCGATTGATCGGGAGCGCGGGCCTCTGGCCCGCTCGTGTGTTCTTCGTCTTCCGGACCGCGCGCCCATCAGCCCCTGCGCACCAGCAGCACGCCGAAGAAAAACAGGATCAAAAACACCGACGGCTGGACGATGCCCATCGGCACCTCCCAGCCGCTGTTCTCGATGATGAACAGGATGACCCAGAAGACCGCGGTGGCGATCACCGCGGCCCGGAACGCGACCCAAACCGGTCGGAAGAGCCTCACTCAGCCAGCACAGGTTCCTGGTTGGCCGGCGGCAGGGCATCCCGCTCCGGCGGCAGGAAGGTGAAGGCAAGCTCCGCGGCTGCGCCCTCGCCCTTGGTGTCGACCCGCACGGTGCCGCCACCCTGGCTCAGCTTGCCGAACAGCACTTCCTCGGCGAGCGGCTTCTTGAGGTGCTCCTGGATGACGCGGGCCAGCGGCCGGGCGCCGAACAGGCGGTCGTAGCCCTTCTCCGCCAGCCAGCGACGTGCGCTGTCCGACAGCTCGATGAACACCTTGCGGTCGGCAAGCTGCACTTCGAGCTCGGCCACGAACTTGTCCACCACCTTGTTCATGCTCTCCGGGCCGAGGTTGGCGAACTTGATCACGGCATCGAGGCGATTGCGGAACTCCGGCGCGAACAGCCGGTTGATCGCCTCGTCGTCCTCGTCATGGCGCGCCTCGCGGCCGAAGCCCAGTGCCGGCTTGGCGATGTCGGCGGCGCCGGCGTTGGTCGTCATGCACAGGATGACGTTGCGGAAGTCCACCGTCCGGCCGTTGTGGTCGGTGAGCTTGCCGTAATCCATCACCTGCAGCAGCACGTTGAACACGTCGGGATGCGCCTTCTCGATCTCGTCGAGCAGGATGACGCAATGCGGATGCTGGTTGACCTGGTCGGTGAGCAGGCCGCCCTGGTCGAAGCCGACATAGCCCGGCGGGGCGCCGATCAGGCGCGAGACCGAGTGCCGCTCCATGTACTCCGACATGTCGAAGCGGATCAGCTCGAGCCCGAGCAGGCGCGCCAGCTGGCGAGTCACCTCGGTCTTGCCGACGCCCGTGGGACCGGCCAGCAGGTAGGAGCCGATCGGCTTTTCCGGCGAGCGCAGGCCCGCGCGCGCGAGCTTGATCGCGGCCGAGAGCTGGTCGATCGCCCGCTCCTGGCCAAACACCACGGTCTTCAGGTCGCGGTCGATGTTGCGCAGCATCTCGGTGTCGTCCTTGGACACGCTCTTGGGCGGGATGCGGGCGATCTTGGCGACAATCTCCTCGATGTCGTGCACTTCGATAGTCGACTTGCGCATGTCGGGCGTGCGCAGCATCTGGGCCGCGCCGACCTCGTCGATGACGTCGATCGACTTGTCGGGCAGCTTGCGGTCGTGGATGTAGCGCGCCGCCAGCTCGACCGAGGCCTTGATGGCATCGTCGGTGTAGGTGACGTGGTGGTGCTTCTCGTAGACCGGCTTCAGGCCCTTCATGATCTCGACGGCATCGGCGATCGAGGGCTCGGGCACGTCGATCTTCTGGAAGCGGCGGACCAGCGCGCGGTCCTTCTCGAAGTAGTTGCGGTATTCCTTGTAGGTCGTCGAGCCGATGCAGCGCAGCTCGCCCGACTGCAGCGAGGGCTTCAAGAGATTCGACGCATCCATCGAGCCGCCCGACGTCGCGCCGGCGCCAATGATGGTGTGGATCTCGTCGATGAACAGCACCGAGTTGGGCTTCTTCTTGAGCTCCGACAACACGGCCTTCAGCCGCTCCTCGAAGTCGCCGCGATAGCGCGTGCCGGCCAGCAGCGCGCCCATGTCGAGCGCGTAGATCACCGACTCCTTCAGCACCTCGGGCACCTCGCCCTCGACGATCTTGCGCGCCAGGCCCTCGGCGATCGCCGTCTTGCCGACGCCGGGCTCGCCGACATAGAGCGGGTTGTTCTTGGTGCGGCGGCACAGCACCTGGATGGTCCGCTCGACTTCGTGCTCGCGGCCGATCAGCGGATCGACGCGGCCTTCGCGGGCCTTCTGGTTGAGGTCGACGCAATAGGCGGCCAGTGCCTCGTTGCCCTGCTTGGCGCCGCCCTCGCCGCCATTCTCCTCCTCGGACCCCTGGACTCGGCGGGTGCGCGCGCGGCCGGGCACCTTGGCCTTGCCGTGGCTGATGTAGTCGACGGCATCGAGCCGCGTCATGCCCTGGTTCTCGAGGAACGACACGGCATGGCTGTCGCGTTCCGAGAACAGCGCCACCAGCACGTTGGCGCCTGTGACTTCCTTGCGACCCGACGACTGCACGTGCACCGCGGCGCGCTGGACGACACGCTGGAAGCCCGCGGTCGGCAAGGGCTCGCTCGGGTTCTGCGTGATGATGCCCTTCAGGCGATTGTCGATGAAGGTTTCCAGATCGTGGCGCAGGCGGTCGATATCGACGCCGCAGGCCTTGAGGACGGGAACCGCATCGTCGTCCTCGGTCATCGCCAGGAGCAGGTGCTCGAGTGTCGCGTATTCGTGGCGGCGTTCCCCGGCGAGCCCGAAGGCGCGGTGGAGGGATCTCTCGAGGTTCTTGGACAGCATGGACATCGAACTACCTCGACTGAAGGAACAACGTACTACTCTCGATCAGGTTCACTCCTTCTCCAACGTACACTGGAGAGGATGCTGGTTCTTGCGGGCATAATCCACGGTCTGAGTCACCTTAGTCTCGGCGATCTCGTAGGTGTAAACGCCGCACACGCCGACGCCCTTTTGGTGGACATGCAGCATGATCTGAGTGGCCTCTTCGCGGTTCTTCTGGAAGATGTGCTGCAGGACATCGACGACGAACTCCATCGGCGTGTAGTCGTCGTTCAACATCAATACCTTGTACATCGACGGCTTCTTTGTGCGGGTCCGGGTCAGCGTCAGCGCCCCACTGCGGCCTTCGCCGTCGCCCTCCCCATCGTCGCGACGCGGCGGCTGCTGCGGCGGACCACCGGGGGGTTCGTTAGGCCCGCCCAGCCGGTCGCCGTTGAGGCGCCATTCCCAGTCGATACGCACAGAATCCATTGTCCGGATCACAATCCCCAAAGAAGCCGAACCACTCGAATTATATAGGGACCCTTGGGGATTCCGCTAGCTCGGCCCACAACCGGTCGCCCACAAGTAGCCGCGGAGCAACACTCGGCGTCGAAATACCCATTCGGCCGCTCGAATGCACCCAGCCGGCAAAAAGCCACAAAGGCGGAATGGCGGCTATCTTGGCCGTAGCCCATCCTTACCCACCGTCAGCGTCCACTGGTTCGCATTCATGTGATTGACCGGCGCATTGGGATCGCGCCGCAGCTCGGCCGGCACCAGCTTGCGCGGCGGATTGACCGGCACCGGCACCGTGTCGAACGAAAAGAGCTTCTGGGCGAACTTCACGTTGGCGAAGCCGTCGGTCGGATAATGATAGGCCTGGAAGCCCCACACGCCGTCGCGGCATGAGGCGACCGTCCACCAGAAGTCCACGTCGGGCAGGCGCAGGCCATCGCGCGGCGGGCCGAAGGCGGCGCTCGCCTGGAACAGCGCCATCAGCTCCCGGGTCTCGCCGACAGTCAGGATGCGCTCGCCGCGTTTCATGCTCCACGGCTTCAGCGCGTCGCCGCCGTTGAACATCAGCACGTTCGACACCACGCCCTGGTCGGCCAGCACGCCGATACCGAGGCCCGTCGTTCCGTCGGGCTGCAGGAAGAGCTCGTAGGTCCTGACCTGCTCGGAATAGATCGCGTTGTAGATCAAGCGCATGCGATTGCGCCCGTCCTTGCCGCAATTGGCCCGGATATCGTCGCCGCCGACAAAGGCGAACCAGTTGAAGCTGCGCACGATCGGCGGATCGACGTAGCGGTCAGGCCGCTGGGCCGAGGCCGTCGACGACACCGCCAAGGCGCACCCGAAGGCAGCCACAAACATCCATTTCATCGCGAGCTCTCCGTAATGGGGCAGGCAATTTGCAAGCCAGTTTCCATGCTAACTTGGGCGTCAAGGCGGCGGCTAAAAAGTTGCATAACCCCACAAATTTGAGTATTGTCGAGGAACTGCCTCTAAGTCTTTGCTTGGGCACAAAAATATAGACTTTGGTAATGGCGTAATTGCGATGACATCCCCTCTACGTCGCATCGCGGCCGGTCTCTCCCTGCTAGCCGCAGCGTTCCTTCTTGTTGCTGCGCTGCTGCCCGGCGACGCCAATGCGCAATCGCCGCCGGTCAAACGTGCGGCGCCGACCGGCAAAGCCAAGGCCGTGCGGCCAGCCGCCGCCTCGAGCTGGGTCGCCAACCCTGCCGTCGATGGCCGCGACGCCTACATCATCCTCGATGCCGCCAGCGGGCGCGAGCTTTCGTCCGATCAGCCCGACGGGCTTCGCCATCCGGCGTCGCTCACCAAGCTGATGACGATCTACCTCACCTTCTCGGCGCTCGACTCGGGCCGCCTCTCGCTGGGCGACGGCCTGCCGGTGTCGATCAACGCGCTCAACGCGCCGCCGACCAAGATGGGCCTGCCGCCGGGCGGCACGGTCAGCGTGCGCGACGCCACGATGGCACTGGTGACGCGCTCGGCCAACGACGCGGCCATGGTGCTGGCCGAGGCGCTGGGCGGCGACGAGGCGAGCTTCGCTGCGATGATGACCAGCAAGGCGCGCCAGCTCGGCATGACGCAGACGGTGTTCCGCAACGCCTCGGGCCTGCCCAACCGCGAGCAGGTCACGACGGCGCGCGACATGGCGCGGCTCGCCTTCGCGCTGATGCGCGACTTCCCGCACTACTATCCGGTGTTCTCGGTGCAGAGCTGGCCATACCGCGGCCGCATCCTGGAGAACCACAACCGCATGCTCGGCTCCTACGAAGGAGCCGACGGGCTCAAGACCGGCTACACCAACGCCTCGGGCTTCAACCTTGTGATGTCGGCGATGCGCGACAACCGCCGCCTGATCGGCGTGGTGATGGGCGGCGACAGCGCCGGCCAGCGCGACCGCATGATGGCCATGCTGATGGACCAGGGCTTCGCCTCGGCGGCAACCATGCGGCTTTCGGCCTGGACCAACGTCCGCAAGCCGCCGTCGGCCCGCTACAGCTCGGCCAATTTCGATCCCAGCCTGGTCATTCCCGAGAGCACGCCACGGCTTGCGGTGGCGAACGCGCAGCCGCTGGCCGGCTTCACGGCCACCGCACCGACGCCTGCCCCTCAGTCCCAGGCGCAAGCCGGCCAGCGCGTCGCCGGCCCCGCCGTGCCGCCGCCGGCCGAAGGCAGCGCGGCGCCCAACGGTCCGCCGATCGGCAGCTGGGTCATCCAGGTCGGTTCGTTCAACGATCCGCAGGCGGCACAGCTCGCGCTCGAACGCGCCTCCTCGACGCTGGTCGACATGCGCTCGATCACGGCGGCCGTCGACGAGGTGCAGATGGCCAACAAGACCTTCCACCGCGCTCGTCTCACCAACCTCTCCCAGGCGCAGGCCGTCGACGGCTGCAAGCGGTTGGAGAAGAAGAAGATCTACTGCTCGGCGATCCAGGTCACCGCCTGGAATACGCCTAACGCGCGCTGAACGCCCGTCTCAGCCGACCGACGAATGGCCGCTTGTGGCGGCCTTTCCATAGCGCGTAGTCCCAGGGCGACGTCGACGGCTGCAGGCGCGCCACGATCGGCTCGAACACCGACACCGTCGCGATCTCGCCGCCAATCCGCACCTTCAGGCGCGCGATCCGGTAGCCCGGGCCCTCATAGGCCGCGAGCCGCGCCACGTCGCGCAACGTGAGGCCGCCGACCACCACGCCCTGCACCCGATCGCCCAGATTGCGCACGACGACGGGATAGGTCGCGCCCTTTGCCCGGCGTCGCGAATGACCGGGCAGGATCGCCGGCACGAAGACCGACGGCGGCAGGCGGCGGCCGATCACCAGCGCCATGACGTCGGGATCGAGCAGCGTGCCGTAGAAGAAGAAGGTGTTCATCGGAG
>NZ_BKAJ01000018.1 GCF_007992495.1 Reyranella soli
CTCCGATGAGCATGAGCGGGCCTGGAGGCCCGCGGTCCGGCAAAAGCATCAGTGGTGTCCGCTGCCCGCGTCATCGGGGAGCGTGACACCGCTCGCCGACAGGGCCGCCTTCAGGTCGGCCATGAGCCGGTCCAGCCCGGCCTGGTCGGCCGCCTCGCAGCGCGCGACCAGCACGGGCTGGGTGTTGGAGGCGCGCAGCAGCCACCAGCCGTCCTTGGTGCTGACGCGCACGCCGTCGATGTCGGAGAACTTGGCGCCCGCCGTCTTAAGGCGCGCCTTCACCTCGTCGACCACGCCGAACTTGCGCTCGTCGGCGCAGTCGAAGCGCAGCTCCGGCGTGTTGATCGGCTGGGGCAGCCCGTCGCGCATGTCGGCCAGGCTCTCCGTGCTGTTGGCCACGATGTTGAGCAGGCGCAGGCCGCAATAGAGCGCATCGTCGAAGCCATAGAAGGTATCGGCGAAGAAGACGTGGCCGCTCATCTCGCCGGCCAGCGGCGACTTGATCTCGGCCATCTTGCTCTTGATCAGCGAATGGCCGGTCTTGAACATCATGGGCTTGCCGCCGGCCTTGGCGATCTCGTCGAACAGTACCTGGCTCGCCTTGACGTCGGCGATGATGGTCGCGCCGGGATGGTTCTTGAGCACGTCGCGCGACCACAGCACCAGGAGCTGGTCGCCCCACAGCACGCGGCCCTTGCCGTCGATCGCACCGATGCGATCGCCGTCGCCGTCGAAGGCGATGCCGAGGTCGCAGCCCTGCTTCTTCACCTCGGCCATGAGCTGCTCGAGGTTCTTGGGCACCGTCGGATCGGGATGGTGCGCCGGGAAGGTGCCGTCGACCTTCTCGTTCAGCACGAAATGCTCGCCCGGCAGCTTGTCGAGGACGGCGCGGATCGACACGCCGACCGCGCCGTTGCCGGTGTCCCAGGCGACCTTGAGCTTCTTGCCGGGCTTCACGTCCTTCAACAGGCGTGCGGCATAGTCGGCAAGGATGTTCTTCTGTACGACCTTGCCCTGGCCGCTCTCCCAGTCGCCCTTGGCGGCGATGGCGCCCAGCTTCTGGATCTCCTCGCCGAAGAACGACTTCTTGCCCATCATCATCTTGAAGCCGTTGTAGTCGGGCGGATTGTGCGAGCCGGTGATCTGGATGCCGGCATCGGCATCAAGGTGATAGACGGCGAAATAGAGCATGGGCGTCGCCGCCACGCCGATGCTGGTGACGTCGAGGCCGGCCGCGGTCAGGCCTTCGATGCAGGCGGCCGCCAGCTCGGGCGAGCTCAGCCGCCCGTCATAGCCCAGCGCCACCCGTTTCCCGCCGTTGCGACGCACCATCGTGCCGAAGCTGCGGCCGATGGCTCGCGCGTCGGCGGCATGCACTTCCTTGCCGACGACCCCGCGGATGTCGTACTCGCGCAGGATGTTGGGGTCGAACTTGTGCGCCGTGTGGCTCATTCAAAAAGGCTCCGGTTGCTGGGACGTCAGTTGCGTGGCTGGGGACGCCCTACCCCCTCATAGGTGAAACCCAGGCCACGCATCTCCTCGGGATTGAAGATGTTGCGCAGGTCGACGATGCGCGGCTGGCGCATGACCTGCTTGATGCGGCGCGGATCGAGGCCGCGGAACTCGTGCCATTCGGTGATCACCACCAGGACGTCGGCCTCGAACGCCGCCTCGTAGGCGGTCTTGGTGAAGTTGATGCCCTTCAGGAGCTTGCCGGCCTCGCTCATGCCCTCGGGATCGAACGCCTGGAGTTTCGCTCCGGCCGACTGCAGCGCCGGCACGATGTCGAGCGAGGGTGCGTCGCGCATGTCGTCGGTGTTGGGCTTGAAGGTGAGGCCGAGTACGCCCACGGTCAGGTCCTTCACCGAGCCGCCGCAGAAATCGATGACCTTGCGGGCCATGCGCTTCTTGCGCGCGTTGTTCACCTCAATGACCTGCTCGACGATGGTCTGCGGTGCGTTGACCTCGCGGGCGGTGTAGGCGAGCGCCAGCGTATCTTTAGGGAAGCACGAGCCGCCGAAGCCCGGCCCGGGATGCAGGAACTTGCGGCCGATGCGGCCGTCCAGCCCGATGCCGCGCGCCACGTCGTGGACGTCGGCGCCGACCTTCTCGCAGAGATCGGCGATCTCGTTGATGAAGGTGATCTTGGTGGCAAGGAAGGCGTTGCCGGCGTACTTGGTGACCTCGGCCGTCTCGATGTTGGTGAACACCATCGGCGTCTGGATCAGATTGAGCGGCCGGTAGATGCCCGCCATCACGTCACGCGCGCGCTGGCTCTCGACGCCGATGACGACGCGGTCGGGCTTCATGAAGTCCTCGATCGCCGCCCCCTCGCGCAGGAACTCCGGGTTGGAGCAGACGTCGAACTCGGCCGACGGCTGGGTCTCGCGGATGATGCGCGCGACCTCGCGACCGGTGCCGACCGGCACCGTCGACTTGGTCACCACCACGGTGTAGCCGCGAATCGCGTCGGCGACCTCGGCGGCCGCGGCATAGACGTAGCTCAGGTCGGCATGGCCGTCGCCGCGCCGGGTCGGCGTGCCGACGGCGATGAACACGGCATCGGCGTTGGCCACGGCATCGCCGAGCTTGGTGCTGAAGGACAGCCGCTCGGCCTTGACGTTGTCGGCGACCAGCTTGTCGAGGCCGGGCTCGTAGATCGGCATCTCGCCCTTGCGCAGGCGGGCGATCTTGCCCTCCTCCTTGTCGATGCAAACGACATCATGGCCGAACTGGGCGAAGCAGGCGCCGGACACCAGTCCGACATAGCCCGAGCCGATCATGGCGATACGCATTGAAGTTAGCCCTTCAACAGGCGGGCGAGCAGCGCCCGCGTATCCGTAGCCGTGTCGGAGCGGTTGAGCGCGACGGCGACGTTGGCCTCGAGGAAGCCCAGCCGGCCGCCGCAGTCATAACGCTGACCGGCATAGGTCAAGGCATGGAACGGCTTGCTGCCGATCATCTTGGCCATGGCGTCGGTGAGTTGGATCTCGCCGCCGGCGCCGGTCTCGTGCTTGTCGAGATGGTCGAAGACTTCGGGGACCAGCACGTAGCGGCCGATGATGGCGAGCGTCGAGGGCGCGACCTCGGGCTTGGGCTTCTCGACCAGGCCGGTGATCTCCTGCAGTCCGTCCTTCTCGGGCTTCACCGCTGCAATGCCGTAGCTCTTCGTCTGTTCGCGTGGCACGTCCATCACAGCGACGACATTGCCGCCGGTCTTGTTGTGCGCCGCCACGAGCTGCGCCGTGCAGCTCGGCGAGTCGATCGTGAGCTCGTCGGGCAGCAGCACAGCGAACGGCTCGCGGCCGATCCAGTCGCGCGCGCACCACACGGCGTGACCGAGGCCGAGCGGGCGCTGCTGGCGCGTGAAGATCGCGTTACCGGGCTTGATGGCAGCATCCTGGGTCTGCTTCAGCTCGTTCTTCTTGCCGCGCTCTTTCAGCGTCGCTTCCAGCTCATAGGCGGCGTCGAAGTGATCCTCGATGGCGCTCTTGTTGCGGCCGGTGACGAACACGAATTCCTCGATGCCCGCCGCCAGGCATTCCTCGACGGCGTACTGGATCAAAGGCCGGTCGACGACAGTCAGCATCTCCTTGGGCATCGCCTTGGTGGCGGGCAGGAACCGGGTACCCAAACCCGCCACGGGCAGGACGGCTTTACGGACGCGCTGCGGCATGCTTCATCGACCTCTTTGGTGCTCGCTCACCGGGACGCAGGTTGTTGCCATGCCCGGGAAGACCCCGCAAGTTCAACCACTTATTAACCACCGAGCAGTACGTCCTTTGCGCGGTTGATGCGGGCCGCAAGGTCGGCGGTGCCGCCGGCATCGGGATGCGTGCGGCGGATCAGGCGCCGGTGCGCCGCCCTGATCTCCTCCTCGCTGGCGCTTTCGGCGAGCCCCAACACCGCAAGCGCCTCCTCGCGCGTCATGTCGGTGCGTGGGCCGCGGGGCGGCGGCTGCCGAGTCGTCCGCCAGTCGACACCGAGCCGCCGGTCGAGATAGGCCTCCATCACGCGCAGCGAATCGGCGTCGGTCCGGCATTCTTCGTGAAGGTCCAGAAGCTCACTGTCGGACAGCTGGTCGAGCGTGCGCCCGGCGAAGCGGCCGGCGAGCACCGTACCGCCGACGTCACCGGTAGAGTGATCGATCCAGGCCTGCAGGATGGACGTGCGGACCTCGGTGCGCCGTCCCGTGCCGGGCGAGCTGAAGCCGCCGGACGGCCGGCTGCGCAGCGCGCGAGCGATCAGGCCGGTGATCACCAGGCCGGCCAGGCCGAACAGCTCCGGCAGCAGGCTCGGCAGGAAGCGCAGGCCGAAGATCAGCATGCCGCCGACAGCGATGGCGCCCAGCACGACCAGCGCGATGCGCATGCCGCGCGCCACCGAGGACGGATTGGCGCGCAGCAACCAGGCGATGCCGAGAGCGCCGGCGGCCAAGAGGACCAGGGCCAGCACAAACGGCATGGCTCACTGTCTCGGTGCCGGTCGCTGCTGGCCGGGAGGAGGCGGCGGCGACGGCGTGCCCGGCGGCGTCTGCGACTGCTGCTGTTGCTGCTCGGCGCGGTCGCGCTGGATCTGACGCCAGCGCTCGACGTTGCGATTGTGCTCGGCGAGGGTCGTGGCGAAGGCGTGCCCGCCCTGCCCGTCGGCCACGAACCACAGCGCGCGGTCGCGCGCCGGATTGGTCGTCGCCAGGATCGAGGCGCGGCCGGGATTGCAGATCGGGCCCGGCGGCAGGCCGGTGACGACGTAGGTGTTGTACGGCGAGTTCGACTGCAGATCGGCGCGCGTCAGCTCGCGGTTGAACGGCACCCTGCCCTGGGTGATGCCGTAGATGGTTGTCGGATCGCTCTCGAGCTTCATGCGCCGGCGCAACCGGTTGATGTAGACGGCCGCCACCTTGGGCCGCTCGGCCGGGATCGCCGTCTCCTTCTCGACGATCGAGGCCAGGATCAGCGCGTCGCGCCGGTTGGCGAGCGGCAGGCCGGCGGCGCGCTTGCGCCAGGCCTCGTCCAGCGTCTTGTCCATCGCCTCCTTCATGCGCATCAGCAGCCCGTCGCGCGTGTCGTCGCGCGAGTAGAAGTAGGTCTCGGGCAGGAGATCGCCCTCCTTGAGGTCGAGCGTGATTTCGCCCGAAAGCGCCGGCGTGTTCTTCACCAGCTCGATCACCTCGGGCGTGGTCATGCCCTCGACTACGGTCAGTCGGCGCTGGACCTGCTTGCCCGACTGCAGCAGGTCGAGCAACGCCAGCATGGAGATGTGCGCCGGGATCTCGTACTCGCCCGCCTTGATGGGCTTGGGCGTCGGATCGATCATCACCGCCACCCGGAACAACCGCTCGTGGTCGATGACGCCTTCTTCCTTCAGCACCTTGGCCATGGTCTGCGGACCGGCACCGCGCGGGATGACGATGTTCTTCGTCTTGTCGAGCGGGCCTGCCGCCCCCAGCAGCTGATTGCCAAGCCACAGCGCGCCACCCATCAGGGTGACGAACAGTGCGACGAAGAACAGGACCCAACGGAAATAGCTGAGCACGCCCAGCTCCGATGATCAGACGGGGCCGAAGATCAACGAGGCGTTGGTGCCGCCGAAGCCGAACGAGTTGCTGAGCGCGTAGCGGACCTTGCGCTGCTTGGCCTGCTTGGCGACGAGATCGATGTCGCAACCCTCGTCAGGCTCGTCCAGATTGAGTGTCGGCGGAACCGCCTGCTCGATGATCGACTTGATCGAGTAGATGGCTTCGATGGCGCCGGCGGCGCCCAGCAGATGCCCCGTCGCCGACTTGGTCGACGACATGGAGAGCTTGTAGGCATCCTGGCCGAACGTCTTCTTCACCGCGCCGAGTTCGATCACGTCGGCCATGGTCGAGGTGCCGTGGGCATTGACGTAGTCGATCTGGTCGGTGTTGAGCTTGGCGCGCTTCAGCGCGGCCTTCATGGCGCGCTGGGCGCCATCGCCGTCTTCCGACGGCGCGGTGATGTGGTAGGCGTCGCCCGACAGGCCGTAGCCTATGACCTCGGCATAGATCTTGGCGCCGCGCTTCTTGGCGTGCTCGTACTCCTCGAGCACGACGACGCCCGCGCCCTCGCCCATGACGAAGCCGTCGCGCCGCTTGTCCCACGGCCGCGACGCCTGGGTCGGCGTGTCGTTGAAGTCGGTCGACAGCGCCTTGCAGGCGTTGAAGCCGGCGATGCCGATGCGGCAGATCGCGGCCTCGGCGCCGCCCGCCACCATGACGTCGGCGTCCTCCCACTGGATCAGGCGCGCAGCGTCGCCCAGCGCATGGGCGCCGGTGGCGCAGGCCGTGACCACGGAATGGTTCGGTCCCTTGAAGCCGTACTTGATCGAGACCTGGCCGGAGGCGAGGTTGATCAGCGCCGAGGGGATGAAGAACGGGCTGACGCGACGCGGGCCGCGCTCCTTCAGAACCAGCGAGGTCTCGTAGATCGTCTCCAGGCCGCCGATGCCCGAGCCGATCATCACACCGGTGCGGTTGAGGCTTTCCTCGTCCGTCGGCTTCCAGCCCGAATCCTCGACCGCCTGCTCCGCGGCAGCGATACCGAAGATCAGGAACTTGTCGAGCTTGCGCTGGTCCTTGGGCGCCAGATAGCTGTCGACGTTGAAGTGGCCGTTGGCCTTGTCGCCCTGGGGCACCTCGCCCGCGATCTTGGTCGCAAGATCAGACGTGTCGAAGGCCTGGATCGACCGGATGCCGGACTCGGCCGCCATCAGGCGCCGCCAGTTGGTGTCGACGCCGTCGCCCAGCGGCGTCACCATCCCCATGCCGGTAATGACGACTCGCCTCATTGCCTGTTCTCCTTGCTGCAGGAGACGATCAGGACTTGGCGTTGCTCTTGATGAAGCCGATGGCGTCGCCGACGGTCTGGATCTTCTCGGCGGCATCGTCGGGAATCTCGATCCCGAATTCCTCTTCGAATGCCATCACCAGCTCGACCGTATCCAGGCTGTCGGCGCCCAGATCGTCGATGAACTTGGCATCTTCCTTAACCTGCGCCGCTTCGACGCCCAGATGCTCCACGACGATCTTCTTAACGCGCTCGGCAATATCGCTCATTTTCTTGTCCTTCCCGTATTCTCAAGAAACCTGTTTCGCCCAAGGGGATGGCGATTTCCGGCTCTTATACATAGGTGCCCCCCTATTGGCTAGCGCCGGAAAGCCCACAGAATCAGTGACTTGCAGCCTTTCTCCTCAGATCATCGCCATCCCGCCGTTGATGTGCAGGGTCTGGCCGGTGACGTAGGCCGCCTCGTCGCTGGCCAAGTAGACCACCCCGGCGGCGATATCGTCGGGCGTGCCCAGCCGGTCGGCGGGCACCCGGCCGAGAATCGCCTTCTTCTGCTCGTCGGTCAGCACGTCGGTCATTGGCGTGGCGATGAAGCCCGGCGCCACGCAGTTCACCGTGATGGCGCGCGAGGCGAGCTCCTGGGCGAGCGACTTGGACATGCCGATCAGGCCCGCCTTGGCGGCGGCATAGTTGGCTTGGCCGGGATTGCCGGTGACGCCCACGATCGAGGTGATGTTGATCACCCGGCCGTGGCGGCGGCGCATCATGCCGCGCATGGTCGCCCGGGTGAGCCGGAAGGTGCCGGTCAGGTTCACCTGAAGCACCTTCTCCCACTCCTCGTCCTTCATGCGCATCGAGATGTTATCGCGCGTGATGCCGGCGTTGTTGACCAGGATGTCGATCTTGCCCATCGCCGCCTCGGCCTCCTTGACCAGGCGATCGATGTCGGCGGCGTCGTCCATGCGCGCGGCGATGACATGCGCGCGATCGCCGAGCTCGCCCTTCAGCTTCTCGAGCGCATCGGTGCGCGTGCCCGACAGCGTCACCGTGGCGCCCTGCTTGTGCAACGCGCGGGCGATGGCGCCGCCGATGGCGCCCGAGGCGCCGGTCACCAGCGCGGTTTTGCCGGAAAGATCGAACATTGGGTCTCCTAAGCTACGTTTTCATCTCCTCCCCCCGTCATACGGGGGAGGATACAGGAGGGGGCGAGCAACATCGCTGATATCGGCAATTTCAGATCGGAATGATCTCATTCCTTGAGAGATCGTCTATGCGGCTTTTCCCTCCTGTATCCTCCCCCGTATGACGGGGGAGGAGCAAAGAAGGAATCAAACCGTTTTCAGAAAACCTTCGATATCCGCCGGCGTGTTCAGCGCCAGGCCGGTCATCTCCTTGTCGATGCGCTTGACCAGACCCGACAGCACCTTGCCCGAGCCGCACTCCACCAGCGCCTCGACGCGCTGCGATTTCATGTACTGCACGCTCTCACGCCAACGGACCAGTCCGGTAACCTGTTCGACCAGCCGCTGCTTGATGGCGTTGGGCTCGGTGATCTCCGACGCCAGCACGTTGGCGATCAGCGGCACGCGCGGTGTGCCGAGCGTCACCGTCTCCAGCGCCTTCTGCATGGCGTCGGCTGCAGGCTGCATCAGCGGACAATGAAACGGTGCGCTCACCGGCAAGAGCATGCCGCGCTTGGCGCCGTGCGCCTTGGCCGTCTCGATGCAGCGTTCGACGGCCGCCTTGTGGCCGCTCACCACGACCTGGCCGCCGCCATTGTCATTGGCGACCGCGATGATCTCGCCTTGCGCGGCTTCCTTGCAGGCCTCCTGCGCCGGCTCGAGCTCGATGCCCAGCAGCGCTGCCATGGCGCCCTCGCCGACCGGCACCGCCTTCTGCATCGATTGGCCGCGCAGCTTCAGAAGCCGTGCGGCATCGGCGAGCTGCAGGGCGCCAGCGGCCGTCAGCGCCGAATACTCGCCGAGGGAATGGCCGGCGACGTGGCTCGCCAGGCTGGCCAACGGCTTGCCGCCGTCCTTTTCCAGGACGCGCACGACCGCGATGCTGACGGCCATCAGCGCCGGCTGGGCGTTCTCGGTCAGGACCAGGTCGGATTCAGGCCCTTCCCGCATCAATTTCGACAGATTCTGCTTCAGCGCTTCGTCGATCTCGTGGAAGACGTCCCGGGCGGTGGAAAAGGCCCCGGCCAGGTCGGCCCCCATGCCGACGGCCTGGGACCCCTGTCCCGGAAAGACGAAAGCGCGACTCATGGGCCGTTTCCCTTGTGTTCTTGGCGTTACAACTCGATTTCAGGCTCTTCCCCTAGCGGGGGAGAGGAACTCAAAGCAAGGCCGGAACGCCTTGATTTCGGGGGATTTGCCTGTATAACCGCCGCTCTTCGGGGCCTAAATCGGCCTCGATCTCCTTGCCGACCCAAGCAATACCGCGAAGGGCCGGCTAGATCCGGGCGGTTGCCGGTCGACCTTATAATACGGGCACGACGAACGCCGGGTCGCTAACAGCCATAAGGAGCCGTTCGTTTCATGGCACTCTATGAGAATGTCTTCATTGCGCGTCAGGACGTCCCGACGACGCAGGTGGAGGCCCTGACCACCCAGTTCTCCGAACTGGTCACCGGGCTCGGTGGCACCGTCTCCAAGAAGGAGTACTGGGGCCTGCGTTCCCTCACCTACCGCATCAAGAAGAACCGCAAGGGTCACTACACCCTGCTCAACCTCGATGCCCCGCCGGCCGCCATCAAGGAGCTGGAGCGCACGATGTCGATCAACGAAGACATCATCCGTTTCCTGACTGTGCGTGTCGACGAGCTCGAGGAAGCCCCGTCGGCCATCATGATCCGCAGCGCCGAGAAGTCGGACCGTCCGGGCGGCGACCGCGATCGTGGCGACCGCTGGGGTGATCGTCCGCCGCGCCGCGAGCGTCCGCGCTTCGGCGATGAGGCGCCGATCGCAGCCATCGTTCCGGGAGAAGAAGAATGAGCGCCCAACGTCGTCCCTTCACCCGCCGCCGCAAGAGCTGCCCGTTCTCCGGCGCCAATGCGCCGAAGATCGACTACAAGGACGTGCGCCTGCTGCAGCGCTTCGTCTCGGAGCGCGGCAAGATCGTGCCGAGCCGCATCTCGGCCGTGTCGTCCAAGAAGCAGCGCGAGCTCGCCCAGGCGATCAAGCGCGCGCGTTTCCTGGCGCTGCTGCCCTACGTCATCGCCTAGCGGAGAACGATCATGCCGATGAACGTCATCCTGCTGGAGCGCGTGCCCAAGCTCGGCCAGATGGGGGATGTTGTGAAGGTGAAGCCCGGCTTCGCCCGCAACTACCTGCTGCCGCAGAAGAAGGCCCTGCGCGCCACCAAGGACAACATCACCTACTTCGAATCGCAGCGTAAGACGCTGGAGGCGCAGAACCTCGAGCGCCGCAAGGACGCCGAGGCGGTGGCGGCCAAGATGGCCGACCTCAAGGTCACGCTGATCCGTCAGGCCTCCGAGGCCCTGCAGCTCTACGGCTCGGTGACCTCGCGCGACATCGCCGACGGCGCCGCCACTCAGGGCGTCAAGATCGAGCGCGGCCAGGTCGAGCTCGACAAGGCGATCAAGACGCTCGGCACGCACAAGATCAAGATCCACCTCCATCCGGAGGTCGCGGTCGAGATCAGCGTGCTGGTCGCCCGTTCGCCCGACGAGGCGGATTTCCTCGCCAAGGGCGGCACGCTGGTCGCCGAGAACGAGCGTGCGGCGCTCGAGGCGGCGGAAGCCGCCCAGCGCGCCGCCGCGCAGGCCGCCGCGCTGTTCGAGGCCAAGCCCGCCGAAGGCGAGGCCGCTGCCGAGACGCCGGCCGAGGCCGAGGAAGCACCGGCCGAAAAGCAGTAACGAGCGCTTCGTGCACTCGTTTTGGCGCATGCCACCGGTCACCGGTGGCATGCGTTTTTCTTTGGGAGCGCGGGCCTCCGGCCCGCTCATGATCATGATGCGGGCCAGAGGCCCGCGCTCCCAGCCATGATCTGGCGCGTCGGGGCAATGGTCATCGCGGGCATCGTGGCGCTGCCGTTGGTCGGCGTGGCGTCGAGCCTGTTCACGCTGCAGGCCGACCTGTGGCGGCATCTCGCCGACACCCAGCTCGTCGACATCTTCTTCAACACGCTGGTGCTGCTGCTGGTCGTCGGCTTCGGCACCACCATCATCGGCGCGGGCACGGCGTGGCTGGTGACGATGTGCAGCTTCCCCGGCAGCCGCCTGCTGCAATGGGCGCTGCTGCTGCCGCTGGTCCTGCCGACCTATATCATCGGCTACGCCTATGCCGACCTTCTGGCCTTCGCCGGGCCCGTGCAGGGCGCGCTGCGCCAGGCCACCGGCTGGAGCCGCGGCGACTACTGGTTCCCCGACCTCGGCTCGGCGGGCGGCGTCGCCCTGCTCTTCACGCTGGTCCTCTACCCCTACGTCTACCTCGCCGCGCGCACCGCCTTCCTCACGCAGTCGCACGCGCTGATCGAGGCGAGCCGCATCCTGGGCCACGGCCCGTGGCGCACCTTCTTCGGCGTCGGCCTGCCGCTGGCGCGGCCCGCCATCGCCGCCGGCGTCGTGCTGGCGCTGCTCGAGGCGCTCGCCGATTTCGGCACCGTCCAGTATTACGGCGTGCAGACGCTGACGACGGCGATCTACCGGACGTGGTACGGGCTCGGCAATCGCGAGGGCGCGGCGCAGATCGCGCTGGTGCTGATCGCCATCGCCGGCCTGCTGATCCTGGTCGAGCGCCGTTCACGCGGCCGCGCGCGCTATAGCATCGCCTCGAACCTGCGCCACCAGGGCGATCCCGCCGAGCTCAGGTCGTGGATGGCGGCGGCCGCCCTCCTCGCCTGCACGCTGCCCATCGTTGTGGGCTTCGTCGTGCCGACCCTCCATCTCGCCCAGCTCGCCTGGAGATCGGGCGCCGTCGTCGGCGATTCGCGTTTCCTGGGCGACGCCCTGAACAGCCTGGGCCTCGCCGCCGCGGCCGCCGTGATCATCGTCGCCCTCGCCCTCTTCCTGAGCTACGCCGGCCGCCTGGTGCGCCGCCGCGCGCTCAACCGGCTGATCGAGTTCGCCGCCCTGGGCTACGCCATCCCGGGCGCCGTCATCGCCGTCGGCATCCTGCTGCCGCTCGCACTGGCCGATCACGGCATCGACCGGCTGAGTCGCGCCATTCTTGGATTGCCGAGCGGCCTGCTGCTGAGCGGCACGGCGTTCGCGCTGCTGCTCGCCTATACGGTGCGCTTCCTGGCTGTCGGCCTCGCCAACATTGCGCCCGGTCTCGCGGCCATCGATCCCGCGATGGATGCCAGCGCCCGCGTGCTGGGTGCCGGGCCGCGCGAAGTGCTGCGGCGCATCCATCTGCCGTTGCTGCGCGGGCCGATGCTGACGGCCGCCGTCGTCGCCTTCGTCGAGGTGATGAAGGAGCTGCCGGCGACCCTGCTGATCCGGCCATTCAACCTCGATACGCTCGCGATCGGCGTCTACCGCTTTGCCTCCGACGAGCGCTTGGCGCAGGCCGCGGTGGGCTCGATCGTGATCGTTGTGGTGTCGCTGGCGCCGGTGATCGTGTTGAGTCGCGCGATCGCTGCAAGACGGCGATAACTGTCACCCCGAGCGAAGCGAGGGGCCTTTAAGGCAACAGGAAAGGTCCCTCGCTACGCTCGGGATGACAGCGAGCCTGAACCTACTTCCAGCCCGCCCGGTCCATGATCTTCAGCGCCTCGGCGTTGTTCTGCGCGAAGACGCGGGCGTTGAGCTGGTCTTCCTTGAAGGTGCCGAGCGACTGCAGCTCGGCCGAGAGCGCGACGCCGGGCACCACCGGATACTCCGAGTTGCCCTCGGCGAAGTACTTCTGGGCCTGCGGCGACACCAGGTACTCGAGGAACTTCACCGCCACCGCCTTGTTGGGCGCGTAGCGCGCCACGGCGCCGCCGCTGATGTTGACGTGCGTGCCGCGGTTGGCCTGGTTGGGGAACACCACGCCCACCTTGGCCGCGACCTCGCGGTCCTCCGGCTTCTTGGAGCGCATGAGGCCGACGTAATAATAGGTGTTGGAAACGCAGATCTCGGCCTCGCCCGCGGCCACGCCCTTGATCTGGTCGGTGTCGCCGCCGCGCGGCGCGCGCGCCAGGTTGGCCGCGACGCCCTTGGCCCAGGCCTCGGTCTTCTCCGGCCCGTTGGCCGCCAGCAGCGAGCCCACCAGCGACTGATTATAGATGTGGCCCGAGGCGCGGATCAGCAGCTTGCCTTTCCACTTGGGGTCGGCCAGGTCCTCGTAGGTCTTGGGCGCGTCGGCCGCCGACACCTTCTCCTTGTTGTACATGATCACGCGTGCGCGCTTGGAGAAGCCGAACCAGTTGTTGTCGGGATCGCGCAGGTTCGGCGGCACCGACTTGGTCAGGACCTCCGACGTGACGGGCTGAAGCAGGCCCATCTGGCGGGCGCGCTCGATGCGGCCGGCATCAGTGGTGATGAAGACGTCGCACGGGCTCTTGTCGCCCTCGGCCTTCAGCCGTTCGACCAGCGGATCGGGCTCGGCATCGATGCGGTTGATCTTGACGCCGCTCAGGTCGGAGAAATTGCCGTAGAGCGCCTCGTCCGTGTTGTAGTGGCGTGCCGAGTAGAGGTTGAGTGCGGCGCCCTGCGCCTCCGCGCGGCGTAGGATGAGAACGCCGGCGCCAAAGGCCAATCCGCTCGTTAGGACTGCACGACGCTTCACGGAACCTCTCCCACTGCGAGTGATTTGCACTAGGTGTGTGGTAGCATTCGTGAAGTTGCGACGCAATCGCGATGCAAAAGATTTTCACAGTCGGGCGCAGTATTTCTCGTGCGGCCTTTGCCTTGAAATTGCCATCTGCATTAACATTTCGACTGAGTACAACGAACACCCCGAAGGTACGGCAATGCTGCTAGCTCGGGTTCTTGCCCGTGTAGTGGACGAAGGCCAGCTCACCATCATCGATGCAGCCGGCAGGCATCATCGACTCGAAGGTGCGCGGCCCGGCCCGGACGTCACTATTCGCATTCACACCCGGTGGACCGGCATCAGGCTGGCGCTCCGGCCACGGCTGGCGCTGGGCGAAGCCTATATGGACGGCAAGGTCACGGTCGAAGGCGGCGACATCTACGACCTGCTCGACCTGGTCGGCCGCAACATCGTGGCGCTCGAAGCGACGCCGATGGTGAAGTGGTCGTACTGCCTGCAGCGCTGGATACGCTTCCTGCAACAGTACAATCCGATCGGCCGCGCCGAGCGCAACGTGGCGCATCATTACGATCTCAAGGACCAGCTCTACGACTTCTTCCTCGACCGCGATCGGCAGTATTCCTGCGCCTACTTCAAGACCGGCGACGAGCCATTGGAGCAGGCCCAGCTCGACAAGAAGCAGCACATCGCCGCCAAGATGCTGCTGCAGCCCGGCCTCAAGGTGCTCGACATCGGCTCCGGCTGGGGCGGCATGGGCCTGTTCCTCAGCCAGCAGTTCGGCGTCGACGTGACAGGCGTCACGCTCTCCAAGGAGCAGCACGCCGTCTCGAGCCGTCGCGCGCTCGAGGGCGGCGTGGCCGACCGCGTGCGCTTCAAGCTGCTCGACTACCGCCAGGAGCCCGGCCGCTACGACCGCATCGTCTCGGTCGGCATGTTCGAGCATGTCGGCTCGGCCCACTACGTCGAGTTCTTCACCAAGGTGAAGGAGCTTCTGGCCGACGACGGCGTCATGCTGCTGCATTCGATCGGCCGCATGGAGCCGCCAGGCGGCACCAACACGTGGCTGCGCAAGTACATCTTCCCGGGCGGCTACACGCCTGCCCTGTCCGAGGTGATGGCGGCCATCGAGAAGGTGGGGCTGTGGGTCACCGACATGGAGATCCTGCGCCTGCACTACGCCGAGACGCTGCGCCACTGGCGCCAGCGCTTCCTCGCCAACCGCGAGCGCATCAAGCAGGTCGCGGGCTACGACGACCGCTTCTGCCGCATGTGGGAGTTCTATCTCGCCGGTTGCGAGATCTCCTTCCGGTACATGAACCAGATGGTCTTCCAGCTCCAGCTCGCACAGAAGCAGGACGCCGTGCCGCTGACGCGCGACTACATGCTCGACGCCGAGAAGGGCGTCACGGTCAAGCGATCGATGGCGGCGGAGTAGTCATGGTCTTCCGGACCGCGCGCTTCCAGCGCGCTCATGAGCGAGCCGGAGGCTCGCGGTCCAGAAAAGCATGACAGGCCGCAGCCCCGTCAGATGATGTGGTCCGACGTCGGCTTCAGCCGCATGACCATGTCGTTGTAGTCGTAGTCGGATCCCTGGTTGTAGGCGAGGTCCTCGAAGCCGAACGTGTTCTCGCCGAACACGCGGATCTGCTCGTGACCGCCGGGATTGGCGGTGCCGATGACGAAGGTCTGGCCGGACGGCGTGATCAGGACCGGCGCGTAGTAGCCGCTGTTGCCGGACACGGTCCAGCTCACCGTGGTGGCGAAGTCGCCGCCATGGACCTCATGGAGGCCGCCGTCCATGTGGCTGCGGACAGCCGCGGAGAATGCCGCGGTGTCGCCGAACGCCACGCCGGCGACGCTGCGTGCCCCCGTCGCCGCATCGACGTCGATGCGGACGAAGCCCAGCGTATTGACGTTGGCCGAGCTGCCGGCCAGCTCGACACTCAGAGTCTGGCCGTGCTTGAGGAAGACGAAGGCATCGCCCATGTCGCGTTGCGCATCGGCGAGCGTGGTCGCGGCCGACAGCGAGTTGTTGGTCACGGCGGTCAGGTGCAGACCGTCGACCATGACCTGCAGCGAGCCGTCGCCGCGGGCGGTGAACTGGGTGTTGGGTGTCACGTCGACGACCTGGTTGCCGCTCAGCACGGCGAAGCGCAGCTGCTCCCCGGCGGCCAGGTAGACCGACTGCGCGCCGAGCAGCAGGCTCCCGCCATGGTCGTCCTCCACCCCGCCGACCGACCCGAGCGCCGGCAGCCCGCTCAAGGCACTGCCGCCATGGTCGTCATTGTGATCGATGATGTTGCCGGAAGAGTCGACCGTATAGACCATCACGGTGGAGCCTGCGTGCGAACCGACATCCTGGGCCGCGAGTCGGACCCAGTTGCCGGCGACCGAAACGCCGCCGTTCGGTGCCAGCTCGATGCCATGGCCGTCGGCACTGATCTTGAGCGGCACCTCGCCGCCGCCGGCGCCGGTGTCGCCGAAGCCGCCGACCTGCATGCGATTGCCGCTGACCTGAGTGGAGAGTCCGGCGCCGGTATGCTCGGCGAGGACATTGGCGAGCTGCCCGGCATCAGAGCCGGCGGCGGCCAGGTCGTGTGCCGTGTCGCCCTGGGCCGCCATGCTCACCGCCGTCACGTAGCGCAAGAACCGCATCGGATCGGTCGCGCTGGCGGCCGCCTGCTCGGTCAGCGTGTTGCTGGCGAGGGCAAGCTGCGTGACCGCGTTGGCCACACCGCCGGTGAGCCCCGCACTTGCCGCGATGGCCATGAGGGTGGCGTTGTCCGTCAGGTCGAGACCACTCGTGGCGACGATCCGCGCCGCCAGCGCATCGAAGGCGTCGGTGGCACCCGCTGCGTGCAGCAGCGAGACGGTATTGAGGATGCTCGACGCCGCCGCGAACGCATTCGTGGCACCCGACACGCCCGTGCGGGTGGCGGCGACGGTATCGAGATCGTTGAGGTCGAGGCTGGAATTGAGTCCCAGCGCCGAGGCGACGAGCTGCTGGGCTGCGACCGGATCGCCGGTGGTCGAGGCCGCCACCTTCTGGATGAGGGTCGTCAGCGGCGTAACCACGGTGGAACCCGCGGGCGCCTGCATGGTGCCGGTGAAAGCGAGGTTGGTGGCCGTATCGACGCCGCCCTGCAGGATCAGCGGCGCGCCGTTCGATGTAATGGAGTAGTGGCCGGTGGCGTCGGTGGTGGTCGAGACTTCGCCGGGATCGAGCACGCCGTTGAAGTTGGCATCGGCGAAGACGGTGGCGCCGGAAATGTACCCGTCGATGCCGAGGCCATGCAGGATGTCGGTAAAGAAGCCGCCGACCTTATGAGCCACATCGCGGATGGCGTTGCCCGCACCGTCGAGCCGGGTGCCGACAAGCAGCAGGCCGGTGTAAACGTTCTCGCCGAGGATGCGGTAGGAATCGTTGATGTCGTGCAGCGCCCCGTTGATGGTCTCGGCGTACTGGACCATGCGGCTGCCGATAGCGGCGAGGTAGGGGTTCTTGAGGATGGTGTCGAGGTACGCCGAACCCAGCGCCCGCACGTCGTCGCCGAGCGCGCCGGTGTCGCCGGTGAAGAGGTGGACGATCAGGTCCGCAAACCGCTCGCCGACCGCGCCGTAGAGGCGCGGATCGACGCCGGTCTGCAGCATGTAGTAGTCGGCCGCCAGCTCGCCGATGGAGCTTGCGATGCCCTGGGCGTCGCCGTGGGCGACGGCGTCGGAGAAGGCGATGAAATGCGGTGCCGAGGAGATCGCAATCTCCGCGCCGGCTGCGCCAAGGTCGGAGAGTGAGTCGCCCAGCAGGCTCGCGGTGGCGCCCGCGATGGTGAGCTGGCCGCGCAGATAGAGCGTCGGCCCCTCGCCGATTGCGTCCTGCACGGCGCCCATGCTGAGGACGAACAGGCCGACCTGGGCGCCGAACTTGGCGGCCGTGATCGCCGCCCCCCACGGCGTGCCGGCAAACATCGCATCGACGGCGAGCTTGTTGGCGAAGATGACCCCTACCTGGGCGCCCAGGCGGGCATAGTTGGCAGCGTCGGTCGGGTCATCACCGACCGTGAGCAAGGCACGGCCGAGCGGTTGCCTCTCGAGCACGAACTGCATGCCGTTGGCCATGGGGATCAGCACGTCCAGCACTGCCTGGTCGCGCTCATTCAGCGGCAGGGTCGCCGGCGTGCGGGCGCGGATCGTGTCGAACGCCGCCTGGTAGGCCTCCTGCCTGTCGAGCGAGGAGATCACGGCGGTCGCGCCCGACGACGATAGGCCGAGCAGCGCGCCGAAGCCGGTCAGGAGATCATCGGAATATTGCGCATCGCCGAGCTGCTGCAGGAGCTGGCCTGCCTCGATGGCGCCTTCAGTTCCGGGATTCTGCGCGATGTATTTGCGCGCGCTGAGGTTCAGCCAGGCGAGCGAGATGTCGTGCATCATCTCGCGATCGGCGCCGCTCGAGCCCAGCGCGGTAGCCGCCACCTCCTTGTCGAGCGCCAACAGGACCTGATCGAAGGAAAGGTTGCCCACGGCATACTGGGCGACCAGCGCGCCCTCGGCGCCACCGTTGAGCAGCCGCGTGCTGAGCGCATTGAGCGCGATCGTGTAGTCCTGCTGGTCGGCCGGGCGGTCCGCCGCGGTCACCTGCTCCATCAGCGCGACCAGCGCGAGATCGTAGGCGTAGGCGGAGCGGCCGACGTCCTGGATGCCGGTGTTGTAGTAGGCATTGCCAATGCGCGCCGCGTCGATCACGGCGTTCATCGAGAACGGCGTGAACGGATTGGAATCGATGCGGACCTGGCGCGCCACCCACAGATCGTCGGCGAACATGAAGCGCACGAGATCGACGTTCTCCGGCAGGAAGGCGCGCGTCGCCTCCCAGTTCAGGAGGTCGATGGCCTGCTGCTGGGTGATCGCGGTGGCGTCGGCGGCCTCGACGTGGGTGCCGCCCGCGGGATCGCGCACGTAGGCTGAGGTCGTGCCTTCGGCGACCCGTACGGCCAGCTCCGCCGACAGATCGCCGATCACGATCTTGTCGATCATCGCGAGATTGGTCGCCGCCACCCCGGCGCCGTTGCCGTACCGGCTGAACAGCGAGTTCAGCGAATAGACGCCGGCATAGGACGAGATACCATGCTCGTCGGCGTACGCCTCGATGGCGTCGATGGCCTGCGCGACCGTGATCTGGCCACCCTGGACCTTGGCGAAGACGAGGCCGACCTCGTCGACCACGCCGGCGAAGAACGAATCGTCCTGCCGCCCGACCAGATCGCCGAACACCGTCGCCTGCGCGCCGAAGTAGGCGGCGATGGCGGCATCGTCGGCGGCTGTGCCGTGGCCGACCAGCGCGAACGCGAGGGCGTCGAGGTGCTCCTGGTCGAGCGACGAGGTCGCCGCCTCGGCGATTACCTGGGCCGCCGACACCTGGCCCGCCGTGACGAGCGCCGCGATCTCGGCGCGCGCCGCGAGGAAGGTCGCGTCGATGCCTTCGCCGTCGGCGCCGATGCCGAGCAGCAAGCGCATCCCCTGCCCGACGGTGAGGTCACCGCCTGCGATGGCGTCGTGGATGACGGCGACGTCTAGATCGAGGCCGCCCATGACGGCGCCGAGCCAGGTCAGCCCGGGCGTCGTCGCATGCTCGGCCGCAGTGACCAGAACCGACGAAACGGTCGCGACAGCGACCAGCCCGTCAGACACATAGTCACCGAGGTGGGAGACGGCCCAGTTGCGGGCCGTGGCCGAAGTATCGGAGGCGAGCGCTCCCAGCAGGCTCGCGATGACATGCACCGCGCCCTCGGCGGAGAGGCTGCCGCCGGTCACTGCCGCATCGATCGGCGACAGATAGGGTCCGCCCGGCAGGGCCCCGAGATGCGCGCCGGCCGCGTCCTGCAGCGCGACGTCGCCGTGGCCGGCGATGCTGACATAGAGGTTGGCGACGGTGTTGCCGGAGATGGCCAGAGCGTCGGCGACATCCAGGGGCGTCGCAATCATCTCCCTGATGTAGTCGAAGGCCTGCGCCGCGCTCAGGGCACCGTCCGAAATCAGCCCGACAATCTCCTCGGCGACGGCGTCGTGCAGCGACGACGTCCTGGAAGCGACGGCCAGCCAATACATCAGCTCGGACACGTCGATCGCCGGCAGCGTGCTGTCGACCACCATCATGGCCGCTTCGGCTGTGATGCGGCCACTCGTGACGAGAGCATCGAGGGCGCCGATCGAGGTCTGGACCGCGTATGGACCCGGGTACTGCGCCATGCCCACGCCGACCAGCACCGCGACGAGCTGAGGCACCGTCAGCGCACCCGCCGCAACGGCGTTGTCGAAAAGGTCGACGGCGCCTTGGTCCACGCCGCCTGCCGGTATCCAGGCCAACACACTGCCGAATCGTTGCTCACCGATGGCGACCTGAACCGCCGGCCCACTGCCGCCAGCGACGCTCAGGATCAGCATGTCGTACTGCTCGCCGCTGAGGCCGGTCAGGTTGAGCCCCGCATAGGCATCGCCGAACGACATGCCGCCATCGGTTATGAATTGACCAAGCGCATGGCCAACGGTGATCTGCCGCGAAGCGTCGTCTGTCGCCGCCATCGCGCCGATGAGCGAGCCTTGCATCCAGGAAATCGAGTTGTGGGCGACGACCTGCCCGAAAATGTCCTCCAGCGCGTAGCCGCCATCCTCGAACATCTTCCAGAGTTCTTGCCCGATGACCCACCTTGTGTGCGCGCCGGCGGTGTTGTGCATGTAGGTCAGGAGGCTGACGACGTCCTCGGCTGCGAGGAGGCCGAGTTCGTAGACGTGATCGACCGCAGCCACCGCGGCAGCCGGGTCGGTCCCGGCCAAGACCGCGCTGCCAAACGATGCCATGTAGAGGTCGGCATCGGGACGATCGGAAATGGCCCACGCGGCGAAGGCGACGAAAGACGACGCCTGCACATGGGTGACCAGATCGAGCTCAAGTGCCCAGGACAGGATCGATCCCACTTCGCTGGGGTCGAGCCCGCGCTGGATGAGGTCGCGGAACCCGATCGCCAGGAAGGCCATGTCGCTATCGGTCGCCGTTTCGGCGAGACCGAGCAGGATCGCGGCGGCGTTGGCGGTAGCGAGCGTACCGTGGCCTTCTGCCGCCACGATGGCATTGGCCGCGTGGGCATAGGTGACGAGGTCGAGCGCTCCCAGGCCGCCGATGATGCGGGCCACGGCGAGTACGACCGGTGGATCGGGGTAGATGTCGTCGTTGACCGGCCGCGGCGCGTCGAGAAGCGCGTCGATCACCTGCACTGCCGTGACGCCGGTGCCCATCAGCTCGCCGATCTCGTCGGCCGCAACGCCGGCCAGGGAAACGTCGGCCGCCGCCCAGTAGGCCAGGAATTTGAGGCCATATGCCGTGGGGAAATTGCCCGCGGCAATCTCGGCCGTCACGCCATCCGCCACTTCCTGCGCCGTGAGGGCGCCGCGGGCGTTCAAGGCCGCAAACTCCGACGTCACGGCCCACAGCCCGCCAAGACCGGACGGCTGGCCTTGGAAGCCGTCCGCCATGCCGAAGAGCACGTCCTTGGCCTTGCCAGCCGCCAGGCCGTCCGCCACGGCCACCAGGGCATCGAACACCGACATGAAGGAAAGCGAATCCGATTGGTAGACCGCGACCAGGGCATGCCCGACCGCCGCCTGCAGCCCTGCCGCATCGTGCGCGGCCACGGCCACCAACATCGTGGTCTCGCCCGCGAAATCGCCCATGCGAAACCACGTTTGGGAGGCCGCAACGCCCGCCATCGCGTCGCTGATGCCGATGCTTCCCGTCTCGATCAGCTCGCCCAGGAAGTCGCCCAGCACCTTCGCGAGGTCATGCGAGGTCGGAAACGGATTCGTGTACTCGCGGTTGAGCGCCGCGCCGGCAATGAAGGCCGCGATCGCCGCCGGCGTGTTCGTGCCGGCGGCCAGGCTGGCGGACAGGGCGGCGGTGATGTCGGCCGCGCTTGCAAGCCCTGCATCGACCAGCGCCGCCAGCATGCCGCCGGCTTCCGCCCGCATCTTGTCCACGAAGAAGCTCGTTACCGGTAGCGACGTGAGGAGAATGCCCGCGGCCACGTCCCCACTGAGATGATCGCGCACGAGGTCCACGAGCTCTTCGTGCAGAGCCGTGCGCAGGGCCAAGGCTTCGTCACCCTGCAGGTTGGCGACGTTGACGCCGAGGTAGGCCAGCGCGCGCACGCCGTCGGCGGCCGGCAGCGTGCCCGCGTCCGCGGCGGCGGCGAGAGCCGCCATCATCGCCGGGGTCAGGTCCTGGCCCGACTGCAGCGACAGGGCGATGAGGAGTATCTCGGCGTTGGGCGCGCCGCTGGAGGCGATCCCCAGCGCCACCATGCTGACCGCATTGTCGGGGATCTGCATCAGCAGCTGGGCATCGAAAGCCGGGAGGTGGGCGATGGCGTGGCCTGCAGCGAGCTGGTCGGCGGCCGTGCCGGCGCCCGCAAAGCCCGCGAGGAGCAGCATCATGTTGTCGGCCGAGACGCCGCTGAGGCCGAGCAGCACGTCCATCGCCTGCGAGGACGTGATGTGCCCGTCCGTCAGGTCGGCGATCGCCGCACCCGAGACGAGGCCGAAAGAGCTGGAGTCGAAGCTGGTGAGCCGTGCCAGCACGTTGATGGCGTCGGCAGCGGTGAGTCCGTGGTCGACGCTGTTCGCCACGGCCTCCGCCGTCTGCTCCGCGGTAAAGCCGAGCGCGACGCCGACCTCGGCGATCTGCCTGCCGGCGAGATTGGCGTATTGGGGGTCGCTTACCAGCGCGCGGCTGAGCAGGGCGAACACGCTGTCCGTCGCGTGGCTTGCCTGGGCGAGCGCAGCAATCGCCACGGCGGCGTCATGCATGACGTCCGTGTCGCCGACGCGGGCGTAGGCCGAGATGGCCAGCACCGCCTGCGCCAGGCTGAGGCCATTGGCCTGATAGATCGGCCCCTCGCCGAGCGTCGCGCTCGATAGCGCCGCAATCAGCGGCTGGACGTAAGGCTGCCAGCTGTCCGCGCCCTGCGGCAGCCGAACGTTGGCGACGATCAGCTGCAGCACCGCCACGGGAATGGTGGCGGCGAGAGGATCGATCATCGCGGCGAGCGTCATCGCCGCCGCCTCGTTGGAGAGGTCCTCGACGTACAGCGCCGCATGCAGCTCGGCCGTCGTAGCGGCATGCTCGGCGAGGAGTCGCCCGAGCACCTGCCCGACCGCGATCTGCCCCTCGACGCCGCCGTGGACCGCGATGTCCACGAGGATCGACAGGCTTTGCGCCGCGGTGAGCCCCTGCGGCCCGATCAGCTGGCCGACATACTGGACGACGTCATAGATGAAGCCGCCCGTCACATGGGTGAGCAGCGCCGCATGAGCGCCCTGCCCCAACGACGACTGCGAGCCGGCGGCCGCTTCGATGGCGGCGAGCAAAGGCACGACGGCGAAGGGCGGCCAAGCGAGCTGGTCCAGCACCGAGGCGGCAGTGACCTCGCCACCGGTCACCAGGCTCGCCAGCGCGGCGCCAGCCTGGACGATGACGGCCCTGTCGACGGCATCGACCGGCGCCTGCACATGGTTCTCTGCCAGGTTGATCAGCAGGTCGACCGCGGCGCCGGGCGCGACGGAGACGGTATCGCGCACCGCCGCCAGCACAGCACTGGTCGCATCGCCGGCCGAAAGCGCCTCCTGACCCAGCAGATAATTGATGAACGAGACGAACTGGCCGGCCGACGTCGTGTCGTGGACCAGATGCAGCAAGACGAACACGGCGTCGGCGCCGGCCATGCGCTCAGCCGTAACCTCCGACGTCAGGCTGCCTGCCACGTTGCCGAACGCGGCGACGCCGGCCTGGACCAGCGCATCCAGCGCTTCGGCCACCGCCAGTTTCTGGCTCTGCCCACCCGCTTCGGCGATACCGACCATCAACGCAACGCCGCCGACAGGGGTGAGCGTCCCGTCGCCGATGGCGTCGCCGATGCTGTCGAGCGCGTCGGCCAGGCGCTGGGCATCGCCGCCGATGAGGGCGATCAGCGCCGCTCCCGCTTGTGCTGCAACCTCCGCCACCGTGCCGGCGCCGATCAGCAGCGTCGATGCTTGCGCGAAGCTCAGCACGGCCAGGCTCGCGAGCGCATCCGACAGGGCGGTGCCGACGTCGGAGAAGGACAGCTGCCCGGCGACGGCAAGCTCCGCAAGTCCGACGCCGAGCAAGTGTGCGGAGGCCGGAAGGTCGGCGGTCACATGGGCGATGATGGAGACGACGTCGATGGCGCTGAGGCCGGTCGGCGCGATCGATGCCCCGAGCTCGGCGACCGCATCGTCGGCCGCCATCACACCGTGCGTGATAAGCGCGGCAACGAAGTCCGCGCCGGCGGCAGTGCTGTTCGCGCGCAGGACGACAGCCACGGCGCCATCGATCATCTCGCTGGCCGAAAGCGTGCCGGCATCGACGGCCGTGGCAAGCTGGCCGGCGAGGTCGGCATAGGTCGCAAGGCCATGCGAGCCGACCTGGTAGAGCACCTCGGCGCCGACGCCGATGCCACCGTTGGCCCACAGGCCCGCCGTGACCGCAACCAGATGGCTGAGAGCGAGGCCGCTGTTGAGGAAGGCGTTGTAGATGCCGATCGCGGCGCCATTCGACGTGACGCTGCCGGCAGCGACGAGCCCGGCAATGCCGCCGCCCGCCGCCACCTGCAGGTCCGCCCCTCCCCAAATGGCCTCGCCGACCAGCAGGCCCAGCGCCTCCGCGCCGGTGATGACACCGGTCGACGCCGCCAGGATGCCGGCGACGGCGGCCGCCTCGGATCCCGCGTGGCTGCCGACGAAGGCGGCGATCTCGCCGCCAATGGCAAGAAGCATCGCGCCGGACTGGCCGGAGGCGGATGACGCCATCGCCGTCACGGCCTCGGCGAAGGTGATGTGATGGGCGGCGATGAGGGCGTCGATCTCGGTGAGGATCGTGCTCTGCAGTGCCGCGGTGGCGGGAAGATCGGCGGGATCCAGGCGTGCGACGAGCACGTCCTGCAGCAGCGCCACCATCTCCTGGGCCGTGAGGGCGTCGTCGGCGACGGCCGCCTCGAGCGCCGACATCACCGCAGCAGGCGTGAACTGGCTCCCGACCAGCATGTCGCCGAGGAAGCCCGCCACGGCGCTCTCGAATGCCGGCACGCCGTTGGTCGCCAGCGCCGCCATCACCTCCACGCCGTTGGCGAGCGTGGTGGATCCCGAGGTCATGGCGGCCGCGATGAAGAAGCAGACGCCGGCGCCGAGGTCCGCCAACTCAGCCAACGCCGCCGCCTTGGCGCCGCTGGCGTAGATGGCGAGCAGCAGCTCGGTCGCGTCCGACAGCTGCAGGTCGTCGACCGTATTGCCGACCAGCGAGCTGATGACGTGGAGGCTGTCGATCTGCTCGGACAGCGGCAGGCTGGCGACGCGCGCCGCAAGGTACGACCCGAACTCCGCCATCCCGCGATTGATGAAACCGGCAACCAAGACGATGAGGGCGGTGCTCCCCTGCCCGAGGCTCGTAACGACCTGGTTGGTGGTGAGGGTGGCGCTGATGTTGACGATCACGAGCGCCGTCTGCTCGACATGGCCGAGGTCCGCGACAGTGCCCCTGGCGAGAGCGGCGATGACCGGTTGGGCGGTGAATGGCCACATGGGGTGGCTCGGCCCGGCGGCCTGGGCCGCCGAGTTGGCAGCGACTTCCTGGCGTATGTAGTCGTAGATCGCGGTGCGAGCGCCATCGACCGCGGACAGCGCCACCAAGATGTTCACCGCCTGGAAGGCATTGATCAGTGGGCTGGCGTTGCTGGGCGAGAGCTGGTCGTCGATGTGCTGTACCGCCTCGGCCGCGGTCAGGTAGCCGCCGGCCAGAAGCCCGTTGAGCGCCGCCTGCGTGTCGGCCAGGAAGGCCGTGTCGGGAACCGGCATGTAGGACAGCAATTGCAGGAACGCGGCGCTGCCCACGCCGGGCGCGGCCGCGGCCAGCGCTTCGATGCCTTCCCGGCCCACGAGCCGCAGCGCGTGGTCGCTGCTGACGGCGAGCGCCATGAAGATCGGCAGAGCCTGGCTCGCCAGTGGCGGGGTTTCGCTCACGAGGGCCTGGACTTCGGCCAACGCTTCCGCACGCAGGCCGGGCGCGGCACCGGGCACGACCGATCCGAGCACGGCGATGGCGTTCGACGCGCTGTAGTGGCCAGCATCGACGGCGGCGTCGAGCGCGGCGACGGTGATGCCGCCGCCGGAGATCAGCCCCGCGACCGCCGCGTTGATCGAACCGTACGCCGACAGCTCACCGAAGACCACGAAGGCCGTCGCAGCATCGAGCGCCCCGGCCGCGACCTGCACGGCAATGGCGTTCGCCATCGTCGATACGGAGATATCCAGGCCGGTGGTGAGATCGACGATGGTATCGAAAGCGGCATCCGCCGCATCGCCGCCGCGGGCGTAGATCTTCGCCAGCAGGGTCGCGGCCTGGTCGCTGCTGAGGTCGCCGCCCTGGATGCGGCCCGAGAGCGCGTCGAGGACACCGTGCGCGGCCGTGGGGTCGGTGCTGAACAGCAGGACGATGGCGTTGACCGCCGCCTGCACCTGGGCGGGCGAGCCGAGGCCGGCGGTCTGGGCGAGCGTGGCAGGATCGGTCAGCAGGATCGCGAGAGCTTCGTCGACCACCGCCTGAAGCGCGCTGGAGGCGCCAGGCAGCAGGGCCTGGAGCGTGGCGATGGCGTTCGTGAGCGTGATGTCGCCGCCCGTGATCAGCGCATTGATCTCGTCCAGCACCGCCGAATGCAGTGCCGTGTCGCCGGCTGCAGACATGTAGGACAGCACGACGATGGCGATGTTGGCGTCCAGTGTCGCCGGCACTGCCGCGTCGACGAGCGCGGTGGCCGTCGCCGCATCGAGCGCGCCATGCGTGACCATTGCCGCGATGTTGGTGCCCGCGACGGCCCGCAGCGCCATCGCGCCGTCGGCCAGGGTCAAAAGCTGCGTCGCGGCATCGCTGGCCGTGATGGCGCCGTCATCCACCCAGGACAACAGCGCGGCCGTGGCGGCGCTCGCGGTATCGGCCGAACCGAGGGCAGCGAGTTGCGCCAGGACGAACAGTCCCTGTGAACCGACCAGCGCGCCGGCCGTCACGGCCGCGCTGAGGGCGGCAACGCCCGAGACCGCGTCGGCATCCACGTAGATCGCGATCTGCGCCAGGAGGTCGGCAAGGCCTTGCGGCGACGAGTCGGTCGCAGCGCCGGCAAGCAGGACGATCGCTTTGCCTCGCGTCAGCGTGCCGGCCACGACGGCGGCGTCGATCGCCGCGATGCCATCGGCCGCGACAAGGCCGGTCCAGTACACGATGGCGTTGAGCTCGCGGCCCGCGGCCACCTGGTCCTCGACGGTTCCGGCGGCGGCGAAACCGGCAACGATGGCGATGCCCGCTTGGGCGTCGATATCGTGGCCGCGCACGCGATCGTTCACCTGCCCCATGGCGAGCCCGGCGGAAACGGCGTCGGCCTGCGCCAGCGCGGCGCCGATGAGCGTGTAGGCGGCCGGCTCCAGGGCGACCAGCGTGGGAGCGGCCTTGATCAGGGTGGAGACCGCGAACTCGGCGCTGTCCACGCCCAGCGGAAAGACCGCACTGAGCGCGGCACCGATGTCGGCGGCCGACAGGCCGTGATCGTGGATCAGGCCGGCGATGGCTGCGGACGCGGCAGCGGCAAGGTCGGCATTGTTCACCCAGACGACGCTGCTGCCGAGGATCTGCTGGAAGCCACTGGCGCCGAGCGCGATGAGGAAAGTCACGCCCTGCTCTGCCGTGAAGCCGAGCGGTGCCAGGGCGCCGACGACGGCGGCGGCTGCATCGCTGCCGCCGATGGTCCCCGCGAGCAGCCCGCGCACGCCGTCGGCGGCGGCGTTCATGGCGTTGCGGTCGGAGGTAACACCGCCCGGGACGAAGGCCATCGCCGTCAGTAGGGCGACGGCGCTGGCCCCCGACAGGCCGCCGAGCAACACGCCGGCGTTGATGTAGCTCAGCGCCTGCTGTGCCGTCATCATGTTGTTCGGCACCATGAACGTCGGAGTCGTGGTGTCGATCAGGGTCGCTAGGTGGAGGCCGGCCGCCGGCGCCGCGTCGGGATCCACGGAGGCGACGGCCACGAGGAAGCGTGCCGCCGTCGAGGCGCTGCCCCCGGTCAACGCATCCAGCACCGCTTCTTGGGAGATGAAGCCGTCGTCGACGAGGGAAAGGACCTCCGTCGCGACGTCGTTGGCGGCGGCGATGGCGTTGTTGTACGAGGGCGCGAACCTGACCATCATCGCGATGGCCTGCTCGGCGGTGAGGGTCCCCGCGGTCACCGCGGTGTGAACGTGGGTCGCCAGCTCGGACAAGGAGAGGTCCGGCGTGACGAACGGCGTCACCAGGCTCATGATGTTCCCGGCAGCCGACGAACCGACGTTGAAAGGAAGGATCGCGACCGAGGCGATGAAGATGTCGATCACGTCGTCGCGCGCGTCGGTATCGCTCCCGATCAAGGCCTTCAACTCGTTCATGGCCTGGAAGCCGGCGGCCGGGAACGGACTGACCATCAGGCCGGCCAGCATGGCGTAGGCCTGGGTCTCGCCCAGGCTGCCGCCGACGACGGCATTGTGGATGGCCTGAATGGCGGCCGTCATGCTGAGCGTGCCGCCGGGCCACCCACCTCCGCCGCCCTCGCCGCCTTCGGTGCCACCACCTTCGCCGCCTTCGAAGCTGCCGCGCGTGATGATCTGGCCGTAGTAGCAGCCGGCCACGAGCTGGACGTCCAACGCGCCGGCGTTGGCTACCGCGATGAAGATGCTCGCCGCCTCGCTGCGGCCGATCTGGTAGGCGTTGATGGCGGGCAGGAAGTCCGCCATGGCCGCCGCCGCATCGAGGCTTCCCGAGGCGACGAGGCCCGCGATCTCCGTGCCGATTGCCGTGAAGTGGCTGCTGTCGCCGTCGAGCTGGTTCAACCGATCGACGAAGGCCAGCAGCGCCCGCACCGGGCTGACACCGCCGTCGCCGGCGGCCGCTTCGATCAGGGCGACGGCGTTGGCGTAGCGCGCGGCACCGGACAGGTTGGCGAACGCGGCATTCGCCACGTCGATTCCGGCCTGGCCGCCTTGCAGCGCCGCAGCGCCCAGTCCCAGCGACGAGGTGTCGAAGCCGGCGATGTCATCGTAGGTACTCATGGCAATTCCTCAGGCCGTCGTCGCAACGGGCAATGGCGGGGCAGAGAGAAGCGTCGTTGAAGTGTCGTTCTGGGCCACCCGGGGGTCTGGTGCGGCTGCCGACATCGTCATCCTTTCAGCCGGCGGCTGGGCTTCAGGCAAAGCTTCGCCCTTGGCGATTCGCGCGTGCGAATCGCCACCGCCGATCTTGCTTTCAGTTTCTTCCCATCCAGCGGACTACGCGCCGCCGCCGACCACGTTCGTCCCGATGCTCCCTCAAGCGAACGGAACGCTGCTGCCGGAACGCGATCACCCTAGTGGAGGGGCCGTGTGGCAATCAATTTGCATTGCGCTTTGGGCGCTGACTTTTATTGGGTGTTTCTTTTTGCCGAATTCACGCCAAAACCAGCCAAGCAAGGCCCGGGCTACAGGGCCCAATCGGGCGAGAAAAACCTAGGCGGCGCTGGTCGCCGCGAAGGTTTCGAAGGCGTCCTCCACCAGGCTGACATGATGCAGCATCGCGGCATGCGCGCCCGCGGCATCGCCCGACAGGATCGCGCGGACCACGGTGTCGTGCTCGCGGTTGGACAGGACCAGCCGGCCATCGACGTTGAACTGCGCGCGGCGGAAGGGGCCGACGCGGCGGCGCAGCCCGAGCGTGTACTCGGCGATCGGCTCATTGTGCGCGCCGGCATAGATCGCCGAATGGAAGGCGACGTTGGCGTCCGAGTAGGCCGCACGATCGCCGGCGGCGGCCAGGGCCGTCATGGCTTCGTGCCGCGCCTGCAGGCGGCGGCGCTCGACCGGCGTCATGCTCATCGCAGCGAGGCGCGCACAGGTCGCCTCCATCTCAGCCATCGCCACGAACAGGCTCTCGACCTGCCCGGGCGTCGCCTTGGAGACGACCGCGCCCTTGCGCGGCCGCATGTCGATCAGGCCGCTGCGCATGAGCTGGCGCAGCGCCTCGCGCACCGGCGTGCGCGACACGCCGTACTGCCGCGCCAGGCTGTTCTCGTCGAGGCGTAGCCCGGGCGTCAGCGACCCGTCGAGGATGCCGTCGGCGATCGCCGAAGCGAGCTTCTCCGTCAGCGTGGGATTGTCTGTCTGCATGATCCTTCCGCGAGAACGACACTGGCTCTGCATACAATATCGATGCCAAAGCGCTCTCTTGCATTCTCCATGCTCAAAAAGAATGCAATCTGTCGAAATTGCATACAATTGCCCAAAAGCAGATAAGCGTCGAAATGAGCTGAAACCGCCGATTCCTTCGTACTAGTTAGTGATTCCCTAAGGTGATGCACGCTCTAGGCGGCGATAATCCCTATCCGCTTCAATGGCACATGGGTTGCTCCCTCATCATTGGCCGCCACCGGCCGGGCAACGCAGGGGGAAGCAATGAGCGACAAGTTCACGATCGGCCGCCGTGGCCTTTTAGGCGGTGCAGCGGGCGCGGCGGGCGCCGCGGCACTCGGACTCGCAGGCGCCGCCAACGCGCAGAAGCCGCTGGTCGTCGGCTTCATCTATGTCGGGCCGCGCGACGACTACGGCTACAACCAGGCCCACGCCGAGGCGGCTGCCGTCCTGAAGAAGATGCCGGGCGTGAAGGTGGTCGAGGAAGAGAAGGTCCCTGAGACCGTCGCCGTCGAGAAGTCGATGGAGAGCATGATCAACATGGACGGTGCCACCCTGCTCTTCCCGACCTCGTTCGGCTACTTCGACCCGCACATGCTGAAGATGGCCGTCAAGTATCCCAAGATTCAGTTCCGCCACTGCGGCGGCCTGTGGACTCAGGGCAAGCACCCGATGAACACCGGCAGCTACTTCGGCTACATCGACGAGGCGCAGTATCTCTCCGGCATCGTCGCCGGCGCCACCAGCAAGAGCGGCAAGCTGGGCTTCGTCGCCGCCAAGCCCATTCCCCAGGTCCTGCGCAACATCAATGCCTTCACCTTGGGCGCGCAGTCCGTGAACCCGAAGGTCACCACGCAGGTCATCTTCACCGGCGACTGGTCGCTGCCCGTCAAGGAGGCCGAGGCGACCAACTCCATGATCGCGCAAGGCGTCGACGTCGTGACCTGCCACGTCGATTCGCCCAAGGTCGTCATCGAGACGGCCGAGCGCGCCGGCATCTTCTCGTCGGGCTATCACTGCAACCAGGCCAAGCTCGCGCCCAAGGGCTACCTGACCGGCGCGGAGTGGAACTGGGAGCGGATCTACGTCGACATGGTCAACGCCATGAAGGCGGGCCAGGCACCCGGCAACTTCGTACGCGGCGGCCTGAAGGACGGCTATGTGCGCACCTCGGCCTACGGTCCGGCGGCGGCGCCCGCCGGCAAGGAGAAGGCCGATGCGGCCAAGCTCGCGATCCTGAACGGCAGCCTCGCGATCTTCAAAGGCCCGCTCAAGGACAACAAGGGCAACACCGTCATCCCGGCGGGAACGTCCTATGTGGCGACCGAGCCCAAGCTCGAGAGCATGAACTACCTGGTCGAAGGCGTCGTCGGCGCGACGTCGTAGGCCGTTCGCGATGGAACACAAGAGTTCTGCCTCCCCACGCTTCGCGTGGGGAGGTGCCCGCGCAGCGGGCGGAGGGGTCATGAGCGACCCGACCCATGCTCATGACCCCTCCGTCGGCGTGAGACGCCGACACCTCCCCAGCTTCGCTGGGGAGGAAGACTAGATGCAGCAGGCGCTTGAACGCATCGCCGTGCCGACGCTGGCTCTGCTGGCGTCGGCGATCGCCTTTGGCCTGCTGCTCGCCGTCTACGCCCGCGTCGACCCGCTCGAGACGTTCGCGCTCATGTACCAGGGCGCCTTCGGCACCTGGTTCTCGTGGCAGAACACGCTGACGCGTGCCGCGCCGCTGATCCTCACCGCGTTGTGCACGGCATTGCCGGCGCGGCTGGGGTTCATCGTCATCGGCAACGAGGGCGCGCTGGTCGTGGGCGGCGTCGCCGGCGCCGCGGCCGGCATCGCCACCAGCGGCGCGAGCCCGCTGGTGGCCCAGCTCGCCATGGCGGTGGCCGCGATGGTCATGGGCGGCCTCTGGATCGCCCTGGCCGGTGCGCTGCGCCAATGGCGCGGCGTCAACGAGACGATCTCCAGCCTGCTGCTGACCTACATCGCCATCGCCCTCATGAACCACTTCGTCGAGGGGCCGTTGCGCGATCCCTCGAGCCTCAACAAGCCGTCGACCTGGCCGATCGGCGACGCCAACATGATCGGCACCATCCCCGGCACCGACGTGCATTGGGGCCTGGTGTTCGGCATCGTGGCATGCCTGCTGGCCTGGGTCGTCCTGCGCTTCACGACCTGGGGCTTCGCCATGCAGGTGATCGGCGGCAATCCCAAGACCGCGCGCATGATGGGCCTCGACGTCGGCCGCTACGTGCTGCTGGCCTGCGCCGCCGGCGGTGCCGCCGCCGGTCTCGCCGGCATGGTTGAGGTGGCAGCGGTGCACGGCCGCGCCAATGCCTCGCTCGCCGTCGGCTACGGCTTTGCCGGCATCCTGGTGTCCTTCCTCGCCCGCCATCATCCGCTGGCCATCATCCCGGTGGCGGTGCTGCTGGGCGGCATCGGCGCCAGCGGCGGCCTTCTGCAGCGCCGCCTCGACCTGCCCGACGCCGCCGTCGTCGTCCTGCAGGGCATCATCTTCGTCGCCATCCTGGCGAGCGAAACGCTCTACGGCCGGCTGCTGCCGCGCAAGCGGGAGGGCTGAGCATGGCCGACGGCGGACTGGGCATCTGGGGCGTGCCCTTGGCCATGCTGGCCGGGGCCATCCGCGTCAGCACGCCGTTCATCTTCGTGAGCATCGGCGAATGCCTCACCGAGCGCTCCGGCCGCATCAATCTCGGCCTGGAGGGCACCCTGGTGATGGGCGCCATGAGCGCCTACGGCGTTGCGCTGGGCACCGACTCGCCGTGGCTCGGCGTGCTGGTCGCGGCCGGTGTCGGCCTGCTGATGGGCGCGCTCCATGCCGGCATCTGTCAATTGCCGCGCGTCAACGACATCGCCACCGGCATCGGCCTGATGCTGTTCGGCACCGGCCTCGCGTTCTTCCTGGGCAAGCCGTTCATCCAGCCCAAGGCGCCCAATCTCGGCGCCATCGATCTCGGCTGGTGGAGCGACATCCCGCAGGTGCGCCAGGCGCTGCAGGTCAACTATCTGTTCGTGCTGGGCATCGTGCTCGCCTTCGCCCTGGCCTGGGCGCTCCAGAACACGCGCTGGGGCATGATCGTGCGACTGGCCGGCGAAAGCGTCGATGCCGCGCTCGCCATCGGCGTCTCGGTTGGCCGGGTGCGCCTGATCGCGACGTCGATCGGCGGCGCCTTTGCCGGTATCGGCGGCGCCTTCCTGTCGCTCTACTATCCGGGAAGCTGGAACGAAGGGCTGTCGAGCGGCCAGGGCCTGATGGCCGTGGCGCTGGTGATCTTCGCGCGCTGGGATCCCGTGCGCTGCCTGTGGGCGTCGCTGCTGTTCGGCGCGGCCGGCGCGATCAGCCCGGCATTGCAGTCGATCGGCGTGACCCAGGGCTACTATCTCTTCAGCGCGGCGCCTTACGTGCTGACGCTCGCCCTGATGATCGCCACCTGCTCGCCCGAGCGCAGCCTGCGCGGCGCTCCCGGCGAGCTGGGCGCGGTCAAATGACGGAGACCCTCATGGCCAAGCATGTGAAGTCACACCCCTACCCCTGGCCGTGGAACGGCGACCTGCGGCCGCAGAACAGCGCCCTGATCGTCATCGACATGCAGACCGACTTCTGCGGCGTCGGCGGCTATGTCGACAAGATGGGCTACGACCTGTCGCTGACGCGCGCGCCCATCGAGCCGATCAGGCGGCTGCTGGCCGCGGTGCGCCAGGCGGGCTGGCACGTCTTCCACACCCGCGAGGGTCATCGGCCCGATCTTGCCGACCTGCCCGCCAACAAGCGCTGGCGTTCGCGCCAGATCGGCGCGGGCATCGGCGATCCCGGCCCGTGCGGGCGCATCCTGGTGCGCGGCGAGCCCGGCTGGGAGATCATTCCCGAGCTGGCGCCGGCCGCGGGCGAGCCGGTGATCGACAAGCCGGGCAAGGGCTCGTTCTGCGCCACCGACCTCGAATTGATGCTGCGCACCCGCGGCATCGACAACCTGGTGCTGACCGGCATCACCACCGACGTCTGCGTCCACACCACCATGCGCGAGGCCAATGACCGCGGCTTCGAGTGCCTGATCCTGGACGACTGCACCGGCGCCACCGACAAGGGCAATCACCTCGCGGCGCTGAAGATGGTCGAGATGCAGGGCGGCGTGTTCGGCGCCGTGGCCAGCTCGGCCAACGTCATCGAGGCGATCGCATGACCGTCATCGGCGCCGCCCCCCTTCCCCGGCACGACGGCGCGCCGTCGCTCGAGCTGGTCGGCTTCTCCAAGCGCTTCGGCGCGCTGGCCGCACTCGACGACGTGTCGGTGAAGGTGAATGCCGGCGCCTTCCATGCACTGCTGGGCGAGAACGGCGCGGGCAAGAGCACGCTGGTCAAGTGCGCCATGGGCTACTACGCCGCCGACGAGGGCCAGATCCTGCTGAACGGCCGCGAGGTCGCGATCACGCATCCCCGGCAGGCCCATGAGCTCGGCCTCGGCATGGTCTACCAGCACTTCACGTTGGTGCCGAACATGACCGTGCTCGAGAACTTCGTGCTGTCGCGCGACCATCTGCCGGCGGTGATCGACTGGGCGGGAGAGCGGCGGCGGCTCAGGGACTACTTCGCGACCACGCCCTTCGCCGTGCCGCTCGACACGCCCGTCGCCGACCTCGCCGCAGGCCAGAAGCAGAAGGCCGAGATCCTGCGCCAGCTCTATCTCAAGCGGAACCTTCTGATCCTCGACGAGCCGACCTCGGTGCTGACGCCCGACGAGGCCGACGAGGTGCTGTCGACCCTCAAGGCGCTCACCCAGGCGCGCCAGCTCACCATCGTCACCATCACCCACAAGTTCCGTGAAGTGAACGCCTTTTGCGACACGGTGACGGTGCTGCGACGCGGCCAGCTGGTCGACACCCGGCCGACGCGCGATCTCGACAACGACACCATGGCCGAGATGATGGTCGGCCGCCGCGAGAATCGTGTCGTCGTCGAGCGCGAGACGCGCGCGCCTGGCGCTGCCGTGCTCTCGATCGAGGGGCTGAGCGTCGCCGACCATGTCGGCCAGCTCGCGGTCGAGGAACTCAGCCTGGAAATCCGCGCCGGCGAGATCGTCGGCGTGGCCGGCGTCTCCGGCAACGGCCAGCGCGAGCTGGTCGAGACACTGGCGGGCCAACGCCATGCCGAGGCTGGCCGCATGCTGGTCCACGGCGAGCCCTATGCGGCGACGCGAGCCGAGATGGTGCGCCACAAGATCGCCTGCCTGCCCGAGGAGCCGCTGCGCAACGCCTGCGTCGCCGACATGTCGGTGGCCGAGAACATGGCGCTGCGCGCCTTCGACCAGCCGCCCGCCTCGCCTGACGGCGTGCGCCTGAAGCGCGCCCCGATGCGCGACACGGCCCTGCGGCTGATCGAGGCCTATCGCGTGAAGACGCCCGGCCCCAACGCGCCCATCAGGGCCCTGTCGGGCGGCAACGTGCAGCGCGCCGTGCTGGCGCGCGAGCTGTCGAGCGATGGCGACCTCCTGATCGTGGCCAATCCCTGCTTCGGCCTCGACTTCGCCGCCGCAGCCGAGATCCGCACCCGCATCGTGCAGGCGCGCAACCGAGGTGCCGCGATCCTGCTGGTCAGCGAGGATCTCGACGAGATCCTGCAGCTCTCCGACCGCATCGTCGTCATGTTCGACGGCAAGCTCGCCCTTCAGGCTGACGCCAACCGAGCCGATGTCGGCGCCATCGGCCGGGCGATGGCCGGGCACTAGTACCGACTATCGCTGAAGAGTGAGTCTGTCACCCCGAGCGCAGCGAGGGGCTTTTAAGGCCGCAGGAAAGGTCCCTCGCTACTGCGCGTGACCAGCAATACACCGCCATCGATATTGCGCTACGCGAGCCCATGTGGAGCGCAAAAAGCAAACAATATGTCGCCGCCTATAATACTCTGGTGATTAAATTATCACCTTGGTTATTGACAGGAGATGATCACACATTCATTCTGGCGGCATGTCCACCGGTCCCGCCGTCATCTTGCGTTGGCCATATCCGCGACGCGACGGCACAGGGCCGGACAGCCGGTTGCCTGGATCTGTCGAAGCCGCAGACCGCGCGAAGGAACCGGGTCGGCAGAGCGATCCTTGGGCGGCGCGAGACTTGTCCCCAGCTTTCAGGTATTCCTGTCCACACCATCGATTAGCGGTGGTAGACGGCCCCCTCGTCTCCTTAAGAAGCTCTGCCATGGAGCCACTGAAAGATTCATCGAACGTCACGCGCCTGCCCGGCGCCGAAGACATCCGTCTGCGCGAGCCGCCGCACAATTTCGAGGCGGAGCAGGCGCTGCTGGGCGCTATCCTGATCAACAACGCCGCCTACCAGCGCGTCGCCGAGTTCCTGCGGCCGGAACATTTCGCCGACCCCCTGCACGGCAAGCTCTACGATTCGCTCTCGAAGCTGATCGAGCGCGGCCAGGTCGTGAGCGCGGTCACGCTGAAGACCTACGTCGAGCAGGACGAGGACATGAAGGCGGCCGGTGGTGCCACCTACCTGGCGCGGCTGGCGGCGGCCTCAGTCCATGTCATCGACGCCGCCGGCTTCGGCCATGCCGTGCACGACCTCTACCTGCGCCGCCAGCTCATCGACATCGGCGAAACCGTGGTCAACGGCGCCTTCGGCACGGGCGATGTCGAGGAAACAGCGCTGAACCAGATCGAGGTCGCCGAGAAGAAGCTCTACGACCTCGCCAGCACCGGCCAGACCGAGGGCGGCTTCAAGGCGTTCCGTGTCGCCCTCACCGAAGCGACGGTCGCGGCCGAGGCGGCCTACCGCCGCGTCGGCCAGCTCACCGGCGTCGCCTCCGGCCTTTTCCAGCTCGACCAGTTGCTGGGTGGCCTCCACAGGTCGGACCTGATCATCCTGGCCGGCCGCCCCTCGATGGGAAAGACGGCGCTCGCCACCAACATGGCCTTCAATGCGGCACGCGCCTATCGCGAGGAGATCGTCGACGGCCGCCCCAAGGCGGTCGACGGCGCGGTCGTGGGCTTCTTCTCGCTGGAAATGTCGTCCGAGCAGCTCGCCACCCGCATGCTCGCCGAGCAGGCCGAGGTGCCGTCGGAGAAGATCCGCAAGGGCGAGCTCATAACCAGCGACTTCGACAGGGTCCTGGCGGTCAGTCATGAGCTGGAGCACCTGAACTTCTTCATCGACGATACGCCGGCATTGTCGATCGCGGCACTGCGTACCCGCGCCCGCCGCTTGAAGCGCACGCACGGGCTCGGCCTCCTGGTCGTCGACTATCTCCAGCTGCTGTCGCCCTCGGGCAAGAACCGCCAGGACAATCGCGTGCAGGAGGTGTCGGAGATCACCCGCGGCCTGAAGACCCTGGCCAAGGAGCTCGACGTGCCGGTGCTGGCCCTGTCGCAGCTCAGCCGCGCCGTCGAGCAGCGTGAGGACAAGCGGCCGCAGCTCGCCGACCTGCGCGAATCGGGCTCGATCGAGCAGGACGCCGACGTCGTCATGTTCGTCTATCGCGAAGAGTACTATCTCACGCGCGCCGAACCGGCACGCCGCGCCGAGGAAAGCGACCAGAAGTTCAACGAGCGCCACGAAGGCTGGCGCCAGCGCTGCGAGCAGACCTACGGCAAGGCCGAGGTGATCGTGGCCAAGCAGCGCCATGGTCCCACCGGCATCGTGCGCCTGTCGTTCGAAGGCCAGTTCACCAAGTTCGGCAACCTGGCCGCAGACGCCGACGGGCCGATCCCGGTGTTCGAATGAGCCATTGCTGGGAGCGCTCATGGTCTTCCGGACCGCGCGCATCTTGCGCGCTCATGATTCATGAGCGAGCTGGAAGCTCGCGGTCCGGAAGAGCATGAACTCAATGTCGTCCGACGACGCCACGCGCCGGGCCGGCGCGATCCTGACGGTCGATGTCGGCGCCATCGCCGCCAACTGGCGCGGGCTGCGCGACGCGGGGCGCGCCGCCGGACGGCCGGTCGACTGCGCCGCCGTGCTCAAGGCCGATGCCTACGGCTGCGGCGCCACGGTCGTCGGCCCGCGGCTTGCCGCCGAGGGTTGCCGGCAGTTCTTCGTCGCCCATCTCGAAGAAGGCATCGCGCTGCGCAAGGCGATGCCCGAGCACCCGATCTACGTGCTGAACGGCCTTTTGGCCAACACCGAGGCCGACTTCGTCGAGCACGACCTCACGCCCGTGCTGAACCATCTCGGCCAGCTCAACAGCTGGCGCGCCGCGGCCCAGCGCTTCAACCGGCCGCTCGACGCCATCATCCACATCGACACCGGCATGCACCGCCTGGGCTTCGGCCCCGAGGAGGCGCAGGTGCTGATCAACGAGCGTGGCCGCCTGCGCGGCCTGCGCCTGGCCCTGCTGATGAGCCATCTCGTGGCCTCCGAGGAGCCCAACAACGCCATCAACGGCGAGCAGCTCTCGCGCTTCCGCAATTTCGTGCGCGCCATGCCTGGCTCGCCGACCTCGCTCGCCAACTCCTCGGGCATCTTCCTCGGGCCCGACTACCATTTCGACCTGCTGCGGCCGGGCGCCGCGCTCTACGGCATCAATCCGCTGCCCGGGCGCGACAATCCCATGCTGCCGGTGGTGACGCTCGAGGCGCGCATCCTGCAGACCCGGCGAATTGACGCTTTTCAGACCGTTGGATACGGTGGCGCCTGGCGGTCAGCCCGGCCCTCCCGCGTGGCCACGATCGCGCTGGGCTATGCCGACGGCTACTTCCGTATCCTCATCAACCGCACCCACGTCCATCTCGCCGGACACCGCGTGCCCGTGATCGGCCGCATTTCCATGGATCTAGTGACGATCGACGTGACCGAAGTGCCAGAAGCCCTGAGCGAGACCGGCGCCGTGGTCGAGGTGTTGGGCCCGCACATGACGGCCGACGACCTCGCCGACCATGCGCGCACCAATGCCTACGAAGTCATGACCGCCCTCGGCCGGCGCTACGCCCGCGTCTATATCGACACGCCGCCTGAGGGCGAGGGTGAAAGCGAGACAGAGCCGGAGACCGCGTCGTGAGCATTCCGCTGGTCACCCTGCTCGGCCGCATGACGCTCGCCTTCCTGGAGGCGATCGGCTCGGTCACGTCCTTTGCCCTGCAGTCGGTCCGCTGCGCGCTGCAGCCGCCGTGGTATCGCCAGCAGATCCTCCGCCAGATGCTGGAGATCGGCTACTACTCCCTGCCGATCGTGGGCCTCACCGCCATCTTCACCGGCATGGTGCTGGCGTTGCAGAGCTACACCGGCTTCGCCCGCTTCTCTGCCGAATCGGCCATCCCCAACGTCGTCGTGGTGTCGCTGACGCGCGAGCTCGGCCCGGTGCTGGCGGCGCTGATGGTGGCGGGCCGCGTCGGTGCCGCGATGGCGGCCGAGATCGGCACCATGCGCGTCACAGAGCAGATCGACGCACTGACCACGCTCTCGACCAATCCCTATAAGTACCTGGTCGTGCCGCGCCTGATCGCCGGTGTCGTGACCATGCCGATCCTGGTGCTGATCGCCGACATCATCGGCGTGCTGGGCGGCTATCTGGTCGGTGTCTACAAGCTCGACTTCAACGACCAGGCCTATCTCCGCAACACGCTCGACTTCCTGCAGTTCCAGGACGTCTTCTCCGGCCTGGTGAAGGCCGCGGTGTTCGGCTTCCTGATCACCCTGATGGGCTGCTACCACGGCTACACGTCCAAGGGCGGCGCCCAGGGCGTCGGCACGGCGACAACCAACGCCGTGGTCTCGGCCTCGGCGCTGATCCTGACCTTCAACTACTTCATCACCGAAGCCTTCTTCGCACGATAAGCATATGGCCCACCGTCATCCCGACCGGAGCCGAGCGCAGCGAGGCGCAGCGGAGGGACCTATTCTGTTGATGCGTGGACAAGAAGAGGTCCCTCGACTGCGCCGCCCTTCGGGCGGCTCCGCTCGGGATGACGGAGCATGACTTCCAAGATCTCCCTCCGCGGCGTCACGAAATCCTTCGGACCCAAGAAGGTCCTGCAGGGCATCGACCTCGACGTCGCCAAGGGCGAATCGATGGTGGTGATCGGCGGCTCGGGCACCGGCAAGTCGGTGCTGCTGAAATGCGTGCTGGGCCTGATGCGGCCCGATGCGGGCTCGATCAAGATCGACGACGAGGAGACGGTGGCGCTGGCCGACGGCGGCCGCGCCGACGTCATGCGCAAGTTCGGCATGCTGTTCCAGGGCGGCGCGCTGTTCGATTCGCTGCGCGTCTGGGAGAACGTTGCCTTCGGGCCGATCCAGAGCGACGGCATGAAGCCGGCGCAGGCGCGCGAGGTGGCGATCGCCAAGCTCGGCGCCGTCGGTTTGGGTCCCGAGATCGGCGAGCTCTATCCCGCCGAGCTGAGCGGCGGCATGCAGAAGCGCGTGGCGCTCGCCCGCGCCATCGCCCGCGAGCCCGAGATCATCTTCTTCGACGAGCCCACGACCGGCCTCGACCCGATCATGGCCGACGTCATCAACGACTTGATCGTGAAATGCGTCAGCGACCTCGGCGCCACCGCCGTGTCGATCACCCACGACATGGCCTCGGCGCGCAAGATCGGCCATCGCATCGCCATGCTCTACGACGGCAAGCTGATCTGGCAGGGCCGCACCGCCGACATCGACCATTCCGGCGACGCCCACGTCGACCAGTTCATCAACGGCCGCGCCGAGGGGCCGATCCGCATGCAGGTCCGGAGGCTCTGACCATGACGCCCGATCTCGCTGACGCCCGCCGCCACTTCGCCGACGAACTGCGCGTCACCGCCCACATGGGCAACGAACGCCTGGTCGAGGCCTTCGCCGCCGTGCCGCGCGAACGCTTTGCCGGGCCGGGCCCGTGGCGCATCCTGAACTCCTGGGATGGCTACTGGACCACGCCGGACAACGATCCGCGCTGGCTCTATCACAACGTCCTGGTGGCGCTCGACGAGACTCGCCGCCTCAACATCGGGGAGCCGAACCTGTGGGCCTACCAGCTCGATCGCATTGCGCTCGGGGAGGGCGAGCGCGTCCTGCAGATCGGCACGGGCTCGGGGTACTTCACGGCGATCCTGGCCGAGACGGTCGGCCGCGGCGGCCGCGTCGATGCCATCGAGATCGACGAAGATCTGGCGGCCAGGGCGACGCACAATCTCGAATCGTGGCCGGCAGCCGTGGTGCACCAAGGCGACGCCGCCCAACCGGTTGATGGACAGTGGGACGTCATCGTGGCGTTTGCCGGCGCCACGGCGCCGCAGGCCTGGTGGCTCGATGCTTTGGCCGATGGCGGGCGCCTGTTGCTGCCGATGACCACCGTCGATTTCTCGATCAGCGGCTTCATGCTGCGGCTCGACCGTCGTGGCGAGACCCTGGCCGCGCGCTCCGTCGGCCGTGTCGGCTTCTATCCCTGCATCGGTGCGCGCACGCCCGAAGGCGAGACGGCCCTGCGCCAGGCGCTTGCCGATCCGGCCGGCCAGCAGGCGCTGACGAGCCTGCGTCGCGACCGGCACGACAAGGACGACTCGTGCTGGCTGCATCGCGACGACTGGTGCCTCTCCAAGCGCCCCCTGTCGCCGACCGTGCACTGACATGGCGCGGCCGCTCAAACGCTTCGTCTGCCAGTCGTGCGGCGCGGTCGCGAACAAGTGGAGCGGCCGCTGCGAGAGCTGCGGCGAGTGGAACACCATCGTCGAGGAAACAGCCCCCGCCCCCGGCCCGGCCGGCGGCGGCCTGGCGCGTGCCGGCAAGGGCCGCCTGCTCGAATTCGCGGGCCTGCGCGGATCGACGCCGCAGCCGGAGCGCTATCGCAGCGGCATCAGCGAATTCGACCGCGTCTGCGGCGGCGGCCTGGTGGTCGGTTCCGCCCTGTTGATCGGCGGCGATCCCGGCATCGGCAAGTCGACGCTGCTGCTGCAGGTCGCGGCGGCCTTGGCGCGCCAGCATACGGCTTGCGCCTATATCTCGGGCGAGGAAGCGCTCGACCAGGTGCGGCTGCGCGGCGAGCGGCTCGGGCTGGGTGATGCGCCGGTCCAGCTCACGGCCGCGACCTCGGTGCGCGATATCGTGGCGACCCTGGAGCGGCCCGACGCCCCCAAGGTGGCGGTGATCGATTCCATCCAGACCATGTGGCTCGACACGATCGACAGCACGCCGGGCACGGTGAGCCAGGTGCGCGGCTCGGCGCAGGCGCTGGTCGAGCTCGCCAAGCGACGCGGCATCGCGGTGCTGCTGGTCGGCCACGTCACCAAGGACGGCGCCATCGCAGGCCCGCGCGTGCTCGAGCACATGGTCGACACCGTGCTCTACTTCGAGGGCGAGCGCGGGCATCACTTCCGCATCCTGCGTACGGTCAAGAACCGCTTCGGGCCGACCGACGAGATCGGCGTGTTCGAGATGTCAGACCGCGGCCTGTCGGACGTCGCCAATCCGTCGGCGCTGTTCCTGGGCGAGCGCCGCGGTCATGTCTCGGGCACCTGCGTGTTCGCCGGCATCGAGGGCACGCGGCCGCTGCTGACCGAGATCCAGGCACTGGTCGCGCCCTCCTCGTTCGCCACGCCGCGCCATGCCGTGGTCGGCTGGGATTCCAACCGGCTGGCCATGGTGCTGGCCGTGCTGGAAGCACGCTGCGGCGTCGTCGTCGGCGCCAACGACGTCTATCTCAACGTCGCGGGCGGCTTGCGCATCGGCGAGCCGGCGGCCGATCTCGCCGTCGCTGCAGCCGTGGTGTCATCGCTCGCCGACGAAGCCGTTCCGACCGACATGGTCGTGTTCGGCGAGATCGGTCTGGGCGGCGAGGTCCGCCCCGTGAGCCAGCGCGAGGCGCGATTGCGCGAGGCGGCCAAGCTCGGCTTCCGCAGCGCCCTGGTGCCGAGAGGGCGCGCGGGCACAGGACCGGCACCGCGCACGGAGGGCATCGCCATTGACGAAATCGAGCATCTATCGGACCTTGTGGCGCGTTTTCAGCCGGCCGATCGACCCATGAAACGGTCGCGCCGCGAAAGCCCCTCTGATCGTGGGCGAGATTAGGCAACGGAGCGTTTGTAGGGGCGATGGACAAGCTGGGAATCACTGTTTTTGACGTGGCGATCATCGCCGTCGCCTGCTTCGGCGCCCTGCTCGGCGCCTCGTCGGGCTTCGCCCATGCAGTGCTGTTCATCGGCTCGTGGATCGCCGCCGGCTGGGTGGCGTGGAAATACGCCAAGCTGGTCCAGCCCGAGGTCGAGCAGCTGGTCGGCAGCACCGAGCTCGCCTATTTCCTCGCCATGCTGGCGGTGTTCGTGGCCGCGCTGATCGTGCTGGTGATGCTGACCAATGCCCTGTCGCGCTCGGTGCGGGCGAGCCCGCTCGCCAAGCCCGACCGCATCCTGGGCGCCGGTTTCGGCGTGCTGTGCGCCTGGGTGGCGGTCGGCACTGCCTTCCTGTTCTACGGCTATCTCGGGCCGCGCGCGCTGCCGCCCGCGGTCGAGGGCGGCGCCACCTTCCCGATGATCAAGGAAATGGCCAGTTTCGTCGAACCGTACCTGCCGCCGGGCTTCCGCACCCGCCTGCAGGACCGCGGACGCGATGCCGGGTCGGTTTCCGTCCCCTCACCGGCGGCTCCCGGAGGGCAGGCTGCGCCGGCAGCGCCGCCCACGGACGATGCCAAGCCGCCGGAGAACAAACCGCCGCAGTGAGTTATCCTTGATGGCGCGACGGGCGGTCCCCAGTTATAACCCCGCCGTGTCCAGTGCCCCCAAACGCCTCGACCATGACCTCGATAAGTTTCACGAGGAATGTGCGTTGTTCGGCATCTACGGCACTTCTGATGCCGCCGCCCACACCGCATTGGGCCTGCATGCCCTGCAGCATCGCGGCCAGGAGGCCTCCGGCATCGTCACTTTCGATGGCCGACATTTCCACAATCACCGCGCCGCCGGCCTGGTCGGCGACATTTTCGGCGAGCAGTCGATCATCGCCAAGCTGAAGGGCTATTCGGCGATCGGGCATAACCGCTATGCCACGACCGGCGGCTCGTCGGACCGCAACATCCAGCCGATCTTCGCCGATTTCGACTTCGGCGGCCTGGCACTGGCCCACAACGGCAACCTCACCAACGCCTACCTGCTGCGCAAGGAGCTGGTGCGGATCGGCTGCCTGTTCCAGTCGACTACCGACACCGAGGTCATCAACCACCTGATCGCCCGCTCCAACTACTCGACCGTGGTCGACCGCGTGATCGACGCGCTGGGCCGGGTCAAGGGCGCCTACTCGCTGCTGCTGCTCACCAACGAAGCGCTGCTGGGCGTGCGCGATCCGATGGGCGTGCGGCCGCTGGTCATCGGCCGGCTGGAGGATTCCTGGATCCTGACGTCGGAGAGCTGCGCCCTCGACATCATCGGCGCGCGCTTCGTACGCGACGTCGAGCCGGGCGAGATCGTCATCGTCGACGGCAACGGCCTGCGCTCGATCAAGCCCTTCACGAAAGAGAAGCGCCGCTTCTGCGTGTTCGAGCACATCTATTTCGCCCGCCCCGATTCCAAGGTCGAGGGCATCGGCGTCTACGATGCGCGCAAGCGGATCGGCATGGAACTCGCCAGGGAAAGCCCGGTGCCGGCCGACGTCGTTGTCCCGGTGCCCGATTCCGGCGTGCCGGCGGCGATCGGCTATGCCGCGCAGTCGGGCCTGCCGTTCGAGCTCGGCATCATCCGCAACCATTATGTCGGCCGCACCTTCATCGAGCCCGCCGACCATATCCGCCATCTCGGCGTGCGCCTGAAGCACAACGCCAACCGCGCCCTGATCGACGGCAAGCGGGTGATCCTGGTCGACGATTCGATCGTGCGCGGAACGACGTCGATGAAGATCGTCGAGATGGTGCGCCAGGCTGGCGCCCGCGAAGTGCACATGCGCATCGCCGCCCCGCCCACGACCAACCCGTGCTTCTACGGCATCGACACGCCCGAGCGCGACAAGCTGCTCGCCTCGCACTACGACGTCGCCGGCATGGCGAAGTTCATCAAGGTCGATTCGCTGGCCTTCGTGTCGATCGACGGGCTCTATCGCGCCATGGGACTGCCGGGCCGCGACCCCAATCAGCCCTCGTTCTGCGACGCCTGCTTCACCGGCGACTATCCGATCTCGCTCGACGACGTCGAGGGCGTCGAGGATCGCCAGCTTTCGCTGCTCGTCGAATCGGCCTGAGGCCTTCGTCGTGACTGCTGCTTCTCCCGGTCGCCTGGCCGGCCGTCTGGCGCTGGTCACCGGCGCCTCGCGCGGCCTCGGCGCCGCCGCTGCCCTCGCCTTCGCCCGCGAAGGCGCGCATTGCGTGCTGGTCGCGCGCACCGTGGGCGGCCTGGAAGACCTCGACGACAGGATCAAGGCCGAGGGCGGCTCGGCGACGCTGGTGCCGCTCGACGTCACCGACGGACCGGGCATCGACCGCCTCGGCGCGGCGCTCTACGAGCGCTTCGGCCGCCTCGACGTGCTCTTGGGCAACGCCGGCATCCTGGGCGTGCTCTCGCCGATCGGCCATATCGATCCTGCCGTGTTCGAGCAGGTGATGGCGGTGAACGTGACGGCCAACTGGCGGCTGATCCGGTCGCTCGATCCGCTGCTGCGCCGGTCCGACGCGGGCCGCGCGATCTTCGTGACCTCGGGCATCGCCAACAAGGCCGTGCCCTACTGGAGCGCCTATGCCGCCAGCAAGGCGGCGCTCGACGTGCTGGCCGCGACCTACGCCGCCGAGGTCGCGCACACCGCCGTGCGCGTCAACCTCTACAATCCCGGCCCGATGCGCACGAGGATGCGCGCCCAGGCCTTCCCGGGCGAGCCGACCGAGCAGCAGGTCCCGCCCGAGGCGCACGCCGAGGGATTGATCCAGCTGGCGCTGCCCTCGTGCACCCTGAACGGCCAGTGGATCGCCGGAGACGAGGCGGCCCGCTTATCCTGAGGCGCCTATCTTGAGGCGTTCGTCACCTCGGCGGGGCGTATGCCGACCCTGGTAACGCTGTCGATCGCACCGTCGATGCAGAACTTGAAGGCCGCGGCATCCTTCCATTTCTCGATCTTGGGATCGGCGAAGGGCGGCGCCGCGAGCGTCTTGCTCAGGCACTCCTCGAACTCCTGGCCGTGGCCGACGCTGGCGAGCAGCCGCTTAACCCTGGGAAGCAGCGCCCTGTACGGGCCGCCGGAAGACGTCCAGGCGAGATAGTCGTCCAGCGCGCCCAGCGCGACCAGCAACTGGCCCGTGTCGGGCGATCCGGAATTGCGCTCGAAGCGCTCGATATAGGCGACCGCTATGTTGAGCGCCGGGTCGGCGTTCGCCGGGTCGAGGTCGAAGGCGCGCCGGTATTTGACGATCGCGTCATCGAACTTGCCGGCCGCGCGGAGGATGTTGCCCCAGTCCATCAAGTCGGTTGCCGACGCCGGATCCTTGGCCTCTGCTGCCGCGTACTTGGCCGCGGCCCGATCGAGATCGGCGAGCTCGTCCTTGCCCACGGCAACGGTGATAACGCCGGACTTCATGCGCCGATGCGCGTCGATCATCCACTGCCGGTAGATCAGCAGGCCTTCGAGACGGTTGACCAGCGCATCGAGGCCGGGGCTGCGCGTCTTCGGGATCTGCTGCAGCTGCTCGGCCGCTTCGGCGAAGGTCTGGTCGGCGATGGTGAGGCGCTTCTGCAGCAGCGAGTCGGCGTCGTCCACCCATTCCATGGGCGGCGTCGTCTGGTGGATGATGATGCCCTTGCGAAGAAACGCCTTCATCAGCACGGCAATGGTCGTGGGTGAATGCTTCATCTGGCGCTGCGAATCGTGGAACCGGCCGATCGCCTGGTCGAGCTCGGAGAGCTGCTGCTGAAGGCCGACGTCGACCAGCGCCTCGGCTCGCGCCATGTGGATCTGGCCGAAGATGTAGGGTACCCAGCGCAGCTCCGACTTGTCGGTGCTGCCCATCATCTTGGCGATGACCTTCTGGGTTTGCGCGAAGCTGCAGTGCTCCCGGCGATTGTTGATGCGATGCTCCTCGCGGTGCAGGTCGGGCATGGCCGGCGCGAGCCCGCCATCGAGCCCTTTGCACTCCGCCTGCTCGCGCTTGAGGATGTAGGAGGCCGCCGTCTTGGGATCGACGAAGGCGATCGCGTTGAAGGCGATGCATTCGTAGATGTTGTCGAGCGTGTCCTCGATGCCATCAGCCGGGCAATTGGCCATCGCGCCGTGGTCGCCGGCGAGGCTCATCACCGCCGAATACCCGCCCTGATCGTTGCGCCGCGTCAGCGCCGAACGCAGCGTCACCGGCGCCAGCCCGAAGAGGGCAACCACCTCGCGCGCCGCGCTGCGCAGGCTGAGCGGTGCACCCGGGATCTGCAGGTCAACGGGATGGACGCCGTCGTCGACATGCAGCCGACGCCATTCCTGCACGCCCGATCGCTGGATCCGATCGAGCTGCCGCGCGATCTGCTGGGCGGCAAGCTCGGGCGTCGGCGCGTCGGGTGTGTTGGTCGCCTTGACGACGACGGGATCGATGGCAAGGCCGCCCATCGCGAGCTCGCGCACGATCGCGGCCGCTGCGATGACGACGACAGCTCCCGCGCCACCGGCCACCAGGACCTTGCGCAGGCCGTCGAACCAATTGGCTACGCGCTCGAACTTCGTCGGTGCATCCGGCATCTGAGCCCCCTCGTGATGCCACGGCTGGCCGTCCGAAAGGGAGGACGGCAACGTCGAGGTTTTCACAATAACGGGCGACCGTTCTGTGCGAAAGCGCACACTGCGTGCGCAATCGTCGGACTTCGTGCCTTGTCTGTCCAAACTGGAAACCTATCCTGAGGAGGCGCGAAGCGCCGTCTCGAAGGATGGGCAACAAATGCGGTGCTCGTACACACCCTTCGAGACGCGGTCCTGCGGACCGCTCCTCAGGATGAGGTCATTGTTTCATCGTGAGTGGACTATGCCCTAGCGCTTGCGTGCGCGTCCCGCGAAGGGGTTATTCGGCTTGCGCATGGTGAGCCGGATCGGCACGCCCGGCAGGCCGAAATCGTCGCGCAGACGGTTCATCAGGTAGCGCAGATAGTCGTCGCCCAGTTCCTCGGGCTGGCTGACCTGCAGCACGAAGGTCGGCGGGCGCCGCTTGATCTGGGTCATGAAGCGCAGCCGGATGCGGCGGCCCTTGGCCAACGGCGGCGGATGCAGGGTCTCCATCTCGCGCAGCCAACGATTGAGCTTGGGCGTCGGCACGCGCTTGTTCCAGATGTCATAGGTCGTGAACACCGCCGGCATCAGCCGGTCGATGCCGCGGCCGTTCAGCGCCGAGAAGCCGACGATCGGCACGTCCTTGACCTGGGCGAACGACGCCTCCAGCCGATCGGCGAGCTTGCGCCAGGCCCGGCTCGCGCTCGCCCGGTCGTCGGCCAAAAGATCGGTCTTGTTGACCGCCACCACAAGCGCGCGGCCCTCGTCGATCACCCGGCCGGCGATGGTGAGGTCCTGCTTGTCGGCCATGTCGGCAGCGTCGAGGACCACGACCACGACGTCGGCCAGCCGGATGGTGTCGAGCGTGTCGGCCACGGAGGCAGCCTCGAGCTTGGCCTCGATGCGGCTGCGCCGGCGCATGCCCGCAGTGTCGACCAGGCGCACCTGCCGGCCCTTCCATTCCCATTCGACGCGGATGGCGTCGCGCGTGATGCCGGCCTCGGGACCGGTCAACACCCGCTCCTCCCCGACCAGCCGGTTGAGCAAGGTCGACTTGCCGACATTGGGCCGGCCGACGATCGCCAGCAGCAGGGGCCGCTTGGGATCGACCGCCTCGTCTTCCTCGCTGCCCTCGGCTTCCTCGTCTTCCTCGGGCATCGGCTCGATGTACCTGGCCAGCGCCTCGTGCAGGTCACTCAGGCCCTCGCCGTGCTCGGCCGACACCGGGATAGGATCGCCCAGTCCCAGCGCGTGCGCCTCGGCCAGGCCCTGCTGGCCGGCGCGGCCCTCGCATTTGTTGGCGACCACGATCACCTTGTCGGCGCGCTTGCGCAGCCAGCCCGCGAAGCTCTCGTCGAGCGGTACGACGCCGGCGCGTGCATCGATCAGGAACAAAACGGCGTCGGCGCTGTCGATCGCCCGTTCGGTGAAGCGGCGCATGCGCGCCTCCAGCGCCTCGCCACCCGTCGTCTCCCACCCTGCCGTGTCGAGCAATGTGAAAGCGAGATCGCCGAGCTGCGCCGGCGCCTCGCGCACGTCACGGGTCACGCCCGGCGTGTCGTCGACGATGGCGCGGCGCTTGCCGACCAGGCGGTTGAACAGCGTCGACTTGCCGACATTGGGCCGGCCGACGATGGCCACCCGAGGAAGGGAAGGCTTTGTGTCAGCGGAGGGCAATGAGCCGCCCTGAGTCGGTCAAGATGTAGATCGTGCGGTTGGCGATCACCGGCCCGAGCCGGATCGGGTCGCGCAGATCCATCTTGCCCAGGATCTCGCCGGTGTAGGGCGAGACGGCCAAAAGCTCGCCCAGCGTGCCGCCGACCAGCAGGCGGTCGCCGGCCAGCACCGGCCCCGACCACAGGACGGGCCGCTTGCGCCCCTCATCGTGATACTGCGTCAGCGGCGTCACCCACTTCACTTTGCCGGTGTCGCGCGTCAAGGCCGCGATCTCGGCGCTGCTGGTGGTGACGAACACGAAGCGGCCAGCCACCCACGGCGTCTGGTTGCCACCAATACTGCGCTCCCACATGCGCTGGCCCGAACGCAGCTCGACGGCTGCGAGCTGGCCCGCCGAGCCCATGGCCAGCACCAGGCCGCGATCGATCACGGGGCGGCCGCGAATGTCAGTCATGTTGCCGAAGGCGCGCACTTCGCCGCGGGCGCCGATCATCGTTTCGTTCCACACCGGCCGGCCGTTGTCGACGCGCAGCCCCACCAGCTCGCCCGAGCTGAAGGGCGCCACGATGTAGTCGGCGGAGCCCGCCGGGCTGTTGCCGCCGACGAAGCCCGCGCTTTCCGTCAGACCGGCGAACTGCCAGAGCTCGGCACCGTCGACGGCCGCCAGCGCCTGCAGCTTGTTGTCGATGCTGATGGCGAACACGCGGTCGGCGAAGACCAGCGGCGCGCCGCGCACCGGCGCGCTCACGGTCGACATCCAGACTTCCTTGCCGTCGTTGGGGTCGAGCGAATAGACCGCAGCGAAGCCCGTGGTCACGAACAGCTTGCCGCCGTAGTAGGCCAGACCGCCGCCGAACTCGTCGCCATCGCGCGCCTTCTCGGGCTTCAGCGTCACCCGCCACACCAGCTGACCGGTGTCGGCATTGAAGGCCGAGACGGTGCCCTGCGCGTCCTTGGCGAATACCTTGCCTTCGGCCACGATCGGCGGCGAGGTCAGGATGCGCGAGGAGGTCGAGCCCGACCCGACATCGGCCGTCCAGATGATCTGCGGCGAAGCGCTGACCGCGAGATTGTGCATGGCGTAGTTGGCGAAGCCGCCCGACTGCGGCCACGAATCGTTGACCGCGGGCGCCGGCAGCACGACCGGCACACTGGCCAGTTCCTTGTCGGGCTCGAGCTCGCTTCGTTCGGTGAATACCGGAAGGCGCTCGCCCACCAGCGGCGTCTTGCTCTTGCCGAACCAGTCGCCGACCATGTCGCAACCGGACAGCGACACGACGAGCAACAGACCGACGAGACCGATGCGGGACGAGACCGCGACACGCAACACGTTTTGCATCGCTGCTACTTCGCCTCTGCCGGGCCGTAGAAGTTGAGCATCGCCGAGGCGCGCTGGGCGGCGGCCTGCGGCGCCTGCGGATCCTTGGCGATCTCGCTCCACAGTTCACGGGCGCGCTTGAGGTCGCCCTTGCGCACCGCGAGCATCCCCTGCAATTCGCGCACGCTCAGGCGGAACGGCCGGTCGGGACCGGCCAGCGGTTCGAGCTTGGCGACCATCTCCTCGGCCCTGGGCGAGTCGATGCTCTTGTAGGCGGCGATCACGTTGGCGAGGTCGGCGAGCTCGGCCGAATTGAGCGTCGGCGCCACCGCGAGCAACGCGGTCACCTGAGCGTCCAGCGGCTCGCGCAACTGCGCGGCGACCAGCGCCGCCAGCGAGCGGTAGGGCTCGGGTGCGTTCCTGGCCTGGTCCTCGAAGGCCTTCAGAGCGGCCGGCTTGTCCTGGGCGATCTGCGCCAATGCCGCCGAGTAGGCCGCACTCGCCCCGGCGCGACGCGAGGCATCGTACTGGCGCCAGCCGACCAGTGCCGTCACGGCGACGACGAGGATCACGGCCCCCGCCACGACCCAGGTCCCCCAACGGCCCCACCATTCCTTGAGTTCGTCCTTGCGGACGGCCTCGTCTACTTCATGAAAGGCGGCGGAATCGGACACGATGGCTCCCGGATTATCGCGGAATATCAACGGCTTCAGGCGCGGTTCATAGACCCGCAACCGATCTTTAGCAAACCACAGCAGCAAGGCCTTTTGGGGGCGCTTTACCGTTCCCGGCGCTTCTGCAACAATTCACGCAGACGTCATGGTTCAAGTCCCGGCTGCATGACCAATCTCTACCGTTTGGCCGACCAAAAGGCCCGGCGCCGCATTGTCTCATTCGACCGGCGAGAACTGTCCCGGCTCCTCAATCTCTACAGCATGCGCGTCGCGTCGGGCGAATGGCGCGACTACGCCATCGATTTTCGTCCGGGAATGGCGATCTTCTCGATCTTCCGCCACACCGCCGAGCAGCCGCTGTTCGCCATCGCCAAGGTCCCGGGCACCAGCCAGGGCGGGTACATGGTCTACAACGGCCCGCGCAAACTGGCGCACGGCGATTCGCTCGAGGACGTGCTCACCATCTTCGAGCGCAAGATCAGGCTGCTGACGGGCTGAGCCGACGGCTCACCCCTATTTATTATTGCTTCGGCGTGGTCGCAGCGCCGATGCCCGCCCCCACGGCCGTGCCGACCAGGACCGGCGCCAGCAGCGGCCAGCCGGCCACGGCGCCGATTGCCAGGCCCGTGCCGGCACCGATGCCGCCGCCCGTAACAGCACGTTCTCCCCAGGTGTCGCCGCAGGCCGCCAGCGTCAGGACGAGTGGCAAGGCGATCACGGCAACGAGCTTGGTGTTCATGGGACGACCTCTAGAGGGGTAATGGCCGATCTGACGCCGGCCCTATCAATATTTATATATTGCCTTAGGAAACCCCATCACTGTGTTGAAATCGTGACCATTTTCGACTTCGGACAGTCGATCAAGAAAATCGGGCTCCCGATCATGTTCATACCATGTGATTCCCGTAGGCTAGCAGCACCTCATATGGAGTGAATGATGGTCGACACCGCCAAATACCGGGCTTCCTTGCCGCAACGCAGCGGCGCCCTCTTCCTGACCGACGGCGGCATCGAGACCACGCTGATCTTCCAGGACGGCTGCGACCTGCCCTACTTCGCGGCCTTCCACCTGCTCCGCGATGCCGACGGCCGCGCCGCGCTCGTGCGCTACTACGAGCGCTACATCGCCATCGCCAAGGCCGACCGCATGGGTTTCGTCCTGGAGAGCCCGACCTGGCGGGCGAGTGCCGACTGGGGCGGCAAGCTCGGTTACTCGGCCGACGACATCGTGGCGGTGAACCGCGACTCGGCGCAGCTCATGCACGACCTGCGCGCCCGTCATGAGACGGCGGAGTCGCCCTTGGTGGTGAGCGGCTGCATCGGCCCGCGCGGCGACGGCTACGATCCCGGGCAGATCATGTCCGCGCTGGACGCCGAAGCCTACCACGCCTGCAGGTCGGGGCCTTCGCCGACGCCCGCGCCGACATGGTGACGGCCATCACCATGACCAACGCCAACGAGGCGATCGGCATCACGCGGGCGGCAACGAAGGCCGGCCTGCCCGTGGTCATCTCCTTCACCGTCGAGACCGACGGCCGGCTGCCGACCGGCCAGAGCCTGGCCGACGCGGTCTGCGAGGTCGACGTCGTCACCAGCAAGGCGCCGGCCTACTACATGATCAACTGCGCCCACCCCACGCACTTCCAGAAGACACTGGGCGACGAGCCCTGGGCGCGCCGCATCGGCGGACTGCGCGCCAACGCCTCCAAACGCAGCCACCAGGAACTGAACGACTCGCCCGACCTCGATGTCGGCAATCCGGTGGAGCTGGGCGCCGAGTACCGCGACCTGCTGCGGCGTCATCCGCAGATCAACGTGCTGGGCGGCTGTTGCGGCACCGACCACCGCCACATCGAATGCATCGCCCTCGCCTGCCGCGAGGTGACGCGGGCGGCGTAACAACGGCCTGCTCATGGTCATGCTCTTCCGGACCGCGCGCTTCCAGCGCGCCTCATGATTCATGAGCGCGCAGGATGCGCGCGGTCCGGAAGACTATAGGCGGACCGGACCTGCCTGCGCGAAGCCGAAGCGGCTTCGCTTCGGCGGAGGCAGGGGTCCGCGCTCCCTTAAAAGAGATCTTCGTACTGGTCCGGCTTGAAGCCGACTAACAGCTTGCCGCCGGCTTCAAGCACCGGCCGCTTGATCATCGACGGCTGCTCCAGCATGAGCGCGATCGCCTTCTTCTCGGTGAGGCCTTCCTTGTCGGGCAGCTTGCGGAAGGTCGTGCCGGCGCGGTTGAGAAGCGTCTCCCAGCCGACCTTGCCAGCCCAGCCTTCGAGGCGGCCGCGTTCGATGCCGGCGGCCTTGTAGTCATGGAAAGCGTAGGCGACGCCCTTCTTGTCCAGCCAGGCGCGCGCCTTCTTCATCGTGTCACAATTCTTGATGCCGTAGATTGTGACCGCCATGTGCCCCTCGAAATAATCTGCCGCGCGATGTCGGAAGGTGGATAGCCCGTTCGTCCTTGGGTTAGCAACGTGGTTACCCCCAAGGAGAAATCAGATGTCTGCCGATCGTGAGCTCGTCCTCACCCGCCTGATCAACGCGCCGCGCGAGAAGGTCTATCGCGCCTGGACCGACCCCGTGCTCCTCAAGCAGTGGTTCGCGCCGAAACCCTACACCACGCCCGTCGTTGAGATCGACGTGCGGCCCGGCGGTTCCGGCTACTTCGTCATGCGCGGCCCCGACGGCAAGGACCTGCCCAATCGTGGCGTCTATCTCGAGGTCGTGCCCAACGAAAGGCTGGTCTCGACCGACGCCTTCGTTAAGGCTTGGGAACCATCGGAGAAACCGTTCATGACCATGATCCTCACCTTCGAGGACGAGGGCGGCAAAACCCGCTACACCGCGCGCGTGCGTCACTGGACGGTGGCCGACAAGGAGGCTCACGAGAAGATGGGCTTCCATGAGGGCTGGGGTCTCTGCACCGACCAGCTCGAAGCCTTGGTCGCAACGATCTGAAGGGAGGATGACATGGCCGACAACTTCGTCTGGTACGAGCTGATGACGACCGACGCCAAGGCGGCGCAGGCCTTCTACAGCAAGGTCGTGGGCTGGAAGATCCAGGACGCGAGCCAGCCCACCATGGCCTACACGCTCCTGCTCGCAGGCGAGGCGCCGATGGCGGGTCTGATGACCCTGCCAAAGGACGCGTGCGATGCCGGCGCCAAGCCCGCCTGGATCGGCTATGTCGGCGTCAACGACGTCGACGCCTATGCCGGACGCATCGCCAAGGCCGGCGGTGCGGTGCATGTGCCGCCGACCGATATTCCCAACATCGGCCGCTTCGCCATGGTCGCCGATCCGCAAGGCGCCGTGTTCAGCCTGTTCAAGCCCGTGTCCGACATGCCGCCGCCGCCGGCCGACCCGGCCACGCCGGGCACGATCGGCTGGCACGAGCTGATGGCGGGCAATGGTGAGAATGCCTTCGCCTTCTATGCCGAGTTGTTCGGCTGGACCAAGGACGAGGCGCTCGATATGGGCGCCATGGGTCGCTACCAGCTGTTCGCCGCCGGTGACTCGGCAATCGGCGGCATGATGACCATGCCCGCCCAAATGCCGGCGCCGTCCTGGAACTACTACTTCCGCGTCGACGCCATCGGCGCGGCGCTCGAGCGCCTGAAGAAGGAAGGCGGCCAGGTCATCAACGGACCGATGGAAGTGCCGGGCGACGATTGGATCGTCCAGGGTATCGACCCGCAGGGCGCGATGTTCTCGCTGGTCAGCCGCAGGGCGTGAGAGCAACAGATCATCGTCTTCCGGACCGCGAGCCTCCAGGCTCGCTCAAGATCATGAGCGAGCCTGGAGGCTCGCGGTCCGGAAGAGCATGACGGCCATTTTCAGCAGCTACCTCTCGAACTGCTAAAAGATGCACCTCCGGTGTCTCGATTGACGCTGTCAGTGCGCCGCTGATTCCAATAGCCTGCTCTCCAGGGGAGTCTATTGGGGCAGGACAATGAGCGTGGATGACGACGACAGCGGCAGGCGCAGTGGCGGACGGTTGTGGATCCTGGGCGCCATCGTGGCCGGCGCGGCCGTGCTGGCGGGTTTCTATGGCATGGACACCTATTCCGCCGGCACCAACGCCGCCATCCAGACGTCCAGCGATAACGCCAAGGACTTCGAGACGGTGTTCCGCGATCTGCTGAAGCAGCGCTCGCTCGTCATGAGCATGGCGGCCGACGTGCTGCTCCAGGACACCACCACGATGGAGGCCTTCGCACGCCAGGATCGCCCGACCCTGGTGGCGCGCATGGAGCCGTTCTTCCAGCAGCTCAAGAAGGCTCACAGCGTCGAGCAGCTCAATTTCTGGCTGCCCCCAGCCACCGTCTACTACCGCGCCAGCCAGCCCAACGACTTCGGCGCCGATGTCTCGAAGTATCGCCGGACTGTCGTGGCGGCGAACGAACGCCGCCAACCGGTGATCGCCGTCGAGACCGGCATCGGCGGCCACGTCGATGTCCGCGCCATCACGCCGATCATGATCGACGGCAAGTTCGCGGGGTCGCTGGAGTTCGCCAGCAACCTCGACGTGCCGCTCGAGCGCGCGAGCGCCACGGCTGAGGTGAAATGGGCGGTCGGCATCAGCCGGGAGGTCTCCGAGCGCGTCGAACGGCCGGCCGATGCGCGGGTCGACGTCTGGCAGAAGGACGATGTCTTCTATCTCTTCTCCGATCCGCAGACCGCGCAGTTCCTGCGCTCGATCAGCTTCGATCCCAACGCCCCCGGCTACACGGTGGCGACCGACAAGCGCCACCACACCATCTTTGTACGCACGTTCCAGGTGATCGATTTCGCCGGCGCACCATCCATCGTCGTCGCCATTGTCGACGACCTCACCGACGATTTCTCCGACGCGATGCGCTCATCGCTGATCAGGGCCGGCATCTTGTTCATCGTGCTGGCGGCGATCGGACTCTATGCCTACGTCAAGTTCGGCCAGATCCGCGCCCGCCTGACCGGCCTGGTCGGCAGCCAGCGGCGCGAGCTCGCCCAGCAGGTCGCCGTCGGCCAGGCAGCCCTCGCCAAGCTCAAGGAAGTCGACCTGATCAAGCGCGGCTTCTTCACCAACCTCGTCGCCGCCATCAACGAGCCCTTGCAGGCGGTCAGCGGCCAGCTCGCGACGCTCGCGCCGGCAATGGCCAAGGCCGATCCCGGCACGGCCGGGCGGCTGGCCTTCGTGACGGGCGAGACCGCGCGGCTCAGCCGCTTGACCGGCGACTACCAGCAGATCGAGCTGTTCCGCCAGAAGCTGGTCAAGGCGGACACGACACCGGTCAGCCTGTCCGCCGTGGCGGCCGATGTCGTCGAGGACGACCTCGTCGCCTACCGCCGGCTGCCGCAGTTCTCGGTCGCGTCCACGGTATCGGCCGACCTTGCGCCGGCACGCGCCGACGCCGATCTGCTGCGTCGGGCGATCGCCAGCATCGTCGCCATGGCGGCCCAGCGTTCGGGCCAGGGCAGGGTGACGATTTCGGCGAAGCAGGATACCGAGCAATGGCTCGTGCTCGCGATCACCGGCTCGGCGTTTACCGGTCCCGCCCAACCGACCGCAGCCATGCTCGACGAATCGCGCCAGTTCATGGCGCGGCTCGCGGCGGTCGACACCACCAACGCCGGCGGCGGCGAGCTCGTGGGTCTCGTGCTCGCCCGCGTCATCGTGGAATTCTATGGCGGCTCGCTTGCCATCTCCGGCGGCGAACCCGGTTTCATCGTCCGCCTGCCGGCGGCGGTTTAGGGGGGCGCTATGTCGGACGGCGCGATGAAGGTCTACGGCCGGTTGGCGATGATCATCGCCGCGCTGGTCGTGCTGGTAATCCTCGACCGGCTGTTCACCGGTCCAGTGGCTGTGGTCTCGGGCCTTTCCGAGGTCACGCTGACGCAATGGGTCGTGGGCGCGCTCTGCCTTGCCATCACGGTGATGCTGGCCCGCGTCGTCAAGCGCGAGGTCATCCACGGCTGGCTCGAGCGGCGCAGCGGGAAAGACGTGCCGCCGCTGATCGGCAGCCTGGTGTCAGGACTGGTGATCTTCATCGGCATCTGCCTGATCCTGGCCTTCGTCTTCCAGCGCGACGTCACCGCCCTGGTGGCGACCGGCGGCGCCTCGCTGATGATCCTGGGCATTGCGCTGCGCGACGTCATGCTGGCGCTGTTCACCGGCATCCTGCTCAACGTCGAGAAGCCCTTCCGGGTCGGCGATCAGGTGCGCATCAATGACCGGCTGACGGGCAAGGTCGAGCGCATCACCTGGCGTACCACGGTGCTGCAGACCGGCGCCAACGAGACCGTCTACGTGCCCAACCTGCAGCTCTCCAGCGCCGTCATCCTCAACCAGGCCCAGCCCGACAACCGCTCCAAGCGCTCCCTCGAGCTCACCATCGACTACGACACCTCGGTCGAAAGCGCCGAGCGCATTCTCTACGCCGCGACGCTGGCAGCGGCGGGCGTGACGCATGTATCGCCACCCACGGTGTTCGCCCGCAAGCTCACGCCCGACGGCGTGCTCTACGAGGTCGCCTTCACCATAGGCAACTACGGCGACGGCAAGAAGGCCGAGCACGCGGTGATCAAGAGCATCCTGCAATGTATGCGCGACGCCGACATCGGCATCGCTTTCCCCAAGGCCGGATCGATCACGATCGAAGGCCGCACGCGCATCGCCAACCGCTCGCTCGATGTCTTCCACCTGGTGCAGCAGGTCCGCCTGTTCCGCGGCCTGCCGCAGGAACTCTGCCATCGCATCAGCGGTGCGCTGATCGAGCACCACTTCGCCGCCGGCGCTACGATCGTGCGGGCGGGCGAGCGGCGCCACTCTCTGTTCATCGTCGGCGAGGGCATGGCCAAGCGCACGGCCTCGGATCGCGAAGGCGCCAGCGTCGAGGAGCAGCGCTTCATCGCCACCGAGTTCTTCGGCCGCAAGGCGCTGTTCGCCTGCCAGCCGCACAACGCCACGGTGACGGCCGAGACCGCTCTCCTGATGTACGAGTTCGACCGTCGCGCCTTCGGCCGGCTGATCGCCGAGACCCCCGCGCTGATCGAGACCTTCGCCTCCGCCCTGGCCCATCTCGCCTGGCGCGAGACTTACCAGCACAGCGCCGACGAGGAGCCGCCGCCCGACGTGATCGATCGGCTGATCAATCTCTATCGCGGCCAGATCGAGGCCAACTATGGTCCGCGGACCGAGCCCGTGTCGCTTGCCGCCGAATAGGCCACGCTTGAAAGGCCTCACTGCTCTTCTCGCGCTGCTGTTCCTGTCGACGGAGGCAGCCTGGGCACAGACAGGCGAGAGCGCCGAGCAGCTCATCGCCCGCTGGACGGCGAGCGACACGACCTGCCGCAACCCGGCCGCCCCTGCCGTCGATGCCGTCGGCGCCTGCGAGCAGCGCGACACGCTGGCCAAGGTCCTGGCGCTGGCCGGTTTGTGCCATGCGCCAGCGGCCGACCGCAGCGCGCCCGTCTGGACGCGCTGCGCCGGCCGCGGTCAACAGGAGGCGACCCGGGCAACCTCGCAGTTCCAGAGGATGGGCGGCGTGTTCGTGCTGTCGGCGCGGTTGGCCGATAGCACCCAGGTGTACTTCATCGTCGATTCCGGCGCCGCGACGGTCCAGATCCCCGCAGAGGCGGTCGAGGAGATGAAACGCAACGGTACGCTCACCGACGCCGACTTCATGGGCGAGCGCCGCTTCATCCTGGCCGACGGCCGCGGCATGCAGCAGCGCGTGTTCCGCTTGCGCAGCCTGCAGATCGGCGACCGCACGATGGAGAACGTCTTGGCCACCATGGGCGCCCCCAAGAGTCGCGCCCTGCTCGGCCAGAGCTTCCTGCGGCGGCTGAACTGGTGGAAGATCGACAATGTGAGGAACGCGATCGAGTTCGAGTTCACGGGAGCGTTTTAGGCACAACTGTCACCCCGAGTGTCACCCCGAGCGCAGCGAGGGGCCTTTAGGCCACAGGAAGGTCCCTCGCTACGCTCGGGATGACAGCGGGTTTCGTGGTCCAAGGTACCGCTCAATGGCACAGAATTTCCTGATCGACGGACCGGCCAAGGCGAAGCACTCGATCCTGCTGGCGCACGGCGCGGGCGCGGCGATGGATTCACCGGCGATGAACGCGATCACCAAGAGCCTGGCGGACGCGGGCTTTCGCGTCGCCCGCTTCGAGTTCGGCTACATGGCAAGCCGCCGGACGTCGGCCGGCCGCAAGCCACCGCCGCGGGCCGAGACGCTTCGTCCGGAGTATGTCGCCGCGATTGACGCGCTGAAGGCGCGCGGGCCGCTGATCATCGGCGGCAAGTCGATGGGCGGGCGCGTCGCCAGCATGATCGCCGACGAGCATCACGCCGCCGGCCTGCTCTGTCTCGGCTATCCCTTCCACCCGGTCGACAAGCCGACGCAGCTCCGCACCGCCCACCTCGCCGATCTCAAGACACCGACGCTGATCGTGCAAGGAACGCGCGATCCGTTCGGTACCCGCGAAGAAGTGGCGGGCTACGAGCTTTCGAAGGCCATAAAAATTCTCTGGCTGGAGGATGGCGACCACGATCTCAGGCCGCGCAAGGCCGTGTCGGGTTTCTCCATGGCCGATCACCTGAAGACGCTGGCGGCGAAGACCGCCGCCTGGGCCGAAAAAATCACGTGAGGAGGACGCCATGGCGAAGTGGCAATACACCAAGGGCCTGCACGACCTCGGCAGCGGTTGCTTTGCCTACTTGCAGCCCGATGGCGGCTGGGGCTGGAGCAACGCCGGCCTGATCGCCGATCACGACCAGACCCTGCTGGTCGACACGCTGTTCGATCTCAAGCTGACCCGCGAGATGCTGGAGCAGATGCACGCCGCAGTGCCGGCCGCGAAGGCGATCGGCCGGCTGGTCAACACCCATTCCAACGGCGACCACACCTTCGGCAACCAACTTGTGACGGGCGCCGAGATCATCGCCTCGCGCGCCTGCGCCGAGGAGATGAAGGAGCGGCCGGCTGAGGAGCTGGCCGCCATGCAGCGCAACTGGCAGCAGCTCGGCGAGGCTGGCGCCTTCCTGCACGAGGTGATGGGCAGCAAGTTCAAGTGGGACGACGTCAAGAACACCCTGCCCACACGCGTGTTCGACGACGAGCTGAAGCTGAAGGTCGGCGACAAGGAAGTCGTGCTGAAGACTGTCGGCCCGGCGCACACGCGCGGCGACGCGCTGGTGCACGTGCCGAAGGATCGCACCGTCTTCACCGGCGACATCCTGTTCGTCGAGGGCCATCCGGTGCTGTGGGCCGGCCCGGTCGACAACTGGGTGGCGGCTTGCGATCAGATCATCGCCTGGGATGTCGAGACCGTCGTGCCGGGCCACGGCCCGATCACCGACAAGAAGGGCGTGCAGGCGATGAAGGACTACCTGCTCTACATCAAGGCCGAGGCGCGCCGGCGTTACGACGCCGACATGCCGGTCTTCGCCGCGGCACGCGACATCGCGCTCGACCGCTTCGCGGGCTGGGGCGACGCCGAGCGCATGGTGGTCAACGTCGCCTCGCTCTATCGCGAGTTCGGCTCCAAGCAGGAACTCAACGTCATGGAGCTGTTCGCCGAGATGGGCCGGTTCCATGCCGAGCTGAAGGCGAAAGCCGGGCATGGCCATGCTCATCATCAGCACTCGCATTAGCGGAGCGAAGAATGAACGACTTTGCCGGGAAGAATGTCCTTGTCCTGGGCGGCAGCCGCGGCATCGGCGCCGCCATCGTCCGCCGGTTCGCCGGCGGCGGCGCCAGGGCCGCCTTCACCTATCTCGGCTCGTCAGACGCCGCCCTGGCGCTCGCCAAGGAAACTGGTTCGGAGGCACTCAAGGTCGATAGCGCCGACCGGAAGGCGCTGATCAAAGCCGTCGCCGATCGCGGCGCGTTGGACGTCATCGTGATCAGCGCCGGCGCCCTGGTGATGGGCGATCCGCTCAGCCTCGACCCCGAGGCTGTCGACCGACTGATCGACGTCAACGTGAAGGCACCCTACCACGCCGCCGTCGAGGCAGCGCGGCGCATGCCCGACGGCGGCCGCATCGTCGTCATCGGCTCGACCAACGGCGATCGCATCCCATTTGCCGGCGGCGCGGCCTATGCGCTCAGCAAGTCCGCCATGCAGGGCATGGTGCGCGGCTTGGCACGCGATTTCGGCGCGCGCGGAATCACGGTCAATGCCATTCAGCCTGGACCTACCGACAGCGACATGAATCCGGCCAGCGGCCCGATGGCCGAGACCATGCATAGCTTCATGGCCATTAAGCGCCATATCCGGCCGAGCGAGATTGCCGACTACGTAGCCTTCATCGCCGGACATCAGGCCGCCATGATCACCGGGTCGCTACAGATGATCGACGGTGGCTTTGCGGCATAGCAATCATTCAACCAATTGGTTGACAATCGAGCGGCCTCTCCTATATTCAACCATATGGTTGAATTAGAAACCCCGCAGCTCGACTCCGTCTTCCACGCCCTGGGCGACGCCACGCGCCGGCGCATGCTGCGCGAGCTTTCCGAGGGCGAGCGGACGGTCGGCCAGCTCGCCGAGCCCTTCTCGATCTCGCTGGCGGCAGCGTCCAAGCACATCAAGGCGCTGGAGAATGCCGGCCTCATCCGGCGCGAGGTGCGCGGCCGCACCCACCTCTGCCATCTCGAACCCGGGCCGCTCGCCAGCGCGCACCAATGGCTGATCTACTACGAGCGCTACTGGAGCGACCGGCTCGCTCGCCTCGAGAAGCTCCTACTCGAGGAGGGCACCAGGAAATCCCCGCCCGCCAAGAAGGAGACGACCGATGAGTGACGCCACGACCGTCGATCCCTATGGCCTGCTGACCGAGCCGGCCACCCTGAAGATCCAGCGACTGCTGCCCGGCCCGCTCGAGCGCATCTGGGTCTACCTCACCGAGAGCGACATGCGCCGCAAGTGGCTGGCCTCGGGCTTCATGGAGATGAAGGTCGGCGCGCCGTTCGAACTGGTGTGGCGCAACAACGAGCTCACCGATCCGCCCGGCCAGCGCCCGGAAGGCTTCGGCGAGGAGCATCGCATGCAGAGCCGCATCACCGAGCTCAATCCGCCGCACAAGATCTCCTTCACCTGGCAGAACAGCGGCGACGTCACCTTCGAGCTCGAGCCCAAGGACGACAAGGTGCTGCTCACCGTCACCCATCGCCGCCTGCCCGACCGGCGCACCATGCTGATGGTCGGTCCGGGCTGGCACATGCACCTCGACGTGCTCGCCGCGCGCGTGAGCGGCGCCGAGATCGGCCCGTTCTGGGACGGCTGGCTGCGCCTGCAGAAGGAATACGAGAAGCGTCTGGCGACGTGACGTCTTCCGGACCGCCGGCTTCCAGCCGGCGGTCCGGAAGAGCATGACGGACTAGCGCGCGACGCCTGCCGGCGCGCGGATGTTCGCGTAGTCCGAGCGGACCTCGTGCTTCAGCTTGACCGTGCCCTGCTCGAGCATGGTTACGGTCTGGCGCAGCGGCAAGCCGGACGCGGTCGAGATCCAGATCTGTGAATCGCTGCCGCCGGTCGCGGTCTTGCTCTGGACGCGGTAGAGCTCGGCCGGCTGGCCGTCGACCGCCTCGCTGCGCACACGCGTGCAGTTGTGCTCGCCCTTGGTCATGGCCTGGCGGGCATCCTCCGCCGCCTTCGCTGCATCGTAGGGCCGCGCCATCCACTGGCCGCGCACCTGCATGTAGAGCGTGTCGCCGAGACGGATCATCTCGTTGTGCATCGGCTTGTCCGGCGCTGCGGCGGTTTCGATCGTGACCTTCTGGTGCACGGGCGCCGCCGTCTGCTTGAGGACCGCCTGCAGCACGGCCTGGCAGGCAGCGTCGTCGGCGCGGGCCCCTGCCCCCGCGACGCAGAAGGCGGCGGCGACCACGGCGACGGACGGCAGCCGGGCAGCAATCATGCTGCGGTTTTATCAGGTCGAGGGAGGCTGGCGCGACGGCGTTTTCGGCCTATATGGTCTCTACTCCACAGGAGCAGACGATGCCGACTTACGCCAAGACCAAAGAGGCCCTGTCGAAACTCACGCCCGAGCAGTACCGCGTCACCCAGCAGAGCGGCACCGAGATGCCCGGCACGGGTCCGCTGCTGCACAACAAGGAACCGGGCATCTATGTCGACATCGTCTCGGGCGAGCCATTGTTCGCCTCGTCCGACAAGTATGAATCGGGCTGCGGCTGGCCCTCTTTCACCAAGCCGATCGAGCCTGCCAACGTCGCCGAGCTCAGCGACGCCAGCCACGGCATGATCCGCACCGAGGTGCGCTCCAAGCACGGCGACAGCCATCTCGGCCATGTCTTTCCCGACGGGCCGCGCGATCGCGGCGGCCTGCGCTATTGCATCAATTCGGCCTCGCTGCGCTTCGTCCATCGCGACGACATGAAGGCGGCAGGCTATGGTGACTATCTCGACCAGGTGGAGGACGTGCGATGAGCCAAGAACGCGCAGTGCTGGCCGGCGGCTGCTTCTGGGGCATGCAGGACCTGATCCGCAAGCAGCCCGGAATCCTGACAACGCGGGTCGGCTACACCGGCGGCCATGTCGCCAATGCGACCTACCGCAACCATGCCGGCCACGCCGAAGCGATCGAGATTGTCTACGATCCGGCCAAGACCAGCTTCCGGCAGATCCTGGAATTCTTCTTCCAGATCCACGATCCGACGACGCTGAACCGCCAGGGCAACGACCTCGGTACCAGCTATCGCTCGGCGATCTTTTATACCGACGACGAGCAGCGCCGGATTGCCGAGGACACCATCGCCGACGTCGAGGCCTCGGGCCTGTGGCCCGGCAAGATCGTGACCGAGGTGACCAAGGTTTCCGACTTCTGGGAAGCCGAGCCCGAGCACCAGGATTACCTGGAGCGCATTCCCAATGGCTACACCTGCCACTTCATCCGGCCGGGCTGGAAGCTGCCGGTGCGGGCGAAGGTGGCGCAGAGGGCGTAGGCGACCTCATTGTCTGGCGGACCGCGCGCGTCCTTGCGCGCCTCGTGAGTCATGAGCGCGCGAGGACGCGCGCGGTCCGGAAGATTCCAAAATATTTTCGTGGGCCTGTCGGCGCTGCGTCCGGACGTTCGTCCTGGGGACATCGAAACACCCCTCCCTCAGGAGTCCTGAATGCGTAGAATCGTTGTTTCCACCTTCACCAGCCTCGACGGCGTCATGCAGGCGCCAGGTGGCCCGGCCGAGGATCCGATCGGCGGTTTCGCACTGGGCGGCTGGACTTTCCCCTACTTCGACGAGCCTTTGGGTGCGGCCATGGACGAGATCTTCGGCCGGCCGTTCGATCTGCTGCTCGGCCGCAAGACCTACGACATCTTCGCCGCGCACTGGCCCTACATCAGCGATCCCAACGACGCCTTCGCGGCGATGTTCAATCGCATCACCAAGTACGTCGCCACGCGCGCCGAGCCGAAGCTCGACTGGAAGAACAGCCGGTGGCTCGGCAAGGACACGGTCGCGGCGCTTAAGAAGCTGAAGGCCGAGGACGGTCCGGATCTTATGGTCCAGGGTTCCAGCGAGCTGCTGCAGACGCTGTGGAAGGAGCGCCTTGTCGACGAGCTGAGCGTACTCACCTTCCCGCTCGTGTTGGGCAAGGGCAAGCGCCTGTTCGGCGAGGGCGTGCCGCCCTTCGCGCTGAAGACCGTCAAGTCGAGGTCCTTCCCGACCGGCGTGGTCGTGACCAACTACACGCCCGACGGCGCAGTCAGGACCGGCGACTTCGGCCATGCCGAGCCCAGCGCCGCCGAGCTCGAACGGCGGCGCAAGCTGACGTAACCGTCACGACGACTTTTCAATCCGCCCGTACGTAGCCGTAGCGCAGGTTCGAAGGCTCCGCGGCTGCGAGCGCATACTCCTTCTTGAGCGCGGCGAAGCGGTCTTCCGAATAGGCCGGCATCTTCGTATTGGACGCGGCCTTGAGCTTGATGCCGTACATCGCCAGCGCATTGTTGGCGAAGATCATCTGCTTGGTCATGCTGTTGGCCTCGCCGAGAGCGGCGAAGCCGTACTTCTTGCGCATGTCCTCGGGGATCTCGAGGCGGCGCATCGCCTCGATCTGCCATTGCGGCGAGCCGTACCACACCGAATCGGTGCCCCACAGGACGTGATCGGCGCCCATGCCCTTGATCAGCGTACCGACCATGGCGGCGCAGAACTTGGGATGCGACACCGCCGAATTGGCGAAGGCCGTGCCAAGCTCGGCATAGACGTTCGTCACGCCGAACTTCTGCGGAATGTCGGCGAGGTCGCTCACCCAGCGGATGCGGCCGGTCTGCTCGAACTCGGTCCATGCCTGGTCGGGCAACTCGAAGGCCGGGCGCAGGCAGGCGTGATACATCACGAACTTCATCTGCGGCCAGTCCTTGGCCGCCTTGCCGATGTCGGCCGCGGTCGCGTATTCCCACACGCCGGCAAATGCCTTCTCGTAGTCGGGCGGCAGCAGGCCCTTGTGGATGCAGATCGTGGTGATTCCGGCCTTCACCGCCTTGTCGTAGAACGGATACATCAGCTTCTCGTCGTCGAGCCGCCACGGGAACTTCGACGGGTTGAGCGGATCGCCGATCGTGTAGCCTTTCCACGATTCGGGCTTGTGCACCGTGATCGCCTTGTCGACCTCGTCCATCCAGCCCTGCTGGCCAGGCGTGATCAGGGCATGCGAGAGCAGCCGCCGCGAGCCCGCGAAGCCGTTGATCAGTGCGCGTGCCTGGGCCATCTGCTCGTTGGACAGGAACCACCAGGTCGGATCGTCGAACGGCGCGCCGCTCAGCAGGGCGAGGCTGGTGTCGCTGTCGTAAAAGACCTCCTTCACGTAGTTCTGGAACTTGTAGCGGGCGAGCGAGGTGACGCCTTCCACCTTGAGCTTCGGGTTCCAGTTCTGGCTCGCGAACTCGGCCAGGCCCAAAAGCTCCTTGTGGTCGAAGTCGTCGCGCACGAAATGGGTCTGCACGTCGAAGATGAACTGCCCGGCGAGGCCTTGCTGACGCGCCTGCGCCAGCTCGGGCTGCTGCGCCTCGGCCGGCGTCACCTGGAAGACGTTGCCGCCGTAGATCTCGTTCATGGCGACGAAGGCCGCGGCCATGCCGCAGCTCGTGCGCATGAACTGGCGGCGGCTCAGGCCCAGCCGCCCGGCATTGGCATCAGCCAGCTCGACGATGCGCCGCTCGACCTTCTTCTGGGTGGCGCTCTGCCTGGGCGGCAGATACTCGCCGTTGGAGACGATCTGGGTCGGGATCGGCGTTGCTGCCGAAGCTTCCTCCGCGCCTGCGACGAGGCGCTGTTCGCGTTCACTGAGCCATATACCCATCGGTTTCCTCCGTCTTGTTGGACAACGTGAAGAACCGATCGGCGCGCGCCGCGCAGGCACGCGCGGTCGGTCAGGGCGATGATGATTTGCTCGAAAAGGTGTCTCCCGGAAAACTGGTCATGCCGTTACCCCGGTCACACGCGAGGGCGAGTCTAGGGTTGGCTGGTCGAGCCCGTCCAGTGCGGCCGCCGCATATCTCCCGCGCTAGAGCCAGCGTCTGACGCGCTTCCTGTAGTCGCGATAAGCTTGGCCGAACTTGCGCTCGAGATAGGCTTCCTCGCGGGCGACGACGCCGTAGCGGATGACCAGCGCAAAGGGCACCAGCGTCACCAGCGGCCACGGCGTGTCGAAGGCAATGGCAAGCCCGACCAGGCTGCCGAACATGCCGATATAGATGGGATTGCGCGTGAAACGATAGGGCCCGCTCTCGACGATGGCTGTGGTCGGCCGGTTGGTCGGCACGTTCGTGCCGGCCCGGGTCATGGTGTCAATTGCCCAGATGCCGAGCGCCAGGGCGAGCATGAACACCACGGCCCCTACGAGACCAGCGGGCAAGTCGTCCGGCACGAACGGCACGGGTTCCAGCCAATCGAGGGCAAATCCGGCGATGACGGCAACCGCCCAGGCGATGGGTGGCCGGACGAGCACTCGGGCGGTCTCGCTATTTTCGCTCATTTCGGCGGCAACTCCTTCTTGCGGAGGCGCGTTGAATTTTAGTCTGCCTCTACCACGGAGATGAGACATGCTGAAATCCGTCGTTTTCGCAGCTTTTCTCACTTGCGGCGCGATCAGTGCCTACGCCCAGACCCAGACCACGCCGGCGCAGCCATCTTCGCCGGCGCCGACCGCCACTCCGGCCGATCGAACGGTGTCGACCGGCGACTTCAACGCCAAAGGCGACATGGCGGCAAGCGCGCTGATCGGCACCAAGGTGCGCAATGCGAACAAGGAATCGATCGGCAAGATCGACGACATCTATCTCGACAAGGACGCCAAGGTCACCGACGTGGTGATTTCGGTGGGCGGCTTCCTGGGCGTCGGCTCCAAGGACGTCGCGGTGAAATGGAGCGACATCACGTTCGCCCAGGAGGACAACTCGGTAGTGCTGACCACGTCGCTCACCAAGGACGCCCTGATTGCCCTGCCCGACTACACCAAGACCGACCGCCGCAAGCCCGCGCCGCCGGAGACCGCTACCGCGCCGCCGGCCCGGCCTGCGCCTCCGACACAGAGCCGTTAGGTCGGCCGTCAAAGACAAGGGCGCCCCCGAGAGGGGGCGCCCTTTTCGTTGTCGTCGAGAGCTAGCGGACGTGCGGATTGGCGGGCGCGCGGTCCCACTGGTTCGGGCGGCCGTCGCCGTCGCGATCCTGGTCGTAGCGATTCGGTACGCCGTCATGGTCCTGATCGCCGCCGCCGCGACGGCGGTTGTTGTTGTAATTGTCGTATGCGTTGGGGATGCCGTCACGGTCGCGATCGCCCCACGCACCGCCGCGCGGCGGCTGCTGCGCCTGCTGCGGATATTGCTGCGGATATGGGTTGATCTGGATCGTCTGAGCGTCGGCCGGCTGGGCCACGACCAGCGGCAGGGCGGTGAGGGTTGCGGTTGCGGCGATCACAGAAAGTTTGATCCATCTGGACATGTGAAAATCTCCGTACGTCGTTGGTGCGAGCCAACGATTTCGCATCGGCGACGTTCCGTGCCGCACGGCCGACGATTGGTGGTAGGCTCCACGCATGACCGCGTACGCCGACTACAAGCCCCTCACCTTCCACGATGCGACCCGCCGTTTCACCGACGGCAGCGACAGCCCGCGCGCCTATCTCGAGCGCTGTCTCGAAGCCATCGCCGCGCGCGAGCCTGTGGTGAAAGCGCTCACCGCAATCAACGAGACCCGCGCTCGCGCCGCCGCCGACGCCAGCACGCAGCGCTGGAAGGCCGGCAAGGCCCTCTCGCCGATCGATGGCATGCCCGTCGCCATCAAAGACCTGCTCGAGACCAAGGACATGCCCACCGAGATGGGCTGCGTTGCGATGAAGGGGAACTTCCCCAAGCGCGACAATGCCGGCGTGTGGGCGCTGCGCCAGGCGGGCGCGGTGATCCTCGCCAAGACAGTGACGGCGGAGCTGGGCGGCTCGCATCCCGGCCCGACCACCAATCCGTTCGACGCCAGGCGCACGCCGGGCGGCTCGTCGTCGGGCTCGGCGGCGGCGGTGGGCGCCAACATGGTGCCGGTCGCGATCGGCACCCAGGTCGGCGGCTCGATCATCCGGCCGGCCGCCTATTGCGGGAACTTCGCGCTGAAGCCAACGCAGGGCGGCATCAATCGCGGCGAGCGACTGGCCACCAGCATGAGCACGCACGGCCCGCATGCCGGCTGCCTCGAGGACATGTGGCAGACCGCGATCGAGCAGGCCAAGCGCTGCGGCGGCGACCGCGGCTCGCTCGGTCTCATTGGCCCTGACACGCTGCCCGCCGCGATAAAACCCAACCGCCTGATCGTGCTCGAGACCGAGGGCTGGCCCGACGTCGACGCCGCGACCAGGGAGGCCTTCGCCAAGCTGCTCGGCCAGCTGACGGCGGCCGGCGTCACGCTGATCCGCCGCACCGACCATCCGTTCGTCGAGACCCTGGAGAAGGCGATCGCCAACGGCCGCGCCGTGTGCGGCGGCATCACGAGCTGGGAGAACCGCTGGTACCAGCGCGGCATGCTCGACGCCGCGCCCGATGGCTTGAGCGAGCGGGCCAAGGCGACGCTGCTGAAGGCCGAGGCGATGACGCTCGACGACTATCGCAGCGGGCTGCTCGCCCGCCAGCAGGCGCAGGTCGCTCATGCCGCCGTGGCCCAGTTCGCCGACGCCGCGATCACGCTCGCCTGCCCCGGCCCGGCGCCGATCTGGTCGGGCGACGAGCCCGGTAAGCCGCTGGCGCCGCGGCCGACTGGCGACTTCGTGTTCAACGCGCCCTCGTCGATGCTGTTCGCGCCGGTCGTGACCGTGCCGCTGATGAGCGTCGGCGGCCTGCCGGTCGGGGTGCAGCTCATGGGCCAGCAGCACGAGGATGCGCGCGTGACCGGCCTCGCGCGCTGGTTCAGCGAAAATCTCAAACGCGTCCATGGTTGACCGAAGGAGGCGAACATGACCCTGGCTCGACGCGACGTTCTCAAGGCGACGGCCGCCGCCGGCACCGTCGGCATTCCGGCGACCGCCCATGCGGCCTACGATCCGGCCGCAAAGTTCGAGCTCATCGTGACCGAGGTCGGGCTGCGCAAGAACACGGCGGGCCGCATGCTGATGGCCCGCATCTACCAGCCCAAGGGGCAGGGTCCCTTCCCGACCGTGCTCGACCTGCATGGTGGCGCGTGGAACCGCAAGGACCGTTTCGCCGAGGAGCCGATGGACCGCGCGCTGGCGGCAAGCGGGTTGCTCGTGGTGGCCGTCGACCTCACCATCTCGCCCGAGGCGCCCTACCCCGCCTGCGTGCAGGACGCCAACTGGTCGGTGCGGTGGCTGAAGGCCAACGCCGCCAAATGGAACGGCGACGGCTCGAAGATCGGCGTCTACGGCTCGTCGAGCGGCGGGCACGTGGCAGAGTTGCTGGCGCTTCGGCCGCACGATTCGCGCTACGGCGCGATCCCGTTCGACGGCGCGCTGGGCATCGATGCGACCGTGGCCTGGGTGGCGATGCGCTCGCCCGTCAGCAACACCGCGGCGCGTTACGAGAATGCCGAGCGGCGCAAGAACGAGGGCATGATCAAGAACAACAAGATGTTCTTCGTGCCGTGGGAGACGATCCACGAAAGCAATCCGCAGGAGATCCTCGAGCGCAAGGAGAAGGTCACGCTCCCGCCGCTGCTCATCATGCAGGGCGCGCTCGACGACAACGTGCTGCCGGAGATGCAACAGAAATTCGCCGAGACCTATAGAGCGGCCGGCGGCAGCTGCGACTACCGCCTGTTCGAGAATTCCGTCCACGAGTGGGTCGCCGAGCCCGGCCCGCAGACCGACAAGGCGCGCGAGGTGGCGAAGGAGTTCATCGCCCGCGAGCTCAAGGACTGAAGTCGTCCTCAGCAGGAATGCTCGCCGGATTCCACACGACCTCCCACAAATGCCCGCTGGGATCGCGGAAGTATCCGGCATAGCCGCCGTAGAAGGTGTCTTGCGCAGCCTTCACGATCTCGGCGCCGGCCCGCAGGGCCTCCGCCATCACATCATCGACCTCCTGGCGGCTCGCCACGTTGTGGCCGATCGAGACCGACGCCGGGCTGCCTTTGGTCAGGCCACTATCGTGGGCGAGATCGTCCTGCGCCCAGATCGCGAGTCTCAGCCCACCCGACAGCTCGAAGAAGGCAACGGCGCCATGCTCGAACTCGCGGCCGACGATGCCTTGGGTCGGCAGGCCGAGACCGTCGCGATAGAAGGCGAGCGACTGCTCCAAATCGGTCACACCGAGCGTGAGGACGGATATGCGAGGTTTCATGGTTGTCTCCTGAAGTCGAGCGTAGCGCCATCGACATAAAAAGGTCCTTCGACTACGCCATGATCATGGTCTTCCGGACCGCCGGCCTCCGGCCGGCATCATGATCATGAGCCGGCCAGAGGCCGGCGGTCCGGAAGATCATGAGCGGGCGGGTAGGTCGCGGTAGACCGCGACCCAGCCCGCGGTCCGCGCTTCGCTAAAGATGGTGAATGATGAGCGTTGGTTTGATGGCCCTCTTCGACGATGTCGCGACCTTGGCCAAGGCGGCCGCCGCCTCGATCGACGACGTCGCGGGCCAGGCTGCCAAGGCCGGGACCAAGGCCGCCGGCGTCGTCATCGACGATACCGCCGTCACGCCGCGCTATCTCACCGACTTCAGCCCGGCCCGCGAGCTGCCGGTCGTCGGCCGCATCGCGCTCGGCTCGCTGAAGAACAAGCTCCTGTTCCTCCTGCCGGCGGCCCTGGTGCTGAGCCTGCTGCTGCCCCAGGCGATCACGCCGCTGCTGATGCTGGGCGGCGCCTATCTCTGCTACGAAGGCGTGGAGAAGGTCTACGAGGCGCTCTTTCCACACGACGCGCAGGCCCACGAGGCCAGGCTCGAGACGGTGGCCATCGATGCGAAGACCTTCGAGGAGCAGAAGGTCGCGAGCGCCATCAAGACCGACTTCATCCTCTCGGCCGAGATCATGGCCATCACCCTGGCCGCCGTCCCTTCCGACAACTTCTTTACCCAAGCGATCATCCTCGCCGTCGTCGCCGTTGGCATAACGGTGGCGGTCTACGGCGTCGTCGCCCTGATCGTCAAAGCCGACGATGTCGGCCTGGTGCTGGCACGCCTGTCGCCGGCGTCGCTTGCAGCCGCGCCGTTGCGCGTGACCGGCCGTGCGCTCGTCCAGGGCATGCCCTACCTGCTGAGCGGCCTTGGCACCATCGGCACCGCCGCGATGATCTGGGTCGGCGGCGGCATCATCCTTCATGGCCTCGAGGCGTACGGCCTGGGCTGGCCGAGCCACGCGCTGCACGACGCCGGCGCCGCCGTCGCGCGCGCCGCTCCCTTCGCCGGAGCGTTCCTGGCCTGGCTGGCGGAAGCCGCGGGCGCCGGCGTGGCCGGGATCGTCATCGGCCTGGCCGCCATCCCCCTCACCAGCCGCGTGCTGTCGCCGCTCTGGCGACGCGTGAAATCACAGATCCTGCGGAAACGCTCCGCTTGAAACGGCCTTTATCCCGACCCATTTGGCGTGCACCGGAGCTTATGGCAATGCGACTGACCATACGTGCGGCCGTGGCCGGATCTGCAATGATCTCGGCCGCGCTTTGGTGCGGCTCACTGCATGCACAGAGCCAGCAACAGGTGGACGCCTGCGAGGCCAAAGGCAATCCGCCGCTCGATACCGTGATCGGCGGCTGCACGGCACTCATTCAGTCGGGCACCTACGCCGGGCGAGATCTTGCCACGGTCTTCATCATTCGTGCGGCCGCCCATCAGCGCAAAGGCGACCTCGACCGTGCCATTCAGGACTACGATCAGGCGATCAAGCTCGATCCAGGCAGCGCCATCGCCTACTACAATCGCGGTGTAGCCTACGGCGCCAAGAAGGATTGGGATCTCGCCATCCAGAGCTACGATCAGGCAATCAGGCATAACCCCAACGACGCGGCAGCCTTCCGCAATCGTGGTGACGCTCACCTGGAGAAGCAGCAGTTCGATCGGGCCATAGAGGATTTCGACCAGGCGACGAAGCTCGATCCGAAAGATGCGACGGCCTACGCCTGGCGCGCCGGCGCCTACATGCGCAAAGATGCGCTCGACCGCGCCATCGGCGACTACGATCAGGCGCTACGGCTAGACCCGCGCAACGCGACGACTTTCTATAGCCGCGGCCTGGCCTATGGCCGTACTGGACAATGGCGTCGCGCGATCGAAGACTACGACGAGGCGATCAAGCTCGATCCAAAGCTCGCGGCCGCCTTCTACGGTCGCGGCTTCGCGTTCCAGAAGCAGGATGAGCTCGATCGGGCCATACAGGACTTCGACCAGGCGCTCAGGCTCGAACCCAATGACGCATCGGCTCTTGCTCTTCGCGGCTCCGCCTATCAGCGCAAGGGGGAACTCGACCGGGCCATCGAAGATTTCACGCGAGCCATCGCGATCGACGCGAACGATGCCGCGACCTTCCACAATCGCGGCGTCGCCAACAGCAGCAAGCGGCAATGGGACTCCGCCATTCAGGATTTCGACCAGGTGATCAGGCTTCAGCCGGACGATGCCTCCGCCTTCGCCTACCGCGGCGCCGCCTATCAACGCAAAGGCGAGCTCGACCGCGCCCTGCAAGACTTCGATCGGGCGATTGAGCTTGATCCCCGGCTAGCCGTTGCCTTCACCTATCGAGGGACCGCCTACAGCACGCGGGGAGACTGGGACCAGGCCATCAAGGAATACAGCCGGGCGATAGAGCTCAATCCGAAGGACGTCGCCGCCTTCTACAATCGCGGCATAGCCCACAGCCGAAGGCAGCAGTGGGACTTCGCCGCCCGGGATTTCGATGAAGCGATCAGGCTCAATCCAGATGACGCTTCGGCCTACCGCAATCGCGGCTTGGCCTACCAAAGGCTGCTTCGACTCGACGCCGCCATCGCGGATTTCGACCGGGCGGCCGAGCTCAACCCGAAGGATGCGGCTGCCTTCGCCTTCAGTGGCGGCATCCATCTGCGCAGGGGTGAGATCGACCGCGCTATCCAGGACTACGATCGAGCGCTGCGGATCGACCCGAACGATGCCACGACCTTCTACAATCGCGGCGTGGCCTACGGTACCAAGAAGGAGTGGGATCTGGCCGTTCAGGACTACGATCAGGCGCTCAAGCTCGAGCCGAAGTTCGCTGCCTCCTTGTACGGCCGGGGCGTCGCCAAGGAGCAAATGGGCGACAAGGCTGGCGCGGACGAAGACATCGCCGCAGCCAGGAAGATCGATCCGGACGTCGGGAAGTAGCGCAGCCCGCGGTCCGCTTCGCTGATGGATGAGATCTATGAAATCTTCACGTCCGCGGCGCGAATGATCGGCGCCCACTTGGCGAGCTCGTCCTTGATGAACTGCTCGGTGCGCTGGGGCGTGGTGTCCGGCGTCGGAATGGCGGCATTGCCCTCGAGGAATTTTATTGTGGCGGGATCGGCCATCGCCTGGCGACTTGCCTTGTCGAGCCGGTCGAGCACGTATTGCGGCAGGCCGGGCGGACCGAGGATGAGGTTGAAGGTGTAGGCCTCGTAGCCCTTCACGCCCGCCTCGCTCATGGTCGGGATCTCCGGGGCGATGGCGGCGCGCCTGGAATGGCAGAACGCCAGGATCCTGAGCTTGCCCGCGCGGTGCAGCGGCAGCAGCGTGCTGAAGGTCTCGAAGGACCAGGCGACGTTGCCGGCCATGACATCCTGCATGGCCGGGGCGCCCCCCTTGTAGGGCACGTGAAGCACGTCCATGCCGCCGACCGCGCGTTTGAGGTATTCCGCCGCGAGGTGAACGATGCTGCCGAATCCGGCCGAGCCGTAGGAATACTTGCCGGGATTCTTCTTCATCAGCTCGACCAGCTCCATCATCGTGTCCGGCAGCGACGGGTTGGCATAGAACACCAGCGGGTTGACGCAGACCGACGAAATCGCCGTGAAGTCCTTGATCGGGTCGTACGGCGGATTGACGTAGGCTGTGGGATTGATGGCGTGCGTCGACGAAGTCGCCATCAGAAGCGTGTAGCCGTCGGGCTTGGCGTTCTTCACCTCCATGGCTCCGATCGAGCCCGCCGCGCCGCTCTTGTTGTCGACGATCACGGTCTGGCCGAGCTGGTGCGTCAGCTTGTCGGCGAACATGCGGCCGATGACGTCGGTCGCCCCGCCCGCGGGGAACGGCACGACGAGGCGGATGGTGCGATCGGGAAACTTGGTGTCGGCGCGCGCGACAGCGGGTGCTGCGAGCGCGCCGAGACCGGCCGCAAGCAGATGACGGCGTTTCATGTGATGACTCCCTGTATGCTTGGTTGTTTGTCAGGTCAGGCGCTTCATTGAACCGGCCCGATCACGCAGACGACCGAGCCGTCGATACGCGTACCGCCAACCTAAACTACGACAGGAGTACAGTGAGCTTTTCAGCAGGTCGTCCGTCCGGCTCGGTGCGACCAACCCTGGGAAGAGCCAAACGGACGGCCGCCAGCATGCGCCTCTGGCGCCGTCCGGTCGAGAGCGTCCGGTCAGGATGGTGCCGTCCGGCCGGCCAGATAGCGCGTCGACTACGAGCCAGCCGCCGATCGGCTCTCATCGGATACGGCGAAATGCGCCAGTTGATCGGCGCGAGCCTTCTTGAACGAGGGGCGGTCGGTCACGCGGGTCACATAGGCCTCGGTCGCGGGTCTATTGCCGGAAGAGCGAACTTTCGAGACGCGCAGGACATCCGCCATCAGCAGATCCGCGGCGGTGAAGCGATCAGCCGCCAGCCATTCCCGCTCATTCAGAACTTTCTCGAGCTGGTCGAGGCGGTTTCCCATCCAGTCGGCAAGACCGTTGTCCTGCTCGCCGGTTATTTCGAGGAACCACCAAGGAACGGTAATCATCTCGATCGAGTTTAGCGCGGCGATCATCCATTGAACCGTTTCCGCTTCTCCAACCGGATCGCGGGGCATCAGCTTTTCGCTCTTCCGAGCCAAATGCAGCAGCCCGGCACCGCTCTCGAACATTTCCAGTTCGCCATCACTCAGGAATGGGACCTGGCCGAAGGGTTGGCGCGACAGGTGATTGGTCTCCCGTCCATCGAAAGGGACGGTTCGCACTGAATAAGCAAGTCCGGCTTCCTCGCACGCCCACCTCAGCCTCAGATCGCGGACAAAACCACGCGGACCTTTGGGCACCCAATCGTAGGTCCAAATGATCAGTTCGCTCATGCTATCTGGCCCATTCTCCAGAACCTCTCCTGAGGAGCTGCGCAAAGCGTGGCGCTTCGAAGGATGGCAACCAGTCTTGGCGTTGCCCACCCTTCGAGGCGCACCATTCAGGCGCTCCTCAGGGTGAGGTCAAGAGTTAGTATCCGCTGCCGTAATAGTCGTTCCGGGGCGTGGTCGCGGCGCCGATGGCCGCGCCGCCAAGGCCGCCGACCACCGCACCGCCCAACGGGGCGCCGACGGTCGAGCCGACCACGGCGCCGCTCGCCGCACCATTGGCGCCGCCGGTGACCGCGCGTTGTCCCGGGGTGTCGCCGCAAGCGGCCGTCAGCATCGACAGCGCCGACGCGATGATGGCCAGGGTTGCCGTTCGTGGCATCCGAGCCTCCTTCAAGCCGTTGTCACAAAGGAGAACGGCTCGTGCTGCGTCGGGTTGCCCCTAAAGCGCCGGCAACCCCGGCGGCGGACGGCGCATCATCGAAGCCTGCTCGTAGGCATAGGCCAGCCGCAGCAGCGTCGCCTCGCTCCAGGCGCCGCCGGTAAAGGTGACGCCGATCGGAAAGTCCGGCGTCTTTCGATCGTTGACGCCGTTGGTGAAGCCCGCCGGCACCTGGACGCTGGGATAGCCCGCCTTGGCCGCGATGGCGCAGCCGGCAACGCCGGGAAACACCACGGCATCAAGCTTGTGCCGCGCCATGTAGGCGTCGAGCCCAAGCACCTTGGCGGACTGCAGGTCCATGGCCCGCGCTGACCGATACTCCAGTTCCGACAAATCGCCGCGCGTGGCCTCGGCGGCGAGGAAGAGGTCCTGGCAGAAGCGCAGCGCCTTCTTCGCGTTGCGCTGGTTGAAGGCGATGATGTCGGCCATGGTCTTGATCCTGGTGCCGACGGCCCAGTGGCGCAGGTAGAGATTGAGATCGCGCTTGAGCTCATAGATGAACACGATCGGTGGCGTGGCGAGATTGCCCTGGGTGCGGCTGAGCGGATTGCGGTTCAGCACGGTCATGGTCGTGCCCGGCCCGCCGATCCACCCGGCGGTCGGGATGCTGGCCCGCACCAGGATGGCGCCGCAGTCCGCCAGGACAGCCAGCGCCTTCTTCATCACCGCCTTCGCCCGCGGCGTCAGCTTGCCGAAGTAAACGTCGTTCAACGGATCGTCGGGGTCGCTCGGCACGCCGATGCGCGCGCCTTTCAGGCCGTCCTTGTCGAGGTGAGACGTGTAGTCCTTCGGCCGCTTCATCGGCCGCGTCGCAGGATCCATGGGATCGCGCGCCGCCATGACGTTCAGCAGGATCGCCGCATCGCGCACGGTGCGCGTCAGCGGGCCCGCCGTGTCCTGGCTGTGCGAGATCGGCAGGATGCCGGCGCGGCTTATGAGCCCGACCGTCGGCTTCACGGTGACAAGGCCGTTCTGCGTCGCGGGGCTGAGCAGCGAGCCCGAGGTCTCGGTGCCGACCGCCGCCGCGCACAGGCCGGCGGCGACGGCGACAGCGGAGCCGCCGCTCGAGCCACCGGGCAGCACCACGGGGATGCCGCGCTTGTCGACCAGCTTGGGGACATAGGGGTTCCTCACCTGCCCGCCCAGCGAACTGTAGCCCGAGGGCATGTCGATCGCGAGGATGTTGGCGAATTCCGTCAGGTTCGCCTTGCCCAGGATGACCGCGCCCGCGTCGCGCAGCCGCTTGACGACCGGCGCGTCGTCCCGGGCGCGCGCGCTCGCCAGCGCCAGCGAGCCGGCCGTCGTGTGCTGGCGATCGCCGGTCGCGATGTTGTCCTTGACCAGGATCGGCACGCCGGCCAGCGGCTGGCGCGCCGACGGCTTCACGCCGTCGAGGCGCGCCGCGATCTTCACCGCATCGGGATTGACCTCGCGAACGGAGTTGAGTCGCGGTCCGCCCTGGTCATAGGCCTTGATGCGCGCCAGGTACGCGCGGGTGAGGCCGCTCGCCGTGACCGTTCCCTCGCCCAGGGCCTCGACCACGTCGACGAGCGAAGCGTCCTCCACACCAAGACGCTTTCGCCGAACTAGTTTCGCCATCCGTCTCCCCCGCCATACGCTGAAGGCGCGACTTCACCTCACGGACCACCGATACGCAACAGCGCTGCAAAGCCCCGACCTCCCGACCGGAGCCGAGCCCCTCGACTACGCCGCCCTTCAGGCGGCTCGGCTCGGGATGACGGGACGCCCGACGGGCCTGCGGCGCCCCAGCGCTTCCGCCCGCCGTCGCTCATCGGGCGTGCGCCTGGTCGCCAGCGGATTCCACTGCAGCTGGACCACGCTATCGTTCCACGGAAGGGTGATGAAATCTCCCGACAGGAACGAGAAGTTGGCGTAGGTCCACCAGGCGCTGGCGACGCCGTTGGTCAGGTTCATGAACGTCCAGGTGCGTTGCTTCAGCCAGAAGGGGTTGCCGCCATCGGGATCGCCGTCGAGCTTGCTGAAATCGACGAACAGCGAGATGGCGGCACCCTGGGCGCCGATCGCGCTGTTGGAAGAATTGAACGTCAGCACGTTCCACCACGTGCCTGGCGGCGCCTGGCTTTCGTCGTCGTGATAGCCCTGCAGCTGCCAATAGAGCGCCGAGTTCTCCTGAAAGGTCGTGTCGTTGCCGAACGTCAGGACGCCGGAATTGGGACCCGCCTGGACAACGCCGCCGATGTTCACCGTGCCGGCGACCGTGCCGTTGCCCTGGAGAATGCCGCCCGGGTCGCTCCCATAGTTGGCGCCGATCGCGGTAACGTCGACATCGGACGTCAGCGTGCCGCCATTCATGTCCAGGATGCCCGATGACTCGACAGTCACGGTGGTGCCGACGAAGCCGCCAGCCCCCAACACCTGCAGCGTCGCCCCGGCATTGACCGTGATGTCGCCCCACCCGCTGGGCGAGCCCGTGCTGCCGGCAAGGATCAGGGTGCCGGCATTGAGGGTGACCTGGCCGGTAAGCGTGCTCTCGCTGTCGCCGCTGAGCAACAGCGAGCCCGGGCCGAAGGTCGTGAGCCCGCCCGAACCGCTCAGCGTGCTGGTGATCACGCCACCGTCGTTGCTGGTGTAGATCACGGCCTCCGACGCGCCGAACGCCAGGGTGCCGACGGTGCTCGTGCCGCCGTTCAAGATCACGCCGGCAACATCGCCGCTGACCTGGCTGCCGACCGTCAACGTCGCATCGGCCCCCGCGACCTCGCCGTTGTCGATCTCGAGCGCGGCAACCGTCGCGGCCGCATCGCCCTCTAGGGTCTGCGTGTCGACCACATCGTAGACCGTGTCGTCGCCCGACAGCGAGCCGATGCCGACGTTGCTCGACAGAGTGACGGTGGCGGGGTCGAATCCCGCCTCGTTGTAGTCGAGGAAGACGCCGGAGCTTGCCGCGTCACTGTCCTGGCCGAGCAGCCAGGGCGCCACGATGCTATTGCTGACGGGTGGCAGGTTGCCGTCCGAACCGGCGACCACCACCTGCTGTGTCGCGCCGAGCGCCGCGGTCCCTCCGCCGGGCGCCAGCACCAGGGTGCCAGCCGCCTGGCGCGTCAGGTTGGCTGTGCTGCCGTCGGTGTTGCCGCCGATCGTGACGGCGAAGCTGCCGGTACCGGTCAGGATCAGGCGGCCCGCTCCCGCGTCGATCGCCAGCGTGCCGCCGGCCCCCGAGGCGATCGTGGCCGCCACCGCGACATCGGCATCGACGCCGAGTTGCAAGCCGCCGCCCTCCAAGGTCACCGAGCCGGTGCCGAACGGTGCGCCCGAGGTCTGGGTGCTGGCCAGGATGCCGCCACTCACGACGTTGTCGCCGCTCAGCTGATTGGTGTTGGTGAGCAGCAGGACGCCATCGCCGTCCTTCAGGAAACTTCCAGTTCCAGTGACCGGCGCCAGGACCGGCAGGTTGCCGCCGTTCGTGTACATGTACTGGGGCGCGTCGATCGTCCAGATCGCGGGCTGATAGCCTTCAATCGCAGGACGGGCCGACGACGGGATGATCCAGGTGGCGGCGCCCCATAGGACGGCGTAGCTGCCGTTGCTGCCTTTGTTGCCGCTCAGGATCTGAGTGTAGTCCTGCGACGGCAGACTCAGGTTCTGCAAGGTCAGGCCCGAGGGCACCGGGACGATCTGCACCACCTGCTGCCCGTTCTCCGGCAGGTTGGGCACGTCGTAGAACGATGCCGGGTAGGCATTGTTCAGCAGCAGGCCGCCAGGAACGATGCCGATCGGCACGAGCACGTGGCCGCCGTCGTTGTCCCATAGTGTCGGATCGCTCTGATCTTGCGAGTACCAGCCGATGGAGAACTGGGCGAGCACGATCGACTCGGGATCGCTTGCGACGTTCGGCGCAACGTGCGTAACGATCCAGTCGAGGTCCGGATTGGCGATGCCCGGGTTCTGGTCCGCCGTGATGGTGATGCCGCACGCCGCGAGGTAGGTGGTGACGCCGTCCATGCCGCCCGTACCGGTCTCGGACGACGTGCCGACCAGCCCGGCGACGACCAGCTCGAGGTTGACCGCGGCGGGGTCGTCCTGCCCGTTGTAGACGCTCGGCGCGACCTGGGTGAAGCCGTTGGCCGACAGCCAGTAGAGGCCCATCACGATCGAGGTCGGACCGCAGTATGCCTCGCCGTCGCCCGGCAGGTTCTGCCCCCATGGTCCGAAATCGACTTGGACGATGACAGGCGTCTTGATCGGACTGATCCACATGGCAACACCTCAACGCTACACGAAGCAACGGATGCCACTTAGTCGCGACAGAGGGAATCGCCAACAGCAATCTGGGTGCGTTCACGCAACTCTGGTCGCAGACACACGTGTAACGTTTCCGTCTTCCGGACGGCGCGGCTCATGATCATGAGCGCACGGTGCGGCGGAGCGTTCCGTCCGCCTCGTGCAGACGAAAAGAAGGCCCGGCGGGAGTGGATATGGGGTGTGGGAGCCGGGCCTTCGTCGTCGTGGTACGTGGGTGGTACCGCCAATAAGATAGGCGATGACGAGGGCGCTCTCGACTCCTCTGCGCGCATACCTGAACGAATACGCGCTTCGGAAAAGCGCCGGCGAGGTCGCATGGCGGATGATCGGACGCGCGCGATCTCGGTCATAGCGGCAGATGCTCGGGCGCTGCTGCAATCCGTCCGTGCCGCTACCGTAGGCCGCGCGACCTCACCTCACGGACCGCCGGCGCGCAACAGCAGCAGCAGAATCACGCCGGCGACGAGCCCCAGGCCAAGCGTCATCAGCAGACGCCCGATGCTCGGCCGACAAGTCGTCACCCACCCGTGCCCGACGACCACCAGCAGCACCAAGGCCAGCACCGCGAGCACGATCTGCACCGCGCTGGTGCCAATGCCGAGGAGGATGACCAGCATCGCCAGCAGCGCCGCGACGGTGATGGCGAACGAACGGCAGGTCACGCTGCCGGGCGTCGTCGGTCCCGGTCCGGGCCCCGGCCCTGGCACCTGCCAATCGCCCGAGGGCGACGGCGTCACCGCTGTCGAATCGCCACCCAGGCCATCGACGCGCATAGCGACCTGGCGGACGTAGCGCTGGAACGTCGTGTACCAACGATCGTTCGACGGGATCGAGCGCTCGATCCAGCGCAGGGTCGACAGCAGGCGCTGCTCCGGCGCCAGCAGGACCTCCTTGTGGCGCACCGGGATGGTGATCTGGAAGCTGCCCAGCACGTGCCGGCCGAAGCGGCCGGTCGCCGCAGCAAGCGCGACGACGCCCGGCGCCCGTGCCACCTGCCCCGTCACCTGCCGCACGACCACGGTGAAGGCCTGTCCGGCGCGCACCGTCGGCGGCAGGTCGATCGTCAGCATGCCCGGAACGTTGACGTCGACGCCGCGCGACAACGGGATCCAGCTCATGCCGCCGGTGCGGATCTGCAGCGTGTGCTCGTCGATCAGGGCGAGATGGTCGGTGCGATAGGTCCGCGCCGCCATCTCGAGCACCTCCTCGGCGTTCATCGTCGGCAGGTGCAGCGTGGCGATGCTGCCGACCGGCGTGCGGCCCCAGTCGATCATCAGCTCATCGGCCAGCGCCTCGGCGGGCAGCCGGTCCGAGGTCGGTCGGATCTCGAAGGTCTGCGGGATGCGGCGCGAGCCCACCACGCCGGGGTTCGACGATTCGACGATGGCGAGGTTGCGCTGCGCCAGCTTGTCGGAGGTCCCGGGATTGGCGTTGCTGGGGATCGGCGCCGGATCGAAAACGATTTCGGCGACCAGGCACTGGTGCTGGCCGCGCACCAACTCCTGCACGCTCTTGCGGTTGGCCGCCCACGGGCCGTCGGGCGGCGCGGCGTTCAACGGGAACTGCGGCGCCGTCTGGTTGATGTCGAGCCAAGCGCCGAAATAGACATGGCGCTCGGTCGGGCTCGCCGGGATCGTCTTGAGGTTCGTCGCATCGGTCTGGGCGTCGAGCGCCGTCGTGGCCGAATCGACGCGGGCCGCGGCAAAGCAGGGAATGCTGGCGAGGTTGCCGCCGTTGAGGCCAAGCAACGGCACGGTCGTTCCGCCCATGCCGCCGCGCCGGTAGGCCGTGGCGGTGTCGTAGGCAAGCGACGTCGTCGAGACCGGGAACAGGCGGAAGAAGACACGCACGTCGGCCGCCTGCAAGGTCCCGATGTAGCGCACGCGGGCGACGGCGAAGTTGAAGACCTTGGTGCCGCTCACCGCCTCGGCCAGCTCGAGCTTTGAGGTCTGCTGGTTGGTCGACAGGTCGTTGTCGAAGGTCTGCCCGCCGGTCGCGCCGCTGTTGAGGTTGTTGACCACCTGCTGGATGAAGGCCGGCGCGTCAGCCGGCGTCGCTCCCATGGTCGCGGCGAACTTCGACTGGCCCTGGTTGATCTGGAAGACGCGCAGGTCGGTCGACAGCCAGTGCGTCTGGCCGTCGATTTCGAACGGGTTGGGCTGCTTGATCAGGAGCAGCGAGGCGCTGGCCGCCTGGCCGCTCATCGTGGCCGTGAGGTTGAGCGTCTGTGTGTCACCAACGAAGCCGAAGGCGCCGGTGCCAGTGAAACGCACCTCGTAGATCCAGGTGATGCGCTGGCGGCGGATCAGGTGCACCGGATCCTCCAGCGACATCTGCGCCGCCCGGATCTCCATCTGGGCCGGCACGGGATTGACGTTGAGCGCGGGCTTGATCGACGGCGGCATGGTCGGCGTCGCCGCGGTGATGCCGAGCTCCTGCGGCGTGAAGCCGTCGAGGGTGATGAACAGCGCCGCGTGGATCACCGCGGGGTTGGCGTTGGCCAGCATCGCCGTGGCCTCGTCCTGGCCGAAGGTGCTGCGGTCGACGATGAACTGCAGCTGCTTGACGATCGGGCAGGCGAACGGCAGCGCGCCGTAGTCGTTGACGCGGTCCTGCAACAGGAGGCGTTTCTCCTGCAGGTACTGGTTGGTCAGCGAATAGTCGTCGTCGTTGCCGCCGTTGTGCGGCCAGAACGGCCGCTGGTCGGTGTACTCGAAGGTCGCGGCGGGATCGGCCTGGCGGGTGCGCCAGTCGTTCTCGGTCGCGGGACCGCTCATGAGCGACGGGTCGATGACGCGCTTCTCGGTGCCCGCCATGGTGTTGACCAAGAGCGTCGGCGCCACGTGATACCACCAGCCCACGGCGCAGTCGGGATGGTTGGAGGTGGCCGGGTGGAGTCCGCCGAAGATCCAGATCTTCTCCGCCTCGATGCCCTGCAGGCGCATCAGGCGGCACATCTCGTGCGCGCGGGCGTAGCAGCCGTCGTCGGGAAAGAGGAAGGGGATGCAGGGCGACGGCACGGTGAACGGATCGCAGGTGAGCGCCGCCATGTCGTTGAAGAGCTGCGTCGCCTGCGCCTCGCTCACGACGGATGGCGGCGGGTCCTCATAGGCGTCGACCGCGGGATCGCCGGTTGGCGGCGGGCGAACGTCGATGATCTCGTGCTCGTCGCGGCTTGCCGTCACCAGAAGCTCGATGCCGTCGATGCGGCCGCCCTCGAGCTTGTTCAGCATGTCTTGGAAGTCGGGATTGGAGCGCAGCAGGTGATGGCGGGCGTGGCTTTCGACGAACGTCACCTCGATGTTCTCGCCGACGCTCTGGAGCGTGAGGACCCGCGCCCGGAACGGGATCAGGACGCGGGTGATGACCGTGGTCTCGGGGTCGATCTCGACATAGGCCGGCAGATTGGAGGTGCGCGTGAACTCCAGCATGTCGCGCCACGTGCGTGCGCGCCGGCCGGGCGGCAGCACGGCCGAGCGGTCGCCTTCGAAGTCGATGGCTATGCGTTCAGGCGCGGCGGCGACCGCCACAGTGGGCGGTGTCGCGGCTGGCGCCGTGGGGCCAACTCGGCTGACGCGGGCAACAAGCGCATTCGGGTTCGGCATGACTGCCTCCATGCCAAATGAGCGCGCACTCCTTTTTGTCTTGTAGCTTGCAACCTGATCTTACGCTCGATGACGGACGAAAACCATAGGTTGCAAGGGCGAGTCCGCCAGATATGCGCAAATGCGCCTCGTCGCCGATGGCGCCGCTTCAGCCCACGCAAATCCCAGGCACGGCCACCTTCTGGAACAGGTGCGGCGAGACGACGGCCGAGGCTGGATAGGCCGACAGCTTGGCGCGGAACTCCGGGTTGGCGAAGGCGGCGCGGAAGTCGGCGGTCGATTCCCAGACGGCGTAGTTGAGATAGGTCGGGCTCTCGCCGATCGCGCGGTGGAGCTGGGTCGAGATGAAGCCCGGCTGGCGCTTCATGATGGCGGCGTCGCCCTGCCAGGCGGCGAGGAAAGTCGGCTCGTCGGCCTTGTCGAGGGTAAAGACGTTCACTAGCACGACGGGAGAGGCATCGAGAGCGAGCTGGCGGTCGATCGGGAAAGCGGGGTCGAGGGGACGCAGCATGGAAGGCTCCTGGAGTTTGGAGGCATGATGTCAATTTGGTACTATAGGAGCATCTAGCCATTTGACATTATGATGTCAATACGAGCATATAGAGCCGACATGTCCAAGACCAAGCGCACGCCGGCAGGCGCCGCCCTCACCGGCCTCATGCTCGACCTGTTCCGGCTGAACAGCCGCATGCTCGCCTCGGGCGACCGGCTGGTCGCGGATCTCGGGCTCACCAGCGCGCGCTGGCAGATCCTGGGCAGCATCGTCGCCGCCGAGCGGCCGCAGCCGGTGGCCTGGCTGGCGCGCGACCTCGGCGCGAACCGGCAGAACGTCCAGCGCATCGTCAACGACCTGGTGACGGAGGGCCTGGCCGCCTTCGCGGCCAACCCGCATCACCGGCGGGCACAGCTCGTCGTGCTGACCGACAAGGGCAGGAGCACCTACGAGGCCGCCATGCGCCTGCAGGCGCCGTGGGTGAACGGCCTGGCCGAGGGCCTGACGGCCAAGGACCTGGAGAGCGCCCACCGCGTCATCGCGGCGTTGCGTCGCAAGCTGGAGAGCAACGGCGACGCCGACGAGCGGAGTTGAGTGTCGCCAGTGATCGGGGGCAAGCGATCGGGACTTGACCGCGCGCCCCGCTCCGACCAACTGCATGGCATGAGTGACGACACCACGGCAGACGCGGCCGGGCAGTTCGCCCTGGCGCAACGCATAGACCGCTTCGTGAAAGGGCTGGAGCGCGCCCGGCGCTCGCCCAACCGACGGGAGAGCTATCACGTCATCGCCGCGCTGCAATGCCTGCAGGACGGGCAGTACGCGGCCGGCGAGACGGCGATGGCCAACGCCGAGCGCGTGGCCCCTCTTCCCCCCGAGGCAGCAACCCGCCTGGAGAGCGACCAGACCGTGGCGGCGGCCGAACTGCGCACGACCCTCGACGCCATCATGTCACGGCGGAGCTGAGGTTTCTTCCGGACCGCCGGCCTCCGGCCGGCTCATGCGGAGCGCGGACCTCCAGGTCCGCTCATGAGCATGATGCGGACCTGGAGCTCCGCGCTCCGGCAAGATCATGACACGGCGGCAATGATTGCCCTAAAATAGCGGCGTCCCGATCAGGTCAGTATGGAGCGCCGTGTGCCGTCGACGAATTCCCAACCGGTGGCCGCGTCGCTGACGCGTGCCGCCATGTTCCTGGTCGTGACGATCAACGGCGGGGCGGAACACGAGGAGACCGTGCGCGGCCTCACGGCCGACCTGTCGGGACTCGTGCGCTCGGCCGGCTTCCGCGATCTCGACAGCCGGCTGAATTGCGTCATGGCCTTCGGCTCCGACGCCTGGGACCGGCTGTTTGGCGCGCCCCGGCCCAAGGAGCTGCATCCGTTCCGCGAGATCCGTGGCCAGCACCATGCCATCGCCACGCCGGGCGACGTCCTGTTCCATATCCGCTCCGCCAGCATAGACCTCTGCTTCGAGCTCGCGAGCCAGATCATGGCGCGGCTCGACGGCGCCGTCGCCGTGGCCGACGAGGTGCACGGCTTCAAGTACTTCGACAATCGCGACCTTCTGGGCTTCGTCGACGGCACCGAGAACCCGGTCGACCAGGAGGCGCTCGACGCCACCGTGATCGGCGAAGAGGATGCGGCGTTCGCCGGCGGCAGCTACGTGATCGTGCAGAAGTACCTGCACGACCTGAAAGGCTGGAACGCCGTCCCGGTCGAGCAGCAGGAAGGCTTCGTCGGCCGCACCAAGCTCTCCGACATCGAGCTCGACGATGCGACGAAACCCTCCTTTGCCCACAACGCACTGACGGTGATCGAGGAGAACGGCCAGGAGCTCAAGATCGTGCGCGCCAACATGCCGTTCGGCGAGGTCGGCAAGGGCGAGTACGGCACCTATTTCTGCGGCTATACGAGCTCGCCGCGCAAGATCGAGCTGATGCTCGAGAACATGTTCGTCGGCAAGCCGCCCGGCAACTACGACCGATTGCTGGATTTCAGCCGGCCGGTGACCGGCACGCTGTTCTTCGTGCCGTCGGCGACATTTTTGGACGACGTCGGCGCAGCGCCGCCGGCGGCTGCCGAGAGCGAAGCTGCGGCCGACGCGCCCTCTCCGGCGGGCGACGGCTCGCTCGGCATCGGCTCGCTGAGCAAGGAACCCGGATAGCCCTGGATCAGGCCATCGCGACCAGCAGCTCTTCGGCGTTGTTGGGCGGCCGGAGCCCGTCGCTGCGGCCGGCGAAGTAGCGCTCGGCCAGCATGGCGGCGGAGACATGCCGCGCCTCCCTGAAACCGGCATCGCGTGCCATCGCCAGCATCTCCTGCGGCATGAAAAAGCTGATGAAGGGCGTGCCGCTGGCCCGCGCGCCTTGCACCGCGCGTTCAAGACCCGGACGCACCTCGGGGTCGGCCATCTCCAGCGGCAGCAGGAAGCTCATCACGAAGGTCGAGCCGGTGGCCAGCGCCGCCACCTGGCGCAGCGTAGCCATGACGGCCTCCCGGGTCAGGTACATGCTGACGCCGGTGGAGACCACGACGGCGGGCTTTGCCGCGTCGAAGCCGGCGGCCACCAGCTTCTGCAGCCAGGCATCGCCTGCCTCGAAGTCGACCGGCACCAGCCGCAGCCAATCGGGCACGCCGAAGCCGAGCTCGACCAGGCGCCGGCGCTTCCACGCCTGCGGTCCCGGCCGGTCGACCTCGAACACGCTGAGCCGCGCGGCGATCTCGGGCCGGCGCTGGGCGAAGGTGTCGAGACCCGCGCCGAGGATGACGTATTGGCCGACGCCGCGCTGAGCCTGCTCGACCACCAGGTCCTCGATGAAGCGGGCGCGGGCCACGATCGAAGCGCGGAAGGCCTTTATGAATTGCGGATTCATGTCGGGCCGCTCGCGCCGGGCCGCATCAGGCGCCGCCAGCGCGAGCCCGACCACGTCCTCCAGCACATGCGGCGGCGGATCGACTTCCACATGCAGGGCGCGCCACAGGGCGACGCGGATGGCGGTGCTGTCGGGCAGGAGGTCGGCTTGGTCGGGCATGCTAAAAACTCACTTACGCGGCTTGGCGGTGCGATGCGGCGCCAGATAGCCCAAGATAAGCCGCGTGACCTCGTCGATGAAGCGGTCGCGGTCGCCGTCCATCGCATCAGGCTTGTTGATGACGAACTGATGGGTCAGGGCTTCGACGGTGGTCACCAGGATGGACGTCGCAGTGTCGAGGTCGCGGATCGAAATCTCTTTGCGCCGTGCCTCCAGGTAGCTCCTGACCAACAGGAAGGTTTCCCGCTCCAAGTCCTCGATCTTAGCGAGCTGGCCCATGCGCGGCACTTGTTCAGCGAAGATGCGATGCAGGGCGGGATCGACCAGGTGGGCGTCGACCGCCGCGCGCACCATCGCGCGCACCGCCGCCGCCAGGTCGAGCGACGCTACTTCCTTCAAGGCATCGCGCGCCAGTTCCAGGATTTCCCGGTTGTGGCGCGCGACCAGCGCCGCCACCAGCGCCTCCTTGTTGGGGAAGTATTGGTAGAGCGAGCCGACGCTGACGCCGGCCACCGAGGCGATGCGGTTGGTGCTGGCGCGATCGTATCCCTCCCTGGTGAGAACGCGAGCGGTGGCATCGAGCAGCGCTTCCACCGTCGCCCGGGATCGTTCCTGGGACGCTGATTTTCGCGGGATCGTCGGGATTGCGCGCGGCATGGAAACGTCGTCGGCCAATGCGAGTAGACAATGCGAGTCATAGCTCGCAAATTCCAGCCACGCAACGGAAGACAGGCAACGGAAAGGAACGACGATGTTCACTCTCCCCTACCGCACCTTGATCCAGCAGAAGCGCTGGGCGACCAACGGCCTCCATGCCGTCATCGCCGAGAATCTCCAGCGCATTCCCGACGACGACCAGGTCCTGATCCGCCGGCTGCTCGACCATATCCAGGCTGTCGACGAGATCTTCAGACACAATCTCGAAGGCCAGCCACACGGCCACCAGGCGCCGCGCTCGGCCGAGCTGCCCTCCCTCGGCGCTTTGGCCGGCAAGGCCCGCGCCACGGCGGACTGGTATGCCGACTATGCCGATGCGCTGCAGCCTGAGGAGGTCGACGAGCCGGTCGCGTTCTCCTTCTCCAACGGAGAGGCCGCGCGCATGACGCGCGGCGAGATGCTGCTGCACGTCGCCACGCATGCTGCCGGCCATCGCAGCCAGGTCGCGCTCCTGCTGCAGAAGAACGGCATCCAGCCCTGGCCGGATCGGATCACGGACTTCCTGAAAGCAGATGGTGACAGCCCGCCGCTGCCTCAGCAGCAGCAGCAGCCGGCGGCCGCCTATCGGTAGCTGCGATAGCAGTAGCCGTTCCCACCATTATAATGATCTATCGCAGGCAACGCCCATGGGAGAACGCCATGCCGACCTACGACGCGATCATCATCGGAACGGGACAGGCAGGCCCTGCGCTGGCGCGGCGACTGGCGGCCGCGGCCATGAAGGTAGCGATCGTCGAACGCGGCCGCTTCGGCGGCACCTGCGTCAACACCGGCTGCACACCGACCAAGACGCTGGTCGCCAGCGCCTACGCCATGCACGTGGCGCGCCGCGGCGCCGACTACGGCTTCACCGCTGGTGAGATCAAGGTCGACATGAAGCGCGTCAAGGCGCGCAAGGACGAGGTCGCCGGCGCCTCGACTCGCGGCGTCGAACGCTCGCTCAGGAACCTCGAAAACTGCACGGTCCATACCGGCCATGCGCGGCTCCGCTCGGCGCGCGAGGTCGAGGTCGGCAACGAGGTCCTGCAGTCGGACAAGATCTTCCTCAATGTCGGCGGCCGCGCCACGACGTCGGGCATTGCCGGCCTCGACCAGGTCCCCTTCCTCACCAACAGCTCGATGATGGATGTCGATTTCGTGCCGCGCCATCTGCTGATCGTCGGCGGCAGTTACATCGGCCTGGAGTTCGGCCAGATGTATCGCCGCTTCGGCAGCGAGGTCACGATCGTGGAGATGGGCCCTCGCCTCATCGGCCGCGAGGACGAGGATGTCTCGGTGGCGGTCGCCGCCTTCCTGAGCCGCGAAGGCATTTCGGTGCGCACCGGCGCCAAGTGCCTGCGCGCCGCCAAGCGCGGCGACGAGATCGTCATCGGACTGGATTGCATCGAGGGGGCGCCCGAGGTTGCGGGCTCGCACCTCCTGGTCGCCATCGGCCGGCGGCCCAACACCGACGACCTCGGCCTCGACCGCGCCGGGGTGAAGACCAACGAGCGCGGCTACATCGAGGTAGACGACGAGCTCCGCACCAGCGTGCCCGGCATCTGGGCGCTGGGCGACTGCAACGGGCGCGGCGCCTTCACCCACACGGCATGGAACGACTACGAGATCGTGGCGGCCAACTTGCTCGACGGCGACAAGCGGCGCGTCAGCGACCGCATCCTGGCCTATGCGCTCTACACCGATCCTCCACTGGGCCGCGCCGGCATGACCGAGACCGAGGTGCGCAAGCGCGGCCGTCGCGCGCTGGTCGCCCGCGCCGACATGGCAGACGTCTCGCGCGCCTTCGAGAAGGGTGAGACCGAGGGCTTCATGAAGATCCTGGTCGACGCCGAGTCCAGGGAGATCCTGGGCGCGTCGTTCCTCGGCCAGAGCGGAGACGAGGCGATCCATTGCGTGCTCGACACGATGTACGCCAAGGCACCCTACACCACCCTGCAGCGCGCCATGCACATTCATCCCACGATCGCAGAGTGGATTCCGACGATGCTGGGCGACCTCGAGGAGCTGAAGGGCTAGTATCTCCCGAACCAGGAGGGCGTCGATGGTGCAGCTCAGGGAAGTTTTCGCTCATGCAGTGGCCTGGACACTCTCGATCGGCCTTTGCCAGGCCAGCCTGGCGCAGCAAGCGCCTTCGGACCCGGCCAGCACGACACTCTTCCAAAATGTCCGCGTCTTCGACGGCAAGGGCGCGACGCTCTCCGCGGCCACCAATGTCCTGGTGCGCGGGGACAAGATCGAGAAAATCTCGGCGCAGCCCATCGCGGTCGATCGCCGGGCCGACACCCGCATCATCGACGGCGGCGGCCGGACCTTGATGCCCGGCCTCATCGACGTGCACTGGCACGCGATGCTGATCCGGACGACCCCTGCCGAGATGATGGGCGATGTGGGCTACAACAATCTCCTGGCCGGCGAGGAGGCGACCGATACGCTGATGCGCGGCTTCACCACCGTGCGCGATGTCGGCGGGCCGGTCTTCGGCCTCAAGCGCGCGATCGACGAAGGCGTCGTCCGGGGCCCGCGCATCTATCCATCCGGCGCCATGCTCACAGTCACGAGCGGACACGGCGATTTCCGCACGCCCGCCGATTTGCCGCGCGCTTTCGGCACCCTCAGTCGCCAGGAGCAGGCCGGCGGCAGCATGGTCGTCGACAGCCCTGACGAGATGCGGGTGCGAGCGCGCGAGCAGCTCATGCAGGGCGCCTCGCAGATCAAGGTGACGGCGGGCGGCGGCGTCTCGTCGCCGCACAGCCCGCTCGACGTGACTACCTTCACCGAGGCCGAGCTGCGGGCTGCCGTCGAAGCGGCCGAGAACTGGGGCACTTATGTTGCCGCGCATGCCTTCATTACGGAAGCGATCCAACGATCCATCGCCGCCGGCGTGAAGTGCATCGAGCACGGCTTCATGATGGACGAAGCGACCGCCAAGCTGATGGCCGACAAAGGCATATGGTTAAGCCTGCAGCCGCTTCCTGAGGAGATGCGGACGGGTCTCGCGGAGGGTACGGTCCAGCGCGCCAAGGCCGATGAGGTCTGGCCCGGCATCGACAGGACCTACCAGTTGGCCAAGAAGTACAAGATCAAGACGGCGTGGGGCACCGACGTCCTGTTCTCGCGCGCCCTCGCCCAGCGCCAGGGCGCCATCCTGGCGTCGCTCGTCCGCTGGTACACGCCGGCCGAAGCGCTCGCCATGGCGACCGGCACCAACGCCGAATTGCTGGCGCTGTCGGGCAAACGAAATCCCTATCCCGGCAAGCTCGGTGTCGTGGAAGAAGGCGCTCTCGCCGACCTGCTGCTGGTCGACGGCAATCCGCTGGAGAACATCGCGCTCGTGGCCGACCCGACCAAGAACTTCCTGATCATCATGAAGGACGGGCGGATCTACAAGGACACGCTGGCCAAGTAACCCGTGGACAGCACCTCTGCACCGACGGTCGACGCCCCCCTGCTCGACAAGATGCTCGCCGCTGCCGAGGAGGCTGCGACGGTGCAGGGATTCATTTCAGAGCTGACCGGCCTGCACGGGAGATGGATGGGAACGCGGGACGCCGGGTTGCCCGCCGACGAGCTCTATCTCAGCAAGCTGGTGAACCATGCGCCGCTCGAACCCTACGAGCTGGCGCTGACGGCCGCGATCGCCGAGCGTTACCCGGTCGCCGCGACTCACATCGTCGAGATCGGCAGCGGCTGGGGCGGCTTTGCCATCCTGCTTGCCCGCCTCGGCTTCAACGTCACGACCTACGAGGGCAACGCCGCCCGTCACGCCGGCTGCAGCTGGCACGCCGGCGAGCAGGCCCGCACCTACCCGACCCTGCGCAAGCGCCTGCGTCTGGTCGAAGGACTTTTTCCCGAAGTCTTCCGCGACGCCCACCTCGTGCCAGGCAAGCTCAACATCTGCGTCGCGACCAACATCACGAGCACCTACTGTGCGGAGCACGAGGGCGCCATGATCGCGGCCGCGGCCGCCTTCGACGAGCTGATCCTCGATCTTGCCCGCTTCGGCGTGCCGCGCGATGCCAAGGCCGAGCGCGAGGCCTTCTTCGCCGAGGTGACGGCGCGCTGCTTCAGCCTGGTCGAGAAGCTCGTCGTCGACGAGCCCTACGAGTACTGGCGCTTCCGCAGCCGGTCGATCGGCGAGCGCGGCCATCGGTCGGCAACGCCGGAACTCGCGATGAGCCGCGCCGGTAGCGTCGGCATCGAGCTTCCGGTGACGGGCCGGCGCACCGCCATTGCCACGCACTCGGCCGACAAGCGGCTGACGCAATGCCCGGTCTGCCACTCGGCAGACTTCTCGCCGCTGTGGGCCATTCCGATGACCGACCTCAGCGAGCCGCTGAAAGTCTTCGACGGTTACTTCACCCAGATCCCGACACTGCAGGTTCCTTCGCCGGTCTTCGCCTTCGGCTTCTGTCGCGATTGCGAAAGCATCTTCCTCAATCCCGTCTCCGGCAACGAGAAGGCGACGTATCGCGGCAGCGATCACTACATCCGCAAGATGCAGCGGTCAGCCGAGTGGAAGGCCTATGAGCAGCTTTACGACAGGCTGCGCCGCTGGATCCCGAGCGATGCCACGACCATGATCGATGCTGCTTGCGGCATCGGGCAGTATCTCGAGGTTGCGCGCAAGCGAGAGCCGCAACGCTGGAAGCGTCTGATCGGCCTCGAGCTGGCCGAGAAATATGTCGAGCACATGCGCAAGCTGGGCCTGGAGGCCCACGCATTCGACATCGACAACGACGACCTGCAGTCCATGCCCCGCGCAGCAGCATCGACTTCATCATCCTTGCCGAGGCGTTCGAGCATGTCGAACGCCCGCTCGATGCATTGGCCAAGTTGCTGGACGCGCTGCGACCCGGCGGTCGCCTCTACTTCACGGCCCAGCGCTACGGCACGGACGTGCAGACATCGGTGCGCCCGGGCGAGCCGATCTATATCGGCGAAACGCTGGTCGAGGAACTGCCGCGCCGGCTGGGCTGCACTATTGTCGACAAGTGGACCAGCGGGGCCAGGTACTTCGTCGTGCTCGAGCGGCAAGCCGAAACGGCAAAGCGCGACCACGACCTGGTGAAGACAGGGTCCAAGCCGCCACAGCCCCCATCATCCCGACCCGGTCCCAGACCAGCTGACAGGATCTGGAAGCGGATGTGGCGCAACAATCCCTTCAGGATTGTCTCCGAGCGGCACATGGACCCGTTCAAGACAATTCCCGAGCAACTGTCGGTCCTGGAGAAAGCGCTGAGAGGACCGCAGTGGGACGCGGAGACCCTGGACAATCTGCGGGCGCTCATGGCGCGCGTCGACAGCGCACGCCTCGATGCCTTGCGCACCGAGCATGCGGAGGCCATGCGAACCGCCGATCCCGCGTCAGGCTACAAATACCTCGATGTCGCCTACTTCACGCTGCTGAAGCTGCTGCTTGCCCGCGAGCTCGGGCTGGACCGGGGCCCGCCGCGGCGCATATTGGACATCGGCACCGCCGGCGGTCATTTCCCCTTCGTCTGCCGCCACTTCGGCCACGACGTCGTCGCGATCGACGTCGAGAACCCGCTCTACGAGGGCATTACCGCCTGCCTCGGCGTGCAGCGGACGATTGCCCGCGTCGAGCCCTACCGGCCGCTGCCCGACCTGGGCGGACGCTTCGACCTCATCACCGTCTGCAACACCACGTTCAACGAGCGGGGCGACCCGCCTGTTTATTGGACGCCGGCAGAGTGGCAATTCCTCCTCGATGACCTCGTCGCCAACCATCTGCGCTACCCCGGTGAGCTCTATGTGAAGCTCAACAAGGAAATCAAACGCCTCGCCTACAATCGCGATGTCCTGGCGATGGCCAACCGCAACGCCGCAAAGGTCGGCCGCTGGCGCGGCGTGATCCGCATGAATGTCGCGGCGCCTCGGGTTATTCGTCTCTAGCGGCCTCTATTCCGGGGCCCCCTATTCCGGAGCTTTGGCGAGGATCGCCTGCAGCGTCTTGGCGCCATGCGCATCGGTTGGCAGCACATCGCCGGACTCCGCGATGCGGCGACGTTGCGCCTCCTCCCAGTGGCGGCCGTCGAAGAACCGGGTGGGCTTCAGGCTGGGCCCGTCGATCTCGTCCAGGCAGCGGGCATTGACGATGATGCGGTGCGGCTGCGAGCGCGGGATGTAGAAGGGATGCATGCCGCAATGCGAGCAGAAGGTATGCTGCGCGACGCCGGTGCCGAAGGTGTAGGACTTGAGCGCGCTCTTGCCGCGCAGCAGCTGGAAGGCGGCAAGGTCCATGCTCAGGTGCAGCATGCCCTTCTTGGTGCAGACCGAGCAGCTGCAGTTGGACATATCATCGAGGTCGACCTCGGCGCGAAACCGCACGCGACCGCAGTGGCATCCGCCTTCCCGTGTTTCCAGCATGATCGCCTCCTCAGTTGGCCTCACTCGCCGGCAAGCGCGCCATCATGACCGAAATATCGCGCGCCATCTCCAGTGCCTGCTCGATATCGAGCGACGCCGCGCGATGGAAGGTGCGCTTGGTCTGGCCGACGAATTCCGGATTCCACTTGGCGATGATCTCGGCCATCGCCAGAGCCGCCGGCAGGAGCTGGTCGTCGGGCACCACGCGGTTCACGAGACCGAGCTCATAAGCCCGCTGCGGCGTGATGTTCTCACACAGCATCAACAGCTCGAACGCGATCTTGCGGCCCATCACATGCACGGCATGCGCCGTGACCGTTGAAGCGGTCAGCCCGGCTCGCAGCTCAGGGAAGCCGAAGCGCGCGCTTTCGCCGGCCACGACGAGGTCGCTGCCGACGGCCAGGCTGCAGCCCGCGCCCAGGGCATAGCCGTGCACCGCCGCGATGATCGGCTTGTCGATGCGCGCCAGAAGCTTGAACAGGTCGATGCTTTTGTCGGCATGCTGCACCAGATGCTTGCGGTTCTCCGTGGTCAGCAGACGCGGCGAAGACGTGTCCATCCCCGGGCAGAAGGCTCGTCCGGCACCGAACATGATCACGGCGGCAACCGAGTCGTCGTGCTGGACGGCGAGCAACGCCGCAGTCAGCGCCTCTATCAGATCGGCATTGAGCGCGTTCAGCTTCTTCGGGCGGTTCAAGGTCAGAAGCCGTATGGCGCCCCGCGTCTCGACCAGCAGCACATCGTCCATGCATGCCTCCCTGTTGCCGGCGATCATACAGCCGCGAGTTCCGGGCCAAGACTGCCGATATGAGTGAAATTCCGCAGATGCAGAGATCGCCTTGCCTTGGCCAGCCGCCGGCCGCCATCATCGGGGCCAGCTGAGGAGCGTCGAGCATGCGCGCGTTGATCTGCCGCCAATGGGGCGGCATCGAGCAATTGCAGGTCGGCGAGGCACCGGTGCCGCGACCCGGTCGCGACGAGGTGCTGATCCGGGTGAAGGCGACGGCGGTCAACTACGCCGATGCCATCATGGTCGCCGGGCGATACCAGACCAAGCCCGAGCTGCCGTTCAGTCCCGGGCTGGAGACCGCCGGCGTGATCGAGGCATGCGGCCCCGACGTGCATAACCTGAAGCCCGGCGATCGGGTGATGGCGATCCTGGCCTATGGCGGCTTGGCCGAATATGCCGTGGCGCCGGCCGCGGAGACCTACGTCATCCCCCAGGACCTGAGCTTCGCCGAGGCCGGCGCCTTCCCGATCGCCTACATTTCGAGCCACGTGGCGTTGCGCTGGCAGGGTCGGCTGGAACCGGGCGAGACGCTGCTGGTGCTGGGCGCCGCCGGCGGCGTCGGCCTGACCGCGGTCGAGATCGGCAAGGCCATGGGCGCCCGCGTCATTGCGGCGGCCAGCACGGCGGAGAAGCTGGCCGTGGCCACGGCGCACGGCGCCGACGCCACGGTGAACTACGCCAGCGAGAAACTGACCGAGCGGGTGATGGCGCTGACCGGAGACAAAGGTGCCGATGTCTGTTTCGATCCCGTCGGCGGCAGCCTGTTCGATGCGGCGCTGTCGTCGCTCGGCTGGGGCGGGCGCATCCTGCTGGTCGGCTTCGTCGGCGGCGTGCCGCAGATCCCGGCCAATCGTCTCCTGGTGAAGCATCGCTCCGCGCTGGGCTCGTCCTTGCGCTATTTCCGCTGGCACGCGCCGGACAAGCTCGAACGGTCGGTCGCGGAACTGCTGCGCTGGCATGGCGAGGGCAAGCTGAAACCCTGCATCACCCACCGCCTGCCGCTGGAACGCGCGGTCGAGGGGATCCGCCTGCTGACCGACCGCCAGGCGCACGGCAAGATCGTGGTCGAGCTGGAGCCCGCATGACGCAAATCCACCTCAGCCGGCCGGCCCGGCACGTCGCTCTGATCACCATCGACAATCCGCCGAAGATGAACGCCATGACGCGGCCGATGCTGGCCGAGCTCGGCCGCCTGTGGGACGAGCTGGAGCGCGACGACAGCCGCTGCATCGTCGTCACCGGCGCGGGCGAGCGCGCCTTCTCAGTTGGCGCCGATGTCAGCGGCGACCTGTCGGCCGGCCCGGAGATGGCGCGCATGGTGAGCCACGCGCTGCTGAAGACCGACGCCTACAAAAAGCCGATCGTCGCCGCGGTGAACGGCGACTGCATCGGCGGCGGCGTCGAGCTGCTGCTGGCCAGCGACATCCGCGCCGCGGTGCCGAAGGCGCGCTTCGGCCTGACCGAGGTGAGGTGGTCGATCTACCCGTTCGGCGGCGCTGCCATCAAGTTGGTGCAGCAGATCGGCCATGTCCATGCCATGGACCTGCTGCTGACGGCGCGCCTGATCGATGCCGCGCAGGCGGCGACGCTGGGCCTGGTCAACCGTGTGCTGCCGCCGGAGCAGCTGATGGACTGGGCGCTGGAGACGGCGGCGATGATCGCAGCCAACAGCCCCTCGGCGGTGCAGGCGGTGAAGCGCCAGGTCAGCGGCACCATCGCCGACCACGCGTTGACCCGCGAGGCGCTCGAGCAGGAGCTGGGCGATGCCGTGCGCGCCAGCCCCGATTTCGCCGAGGGCATCGCCGCGTTCCGCGAAAAGCGCCAGCCACGGTATTGATGACGACGACCCGGCCGCAGAGCCGCACCCTCGGCGATCTTTTGGACGAGCTGGCGGCGACGACGCCGCAGGCGCCGGCCCTGGTCAGCGGCGCCGAGCGCCTCGACGTCGCCGCGCTGAAGGCGCGCACCGACGATTTCGCCCGCGCCCTGCTCGCGCGCGGCATCGGCCGCGGCGATCGGGTGGCCTTGCTGTGCTCGAACCGCAGCGAATGGGTGGTGGCCGCCCTCGCCGCCGCCAAGCTCGGCGCGCCGGTGGCGGCCATCAGCACCTTCAGCACCCCGCGCGAGCTCGCCTATGCGCTAAGACATTCCGAAGCCCGGGCGTTGATCATGCTGAGCACGTTCCGCGACCGGCATTTCCTGCAGGCGCTGGGCGAGCTGTGCCCGGAGCTGGCACGCTGCCCGCCCGGGGCCTTGCAAAGCGCGGCGCTGCCGGCACTGCGCACTGTCGTCGTCCTCGACCGCCTCGCCACGCCCGGCGCCTTCGGCCCGACGGAGTTCCTGGCGTGCGGCGCCGGCCTCGCTGCGCTGGAGAAGGCGCAGGCTGCCGTCACACCGGACGACATCTGCTTCATCCTGTACACCTCGGGCTCGACCGCCGCGCCCAAGGGCGTAACCCTGGCGCACGGCCCGTTGCTGGCCAACGGCTTCGACATCGGCGAGCGCCAGCATCTCACCGCCGAGGACCGGCTGTGGCTCGCAGTGCCTCTGTTCTGGTCGTTCGGCTCGGCCAACGCGATGCCCGCGATCATGACCCACGGCGGTTGCATGGTGCTGCAGGAGGCGTTCGAGCCGGGCGCCGCGCTGGCGTTGATCGAGCGCGAGCGCTGCAGCGTCTATTACGGCATGGCCAACATGGCGCGCGCCCTTCTCGAGCATCCCGATCACCCCGGGCGTCGGCTGGGCGCCATGCGTACCGGCCTCACCATCGGCCCGCCGGAGGACATCACGCTCACCATCGAGGCGCTGGGCGCCGCGGAGCTCTGCACGGTCTACGGCTCGACCGAGACCTACGGTAACTGCGCCGTCACCGACGCGCACGACCCGCTCGAGCTCAGGCTCGTCACGCAGGGTCTGCCGCTGCCGGGTATGACTGTCCGCGCCGTCGATCCGGCGACCCGCGCGCCCCTGCCGCCGGGAGAGATCGGCGAGCTGGCGGTGCGCGGCTACACCACGCCAGGCTACTTCCGCGCCCCGGAGCTCGACGCCGAAGCATTCGACAAGGGCTGGTTCCTCACCGGCGATCTCGGCTCGATCGAACCGAACGGTCGCGTGCGCTTCCGCGGCCGGCTGAAGGAGATGATCAAGACCGGCGGCGTCAATGTCGCGCCGCTCGAGGTCGAGCATGTGCTGCTGCAGCATCCCGACATCGTGCAGGCTCACGTCGTCGGCGTGCCGGATCGGCTGAAGGGTGAGATCGTCGCCGCCGCCGTCGAGATGCGCTCCGGCACTGAGCACGACGCCGCGGCGATCACCGCCTTCTGCCGCGAGCGACTGGCAAGCTACAAGGTGCCGACACGATTCGCCTTTCGCGCGGCGAGCGAATTCCCGCGCACGCCGACCGGCAAGATCCACAAGCCCGGCCTGCGTCAGGAACTCGCCCAGGACCCAGCATCGGACGGCACGTCATAGGGAGAAGCGCATGCCCGGCCTGTATTACGATCAATTCCAAGTCGGTCAGGTGTTCAAGCACCCGATCCGCCGCACGATCACCGAGGCCGACAACGTCTGGTTCAGCGCCATGACGCACAATCCCTCCTACCTGCATCTCGACGAGGAGTACTGCCACAACGAGACCGAGTTCGGCCAGCGGCTGGTCAACAGCTGCTTTACGCTGGCCCTGATGGTGGGCATCTCGGTCGGCGACACCGTGCTGGGCACCGCCGTCGCCAACCTCGGCTGGGACGATGTGCGCTTTCCCAAGCCGCTGTTCCACGGCGACACCGTGCGGGTCGAATCGGAAGTGCTGGAGATGCGCGAGAGCAAGTCCCGCCCCGGCGAGGGCATCGTCATTTTCGCCCACCGCGCCTTCAACCAGAACGGCGAGCTGGTGGCCCATTGCAAGCGCTCGTCCCTGATGAGGAAGACGCCGGCTTGACGCCTGACGCCCGGCGAGGATCAATCGAGACCGGCTTTTCCAGGTGCCCAATACGCCTTTGTCACGACGCGTGTCGCCGGGACCGCCTGCTGCTTCAGGCGCCGCCGGCCAGCGCCGGGCCTTCGAGCGTGATCAATCGAAAACGATCGGCCAGCCGCTCGGACGCAATGACGGCGGCGTGCTTCATCAGCAGGCGCAGCAGCTTGGCGAGCATCACGAGGCCCTTACGGTGAACTCGTTACCGCGGCCTTCGTCGAGCGGAAGCGATTGCGAGACGTAACCGTTCGCGGGATTACGGATATATTCGAGATATCCCGGGTCGAACGCGTTTTCCCCGAGCACCACCGCTCCGGGTTTCAGCCGGGGTTCGACCAGCTTGAGGACCGGCAGGTAGAGGGCGAATGCGCCGTCGATCAGCAGCAGATCGACCTCGCCGTCGACATCGCACAGCGTCTCGAGCCCGTCGCCTTCGCGGATATCCACCAGATCGGCAAGGCCCGCCGCGTCGAGATTGGCCCGCGCCCGCGCCACCTTGGCGGGTTCGAGTTCACTACCGATGAGTTGACCACCTCCGTTGTCCCGGAGCGCAGCAGCCAGGTAGATCGTCGAAACCCCCATCGATGTGCCGAACTCGACGATCCGCGTCGCCTTGCAGGCGCGTGCGATAGCGTAAAGGAAGCGGCCATAGGTCGGCGAGACGGCAAGGAAATTGTCGGCGTAGCCGTGATAGATCGTCCGGTAGTCGGCGCGCTCCTCGGCGATCATCTGCGCGGCCGCTTGCTCCAGTGTCGTGCCGGAGGCTTCGATAGTCGCCATGATCGCGCGGACATGCTCGCGGTCCGCAATCTCACCTTCCCGATGAAGCCGGTCCAAGATCCAGGCGACAGGCCCTCTGCTCAGCGCATTCACGATGTTTCCTTTCCTGCTCGCCGATGGCGTACAGGGGGCAGGCCTTGGCGTCATTGCGAAGTCTGGACATATTGTTATTCGATTCAGCCAATCGGCATCTGAGCGGAAACGACCATACCTATCCTGAGCGACCTGCCCGAGGCCTCCGAATGGACCGATCCCGATGAGGTACCCCGTCCGATCGTCGCCTTTGGCTTCGCGACGGCGGATGTGGGACGAATCGAGCTGGACCTTCATCGCCACAAGAAGGGACAGATCCTGCTCGTGCAGCGCGGCGCGCTCAGTTGCGAAGTCGAAGGCGGGCTGTGGATCGTGCCGCCGCGCAGCGCCGTCTGGATTCCGGGCGGGGCGCTCCATGCCATCAAGGCAAGCGGCGCACTCGAAGGCACAACGCCTTCGTCGATCCGCACGTCGACGCGCGCCTGCCGGCGGCTTGCTGTGCCGTTTCGGTGACGCCTCTTTTGCGCGAGCTCCTGGTCCGTTCCGCGCACCTGCCTGCCCTCTATGAAGAAGATGGCGCGAACTCGCGGCTGGTGGCAGTGCTTCTCGACGAATTCGCGGCGGCACAGATCGAGGACCTTCATCTGCCCATGCCGACCGACTCCCGCCTGCGCAGGATCGTGGACCTGATGATAGCCTCGCCGGCGGATCGGGGAACGTTGGAGGCTTGGGCGAAACGCGCGGGCATGAGCGAGCGGACCCTGGCGCGACTGATAAGCCGGGAGACAGGCATGAGCTTCGGCCGCTGGCGCCAGCAACTCGGCGTCATGCTTGCCGTGAAATGGTTGGCCGGCGGTGCGTCGATTCAGCAGGTGGCCGCCGACCTCGGCTACGAGAGCGTGCCCAGCTTCGTGACCATGTTCCGCAAGACGCTTGGCACTTCCCCTGGTCGCTACATGGCGGAACGCCATTCCGGCCGATCCTGAGGCGGCATTGTCGGCCGGAGGCAAGGCGAGCAAGCTCCCTCTCCTGAGGAGAAGAAGCGATGACGGCACGCAAGATGCGGCTCGGCTTGTCGATACGCGGCCATGGCTATCACCCGGCCGCCTGGCGCCATCCCGATGTGCCGGCCGACGGCACGCTGCATGTCGAGCATTATGTACGCAGCGCCCAGACTGCCGAGCGCGGCAAGCTCGACATGATCTTCTTTGCCGACGGCGCCGGCATTCGTCAGGGCGACACGCCGCGCGGCTCACTGGCGCGGACCGGGCGGGACATGGTCGAGCTGGAACCGATGACCTTGCTGCCGGCCCTGGCCATGGTCACAAGCCATGTCGGCCTGGTGACGACGGCGTCCACCACCTACAACGAGCCGTACAATCTCGCGCGCAAGTTCGCCACCTTGGACCTGATCAGCAAGGGGCGCGCCGGGTGGAACGTGGTTGCCTCATGGTCGGAGCTCGAAGCGCAGAACTTCGGGCTGGAGACGACGCTGGACTACGACACGCGCTACGCCCGTTCCGCCGAGTTCGTCGAGGTGGTCAAGGGATTGTGGGACAGCTGGGACGACGGCGCTCTCGTGTTCGACAAGGCGGGCGGCCGGTATTTCGACGAAGCGAAGATGCATGTGCTGGATCACCAGGGACGGTTCTTCAAGGTGCGCGGCCCGTTGAACGTCGCCGGCATGCCGCAGGGTCATCCGGTGATCGTGCAGGCCGGCGCTTCGGAGCAAGGGCGCGAGCTGGGGGCGGCGACCGCCGAGGTCATCTACGCGATCAGCAGCTCGCTCGACGGTGCGCGCGCCTACTACGCCGATGTGAAGGGGCGGATGGCGAAGTACGGCCGCGAACCCGATGACCTCAAGATCATGCCGGCGCTGTGTCCGGTCGTCGGCCGCACGCGGGCCGAAGCACAGGCGAAGTATGACGAGCTGCAGGCGCTGTGGGACCCGCTGGCCGGCCTCGGCTCGCTCTACGGCACGTTCGGCGACTTGTCGGGCTATCCGCTGGACGGTCCACTACCCGAGGGCGTGCTGGGCAGCGGGGAGATACGCAGCCTCTCCGCACAGCTCGTCGAGCGGATGAGACGGGAGAAGCCCACGATCCGCGAATTGTACCTGCGCGCCGGCATCACGGGCTCGGCGCGGATCGGCACATCCGCTGACATCGCCGACACCATGCAGGAGTGGTTCGAAGCCGCGGCCTGCGATGGCTTCAACATCACGCCGGCCACCCTGCCCGGCGGCGGCGAAGATTTCGTCGAGCTGGTCGTTCCCGAACTGCAGCGCCGCGGGCTGTTTCGCACCGAGTACGAAGGCAGGACCTTGCGGGAAAATCTCGGCCTGCGAGCTGTGACGAGCCGCTACCGCCGGGAACGCCAGGCAGCGGATTGACACTCCTGGAACACCAGACCAGCTTTGCAACGCCACGGGAGAATGCCAAATGGCAGAGATCGTGTTCGCGGCCGGCGCGCCGCATGCACCCGGCCTGATCGGCTTGCTCGAAGCCGCCCCTGCCGACGTCAAGGACATCGTCGTCAGCACCTATCGTAATCTCGCGAGCGCCATGGTGTCGGCCAAGGCGGATGTCCTGATCGTGTTCGCCAACGATCACCTCGCCAACAGCCGCATCCGCGCCTATCCGGACTTCCTGATCGGCATGGCCAACGAGCATCGCGGCCCCTTCGAATGGTTCAAGCCGTGGATCGGCTGCGAGGACTACACCGTGAAAGGCGCGCCTGAAATCGCCGCCGCGCTGTTCAACGGCATGACCCGGCGCGGCATCCGCATGTTCGCCCAGACCGAGAACCTCAAGTTCGACGACAACATCTCGGTGCCGGTGCAGCTCACCAGGCTTGCCGAGCTGGGGATTCCGATGGTGCCGGTCCTGCAGAACTGCACCGTTCCGCCGATCCCCGACCAGCATCGCTGCTACGCCGTCGGCGAGGCGCTTGGCGACTTCATCCGCAACGACCTGCCCGCCGACATGCGCGTGGCGCTTCTCGGCTCCGGCGGCCTCAGCCACGAGCCCGGCGGTGCGCGCTACTACTTCATCGACGAGGCCTTCGACCGCTGGTTTCTCGACCTCGTCGCCTCCGGCGACCACGCGACGCTCTTGAAGGAGTTGACGCTGGAGAAGATGGAGGCCGCGGGCTCCGGCGGCACCTCCGAATTGCTGTCGTGGGTGGTCGTGCTCGGCGCGATCGGCTCGAAGCCCGGCAAGAATTTCGGCTACACCGTCCACCGCGACTTCAAGTGCGGCGTCGGCGCCGTGCTGTGGGACATGGATGCCAACCTGCCGAAGCGCCGTGCGGCGTAGGGAGGGCACTCATGGGACTCGAGAAATTTGACCCCGCCCTTGCGGTCCACGACCTGATCCAGGACCTGAAATGGTCGGTCGAGCTGCGCGCGGAATTCGCCGCCAACGAAGCTGCCGTGCTCGATTGCTACCCGCTGCGCCAGGACGAACGGCGGGCGATCGAGACGAGGAACTTCCTGGCGCTCTACGATATGGGCCTTCACCCCTACCTCGGCGGTCAGCTTGCCCGCCTGATCTTCGGGAACGAAGCCGGCAAAGGCGCGACGGTTGCCGTGAACAAGCTCGTCGAGTCGCTGCAAGGCAAAGGATCGGTCGCGTAATCATGCCCGTCATCGACGTCCAGGTTCATCCCTTCGATCGCAATCATCCAGGCCGGCCATGGGCCAGCCCCTCGCACGGGCTCCTCTCCGCCACCGGCGAGGAAATGGTCGCGGCGATGACCAGCGTCGGTGTCGACGGCGCGGTCATGGTGTCGTCGTTCAGCGCCTACAAATACGATCCGAGCTACGCCCTGGAAGTCTACAACACCTATCCGGACAAGTTCCGGGTGGTGACGCCGGTCGACGCGACCGATCCGGCGATCGACGATGTGGTGGCACGGTGGGCGACGATGCCGGGCGCGCGCGGCATTCGGATCCGCATGGGCAAGGACCTGCCGATGGACGCCGACCATCCCGGCCTGCGCCGCGCTTTCGCGGCTGCCGCCAGGCATGGCCTGCCGGTCAATCTGCTGTGCTGGGGCATCCTCGACAAAGGCCTGCCGCACATCCGGCAACACCCCGATACAGTCATCGTGATCGACCATCTTGGCCTGCTGCAACCGTTTCGCCCGCCGGTTCCCGTCGACGTCTGGGCAGACCTGCCGAAGCTGCTCGATCTGGCTCAATACCGAAACGTCAGGGTGAAGGTCAGCGGCGCCTGCACCATGTCGCACCAGCCGTTCCCCTACGACGATATCTGGGAGCCGGTGCTGCGCATCATCGATGCGTTCGGGCTGGATCGCTGCATGTGGGGCACCGACTGGACCCGGACGATCGGCATGTTGACCTACGAGCAGGGCGTCGCGCCGTTCCGCGAAACCAAGCACTTGTCCGAGAGCGACAAGGCGGCCCTCATGGGAGGAACGTTGCAGCAAGTCTACAAGTGGTGAGGAAGAGATGAATCGTCTCGCGGGGAAGGTAGCGGTGATCACCGGCGCGGGCTCCGGCATCGGCCGGGCAGCAGCCAGGATGTTCGTCGCGGAGGGTGCCAAGGTCGTCGTGGCGGAAATCGACGCGACCTTGGGCGAGGCATCCGCGCGCGAGGCCGGCGCCGACGCCCGCTTTGTGAAGACGGACGTGACCGACGAAGACAGCGTCAAGCAGATGGTGCATCAGGCCAAAGAGGCCTTCGGCCACATCGATGTCCTCCTGAATTGCGCGGGTGGGTCTCTCCGCGAGGACAGTCCAGTCACCGAAGTCGATCCGTCAGTGTGGGACAAGACCATCAACCTCGATATGAAAGGGCCGTTCCTGTGCTGCCGGCACGTCATCCCCGTGATGGTCGAGCAGGGCAAAGGCAGCGTGGTCAACTTCTCGTCGGTGGTGGCCTTGCGCGGCAACCACATCGCCCATGTCTACGTCATGGCCAAGGGCGGCCTGATCTCCTTCACCCAGGCCCTGGCCGGCGCCTATTCGCCCAAGGGTGTCCGCATTAACGCCATCTGCCCCGGCGTCGTGCTGACGGAACGGGTCAGGAGTCGCTTCACCGGCGGCAACCAGATTCGCTTCGGCGGCATCGACAACATCGCCGGACAGTACCCGTTCGCCGTTGGCCAGCCGGAGGACATCGCCAACGTCGCCCTGTTCCTCGCCTCCGACGAATCGCGCATGGTGAACGGCGCCGCGATCCCGGCCGAGGGCGGGTTCTCCGCCTACTAGAGCAAGACGCTAGGCGACCGCGAGGGCGCGCTGGTAGGCCGGCCGCGCGCGCAGCCGTTCATGATAGGCAACGGCGCGCGGTCCCAGCAGGTTGTCGAGACCCAGCATGCCGACCAGGTGAAGCGGATAGCTGACTGAAACGTCGGCCAAGGTCAGCCGCCCTGCGGCGAGGAACTCGCGGCCCTCGAGACGCTCCTCGAGCATTTCTAGCCGCTCGGCAACATGGTCGCGCGCGCCGGCAATGAGGGCGTCGACCTCGGGCGTCTTGTGCTCCACCCGGCGCACGATGTTCAGGCGCGACAACGGCGTCATCAGCGTCGACTCGCCGTACCACAGCCATTGCAGGAACTGGGGTCGCTCCGGGTCGTCGGTCGGGACGACCAGCGGCGAGCCGTGCTTGGTGGCGAGGTAGTCGCAGATCGCCATCGATTCGCCGAGCCGCACCTCGCCATCGATCAGGAGCGGCACCATTCCGGTCGGATTGACCGCAAAATAGTCCGGCGCGTGCTGGCGCGGCGGATACGGCATCGACCTGATCTCGGCCTTCGCGCCGATTTCCTGCAGCACCCAGATCACGCGGATCGCCCGCGTGTTCGGCGCGGAATAGACGGTCATCATCAGCGCCTCCAGCGATTGGCCTCCGCTCTACTGCGCCGTCATGCCGCCATCGATCACCAGTTCCGAGCCGGTGACCCAGGACGATTCGTCGGACGCCAGGAACAGCACGCCATTGGCGATATCCTCGGCGGTGCCGAGCCGCCCCATCGGCGTGCGATCGATCAACGCCTGGCGCACGGCGGGATCGCTGAAGCGCTTATCGGTCAGCGGCGTATCGGCATAGCCCGGATGCACCGAATTGATGCGGATATTCTCCTTCGCATATTGCAACGCCGCCGACTTGGTGAAGATCGTGATGGCGCCCTTGGCCGCCGAATAGGCGGGCGACGTGGGACTGCCGACGATGCCCATGACCGAGGACGTATTGATGATCGACCCGCCGCCGCCTTTGCGCATGGCCGGGATTGCCGTGCGGGTGCCGAGGAAAACGCCCTTGGCATGAACACCGAGCTCGTGTTCCCAGATCTCCACCGTGATGTCCTCGACCTTGCCGGGAAAGCCGACACCGGCATTGTTGAACAGGATGTCCAGCCGTCCGTGCGCCGCCATCACGGCATCCACGACCTCGGCCCAGTTCCGTTCAGACGTCACGTCGAGGCGCAGGTAACGCGCGTCATGCCCCTCGGCGCAGAGCGCCGCGGCCGCGCGCTCGCCCAGCTCGTCGCGGATATCGGTCAGCACCACCTTCGCGCCCTCGCGCGCGAACAGATGCGCCGCCGCGCCGCCGAAGCCCATCAGCTCGCCCTTGATCGCCGCCGCCGCGCCGGTCAGCAGCGCTACCTTGCCGTGCAGTCGCATCCTCTCCCCCTTTTCAAGGCACCGGCACACCGATCGATTTCAGCCGCGCATGGGCACGACGGGCACGCGCCTTCAGGCCATCGAGATAGGTGCTGACGTCGTTGCCGGGCAGGTTCAGAACCTTGCAGCCGAGCCGCCAGTATTCCTCGATCTGCGCCTCGGTTTCCGCCGACCCGCGGGCAAGCTTCCCGTGCGCTTTGCAGGCCTCCGCGATGCGGCGCACGGCTGCCTTGAAGGTCGGGTGCTCGAGCTGGAGGTGGACGCCGAGGCGCGCACTGAGGTCCGAGTGGCCATAGGCGATCATGTCGATGCCCTCGACGGCGGCGATCGCCTCGACATTCTCCAGGCCCTCGAGCGATTCGATCGACACGCAGACGATGATGTTGGCATTGGCCCACGGCGCATACTCGGTGGCGTGACGGCCGCCATAGCTCCGGTATCCGGTGTGCATCCCCTGCCCCGAGATACCGCGATGGCCGATCGGCGGAAATTTCGCCTCCGCCACGATGGCGCGCGCCTCCTCGACGCTGTCGACCTCCGAGACCTGGATGCCCATGATCCCCTGATCGAGGATCGCCGGGATCAGATGCGTGGACGATTTATGGATCCGCACGATCGCCGAGACGTCGGTGGCCTGGAACCAGCCGGCAAGATCCGCGATCGTCTCGAGGTCGAAGGCGCCGTGCTCGTGGTCGATCGCGCAGTAGTCGAAGCCGGAGGCCTCGATGATCCACGGCACCCCGCGCGAGGCGAACTCCTTGAGCTGGGTCCCCAGTGCGGCCCGTCCCTCGCGCACCGCCCGGAATATGCTGTTGTCTTTCATGGATCGTAGGCTCCCATCGCGAAGCACCTCGATCATGGCACAGGGCGCGCTGCGATTCAGTCGTCCGAACGCAGGGCTGCTTCCACGCGCTGGATGAACTGCTCCCGCAAGGCAGGGAACGCCCGCCCGAGGACGAACAGGACACGGACAATGGGCAGATAGGACTCGATCGCCGCCGTCAGCGCCGCGGGCGACGTGCCGGCGAGCCGCGCGTACTCGGCCAGCAGGGCCGCATAGAGCGCGCGCGGCCGCTTGGGATCGTCGACCCTTTCGGGCGCAATCTCGGTAAGGATGATGTGGCTGAACCCGAGATCGAGGGCCGCGGGCCCGCGGATCGTACCGGTCCAGTCGACGAGCCTCGGACCTTCCGCCGTCATGATCACATTGTCGGGGTGAAGGTCGCCATGGCAAAGCTCGTCGCCCGGCGACAGGCGCTCGATCAGGGCGAGGACGCCGGTGGCGATATGCTGCGGAAGCACGCCGCTCGAGCCCCGCACCATGGCGTCCATCCAGACGCGCAGGGAGGGCACGTCCGGCGGCGCGGGCGTCTTGTGAACGGCAAGGCAGAGGTCCGCGAGGATCGCACCCGCCTGCCCCGGCGTCATGGCGCCGGTTTGCAGGAGCTGCAGCAGGGTCGGTCCGTCGAAGCGCGACATCACGATGCCGAAGCGCCTCTCCAAGGTCACCGCACCGAACACCTCCGGCGCCGGGGCGCCGGCGGCGAAGATGGCGTCGGTCTTTTGCGCTTCGTGCCAGCTCAGCCGCCGCGAAGCGCCGGCCTTGAACAGCTTCACGACCTGACCGGGCGTCCATGCATGAACGTCCGCAGAAACGCCTCCACCGATCTTCTCTCCCAGAAATCCCTGCATCGTCTGTCCCTCCGTCGCGCGGAGCAGACACGCCGCGGCGGGCAAAGACAAACCCATTGATTCTTAGGTGGCACTTGTGCAGGCTCAGAAGGTGGCGGGGCACTCAACGAGTCGCTCGACACCCTCAAGCACTTCAAGCCAGCTACGAACCTGCTGAAATGAATTTGCGGCATTATCGGCATTTCCGCCGGTACTTTCGTAGTGGTGCTCGGAAGCCGACCCACTATCGATGGGGTTTGCCGGCGAATTTCGATAGTTAAGATAGTTTAGACGTTGGTTTTCGCTCGGCTGGGGAGGCCGGCCCGGTTGCGGCCGGGCGCGATGGGTATCGGATAAACGATGCACAGAGCCGCCGCGAGGCGAGCGCGAGGTCAATATAACTGAAGTGTTTTAACGGGTCAACTACAGTTTTAGTTTTTGCGCTCCATAGGCGGTCGATCGACGCAATTACTCCGGGGTCGGGTACCGTGCCAGCAGTGCTGGCAATTTCACTCACCGACCCTCGCTGACCGTCATGATCACTGTGCAGAGCGACTGGTCTAGACTAGCCATCAGCCGGTTCGGCGCTGCGGAACCATCGCTTCTCGGCCGATTGCATCAGCGACATCGGCGGACGTAGCTTTCGAAGACGGGAGATCGAAAGCATGAAACGCAGCACGGACCGCATCCTGACCACCCACATGGGCAGCCTGCCGCGGCCGGACATTTTGGCCGACCTGCTGGTTGCCCAGGCCGAAGGCAAGCCGGTCGATGCCGCGCGGATCCCGGCGCTGACCGACGAGGCGATGGACCTGATCGTGCGCCGCCAGCTCGACAGCGGCATCGACGTCGGCAACGACGGCGAGATGCCGCGCTCCACCTTCTTCGGCTACATCACCGGGCGCATGTCGGGCTTCGGCGGTCAATCGAAGCGCCGGCCGATCCTCGACATGCAGCAGTTTCCCACGTGGTGGCAGAACTACCAGGCGCGCGGCGTACGCCGGCTCAACGTCTACGGCTTCCCGGCAGCGATCGGTCCGGTGCGCTACGAGAGCCTCGACGGCGCCAGGGCCGAGCTCGACGCCTTCGCCGGCGCGCTCAAGCGCCAGACACGGCGCTTCGCGGAAACCTTCGTCACCGCCGTCTCGCCCGGCTTCGCCGCCTGCTCGCTGCAGAACCAGCATTATGACAGCCACGAAGCCTACGTCTTCGCGCTCGCCCGCGCGCTCAAGCAGGAATACGACTTCATCGTCGCGCAAGGCCACGTGCTGCAGATCGACTCGCCCGACCTCGGCATCGAACGCGCCGGCTACTTCCAGGACGAGCCGTTGCCGAAGTTCATCGAAGCGATGGAGATGCACGTCGCCGCACTGAACGAGGCGCTGGCCGACATCCCGCCCGAGCGGGTGCGCTTCCACGCCTGCTGGGGCAACCGCGACAGCCCGCACGTCAACGACGTGCCGGCGCCCGACGTGCTGCCGGTCTGCTTCCAGGTGAAGGCCGGCGCGCTCTGCCTGCCCTTCGCCAACGCGCGCCACAGCCACGAGATCGACGCCTTCCGCACCCAGAAGCTGCCCGATCGCATGACCCTGGTCTGCGGCGTGGTCGAATCGACGCACAATTACGTCGAGCACCCTCAGGTGATCGCCGAGCGGCTGGAGCGCGCCGTGCGCGCCGTCGGCGACCGCGAGCGCGTCATGGCCGGAACCGACTGCGGCTTCGGCACCATCGTCGGCGACACCCAGGTGTCGGAGGACGTGGTGTGGGCCAAGCTCGAGGCGATGCGCGATGGTGCGGCCATCGCCAGCAAGCGGCTCTGGGGCTAAGGAGGCAGGGAGCTGGTCACGTTCCCAGCCGGGCACTGTTCATGCGCAGGGTGACGATCACACCCTCGGCAGGCCAGTCGAACGCAATCGTTCCGCCGAGATTTCGGGTGATGGTATTCTTCACCAGGACGCTTCCGAAGCCGGTCTGCTCTCTCGGCGCAGAGATGCGTGGTCCGCCTCTTTCCGTCCATACGAGCACCATCTCGCCATCGTTGGCGGTACAGGTGACATCGAGAGAACCGGCTTCTTTTGAGAGCGCACCATACTTGAGCGAGTTCGTCGCCAGCTCATGAACGACAAGGGCCATCGCGGTGATGGCGCCCTCGCCGACCAGAATGTCGGATACGGAGACTCGAATGCGGCTGCCGATGGTACCCTTGTCGTCGTAGGCGCCGAGCAGGACAGCCAGCAAGTCGGCGAGAGGTGCGGCCCTTTTTTGCTCACCGAGGGCCGGACGCACGAGTTCGTGGGCCCTGCCCAGGGCAACCAGCCTTTCGGTAAGGTCACGCGCCATTTCCTTCGGCGTGTCCGCCGATCGCGAGGCAATCACCGTCAAGGCGGCCGCGATGGCGAACAGGTTCTTGACCCGATGACTCATCTCGTTCGAGAGCAGTTCACGGGCTTCCTCGGCCAGTTTCCGCTCGGTCACGTCGAGGAAGACACCGAACATGGTCCGGCCGACAATGCCTTGATCGTCTCCCCGGCCACGCGCGGATATCCAATGCACCTCGCCGCGATGCAAAATGCGGAAGTCGATCTCATAGGCCCCGAATTTTTGCCGGGTCGCGGCGAAAGCCGCCCGAACCCTGTCGAGATCCTCGGGATGGATACGGGCGGACAAGTCCTCGAACGTGACCGCCTCGCCGGCCGGCACGTCCCACAGGCCGTGCGCCCGTGCATCCATGGCGATCCTGTTGGTATCGACGTTCCACGACCACAGTGCGACACCGGCAGCGTCCGAGGCAATTCGAAGGCGGTTCGCATCCCACTCGGGCGGCGTCGCGTCTTGCGATGACATCCCAGCAATTCCCTTGATTTACCGTCGAACGTCAAATCGTCTCCGATACCGCCCTCTCGGCAGCCATCGGAAAGGCGAGGGTCCATCTCGTCCCCCGATCCGAGACGACGCGGACCGCTCCACCGATCTGCTCCATGAGGCGACGGATGAGACCGAGGCCATGGCGCTTGCTTGTGGCAGGCTCCACAAAGCCGATGCCGTCATCAACAATCATGAGAAGGGCACCCGTGGCGCTTCGAGTCAGAGCGACGCGGATCGCACCAGCGCGTTCCGGGAAGGCATGAATATATGCGTTCGAGATGATCTCGGCGATGACAATGCCGAGCGCCGTCACCGAATCCAGGTCGAGCAACAGAGGCTCAGCTTCGCCCTCGCAGGTCAGGGTCACGTGGAATTCCCGGTCGCCCTGAAAAGCGCTCAAACCCTCGCAGAGCGACCTCACATATTGATCGAAGTCTATGGTGCGACTAAGGCCGTTTCCGAGCAGGTGGTCATAGACTTTCGCCAGGCTCATCACACGTTGCGCAATGGACCGCAGTCCCTCTTTCGGCCCGCCGTCATTCAAGGCTATTTGTTGTCGCAACATTCCGGAGACGAGCTGGAGGTTGTTGCGAACACGGTGTTGCAGTTCTTCGGCCAGCACGTCCTTTTCGATCAACAATGCCTGCCGCTCGGTCAGCAGGCGGTCCTTTTCAACAATCAAGGCTTCCATCTGATCGATGGTCGTTCGCAAAACCGCTGTTCGACCCGCCGTGGCCACCGCTTCGGCGACGACATTGGCGAAGCCGGTCAGAAAATCTATGTCGTGCTGATCGAACGCACGGGCGGTTGCGCTGTCGATCTCGAGAACGCCCCACGGCCCGCTCTTGCCTTTGATCAGAACATCGGCTGTCGCGACGATCTTGTGATCCGCGTAGAAAGGTGGAAGCGCATAGCTGTCGTTTTTCGAAAGGTCTTCGAGGATCACCGGTTTGCCGGTGAGGAATGCTCGACCCTGCGTCGAAGTTTCATCCGCCGGCGACACGACGTACCCGACAACACCCTCGTTCCAGCCGTACCCCGCCTCGACCAGCAGATCGTTGTGATCTGCACGGTGGCGGCAGATCTTTGCATAAGGCACGTCGAGGCTCCGCGCACATATCTCGGCTGCCTCGGTCAGAATCTTCTGCAGGTCGCTTTCCCAGAATGCGAAGCTGCCAAAGTTCGCGAGCGCCGCTTGTTGACGCAGAAGCTTCTCGATGGTGCGGGTTTCGGTCACGCCAGCGACGCGTGTGCGGATAAGGGAGCCAATTCCGGCAGCAGACGGAACCCCGGCGGAAATGGTGGCGTTGCCGTTCCGAGGGTCATGATTTCGCGGACGATGACCAATGCACGGGCGACGTCTTCCACGTGATACGGTTTTGCGATCGAAGCGGAGCCATCCGCGAGTGTGAGCGTGCTGCTCCGAGCGTCCTCGCCGGTCGCGTAAAGAATGCCGATCGTTTCTCTGCTCCCCAACCGCCGAGCGATGTCAGGGCCGCGGCTGCCTTGCGCGAGCCTGACGTCCAGAACGGCGAGATCGGGCTTGTGCAGATCGGCAAGCGCGACGGCTTCCTCGACGGTACGCGCGATTCCGCAGACCTCGTAACCGCTCATGATCAGCGTCTCTTCGAGCAGATCGGCGATCATCAGCTCGTCTTCCGCTATGAGCACTTTGAGCATTGGACCCCCTCTCGGGGACAGCCGGCTGAACAGAATTCGCAGGAACGGCTACCGCGGCAGGCCACACGCTCACAAAGCGCCGCGCCCAGCGCACATACCGGTATACATATAGGTACGAAGGAGCCCAAGCGCCATGGGTGGATTGGCGTCAAACGGAGACCGGTAAGCCATTGCCATGATCGTTAACGAACCGCCTTAGTCGCCATCTGTCGGAAAACTGCGGCGGGGCCTCCCCGGCAGCCGGGCCTCAATTCGGCCGGGCCCATTGGTGGTGCCACATGGGGTCCAACGCTAGCTCACTCAGGGCGAAACCCGTAGAATCGAGCGTCCGGCTAACCGGGAATGGCGCATGATCCACTTCCGGCGAGAGGAGGCGCCTTGCAATGCGGATCCTGATATTGGCGCCGCCCGGCGTGCAATCGTTGGACGTCGTCGGACCGGCGGAGGTCTTCTGGGAAGCCGCCCGGCGCCTGGGCGACGAAAATGCCTACCGGGTCGAAATCGTCGGCACCCAGGCCGGACCGATTGCGGGAACCGGTTCGCTGCGCTTCCTGCCCGATCGGACAACCGATGATCCCGACATCGAGGCCGATACGCTCCTCGTCGGGGGCGACCCGCGGCTGCCGCCACATGTCGATCCCACGGTGACGGCCTGGATCGCGCGAGTGGCCCCCCAGGTCCGTCGCTACGGTTCGATCTGCACCGGCGCCTTCTTTCTCGCCGCCGCCGGACTGTTGGACGGCCGGCAGGTCACGACACATTGGGAGTGTGCCGCCGAACTGGCGGGACGTTACCCCAAGGTACGCGTGGAGTCGGACCACATCTTCATCAGGGATGGCGCGCTTTGCACGGCCGCTGGCGTCAGCGCCGGCATGGATCTGGCGCTTGCGCTGGTCGAGGAAGATTTCGGTCGCGAGCTGGCGCTCGCCGTCGCCCGGTACCTGGTCCTGTTCCTGAAGCGTCCCGGCGGGCAGTCGCAGTTCTCGACGCATCTCGCGGCACAGTTGACCGGCAAGTCTTCGATCCAGAAGGTGCAGCAGTGGGTCCTGAGTAACCTCGATCAGGATGCCTCGATCGAGGCGCTCGCGAGGCATGCCCAGATGAGCACTCGAAGCTTCACTCGTACCTTTCATCGAGAGGCCGGGATGACTCCGTCCGAGTTCGTCCATCGAGCTCGCCTGGATGCGGCGCGTCGCCTTCTGGAAGATTCGTCCGCCTCGTTGAAGGGCATCGCGCGTGACACCGGATTCGGAAGCGAGGAACGGATGCGCCGGGCTTTCCTCAGGTCCATTGGCGTAGGTCCGGCCGACTATCGCGGGCGCTTCGGCCGCCACTGATCCGATCTGGCCAGAAACGCCGTCAGTTTGGCCTGAATTGCGCGCGGTCTGCTGTTCCCGAGCCCGCCGCCCAGTCCTAGTTAACCAGCTCTGCCGATCCACCCGTTTGGAGCATCGTCACCATGAGCCAGACCACGCTGCATATCGATCGCCCCATCCCCGCCGATTCGTCATCGATGATGGCCTGGCGCGTGCATGAGTACGGTCCGCCGAATGTCATGAACTTCGAACGGATCCCCCGCCCCGATCCCGGCCCTGGCGAGGTCCTCGTGAAGGTCAAGGCCGCGGGAGTGGGTCCATGGGACGGCTGGATCAGGGCCGGACAAGGTGCCTTGCCGGAACCGCTTCCCTTGACGCTGGGCTCGGACCTGGCGGGTGAAGTCGTTGCCGTGGGGCCAGGGGTTTCGCAGCCGCTCGTGGGACAGCAGATCTATGGCGTGACGAACTCCCGGTTCGTCGGAGCCTATGCGGAGTACGCGCTCGCGTCGGCGGCGATGGTCGCGAGCAAGCCCGCCTCGCTCAGCCCCATCGAGGCGGCCGGCGTGCCTGTCGTTGCCGTAACGGCGCGGCAAGCCCTGTTCGACCACGCCAAGCTGACGACGGGGCAAACCGTGCTGATCCATGGCGCCGCCGGCAGCGTTGGCGTCTACGCTGTCCAGCTCGCGCACCAGGCAGGCCTGCATGTCATTGCAACCGCGTCGGCAGGCGATGCGGCTCTCGTCCGCGAGCTCGGCGCCGACACGGTCATCGACTACAGGACCGGGCGGTTCGAAGGCAGTGTCCGGGATGCCGACGCCGTGATCGATCTCGTTGGCGGCGACACGCAAAAACGCTCATTCCAGGTCCTGCGTCGAGGCGGCAGGCTGATTTCGGCGGTCTCCGAGCCGGATCAGGATCTGGCGCGACGGCATGGCGTCGAAGCCGCCTTCTTCCTGGTCGAGGTGACGACGCGAGAACTGGCGGCGATTGCCAGGCTCATCGACGATGGAAAGCTGCGAACCGGCGCCGGCGTGGTCATGTCCCTCGCCGATGCGCGCCAGGCTCATCTGATGCTGGAAGGCATGAGCCCGCGCCCCAAGGGAAAGATCGTCCTGGCGACGCTGCCCCTGTGACCGGAGCTCATCTCGAAGGAAGCAAGACCCATGTCCACTCTCTCTCCGGCCCTCGCCATTCCCGATTCGCTTCTCGCCCGGGAGGCCACGGGCATCCTGCGCGAGCATTCCGGTGATCTGCTCTTCAACCACTCCGTGCGGGTCTATCTGTTCGCCGCCGAACAAGGCCGCCAGCAAAAGCTGCGGTTCGATGCGGAGCTCCTCTACATCGCCGCGGCCTTTCACGATCTCGGCCTGACCAAAACGTTCTCGAGCGAGAACGAGCGCTTCGAGGTCGATGGCGCGAACGCCGCTCGGCAGTTCCTCAGCACGCACGACGTCCCCGAAGAACAGGTGCGAACCGTGTGGGAGGCCATCGCCTTGCACACCACGCCGGGCATCACCCACCACATGCAGCCCGAAGTGGCGCTGCTGTACACGGGCGTCGGCCTCGACGTGCTCGGACGGGGCTTCGACCAGTTCCCGGCGGACGTGCGCGAACAGATCGTCGCCAGGTACCCGCGCAAGCACTTCAGGGACGACTTCATAAAGGCGTACTTCGCCGGCTTCGCGCACAAGCCGCACACCACGTACGGCACGGTGAACGCCGGCGTCTGCGAACGCTTCATCCCCGGCTTCAAGAGCCCCAACGCCGCCGACCTGATTGCTTCATCGCCCTTCCCGGATTCTGATTGACCAACCCATGGCCAGATCGCCGAGCTCGCTGACCTCCCTCGTCTGGCTGACCCTGGGCGCCTTCGCGATCGGCACCGAAGGCTTCATGATCGCCGGGCTGCTGCCGGCGCTGGCGCACGACCTCGATGTCGGTCTGGCCGCGGCGGGCCATCTGGTCACGGCCTTCTCGCTCGCCTACGCCATCGGCGCTCCGGTCCTGGCCGTGCTGACCGCGCGGCTGGAGCGCAAGCGCGTGCTGGCGGTCGCCATGGGCAGCTTCGCCCTCGCCAACCTCGCTGCCGCGCTGGCGCCCGGCTATGCCGGGCTCATGGGCGCGCGCCTGTTGCTGGCCCTGTCCGCGGCAAGCTTCATGCCGGCCGCCGGCGGATATGCCGCCGCATTGGGCGGTCCGGAGCGGCAGGGGCGCGCCCTGTCGATGGTCGTCGGCGGGCTGACCGTGGCGATCATCGCCGGCGTGCCGCTGGGTGTGCTGCTCGGCGATGCGCTGGGCTGGCGCGCCACCTTCCTCGGCGTCGGTGGGATGGCGGCACTATCACTGGTTGGCATTCTTGCCTGGCTGCCGCGACAGCCGGCCGGCACCACAGCCAGCCTGGGCGAGCGCCTGGCCCTGGCCGGGCGGGCCGACGTTCTATCGGTATTGGCGGTCACCGTGCTGACCGTCGCCAGCACCTTCACCGTCTATACCTATCTCGGCGTCTTCATGCAGGCAGTCACCGGCCTTGGCCCGCGCGGCCTGGCGGCCGTGCTGCTGGCCTTCGGCGTCGCAAGCGCCGCCGGCACACGCATCGCCGGCAGCGCGGCGGACCACTGGGGCGCACAGCGCACCGTCATCTGCGGCTGTGGTCTTGTCCTGCTGGCTTACCTTGCCCTCGCGCTCGGTGCGGGGTTCGGGCTGGCGGCGATGGCGGTGGTCCTGCCGGCCATCCTGCTCTGGGGCTTCGCCAGCTGGGGCGTGACGACGGCGCAGCAGGCGCGGCTGGTCGCCCTCGCTCCGGACCTTGCTCCCGTCAGTCTCTCGCTGAACTCTTCCGCGATCTACCTCGGCAGTGCGACGGGCGCCGCGGTGGGTGCGCTCGTCATCGCCGACGGTGCAGTTCGAATGCTCGGCAGCGTTGCCGCGTGCTTCAGCCTGGCTGCCCTTTTGACCGTGCTGGCTGGCGCCGTGCGGAATTGCTGCTCGCCGCAGAATCGATTAGAGAGCCCCGGGCGGTCCTTCGGGGGCTCCAACGGATCGTTCATTGCTCACGGATCCAGAGAGCGGGTCGTATATGCTCACACCCCAGCCAGTTGCCGCCGTCGAGGTGGAGCATCCGCTTCGTGAGAGACTGTCGCAGAAATTCAAGAACTACCACCTCGGCTGCGGGCCGGTCATCATCGACGGCTTCCTGAACATCGATGGCGATTTCGCCTCGACGGGGATGCAGTGGAAGGAAGAGGTCGTCTACGTGGTCGACGACCGACCGATGGCGCATTTTCTCCAGTACGACCTGCGCAAAGGTATCCCCGCCCTCCCCGGTTCGCTCGACGTCATCTATCACTCGCATCTCTTCGAGCATCTTTCCGACGACGAGGGCATCGCCTTCCTGGAGGACTGCCATCGTGTGCTCGCGCCTGGCGGCCTGATGCGCCTGGCCGTGCCCGACTTCGGGCTGTGGTGCACGAACTACGTCGACGGCAAGGAAGCGTTCTTCGACTGGTACCGTCGGACGTATCTGGACGACGACAGGAAGCGCTACGCCACGCGCGGCGCGGTGTTTGCGGCGATGCTGTTCAAGTGGGGGCACCAGATGGCGTACGATTTCGACGCCCTTTCGGGGCGCCTCACCGCGGCGCGCTTCGTCGACATCACGCGCTGCGAATGGGGAGCGAGCCCCAGCCTTTCCCTCATCCCGGTGGTCGAAGCGCCCAGTGACGACCGGCGTCTCGAAAGCGTCGTCGTCGAATGCCGAAAGGCGCACTAGCTGGCCGCCTCCGGCGCCCTCTGGCCTCGCGGCGATCGAACCGGAGACCATCCCGTCGCGACGCATGGTAGGCTCCTGCCATTCCATGCAGGCGGACCGGGAATGACGATGCCGCCCCGGGGGATCGAAGGATGGCGAAGGATCGCAAAACCCGCTTCAGCCCGCTCGGCAGCGAAGCCATGGGTGGACATCATGCCCGACAGGGCTTCCGCTTTCAGGACCGCTGGCTTTCGTTCCAGCTGCTCCATTGGATCAAGCAGGACGACTTCCGCGGCGCACTCAACGAGGGCGCCGACGACGTCGACGCGTCATGGTTCCGCGGGAAGAGACGCAGTGCAAAGGCAGAACCGTCCGATTTCAACTGGGAGATCCATCAACTGAAGGCCACGTCGGTCACACCCGGATTGCTGGCAGAGGTCTTCGATGCTTTCCTCCGCAAGGAGGCGGCGCACCCTGCAACCTGGTCGCGTTATCACCTCGTGGCCACACGCAGCATGGAGAAGCTGCACACCCTGCCGATGTCGATTGAGCAGGTTCGGAACGTCTTGTCCTCGTACGGCGTCGGATCGTCTTTTGCCGCGACGGGCATCGCCGATCTTGGCCAGAGGTTGGAGAGCCTCGGCGTCAAGGTCGATCCCGCTTTCGTGGTCGAGCGGGTGGAGCTCGATTTCGATGCCGGATGGCTGAATCAAACGAAGGTGTTCACGGAGCAGTTCCACCTGCGCCTGGCGGGCCACGGCATCCCCGCGGAACAGCTCGACAAGGCAGCCCAAGCCCTGCTCGCCCTGGTCTCGGGCGATAAGTCGGGGAAACTGATCACGCGCGAGGAGGTGCTTGCCCTGCTCGAGCAGTTCAAGTCGAAAAGCGCCGCGCGGAAGCGGCTGCCGGCAGCCAAACCTGTGACGACATCGCCTGCTCGACCTTTCGTCAGGCCCGATGCCGACGCGTCGATCCTGATCAGCGTGCTGGCAGGCGGCGGCTCACTCCTGCGCTTGCCCAATGGGCGTTACGGCCTCATCGACTGCAACTGGAACGCGGCGACGCAGGTCGCCGCCTACATTGAGGCTTTCAAGGTCGAAGCCTTTGAGTTCGTAGCCATCACGCATTGGGACTACGACCGGTTCAGCGGGCTGCTCTCCGTGATGAGTGCCGTCAAGAATACGCACAAGCTTTTTCTCCCGGTTATCCCTGTGTCGAAGTTCACCGACATCGCCGGCAGTTCCTACCAGCCACCCGCCATTTCCCGGTTTTTGAAGGAAATCGAAGGCGAACAGCGACGGCGCTACGGTATTGGCGAAGTCGTCCAGACCGGTGCCCGGTCCACGATCTGGTCGAGCTCCGCTCGCGAGTCTTCGCTTCGCGTGGAAACGTTTGCGGCCGATCTCCAAGACCTAGAGACAAAGCGGCAGGCCCATCAGCGGCACTTCGGAAGGAACGATCTTTGCAGCGTGTTCCGTGTGTCGGTCGCCGACCATCACTTCCTGATAACCGGCGATGCTACGATCAAGCGCTGGAACCATTTGTTCACCCGACTTCTAGGCCGGGACGAATCCTTCCGCGCAGACGGCTTCACGTTGCCGCGTCACGGCGCCAACAACACGCTCAACAAGGACATCCTCGGCAGGATCGCCGATCCGTCGGGCTTCTATGCGGTGGTGGATCCGGCACCAATCTACGGCTTGCCACGGCCCCAAGTGCTCAGCCTCGTGCGCGAGGCCAATGGCGAGATCCTGGTGGCCGACAGGACGCCGGTGCACTTGCTGCTCACGCCCAACGGCCTGTTCGAGAGGCGCTTCGCCCTGGGTCGTGCCGGGGAGCTGCGTGTCGTTGGGCCCATGCGCCACTTCTGACGTGATAAGACAGCGAGGCACAACGACCCGAAAATGAAGATAGGGCTCATGGTTGTAGCCGCCCCATAGCGGACCTACCTTCGTGCCCTCGCCAACGAGGAGACCCCCATGACCACGAGCAAGGGTGTCGTCGTGCCGCCGGGTGGCGGCAAGCATCTCGAGGAAGCGTCGGGCCAGTCCATGTCCATGAAGCTGTTCGGCCGCGACACGGCTGAGAGCGTGACCCTGTTCGAGCAGGCGGTGCCGGCCGGCTCCAGGAGCAGCTGGCTCCATCTGCATCGCGACAGCGACGAGATCGCCTGGGTGCTCGAGGGAGAGTTCACCTTCAAGATCGGCGACAAGGTGACGACCGGCGGGCCGGGCACCTGTGCCTTCCTGCCGCGCAACGTGCCGCACGCCTGGAAGAACAGCGGCGACCTACCGGGCCGCGTCGTGTTCCTCTACACCCCGGCAGGCGCCGGCCGCTTCGTCGAGGAGATGCTCGAGCGGCCGGCCGACGGCGATTTCAAGAAGCGGCTGGAGGAGTCCGGCTGGGAAGTGCTCGGGCCCAATCCGCTCTAATGATGATCTCACCCTGAGGAGCGGTCCGCAGACCCGCGTCTCGAAGGGTGGGCACGAGCACCGCGTTTGTTGCCACCCTTCGAGACTCGGACTGCGTGCGCTCCTCAGGGTGAGGTAGTTCGGCGACGAACGCTCGGGCTCAGTCCTCGATCGCCTCGACACCGAGCCGCTCGAGCTCCGCCAAACGGTCCTTCATGGCCTTCAACTGCTCGGGCGAGTGTCCCTGCCAATCGGTGACTTCGCCGACGATTTTGAGCGGGTCCCGGCTGCGGTACGACTTCGTCGGATTGCCGGGAAATTTCTTGTCCGTCAGGTTGGGATCGTCTTCGAACGGGCCGGTGGGCTCGACGATATAGATCCTGCCCCGCCCTTCACCCGACGCCAGCTCGGCGCCCCAGGCGGCCGCGTCCAGGGTCGCGGTCAGATAGACATAGGCTGCCTTCTTCCTCTTGCCGAAGTTGGAAGCGAACCCGGGTCCGATCAGGTCGCCTTCTTTCAGGTCCGCCTTCGTGCCGTGGTAGAAGGGTTGTGCATTCATCCCGTTACCGCCGCGATGGGTTTCCGCAGTTTCCGCTACCCCCTCGGGTTGGCGTGCTGTGGACTGCACCCCTTGGGCGAGGCAGTAAATTCCGGGCAGATGGTCCAGTTGGGCGCCGGGCGGGGAATTTCGGACAGTTTCGGACAATGTCACCCTGTCCGAAATTCGATCGCAAGAAAGCCCGTATTTTGGGCCTTTTATCGGCCCTGTGCCCATTTCGGACAATTGCGCTGGCCATTTTCGTCGACGAGAGATCGGTCGGGCATTGTCGCTGTCGACGGCACGCAGCGCGGCGTTGCCGAACAGCCCCGCCGGCTGCGGTGGATCGGATGAACGATGCATAGAGCAAAAACGCGGAGACGCTACGCAACAGATCGGCATAATATAACTATAGTTCCATATTGTCAACAACTGAAGTCGCGTCTCCAGAGTTTCGGCCTGGGGACAACTCGTCGAACGGGCAAAGGTCCCGGCAGCAGCCAGATCAGGGCGGAATGCGATCAGTTGGAACCGCTCGGTTCCAACTGATCGCCCGCGGCCGATAATCAGGCAAGATCGAAGCGATCGGCGTTCATCACCTTGGTCCACGCCGCCACGAAGTCGGCCACGAACTTCCCTCCTGCGTCGTCGGCGCCGTAGACTTCGGCCAGCGCACGCAGCTCGGAGTTCGAACCGAAGACGAGGTCGGCACGGGTGGCGGTCCACTTCTGTTGGCCGCTCTTGCGGTCGTGTCCCTCGAACACGTTTTCGTCCGAGGTCGCTTTCCACAAGGTACCGATGTCCAGGACGTTCACGAAGAAGTCGTTGGTCAGCGTCCCTGTACGAGTCGTGAAGACGCCGTGCGGCGAGTTGCCGTGGTTTGCGCCCAGCACGCGCAGGCCGCCGACCAGGACCGTCATCTCCGGCGCGGTCAGCGTCAGGAGTTGCGCCTTGTCGATCAGCAGCTCGTCCGCCGGTATGGTGAACCGGGCCTTGAGGTAGTTGCGGAACCCGTCGGCGACCGGCTCGAGATAGCCGAAGGACTCCACGTCGGTCTGCTCCTGGGACGCGTCCGTGCGGCCGGGCGCGAAGGGAACGGTCACCTCGTGCCCGCCATTCTTCGCGGCGTGCTCGATGGCGGCCGCGCCACCGAGGACGATCAGGTCGGCAAGCGACACCTTCTTGCCGTCACTGGCCGCGTCGTTGAAGGCCTTCTGGATTCCGCCAAGGGTTTCGAGCACCTTTGCCAACTGGGCAGGCTGGTTGACCTCCCAGTCCTTCTGCGGCGCGAGACGGATGCGCGCTCCGTTCGCCCCGCCGCGCTTGTCGGAGCCGCGGAAGGTTGCCGCCGAGGCCCAGGCGGTCCCGACCAGCTCGGCGACGGAAAGTCGCGAGGCGAGGATCTTGGCCTTGAGATCCGCGATGTCCTTGGCGTCGATCAGCTTGTGATCGACGGCGGGAACGGGATCCTGCCAGATCAGCTCCTCTGCCGGCACCTCCGGGCCGAGGTAGCGGGCGCGCGGGCCCATGTCGCGATGGGTCAGCTTGAACCACGCGCGCGCAAACGCGTCCGCGAACTGATCCGGATGCTCCAGGAAGCGCCGGGAAATCTTCTCGTAGGCCGGATCCATCCGCAAAGCGACGTCCGTGACCAGCATGGTCGGCACATGACGCTTCGCCGGGTCGAAGGCATCCGGAATCGTGGCGGGAGCGTTCTTGGCCCTGAACTGATTGGCCCCGGCCGGGCTCTTCTCGAGCTCCCATTCGAATTTGAACAGGTTCTCGAAGAAGCTGTTGCTCCACTTCGTCGGCGTCGCGCTCCAGGTGACTTCCGGGCCGCCGGTGATCGTGTCCTTTCCGATCCCTGTGCCATAGCCGCTCTTCCAGCCGAAGCCCATCTCCTCGATGGGCGCGCCCTCCGGCTCAGGCCCGACGAGCGCGCCGTCGCCGGCGCCGTGGGTCTTGCCGAAGCTGTGTCCGCCGGCGATGAGCGCAACCGTCTCCTCGTCGTCCATCGCCATGCGCTTGAAGGTCTCGCGGATGTCGATGGCGGCGGCGACCGGATCGGGCTTGAAGTTCGGCCCGTTCGGATTGACGTAGATCAGGCCCATATGCACGGCCGCCAGCGGGTTCTCGAGATCGCGGACGCCGCTGTAGCGGTCCTCGCTGCCTTTGGGATCGGGGAACCAGGCCTTCTCCTTGCCCCAGTAGACGATCTCGTCGGGCTCCCACACATCGGCGCGCCCGCCGCCGAAGCCGAATGTCTTGAAGCCCATGGTTTCGAGCGCGACGTTGCCGGCAAGGACCATGAGATCGGCCCACGAGATCTTCGAGCCGTACTTCCGCTTGATCGGCCACAAAAGCCGGCGCGCCTTGTCGAGGTTCGCATTGTCCGGCCACGAGCCGAGAGGAGCGAAGCGCTGCTGGCCGGCGCCGGCGCCGCCGCGCCCGTCGCCGATGCGGTACGTGCCCGCGGCGTGCCACGCCATGCGGATCATGAGCCCGCCATAGTGGCCGAAATCCGCCGGCCACCAATCCTGGCTGTCCGTCATCAGCGCGGCGAGGTCCTTCTTCAGGTTGGCGTAATCGAGCTTCTTGAACTCGTCGGCGTAGTTGAACGCCTTGCCCATGGGATCGGACTGGGGCGAGTTCGCGCGCAGCATCCTGAGGTTCAGCGCACTCGGCCACCAGTCCTTGTTCGACCTCATCCCGACATTCGTGGTGCCGTGCACGACCGGGCACTTGCCCGCTGTCTGTTCCATCCTCGTGTCCATGTCTTCCTCCGATCGTGTTGCAGTCTTCCTCGAGTTGAAGTCAAAGCGCGTCGAGCACCCTTCGGAAGCGGTCGACAGGCCACTTCCCGGCCTTGGCGAGCGTCTCGAACCAGTCGGCGAGGTCGTCGACGCCTTCCTCGCGGGCAACGCGGGCCATGCCGGCGTACATGTCGATGTATTCGTGGGTCTCGCTGGCGATCGCGGCTTCGAGGATGTCGCCGGCCGGACCGATCGGCGTGCCGGTCGCCGGGTCGCCCGCTGCGTCACGCACCTTCTCGAGATAGTCGAGATGGCCCTGAGCGCGCCCGGTCTTGCGCTCGGCCGTCCAGCGCAACACCGCGGCGAGATCTTTCAGGCCCTCAATGTCGGCGTTGCGGGCGAGACAGAGATAGCGGCGGTTCGCCCGGCTCTCGCCGGCAAACGCGTCCTTCAGATTTTGCTCAGTCCGGGTTCCCTTGAGCGAAGGCATGTCCGCCTCCTCTGCTCAGTCGGTAAAGCCGCTAACGGTCGGGACTGTGCGCCCGCGGGAGTCGGGAATCAATACAGTTTAGAAATTTTCTAGTCTGCGAAAGTCGACGTCATCCGGCACCAATTTTTCCGTCATCCCGAGCGGAGCCGCCCCCCTCGACTTCGCTCGGGGTAAACTCCGTGCGGCGTAGTCGAGGGACCTGTTTTTGTCGATGCATCAACAAAACAGGTCCCTCCACTCCGCCTCGCTACGCTCGGCTCCGGTCGGGATGACGGGGTTTTGCAGTCATGTGCAATAGCCCCACGGCAACGGGAACGCGTTCGCCACGTGTCTCCGGAAACCTGCGCAAACGATTGATATTTCTGTGCGTTCCAGTGTTGGCCAGAGGCGGGCTGCGGCCCATAAAGTTAACTGACCTGTTGTCAGTTACAGTACGACCCCTATGTTGATCTGATCGGTGACAATCCGGAGCGGTTCATGGTGGACGTCTTCCAGCATCAGCTCGACGTCGTTCTCGAGATCAACGGCACGCGGCATCGCCTGTCGGTGGCGGCATCGGCCACCCTGCTCGACGTGCTGCGCGAGCGGCTGGATCTTTGCGGCACCAAGAAGGGCTGTGACCTCGGCACCTGCGGCGCCTGCACCGTGCTGGTCGATGGCCGGCGCGCCAATGCCTGTCTCATGCTGGCGGCGATGCAGGACGGCCGGCGCATTGTCACTATCGAGGGCGTGACGCAGGACGGTGCGTTGCATCCGCTGCAGCAGGCCTTCATCGAGCATGACGCCCTGCAATGCGGCTACTGCACGCCGGGCCAGATCATGTCGGCGCTGGGCCTTTTAGCCGAAGGCCGCACTGGCAAGGGTATTGGCAGCGACGCCGAGATCGCCGAGCAGATGAGCGGCAACCTCTGTCGCTGCGGCGCCTATCCCAACATCGTCGCCGCCATCGCCGAGGCGGCGCGGAGCTAAAAGCATGCAGCAGGTCGCCTATCATCGCGCGGCGAGCGAGGACGCGGCGCTGGCGCTCGCCGCCAACCATCCCGGCGCGATGTTCATCGCCGGCGGCACCGACATGCTGCAGCTCAGCAAGCAGGGCGTTGTGCCAACGCAGCTGATCGACATCAGCCGCCTGCCGCTCGATCGGATCGAACCCAGAGCCGGCGCCCTCCGTATCGGCGCCCTCGCCCGCCTGGCCGACGTCGCCGACCACCCCGATGTCCGGCGCGACTGGCCGGCGCTCGCCCAGGCAATCGCGGCCAGCGCATCGCCGCAGATACGCAACCTCGCGACCGTCGGCGGCAACCTGCTGCAGCGCACCCGCTGCGGCTACTTCCGCAGCGCCGACCTGCCCTGCAACAAGCGCGAACCCGGTTCCGGCTGCGCGGCCCGCGACGGCGAGAACCGGCTGCACGCGATCTTCGGCACGAGCCCGCACTGCGTAGCGACCCACGCCTCCGACCTCGCCGTGGCGCTGCTGGCGCTGCAGGCCAGCGTGCATGTGCGCGGCCATGACTCGGCGCGCGTGCTGCCGATCGCAGAACTGTTCCGCCTGCCCGGCGACACGCCGCAGCGCGACAGCGCGCTCGGGGCCGGCGAGATGATCGTCTCGGTGGAGGTGTCGCGCAGCGCCGCGGCCCGCCGCTCCTGCTACCTCAAGGTCCGCGACCGCGCGTCGTTCGAGTTCGCCGTGGTCTCGGTGGCGGCCGCCCTGGAGATCGAGGACGGCGTGATCCGCTCCGCGCGCCTCGCCGCCGGCGGCGTCGGGACCGTGCCGTGGCGGCTCGTGGCCAGCGAGAGAGCCTTGGCTGGTGCCCGCGCCGAGCCGGCCGCCTTCGCGGCGGCCGCGGCACGCGCCGCCGATGGCGCCCAGCCGCTCAGCCAGAACGGTTTCAAGCTCGAGCTGCTGCGCCGCACGGTGCGGCGGGCGCTGGAGGGACTCACGGATGCCTGACACAGTCCCACTGTCATCCCGAGCGCAGCGAGGGACCTTTCCTGTTGCCTTAAAGGCCCCTCGCTTCGCTCGGGGTGACAGCGCGTGATGATCGAAGATCGCGCCCCCACGCGCTACGAAGCCGCGCAAAAGGTCACCGGCGCGGCGCGTTACCAGGGCGAGGTCCGGGCGGCCGGCATGCTCCACGCCGCGCTGGTGACGGCGCCGATGCCGAGCGCCCGGGTGCTGGGCATCGACACCGCGCGTGCCCGTGCCCTCGCCGGCTGCGTCGAGGTCCTGACGCACGAGAATGCGCTAAGGATCCCGCCGGCGGCGTTCCTCACCCTGCTGCAGGAGCCGGTCGTGCATTTCGCCGGCCAGCCGGTCGCCCTGGTGCTGGCGGAGACACCGGAAACGGCGCGCGCCGCGGCCGCGCTGGTCGAGGTGCGCTATGCGCCCATGCCGGCCGTCACGGCGCTGGAGCAGGCGCGTGACGAGGCCTACGCGCCGCGCACTGCCGGCCTCACCGCCACCGACAGCCGGCGCGGTGAGCCGGAGGCGGCGCTGGCCGCGGCCGCGGTGAGGCTCGACCACTGCTACACCACGCCGACGCACAATCACCTCGCCATCGAGCCGCAGGTCGTGCTGGCCGACTGGAACGGCAGCGACCTTCTCGTGCAGACGCCGTCGCAGGCGGTGTTCGCCCACCGCGCCGGGCTGGCCAGGTGCTTTGGCCTCGACATCGAGCGCGTGCGGGTGATCTCGCCCTATCTCGGCGGCGGCTTCGGCTCGAAGGGTGGCGCCTGGTTTCCCTGCCTGGTGCTGGGCTGCCTGGCGGCCAAACAGCTCGGCCGCCCGGTGCGCCTGGAGCTTTTGCGCGCGCAGATGTTCACCCTGGTCGGCCGGCGGCAGGAGACGGTGCAGCAACTCAAGATCGGCGCCGCGCGCGACGGACGCCTCGCCGCCCTCCTGCACGACACCGTGGCGCAGACCTCGACCTATGGCGAGTACGCCGATCCGGTCGCCACGCCGACGCGCATGATGTACGCCTGCCCCAACGTCGCCACCACGCACCGCCTGGTGCGGGTGAACGCGCCGCAGCCGAACCCGGCGCGGGCGCCCGGCGAAGGGCCGGGCAGCTTCGCGCTGGAGTCGGCAATCGACGAGCTGGCTTACAAGCTCGACCTCGACCCGATCGAGCTGCGCCGGCGCAACTTCGCCGACCACGACCAGCATGCCGGCCTGCCCTGGTCGAGCAACGGCCTGCTGGAATGCTACCGCGCCGGCGCCGAGGCGTTCGGCTGGGCGCGCCGGCCATCCAAGCCCGGCACGCTCAGCGACGGCCGGCACGCGCTCGGATGGGGCATGGCCGGCGCCTGTTATCCCGCCTATCGCATCGCCTCGCAGGCGGCGGTGCGGATCAACCTCGATGGTCGCGTAGAAGTGCGGTGCGGTACCCAGGACATGGGCAGCGGCACCTACACCGTGCTGGCGCAGCTCGCCGCCGAGGCACTGGGCGTGCCCTACGCAGCCGTCGACGTCGCGCTGGGCGACACGCTGCTGCCCGAAGGCCCCTACTCCGGCGGCTCGATGGCGACGGCAAGTTTCACGCCCGCCGTGGAGGATGCAGCGCGCCGGCTGAGGCGCGACCTGATCGCGCGCGCCGTCGCCGATCCGCGCTCGCCCATGCACGGCCGGCAGCCCGACCAGGTGAGCATCGCCGACGGCGTCATGCGCGCCGGCAACCGGTCGGAGCCGCTCATCGAGCTTCTGGCGCGCGTGGCGCCACAAGGCATCGAAGCCGCCGCGAATGCCGCGCCGAACACCAAGCCGGCGCACAGCTACTACGGTTTCGGCGCCGTGTTCGCCGAGGTGCGCGTCGACCCCGACCTCGGCGAGATACGTGTGACGCGCCTGACCGGCGCCTATGCCACCGGGCGCATCCTCAACCCGCTGCTGGCCAGAAGCCAGTTCGTCGGCGGGCTGATATGGGGCATCGGCATGGCGCTGCACGAGAAGACGGTGATGGACAAGAACCTCGGCCGCATCGTCAATGACAACCTGGCCGACTACCTGATCCCGGTGCACGCCGACATGCCGCGCTTCGACATCCACATGCTAACCGAGGACGAGCCGCATCTCGGCAGCGGCGGCGTGAAGGGTATCGGCATGCTGGGCACCTGCGGCACGGCGGCGGCGATCGCCAACGCGGTGTTCCACGCCACCGGCCGGCGCATCCGCGACCTGCCGATCCGGCTCGAGCAGCTGTTGTAGCCGGGGCAAGGGATCAGAGGCCATGGGCGCGATCCGCGACGCTGCACGCACCAGGAAGCGCATCGTCCAGGCGGCGCGGCAGGAATTCGCCGCGCGCGGTTTCGCCGGCGCCCGCATCGACGCCATCGCCAAGCGCGCCAAAATCAAGAAGCAGCTGCTGTACCACTACTACGCCAGCAAGGCGGCGCTGTTCGACGAGATCGTGCAGCAGGCGATCGAGCTACGCGAGGACCTGGCGATGGCCGATGAAGCACCCGGCGCGATCTTCCGCCAGCGTTTCCTCACCGCTCTCAACGACCCGACCTGGGTGCGCTTCGTCACCTGGGAAGCGCTCGACTACCCGCGCTCGCGCCGCATCGCCCGCCAGGACCGCCGCGAGGTGGCCCTGCGCAACCAGCGCAACGCCATCATCGCCAAGCAGTTCCACGGCACGCTGCCCAAGACGGTCAAGGCCGAGCTGCTGCAGCTCGCGCTCTATGCGCTGGCCACCTACCCGCTGGCCTACGCGCCGATCACCAAGATGGTGACCGGCAAGCTGCCGAGCGACCCGAAGTTCCAGGAGGAGTGGATGGCGTTCCTCGATCAGTTGGGTGCCCTGCTGACCGCGGCCGACGTGGATGGCTGACAGCAGCGATCAGCCTGGCGACGTACTCGGGCTCGGCTGCGGTGAGGGCTGCGCAAAACATTAGAGAGCAAGAGTCTGGGTGACGGCCGGGGCCTTACAGAGTTTTCTGCGGCGCCGGCGAACCAGTTGAAAACATTGGTCGAAACATTGGACACCGTAGCGTCTAACGTGTTCGCCGACGTCTCGCCCGGTCGACCCGAAACAAAACACTAGAGGGCAAATCGCTGGTTGCCGGCCGAGGCCCTACAGAGTTTTCTGCCCTGGCCCGCCCGGTGATCTCTTCCAGCAGTCGACCGCCGTTGCCGGCGACCAGCGCCTACACCGCGACACGCTGGGCTTCCAGGCCGAGGCCCGAGCGGCCCTGGCGCTGCGTCGAGATCCGGTGGTGGGCCACGTATTTGTCCGATGCCATTGTCTGGTCGTCCCGTTATCAATCCGACTAATGGTCGTTGCGCGGATTGATATGGCAGCCTGAGCCCCATGTCCCTGAGTCGAACTGACTCAGGAACATGGGGGTAACAAGTTGGCGCGGCGGCTGGGCAATGGCGCCCGCATCGGGCATCCGTGTAGGGCTGCGCCCAGACCTGGGCTTGGACGCCGATCGTTGTCGACCAAGTCGAAATGCGTGGACGTGGACGCGCCTCTCGCCAAAGGGCTCGACGTACGGCGGCGTCAGGCAGGAAGCCCCCCCACCGGGGGGACCACCCCGACGGGGCGGTTTCGGATACGGGAGCGGTGTCTCGCTGCCAAAAAATAGAAAATGTTGCTCTGGTAGTGACCCGCACACGTGATCGATCAAGCTTGCGCCGCCCCTTGCCCGCTTCTTCCTACTCAATACGTAGGGACGACTATCTCACCTTCGATATGGCCGCTATAGCGCGTAGGCCACTGAACGAGAGGGTGCTAGCTTTGCCGGTGTTAGATGAACAATCACGAGGGGGCAGCAATGGCGAAACTGCCTTTCATCGTGGCAGCGTGTGTCGCTGCGGTAGCCAATGCAGGCCGGGCCGAAACATGGCGAATGGGCCTAGCCAGCACCCGCAGTCTTGCGGGCCGGTGTGAGCACGACCGATGAGTGGTCGCGCGGGTGCAAGCAAAGCAGTTGCGTACCTTCGACTTCGCTACAACAATGGCGTGCAATCCGGGGGGACGCTTTCCGATGGGGCGCTGGCTTCGGCTGCATTCGATAATTGCCTTCACCATGTTGCGCCGGCTCGCTACTGGTGTCCGTCAAAGAGTGAGGCCCGTCCCATTTTCGCTGATTATCTCGATCATTGCCCTGTTGCTCTCGGGCGCACAATTCTATGCCACGTACTTTTTCAAGTGGTCTGAGCTTCGTGCCTTTGTGACCGAGATGGAAATCTTGTCCGTGAAGTACAAAGAGGCACCGGCACAGCAAGGCGTTATCGACATCGACCAGTTTGGGTGGCCGATCCTGCGCAATGATCCGGTAGATGAAGGAAAGGCGACGAGCGCAGCGACGGTTATCCAGTTTAAGTCTCGGCTGGTCATGACGCTGGTGAACAACGGCAATGCTCCAGCCGCCCTCATCAAGGTGTTCCTGATTGCGTTTATTGATGGAGCTGGCGTGTGTTCTGAAGCGGCGTCGCCTGGGTGGATGGACTTATCGTCCTACACTGGGGGATGGCGAGAGGGGAACACATTCGCTGAACCCTATTCGCTCGAAGCAACGAGCGTGGCACCAGGATCGATCGTGGTCGTGCGCGGCGAAGCCGACGGCCTCCTTATCGTACCAAAAGAGCGGATGTCCAAGCCTCAACCTCTCTGCCTTTCGTTCGTCGCGCTGGATCACGAGGGCAACACTGTTACCAGATCAGTCCAAGCTCTTCGGCGTTCGTTCGACCCTGAGGGGAAAGGCTGGCATCACTCATCGATGCTTCACGGTCCAATCACAGTCGTGAAGCAATTCGGAAGCAGGCGTGATTGACTGGTGCCCAGGCGAGGCCTCGACGGCTCGGTGCGCACTCTCGATCTCCAGTTGATGACGGCACCCTTGGTCAGCTCGACGTGGTCGGCAATGGTGTTTTGCGCATCCTACGGCAACACAAACTATCGCCGGTCAGTGCCAGCAATGCAGCGCGCGCCCCAACTTCCTAGCTCGACTGGCCCTCCTCCCAGGCCGAGAGGTCTCTATCACGGCGGTAGGCAAGTGGATCAGGATGAGCGTTAAGAGTTCCGTCCGGATTGATGCAATCGGCTCTCGCCGCTTTGACAAGTCCATCGACGGCTTCATTCACCACGCCACCGAGACGCCATGAGAACACCCGACGCTGTTCAACGAAGGTCAGGATCGGCGCTCCGCTGCATCCGCCCATATTGTCGCGCGTGGGCATGCGGGGCCGCAGGCCCGCATCGAAACTCTGCTCGTGCTCGAAGAGCAGTGACAGACCCGTAGCGCTCACGCTCGAAGCTACCGCGAGCGCAGTGTATGCCTCGAACTCGATGTCCACTCGCCCGCCGCCTTTCCACTCAACCTTGCGCCCTTCGCCGCCAGGAAAGCCGACGAAGAAAACGCCTCGATCAACGCATGGCGGTGCCGGTGGCCACTTCGATTGGCTGCCGGTGAGCGGCACCTTGCCGTAACGTTTCAGGTCTGCGACCTCGACCGCCGTGACCCGGAGGGTAGCCACGTCATGTGCTCGGTCACGTGCGATGATGCGTTCATCGAGCGGTATGACCGTCTCACCAAGGATCGCCTTTGCGTCGGCGTGATCGGCCTTGTCCTTGAGGAACCCCGCGAGTACATGGTCCGCGGTCACCAGAAAGGGACCCTCGCCGCAATCGAGGAGGAATGCCGACCCGTTGGATGGCACGACGGGCCGACCCTGGTCGGCATAGACCCAGGCCAGCGGCACGGAGTACTGGGCTGCAGTCTCGCGCATCGCCTTGGCAAGGCCAGAACGGAGAAGTTGCTCCGCTTCTTGGCGGGTTGGCTGGTCGCCGTCGTCGGACATACGCGCGGGCATGCCATGGAGATCGTCGGCGAGCAACCCAATCATCCTATAAACCGGCTATATCGCTTGTTGTTGATCCTCCCACCTTTTCCTCTCCTCGGGTACTAAGCGCATTATCACCTGGGTAATCAGCCGGATCATGATCCCTATCACTGGATTATCAGGGTTTCGTGTCCCACTGCGTACCGCCAGATCCCAGAGATGCATCGATAGGTTTGACGAGCCGTAGCCTTCGTACTGAATGCAATCCGCTATCAAAGCCTCACGCAGATGGTTCACTTCCACCCAGTCGGCTCGCCGTCGGATATTGACGTAAAGTTCCTGAAGGCGGCACAGGCGCGCTTCAATTCGATCTAGTACTTCGATGGCTTCAATATCGCGGTCGTTCATGGAGATATTTCCGGGTCAAGGGCGCAGACCGGGAATGGGCCTTATCACCTGCCGAGCCGGCTTGTCCTCCCGCTGCCCTTGGTAGGAGACCTGCCGCAGCAGACGCCCGACAGACGCCTGAGTTCCTAGTCGGTAATGCCCGCACCGGCGCGGCCAGCGTACTGGAGCCGATCATCTTCGGTATAGTACGCAAGCTGCAACTAACCAATGTGCGATCGGCTGACCGGACAGAAAGAGAGGGTGCCATGTTGAGGGCCGTTGCTAGTTATCCCTATACCGGTCCGAAGGAAGTCGGCTACCTCTTCATTGACGGCGCGTCACTGCATGGCCGCATAGGTAACATCGCGAGCCAATTCTTGAACAACATCAATCTCGATGTTGATTTCGCAAGGCTGCTTACGTTGTCGCGCTGTGCAAAGGGGTTTTATTACGACGCTATCCCCGTGCAGGACGACGGTGAGACGGACGTGGCCTACAAAGCCCGGATTGCCCCACGCAGCCACATCCATGACCGCGCTCAAGCCGTCCAGGGAATGCACGTGTACGAAGGCGACGCCCGCAAGCGACGACGCATGGGGTACCAACAAAAGAAAGTCGATGTCATGATCGCCGTCGACATGATGATGCACACATTTCGACGGAACATGCATCACGCGACGCTGCTGACTGGAGACGCTGACTTCAAGCCCTTGATCGACGCGCTCATCCGCGAAGGCATGCAGGTCACGCTCTGGTACCCTCTCGGCGAGACCGCGCAGGAACTCATCGACGCTGCCGACATCCGTAGGCCGATCGACTTCTCGACTATCCGCAGCGTGCTGACGGATGAAAGCCAACGCGACTTTGCCATTCCGGGGGTTGTGGCAAATCCGCCGATGTCAGAGACGGCAAAGCGCGTTCGCACGTGGGGGTCTTCCGAGGCGCAGCAGGAACTGTGGAAGGACGGCCCGATGTTGTCGATTGTCCGACACTACCTCGTCGACGACCGCTATTGCGTCACCCATACGAACCCCAACCTGCTCAAGGCGGTATGCGCAGAGCATCCCCAGTACTTCGTATTGCCGCCTGACCTGTTCCCCTGACCGAACGCGCTCTCCTTCCCGGCCTGCGCCAAGGCGCGCCATGCGACGCTGGATTGACCCCAGCGGGATTGCGCATCGGCCGATGCCGAGCCCTTTCAGGGGGCGCGTCATCCTTGCCATAGAACAGGGCGTGCCACAGACTGCTGGCGATACCCACCGGGGAGAGGATGAAGCGGTGGAACTCGTTGAGCGAGTGCTGACGGGGTGGAACAAGGAACAGGCCGGACTCCTGCGCCGCGTCGCCTTGGCCGGCGGTAGCTGTGCCGTCGACGAGTGCCAGTGGGCGACCCTTGAGGCTCTGATCTCGGCGGGCTTTGCCAGAATGGAATATGGCGAGCGCGTCGCCCTGACCGATGCCGGATTGGCACGCGCTAGAGAGTTGCGCTTCAAAGGCCGTCCGCACCTGCGCCTGCGCAAGCGTCGCAAAGGCTGATCGATCACCTATTGCGATTGTTCTTCGAGCCATGGGGAGGATGATCTTGAGGCATCCGAGAAAGAGCTTTCTTGCGTTGGTAACTCTCCTTGCTTTGGCGGGCTGCTCTTCGGCCACTGGGAACGAGGCCTTTGTCACCGTGACCTATGCCTATACTCCCGCAGGGGGGCTCCCGGCGGCCACTGAGTGGTGCGCCAAGTACGGCAAGATACCCCGGCACAGCTCCTCGACGGGGGACTACATCCAAAACTACGATTGCGTGCCTCGCTCCTAGTTTTGGGCGGCTCGCTCAACTGGGGCACGCGCTGATCGGCGCGTGCCCAGCTTGTGCAAGTTTTGCTCGCACCGGTCGCCGTGGTCGACCAGCGTCAGCGGCACGGCCCGAGGCGCACAAGTGACAGCGTGTGCCAGTCTGCTGGTCGACGATCAGACCGTGTTCACGTTCTCGTTTGGATATTTTTTGGATATTGGTAGAGGGTGGGAAATCCACCTCGTTGAAATTATTGGCCTATTTCAGTTATCCAACGCTGCGCTGCCAGAGCGGCAGTAACGACGAGTTCCGCTCAAGGCGAGCCTCAATCCAGCGAGATGCCAGTCTGCACCGCGACGGCCTTCCACTGGCGTACTTCCTCGTCGAGAAAGCGTGCCATCTCGACGCTGCCCTGCGGCATGGTATCGAGGAAGGCGCCGTCGAACTTTTCCTTCACGTCCGGCAGGGCAAGGATGCGGGCGATGTGCTCGGCCAGCCGGCTCGTCACCTCGGGCGGCGTGCCCGCCGGCGCGAGGAAGCCGTACCAGTTGTAGACGACGACGCCGGGAGCGCTTTCGGCGTAGGTCTGCACCTCGGGCAGGCGCGGATGACGCTGCGGCGTCGCGATCGCCAGCGCCTTCAGCTTGCCCGACTGCAGGTGCGGCATGACTGGCGGCATCGCATTCATCACCAGCGGGATCTGGCCGTTGATCGCGTCGTTGAGCGCGGGCCCGCCGCCCTTGTAGGGCACATGGACGAGCTCCAGGCCGATCCTGGCCCGCAGCAATTCGTAGGTCAGGTGCGGACCGCTGCCCTGGCCCGGCGTGCCGACGGCGATCGCCTTTTGCTGCTCGCGCGGCATCGCCAGCAGCTCCTTCAACGAATTGGCCGGAAAGGACGGATGGGCCACCAGCACCTGGGGCGCCGCGCCGACAAGGGTGATCGGCGCGAAGCTCTTGACCGGATCGTACTTCGCCTTGGGATACACCGCCGGATTGATGCCGTGGGCGACGTCGGCGTAGAGCAGCGTGTAGCCGTCGGCCGGCGCCCGCGCGACGACTTCCGTGCCCAGCATGCCCGCCGCTCCGGCCCGATTGTCGACGATCACGGTGAAGCCCGCCGTCTCTTGGAGCTTCTGCGCGATCAGGCGACCGGTGAAATCGGAGCCGCCGCCCGGCGCATAGGGCACCACGAGGCGGACGGGCTGCGAGGGATAGGAACCTTGTGCGCGGGCTGACGCCCAGGGGAGGCTGGCGACGGTGCTGGCGGCCAGAAGGCCACGGCGGGAGATAGTCTTCATGGGAGGCATGATGTCGTCTACCACGTCATCCTGAGCGCAGCGAAGGCCTGCCCTGAGCTTGCCGAAGGGATCTCATGCCGATTGCAAACGGCGATGAGATCCTTCGCGACGCTCAGGATGACGTGGGGGGCGACGGCCGTCCGACCTTTGGCGAAGGTCAATGGCGAGAGCGGCAAAGCCGAGCACCTTGGTCACGAACGATGGAGCGCCGCGCCGATGGCGAGGGCTGAGCAAGAAGCCATGCCCTGTTTCACACCGGCTTGAGGTTGGCCCCGCGGATCACCTTGGCCCACTTCTCGGTCTCGTCGACGATGAGCCTGGTGAACGCGGCTGGCGTCATCGGCATGGGAGCGCCGCCGAGATCGGCGAACCGTGCTTTCATCCTGGCGTCGGCCAGGCCCGCCGCGACTTCCTTGTGGATGCGGTCGATGATCTCGTCCGGCGTCGCCTTGGGCACGCCCACGCCGTACCATGCGCTGGTCTCGAAGCCGGGAACGAACTCGCCCACCGTCGGCATGTCCGGCAGCGCCTCCGAGCGGGCCGCGCCGGTGGTTGCGAGACCGCGCAGCTTGCCGGTCCGAATGAACTCGATCGACGACGGCGGCGTCGGGAACACCACCTCCACTTCGCCGCCCAGCAGCGCAGCCAGGGCCGGCCCGTTGCCGCGGTAGGGCACGTGAACCAGATGAACGCCGGCCATCATGTTGAACAGCTCGCCGGCCAGATGTCCGGCGCTGCCGATGCCCGCCGACCCCATGTTGATCTTGCCGGGCCTGGCTTTGGCGTAGGCGATGAACTCGGGCAGCGTTCGCGCCGGGACCGACGGATTGGTCGCCACGAACAGCGGGATGCCCATGATTCCCGCCGCCGGCGCGATGTCGCGCAGGAAGTTGAAGGAGAGATTGTCGTAGAGGGTCGCATTGATGGCGGCCGACACGCCCACCAGAAGGATCGTGTAGCCATCGGGGGCCGCGTTGACGACGATCTCGGTCGCGATATTGGTCGCCGCTCCCGGCTTGTTCTCGACGATGAACGGCTGGCCCGTCCGCTCCGACAGCCACTGGCCCATCAGGCGCGCGACGATGTCGTTGCCGCCGGCGGGGGCGAAGCCGACCACCCAACGCACGGGCCGGCTCGGCCAGGCCTGCGCCGCCGCCAGCCTCGGCAGAAGGGGCAGCGTGGCGGCCCCTGTCACGGCACCGGTCACGGCATTGGCCGTGAGGTGCAGCATGCCCCGGCGAGGTAGTCTCATGGCGTCGCCCTTCCTTTGGGAATTGCCGGCAGACAACCAAGCTACGCAACGACGCAAGTCGGGACACTCTACGTCGCGGTGCAGGAGGACGAAAGGCCCGGTGGGCCACCGTGCGGCGCTCGCGCAAGGAAAGCGGGCGCGGACGGCAAGTCGTCGTAGCCAATGAAGTTGAACCTGCGGCCGTTGATGCCGCTGCGTGACCGGCGGGCGAGCCTCGCTTGATCCAGCGCAAAGCGCGGGCGGGATCGCCCGGTCAGATTGGCTTTCGGAGGGTGCCATGTCCGATGTAAGCCAGTTTGCCCAACCGCAGATGTCTCAGCCGGCCCTTGACGGCCTTGCCGAGGGCAACCTGTTCGTCGAACTGCAGGTCCCCTCCTGGCCGCCGCCGGTTACGCAGACGCTGTTGCGCAACCGTGATGCGCACTCCGGGCTGACCATCCGCGCGAAGCCCTCCGGTCGGCTGCGGGTCGAGCTGGTGCGTGCCGGCTATCCGCCGCTGGTCGTTCGCACGGTTCATCTGCGGCTGCGCGCCCCGGGCCTGCTCCGGCTGAATGTCGCCTGGCGCGGAGACGTCGCGGCGGTCGCCGCCGGCGGGCGGATCATCGGTTCGAGCAGCGAGGCGATCCCTGACGGCGTCGCCTCACCCGAGACGATCGAGGAAACCATCGCGCCGCTCGACCACGTGGGCAACCAGCGTGCGTGCGCGAGCCGCCGCCAACATGTCCAGGCCCTGCTCCAGGGCAAAGAAGTGGACGGCGAACAGCTCGAGCGGTGGCTCACGGCGCTCGACGATGCGGCCCGGTCATTGAGCGACCTGGTCGAGCTCGTACGGCAGCGCCGCCATCATCACTTGCCGGTCATGGTCGACACATTGGTTCGCCTGACCTGCGGCGATGGCGCTGTGCTGCAACAGTGCGCCGGCCTCTTCGACGTACCGTTGACCGTTTATGCATCGCCCGCACCGCCTCAAGTGACCTCGCCGGCGCTGCTTCTGGCTGCCGCCTTCGACGTCGCGGCGGCGCGCGGCCCCCGTCACGAGTTCGCGGTCGATCTCGACGTCTGGCTCCATCACGAGCATCCCTGGCTGACCGGCCGCCACGTGCCGGTTGAGGCGCTGCTCCTGGCGGTCGACGCGGCACTGGCACCGCCGCGATTCGACCGCGTCGACTCGGAGGACGATCGGGTGATCCGCGCGTCGTTCGGACAGGCAGAAGCGACGGCCGCATTGTGCGCCTTCGCCACGGCGGTGTGTTCGGTGGCGGCATCGGTCGTCGCCGCTGCAGCAGGAACCGCCCGGACGTCGGCAGGACCTTCCCTCGCCGAGGCGACGCTCTGACGGCTTGACCGGCCGGCCGGCGAGCGCGGCTGTCGTCGCGTTCTATGGGCCGCAAGCCGTGTGTCCATCGACTCCCTGAGTGAACGCCTGCCGGAAGCAATAACGCCCTCTGACGGCGGCCTGTCCCCCTCCGATCGCAGGAAGCGGACAGGCCGTTGTCCACCCCCGTCCGGGCTCAAGAACTCTCATTGTGCATCACGTCGCCGAACAGCTCCCAGGTCTCGCCCTTGAAGCGCGACATCTGGACGGCCTGGACCGGATAGAAGTCGGTCGGGCTGGTCGAGACGGTGATGCCCGGCAGGAGGCCCGGCAGGTGAAGCTGGTGCCAGCTTGCCGCCTGCTTCATCAGGTTCTCGCGCGTCAGCACGTCGCCGCACTTCTCGAGCGTCTTGCGCAGCAGCGCCGCCACGCCGTAGGCATAGATGTAGCTGCCGTCGGCCAGGTTTCCGTCGGGTATGTACTTCGCCATGAAGGCGCGCCATTCCTTCATGTCCGGCTCGTTGTCCCACTGCTTGTCGGTGGGGTCCTTCAGCCAGGCCGCGGTGAGCACGCCCTGCACGTTGTCGAAGCCGGCGGGCTTCATGGTCGTGCCGACGCTCGCCGCCACGTTGTTCATGTACTGCACCGGCTTCCATCCCAGGTCGGCCGCCTTGCGCATCGCCTGGGCGGCGAACTTCGAGATCGACACGTTGTAGAAGACGTTGGCGCCCGAGTTCTTCAGCTCGATGATCTGGCTGTCGACCGTCGGATCGGTCGACTCGTAGGTGACGACCTTGACCAGGCGGCCGGCCTCCTTAGCAAGCCCGTCCTTGATGCCGTTGAAGTAATCCTTGCCGTAGTCGTCATTCTGGTAGAGCACGCCGATCCTGGCATCCTTGACGTTGGCCAGGATGTGCTTGGCGTAGATGACGCCTTCGGTGTGATAGTCGGGCTGGTAGCCGATGGTCCACGGGAAGTCCTTGGGGTTGCCCCACTTCGAGGCGCCGGTGGCGATGAAGAGCTGCGGCACCTTCTTCTGGTTCATGTACTTGTGGATGGCGGAGTTGCACGGCGTGCCCGTCATGTTGAAGCAGGCCAGCACCTGGTCCTCCTCGACGAGCTTGCGGATCATCTCCACGGTCTTGGGCGGCTGATAGCCGTCGTCGTAACTGATGAAGTTGACCTTGCGGCGGTTGATGCCGCCGGTCTCGTTGACCATCCTGAAATACGCCTGATGCAGCTTGCCGATCGAGCTGTAGGAAGACGCAGGCCCGCTATAGGGGTTGGTATGACCGATCTTGATCTCGCTGTCGGTCGCGCCCGTGTCGTACTTCTTCTGACCAAACGCCACGCGACTTGTCGAAAGCGCCGTAGCGGCCGATACGCCGGCCAGGAAATTACGCCTGTTGGTTTTCATGGTTCGCTCCCTGTTGTCGTCGGTTACGCCATAGGCTCTCCTCACGCTGATGGGCGGAAATCCGGAACGACGCGACGCTACCACTCCCGGGAGGGGGCAGCGACGACGTCATGGGACAGCATCCCTGACCCAACGGCCGTCGCCAAATTGCAAAGCCCGTCATCCCGACCGGAGCCGAGCGCAGCGAGGCGGAGCGGAGGGACCTGTTTTGTTGACGCGTCGACAAAACAGGTCCCTCGACTGCGCCGCGCGGAGTTTACCCCGAGCGAAGTCGAGGGGGGCGGCTCCGCTCGGGATGACGGGAGGTCAAATGAAGCGCGTCGGTCAGGAGAGCCGCGCGACGTCGACGATGATCCGATTGCGGTTGTCCGGGTCGACCAGGACAGGCAATTCAAGGCCGACGGCCGTGCGCATTTGGCGGCGTTGGCGGCTGCTGAACGACATGCGCGTCACCGCTTCCCAATCCTGTCCGCCGGTGGGATCGATCACCCGGACAGCGATGTCCCACGTCCCGCCGGGCGCGCTGCTCTGCCCCACCTCGTGCGCCGCCAGCACCGTCGCGGTGGTCGGCACCAGTCCGACCTCGGCGGCGCGGCCGGAAAGGGCAAGCTCGGTCTGCCGTGGCGTGAGGCCGTTGACCAGCGTCGGTGCCGACGCAGCGTGCTCCACTTCCCGCCAGACACGCGGGTAGGCGCGATCGCCGGGTTTGTCAGTGGGCCGTAAACGCTCCGCGAGATCTTCGGCGGCCTCTTGCCCGGTCGGCACTCGATGCCATTCGATCCTGAACTGCGTCGGATCGGCGATGTCCACGGTGACCGGAAGCACCATGCCGGGGCGCGGCCACTTGGCCTTGGGGACTGCGTAGCCACTGTAATGTACCGCCGTCGGCGCGAGGCGCTCCGCGGTGATCACCCCGTCGATCTCGCACTTGGGCTGGAGCACCACCTCGCCGGCCGCGTCGGGAAACGGAGAACAGGCGACGACCTGCAGCTGTCCGCTGACAGGGTTCGTGATCTGGGCCCGCTTGCGATTGCTGAATCGCTCCAATGACCTACTCCCACTCGATCGGAGATCAACCCGCTCATTGCACAGCTTGCAAGATCAACCTGGTTGCCTTCGAGCTCCGCACCCTGGCGACAGGCGTCAGGCCGCTCGCGCGGCAAGGCAGCGGCCTGATCAATTCCTGACTATGACCGAGACCCACGCGGAAAGGCAGGCAAGCTTTTGCTCCTTCCGCCACGGCCGCCCGACGGTCGCGCCCAATGCCTTGATGCGCGCCTCGATCTCTGCCGGCGCCATGTCGAGCCTTTTTGTCGCGAGGTCAGGAAGCGATTTCTCGTCCAGCTCCGCGAGTTCCATACCGGCTCGCCCGATGGCAGGCCGAAGGACCTCGCGAAGGGCGAGCCCTTCTGCGACCGGCGGATGATCCGGGAAGGAAAGGCTATAGGCCAGAAGGTCGGAGACCCAACCGGCGCGATTGACAAGCAGTGCCGCCACGACGGGCTCGTATCCCCGGCCCTGCAGCTCATTGACGATATCGTTCAGGCCGTCCGTCGCAAGCTGTTCCTGTCGCCTGCGGCCCTTGGCGACAGCGGCGGCCGCGGCGGCCAGATCCCCGCCATCGGCGCTACGGACCATCTCAGCGGCGACATGATACGGCTCGAGGGAGAGGCGGTCGTCCTTGCCGGTAGTTGCGAGAAGTGTCGAAAGCACGACGCGCGGCTCGCGTTCATCGGCAGAGACGCCGACGACCACGCTACCGCCGCGAACGACACGAAATCCAAGCCCGATCCGAGTCATCGCGCTTCATGCCCCATGAACGATCGTTGAAAGTTTCCTGCTGATCCATGCCAAACCGCAAGATCGGTCGAGAAGGTCTCTCCGCGCGGCCCCTGAGTTTACCCCGAGCGAAGTCGAGGGGGCCTTGGTCGAGACGACGGAAAGCGCCATTTGCGATACCCCCCCCTTGGAGGCCGTCCCGCCAAACCTAGGTGCAGGTCGACCAACCACCAATGCCGGCTTACATTCTCCGGCCACGCCGGAGGACGATCATGACCAATGACGCGATGTACAAGCAGATGTCCGCCAAGCCGGGCTTCATCGCTGCGCTCGACCAGAGCGGCGGCTCGACGCCGGGCGCGCTGCGCGCCTACGGAATCCCGGACAGCGCCTGGCACGGCGATGACGCCGAGATGTTCAGGCAGATGCACGAGATGCGCGTGCGTATCATGACCTCGCCGTCCTTCACCAACGCCACGGTGATCGCCGCCATCCTGTTCGAGCGCACCATGGACGGCGAAGCGAAGGGCAAGCCGGTGCCGGCCTTCCTGTGGCAGGAGCGAGGCGTCGTGCCGTTCCTCAAGGTCGACAAGGGGCTCGAGAGCGAGAAGGACGGCGTCTCCCTGATGAAGCCGATTCCCGGCCTCGACGCCCTGCTCGAGCGCGCCGTTGGACTTGGCGTCTTTGGCACCAAGATGCGCTCGACGATCAACCTCGCCTCGAAGCCGGGCATCGCGGCGATCGTCGCCCAGCAGTTCGAGGTCGCCGGCCAGATCTCGGCGCACGGGCTGATGCCCATCATCGAGCCGGAGATTTCGATCAAGAGCCCCGACAAGGCGGCCTGCGAGGCCCTCCTCCGCGACGCGCTGCTCGGCCGGCTCGATGCCCTGCCGAAGGGCACGCAGGTGATGCTCAAGCTCACCCTGCCCGAGGCCCCCGACTTCTACATGCCGCTGATCAAGCATGCCGGCGTCGCGCGCGTCGTGGCGCTGTCCGGTGGCTACACGCGCGCCGATGCCTGCCGCCGCCTGGCCGCCAATCACGGCATGATCGCGAGCTTCTCGCGCGCCCTGACCGAAGGCCTCACCCGGCCGATGAGCGACGCCGTGTTCGACGCCGCGCTGGCCGCTTCGATCGACGAGATCTACGGGGCGTCCGCGGTCAAGGTTTGAACTTGCCACCGAGCTGGTGCAGGGCTTCCTCGCATGTGTAGCCGCCTCAATGGCGACAACCGGCCGGAGGAGCCATGAGGCCCTTCGCGGGCGTCTTCCGGTCCTTGCGAGGGTTCAACTATCGGGTCTGGGCAGCCGGAGCCTTCGTCTCCAACGTCGGCACCTGGGTGCAGCGGACCGGCCAGGACTGGCTGGTGTTCACCCAGCTCACCGATCACGACGCTTCGGCGGTCGGCCTGGTCATGGCCCTGCAATTCGGGCCGCAGCTCCTGCTGTTGCCCTGGACCGGCTTCGCCGCCGACCATTTCAACCAGCGCAAGCTCCTGATCGCCACCCAGGCGACCATGGGCAGTCTCGCCCTGATCCTGGGGCTCCTGACCGTCACCGGCGCGGTCGAGCTCTGGCACGTCTACATCTTCGCCTTCCTGTTCGGCAGCGCCGCCGCCTTCGATGCGCCGGTGCGCCAGACCTTCGTCGCGGAACTGGTCGGCGATGCCGACCTGCACAATGCCGTGGCGCTCAACTCGACCTCGTTCAACGCCGCCCGCATGATCGGCCCGGCCATCGCCGGCCTGACCATCGCCGCGGTCGGCACGGGCTGGGCCTTCCTGATCAACGGCGCGTCCTTCGCCGCCGTGCTCGTCGCCCTCGCCTGCCTGCGCATCGCCGAGCTTCGTCCGAACGTGCGCGCCCATCGCGTCAAGGGCAGCTTCACCGAAGGGATCCGCTACGTGTGGCAGCGCCCCGACCTCATGGCGATGCTGGTCATGCTGTTCCTGGTCGGGACCTTCGGCCTCAATTTCCCGATCTTCATCTCGACCATGGCGATCGGCGTCTTCCATGTCGATGCGCGCGGGTTCGGCCTGCTGTCGTCCTGCATGGCGATCGGCACCGTCGCCGGCGCCCTGTGGAGCGCCGGCCGCGAGCAGCCGCGGTTCTCCTTGCTGCTGAGCGGCGCCGCGGTCTTCGGGCTCGGCTGCACGCTGGCCGCGCTCGCCCCGGGCTACTGGTTCTTTGCCGCCGCGCTCGTCGTCATCGGCGTGGCCGCATTGACCCTCACCAACACGTCGAACAGCCTGATGCAGCTTTCGACCGAACGGGCGATGCGCGGGCGCGTGATGGCGCTCAGGGTCGCCATCGCGCTCGGCGGAACGCCGATCGGCGCGCCGATCGTCGGATGGGTGGCGAACAGCTACGGCCCGCGCTGGGCGCTCGCCGTCGGGGCGGCGGCGGGCTTTGCCGCCGCCGCCGTGGCCGTGTACGCCCTGATGCGTCGTCGCGGCGTCTCGCGATAGCGAAGGATTACCTCAAGGGCTTGGCGTGTTCGCTATCCCCGGAATAGGGCTGTCGAGAGACCGGAAGACATTGCTGGAATTCGAGCCCGCATTGGAATTACCCATGCCGGACGACGTCATTGGCGCGAACGACTGAGCCGATGGCGCCTGGGTAGCGGGCGACGACATACCGGACGACATGCTGCCCGACGACATGCTTCCCGAAGACATGCTTCCCGATAGGCCACCGCCATTGCCGAACGATCCGCCCATTCGCGCCATGGCAGGCTCGGCAACGGACCCGGCCACCAGGAAGCCGATCGCGACGGCCAGGAGAGGGATGGACTTGTTCATGGTAAAGTCCTTTCGCGCTTTGCTGGGAAACGCCGATCGCTTCCCGTCCGATCCAAGAGCTATGGATCGGTTCACGGAGGTGCTGGCGCCGGATTGCTGCCGCTTGCTCGTTCTTGCCGACATCTCGACTAGATCTGAGCGGATCCGCCATCGACGAAGAGCTCACTGCCCGTGACGAAACTACTGTCGTCCGACGCAAGGAAAAGGGCGGCGCCAGCGCTCTCCGAGGGATCGCCGAGGCGCCCGAGCGGCGTCGTCGACTTCACAAATGAGACCATCGCCTCGTGGGCTTCCGGCGACCCCGCAAGATCGTGCCACCCGGGCGTGGAGGTGGCGCCAGGTGAGAGCACGTTGATGCGGATCTTTCGCGGCGCCAAGTCGAGTATCCAACTACGCGCGAAGTTGCGGATCGCGGCCTTGCTTGCACTGTAGACGCTGAAGCCCGGGGTGCCTTTCATGGCGGCGGTGGAACCTGTCAGGATGATCGAGCTGCCATCCCGGAGCAGCGGCAGCGCCTTCTGAACGGTGAAGAGCGTGCCTTTCACATTCGTTGAAAACGTCCTGTCGAAGTGTTCCTCGCTGATCGATCCCAGGCCGAGAAACTCGCCGCCTCCGGCATTGGCAAAAAGCACGTCAATCGCGCCCGCCTCGGCCCGTACGATCGCGAACAGACGATCTAGGTCGGCAAGATTTGAAACGTCGCCCTGGATACCGCGGGCGGCGCTGCCGACTTCCATAACAGCTGCATCGAGCTCCTTCTGTCGCCGTCCCGTCATGAAAACCCGGGCGCCTTCCGCGGCAAAGAGCCTTGCCGTAGCCAACCCGATGCCACTGTTTGCACCGGTGATGACGGCGACCTTTCCTTCGAGCCTGGCCATTGCGCGATCTCCCGGGGCTGACGAAGAGGTTATTTTCTCGTAGACGCGCTTCCTCAGCGCATGCGATCGACCGTTTCCTCGGTCGAGAGCACGGCATGGGCGAGATATCGGTAGTTGATCATCGCCGCCTGATAACCGTCGCCCCATTCGGGGTGCCGAGGGCCCGCCGTCGCGTCCTTGACCACCACGACCTCGAAGCCTTGCTCGAGCAGCTCGCGCAGGTGGGACTCGACGCACATGTTCGCCAACATGCCGCCGAGGATGATCTTGCTGATGCCCCGCTTGCGCAGCTGCAGGACAAGATCGTTGGTTTGCGGTCCCCATACCTTGTGGGGGCTGACGATGACCGTCTTGCCATCTTCGATATAGGGCTTGAAGCGATCCAGCCAGTCGGCGCCCGAGCCGGCGAAGCCGTCCAGCGTCAGCGGTCCCCGTCGGGCAAAACTATGCGTCGTGAACTCCCCGGTCTCCAGCGGCCCGTTGAACGTCCAGCCGCTATCGGTGGGATAGAAATAGTGCGGCGAGATGAACACATGATATCCGCGCAGCTTCGCGGCCTTGAATATCCGCTCCATGTTCTCGACGGTGCCGTTCGCCTTGACGCTGGCGCCGACCGCCGCCCAGTTCGCCCCCTTCTCGCTGAGGACGTCGTTTTGCGGGTCGATGAAGACGACCGCCGTATCAGCCTTCCGGATATCGACCGAATCGGTCGCGTCCGCCGCTGCAGCGATCGACGGGTGGGACACCGTTGCGAGCGCGGCAACCGCCGACACCCCACCGATCAGGACTGCACGCCGAGATGCATTCTCATTGTCGTGGACATGGTTCGCCGGGCACTTCGATTCGGGCACTAGGAGATCCTCCCTTTGTCAATCGTGACTGGAATTACGCCGATCATCGCGCCCGGACGGCGCCTCACGCAGGGACCTTGCGGCCGAGGAAATCGCGGATCAGCGGCACCATCTCGTCGGCTTTGTCCTCGAGCGCAAAGTGCCCGGTGTCGATGAGGTGGAACTCGACCGCGGGAAGGTCGCGCTTGTAGGGATAGGCCCCGTCGGCAGGGAAGATCTTGTCGTTCTTGCCCCAGACGATCAGCGTCGGCGGCTGATGCTTGCGGAAATAAGCCTGGACGGCCGGATACAGCGGCAGGTTGGTGCGGTAATCGTAGAAGAGATCCATCTGAATTTCGGCGTTGCCGGGGCGGTCCAGCAGCGCCTGATCCTGGATCCAGTTGTCCGGCGCGATCCGGCTCAGATCGCTGACGCCATCGGTGTACTGGAATTTCGTGGTCTCCGGCGCGACCAGCACGTAGAGCGCCTTGCGATGCGCTTCCGAGTGGTCGGACCAGTAGGCCTTGATCGGGTCCCAGAACTCCTTGAGGCCCTCGTCATAGGCATTGCCGTTCTGGACGATAAGCGCGGTGATCTGATCCGGATTCTTGAGGGCGAGGCGCCAGCCCACCGGGGCACCGTAGTCCATCACGTACATGGCGTAGCGCTTGACGGCGAGCTGGTCGAGCAGGCCGTCGACGAGCTCTGCGAAGCGGTCGAAGGTGTAGGAGAACTTCGCGCGATCGGGCATGTCGCTCTGCCCGTAGCCCGGGTAGTCCGGGGCGATCACGTGATAGCGGTCGGCGAGTTCCGGGATGAGATTGCGAAACATATGGGACGAGGTCGGGAAGCCATGCAGCAACAGCACCGTTGGCGCGTCAGCGGGTCCTGCTTCGCGATAGAAGATCTTGATGCCGTCGATCGTTTTCGTCCGATAGTGCGTGACGATGGGCGCCTTGTCGCCCGCCCCTGCCCTTGCGGCGGGCATTCCCTGCAGATAGGCGGCGCCGCCAGCCAGCAGCGGCAGGCCGAACGCGAGACGTCGGCGCTTCAAGGCAACGGGTGTACAGACGAAATCAACGATCTTCATGTCAGTCTCCGAGTTCAGCGCGTGATGAATTCCAGCAGATCGGCGTTGATGACGTCGGCGTGCGTCGTGGGCATGCCGTGAGGAAAGCCCTTGTAGGTCTTCAGCACGCCGTTCTTCAGCAGCTTGGCCGACAAGGGTCCAGCATCGGCGTAAGGGACGATCTGGTCGTCCTCGCTGTGCATCACGAGCACCGGCACGCCGATCTTCCCGAGATCGGCGGTGAAGTCGGTCTGCGAGAAGGCGACGATGCCGTCGTAGTGCGCCTTGGCGCCGCCCATCATGCCCTGGCGCCACCAGTTGCGAATGATGGCCTCCGAGGGCTTCGCGCCCGGCCGGTCGTAGTTGTAGAAAGGGCCCGCCGCGAAGCCGAGATAGAATTCCGATCGATTGGCGGCAAGCTGCGCCTGAAGCGTGTCGAACACGTCCTTGGGCAGACCTCCGGGATTGGCCGGGCTCTTCACCATCACCGGCGGCACCGCGCTGATGATGGCGGCCTTCGCCACGCGGCTTTCGCCATGCCGGGCGAGGTAGTGCACGACTTCGCCGCCGCCGGTCGAATGCCCGACGTGGATTGCGTTCTCGAGGTCGAGATGAGCCACCACCGCGGCAAGGTCGTCGGCGTAATGATCCATGTCGTGGCCGTCTCCGACCTGCGCCGAACGGCCATGGCCGCGCCGGTCATGGGCGATGACACGATAGCCCTTGCCAAGGAAGAACAGCAGTTGGGCGTCCCAATCATCGGCCGATAGCGGCCAGCCATGGCTGAAGACGATCGGCTGCCCCGTGCCCCAGTCCTTGTAGAAGATCTCCACGCCGTCCCTTGTCGTGACCGTGCTCATCGGACGAACTCCCGTTGGCTTTTCGCAGTCTCAGGTCAGGGCTCTGACGAAGGTCAGAAGGTCGTTGTTGAACTTGTCCTTGTGCGTGACCGTCAGCCCATGCGGCGCGCCCGGATAGACCTTCAACGTCGCCTTCCTTATCAGCTTCGAGGACAGCAGCGCCGTGTTGGCGATCGGGACGTTCTGGTCGTCCTCGCCGTGGATGATCAGCGTCGGGATGTCGAATCTCCTGAGGTCCTGCGTGAAGTCTGTTTCTGAAAACGCCTTGATGCCTTCGTAGGAGGCCGGCAAACCCACCTGCATGGACCACAGCCAGAATGCGTCTTTGACGCCTTGCGAGACTTTCGAGCCGGGACGATTGGCGCCGTAGAACGGCCCGTCGCCAAGGTCCCGATAGAATTGGCCCCGGTCGCGGGCGACATCGGCGCGGATGTCGTCGAATACCTCGATCGGGATGCCGCCGGGATTCGCCGGCGTCTTGAGCATCAGAGGCGGGATCGCCGAAACAAGGACGGCGCCGGAAATGCGCTCCGTCCCATATCGCCCGACATAGCGCGCGATGTCGCCGGCGCCGGCCGAGTGGCCGACCAAGGCCGCGGACCTGAGGTCGAGCCCGTCGATCAGCGTAGCCAGGTCCGCGGCGAAAGTGTCGTAGTCATTTCCTTGCCAGGGCTGGCTCGATCGGCCGTAGCCGCGGCGATCGAAAGCGACGCAGCGGAAGCCGCGCGCCGCCATGAACATCATCTGATCATCCCAGGCATCGGCATTGAGAGGCCATCCGTGACTGAAGACAATGGGCGGCCCCTTGCCCCAGTCCTTGTAGTAGATCTCGGTCGCGTCCGTTGTGGTGATCGTGCCCACGCTGCGAACTCCCGTGCTCGAGGGGCCAGGCGAACGGCTCGCTTCCTTTGCGCCCGCTGCGGCTATGGGGATCGGCAAGGGGGCCAATGCAAAGGAGGCGACGAGGCCACCGATCATGAAGTTCCGGCGAGATGCGGCCCGATCGCCTGGCTGGCTGGTGTTCGGTCTCATCACGCGAAGCCTCCGACTGCGGGATGCGTAGCGCGTTGCAGCGCAACCGGTCAGTCGGTATGATTGAGAAGAACCTTCCCGAAATCTGAAAAGGCGGACGCGCATGGACCGCTTGGAGGCGATGTCGGTGATCATCGCCGTGACGGAGACTGGCAGCATCTCTGCCGCGTCCCGTCGTCTGAAGTCGCCGGTCGCGACCGTCAGCCGCAAGGTGGCCGAGCTCGAGGCGCGCCTCAAGGCCCAGCTGTTTCAACGCACCTCGCGGCGGATAATGTTGACCGATGCCGGTCGGTCTTACATCGACGCCTGCAAACGCATCATTGAGCAGGTTGATGACGCCGAACGGGAAGTGTCGGGCGAGTACCGGGTTCCGAAAGGGGAACTGGCGGTGACAACGCCCTGGGGACTTGGACATACGCACTTGCTGCCGCTCGCGGTCGAATTCCTCGCGGCCTATCCCGAGATCTCGTTGCGGCTTGTGTTAAACGATCGTGTCGTCAATGCGACCGAGGAGAACATCGATATTGCCGTGCGCGTCGGGAGCCTTCCGGACAGCAACATGATCGCCACTCGAATCGGCTCGATCCGCATCGTCGTCTGCGCGAGCCCCTCGTACCTCAAGGCCCATGGCAAGCCAAAGCAGCTCAGCGATCTCGCGAAGCATGATTGCATCGGCATCGATGACCATGCGATGCCGTCGGCTTGGCGATTCATGCGTGGCCGGAGCGCCAGGGTGGTGCCAATCCGCTCGCGGCTCTGCGTCAATACTTCCGAAGCGGCGGTCCTGGCGGCGATCGAGGGCGCCGGATTGGCTCGGGTGATGTCGTATAAGATGGACGCGGCCAAGCGAGCTGGAAAACTGGCGATCGTGCTGGAGAAGTTCGAACCGGAACCCCTTCCAGTGCATATTCTTTACACACCGCGAAAGCCGGTGCCGCTCAAGCTGCGCGCGTTTCTCAACTGGATGACGCCCAGACTCAAAGCTCGGCTGACCTTGGCTTGAGCGCGAGTTGCGCTCCTCTGCCGACGTTGATGCTGGTCATTGTGTCGGCACGGGGACGATGGCCGAGATGCGCCATCCGTCCGAAGTGCGGACGGCGAACTCGTTGATGAGAAATGTGTGCGTCGCCGCCTCTTGGCCGACAGCACCGGCGGTGATGCGCGTGGGCGCATAGATATGGGCGGCGTCCGGTCCGAGAGGCATGATGCGGATCGCGTCAAGGTCGGGTTCGAAACGCCAGGTCCCGGCGAAGATGGTGCGGAAGTGGTCGATGACCGCGTTTCGGCCCCAGAATTGATAGGCGCGGGCCACGAAGTTCACGGGATCCGGCTGCCCAGGCGGGGTACGGGCAAGGATAGCCTCGATTGCCTGGATGTCATGCGCGGTTTCGCCCGCGGCCTGGCGCAGGAAAAGCGCGCGGATCTCTTCGAGGTCCGCGGCGCTGACAGTCTTCTTGGTGGGCTCGTCGATCATCGGGTGCACGCTGCTCGCAGAATCAAACGGTCAAGGCACCTTCCGCAAAAGCGAACCGGCGCACCTGCTTCCGGTCAGCGTAGCGCGTCGTAGCGACGATCGACAACGATCGGTTCTTTCTGCAACACGCCGGCTCCAGCTGACCGCGTCAGGCGACGCCGAGCTTCCTGCATTCCCCGTCCCGCAGAGTCGGGAGCTCTTCGAGCGCCAGAAACTCGGCCAGGTCCGCCGCCTCGTGGAACGGCCGGATCTCGCTCACGAGGCCCGGCGTTGCCTTACCCGATAGGCTCGGGTCTTCTGCCGATTGCCGCAGATCGAAGACGAGCACCAATGCCGGTTAGCCGGCTTGGAGCGGTCGAAGAATATCCAGTGGCACTCGTCCGAGGCGCAGGTCTTCAGCCGAGCGAGCCGGCCCATCTCCGCCAGACCGATCATCTGCCCCAACACCCGGCCAAGGGCATTCGAGCCGGGAACCGGGACAAGCTCGACGGCCCCCTTGTCGGCGACCGCCAGCATGAGCGGAAACTTCCGGCTTGCCGCGGTAAGGTGACGCGCGGCCTCCCTGGCCTGAGGCCGATCCTCCGGCGGATTCAGAAGAAAGTCCCTCAGGGCCTGTCGCAATTCCAGCGCAGCGCGGTGATCGCCGGCGTCGACGTGCCCTCCCCGCTGCAACAAGCCGCGCTCGCGCATCCACGCCTCTAACCGGCGCGGCGTGTCGATCTCGTCGCTGCCGGCATGGGCGACGCCGTTTTCCACGTAGCGGCGCCGATCGAGGCTGTTCACGAAATCGTAAAGCAGCTCGAGCTCGGCCGGTACGTCGTACTTCTCCGAAAGTCTCATCGACACCAGCATAATCCTTTTGCCGGTTGACGCAACTCGACACCAGCATATACGTTTAGATGGTGTCCTCCTTCTCTATGCGAAAGGAACCCTGCCATGTCGCCGATTTCCACCGAGGAGACCTCCTACCGGAAATACGTGACCGTCCTCGGCACGACGATGGCCTATGTCGATGTCGGCGCGGGCGATCCCATCGTGTTCCTGCACGGCAATCCGACACCGTCGTATCTCTGGCGGAACATCATCCCCCACCTGCTTCCGTTCGGCCGCTGTCTCGCGCCCGACTACGTCGGCATGGGCAATTCGGGAGCCGCGCCGGACGGGCGCTACCGCCTGGTCGATCACCAACGCTATCTCGACGCATGGTTCGAGACGCTGGGCCTCGGCCGGAACGTCATTCTCGTTGTTCACGACTGGGGCTCGTCGCTCGGCTTTTCCTGGGCCCAGCGTCATCCCGAGCGCGTCAAGGCCATCGTCTACATGGAAGCGATCGTGCGGCCGTTTCTCTCCTGGGACGAATGGCCCCAGGCCACGCGCGCGTTCTTCCAGGCGCAGCGCTCCCCGAAGGGCGAGGAACTGATCCTGGAGAAGAACCTCTTCATCGAGTACCTGCTCCCGCTGCGCAACATCGCCCCCGAGGTCCTGGAGGTGTACCGGCGCCACTATCGCACGCCAGGTCCCGCCCGGATGCCGATGCTCGCCTGGACGCGCGACCTGCCAATTGAGGGCGAGCCCGCGGATGTCGTCGAGATCGTCGACTCCTATTCGCGGTGGCTCTCGAAGAGCCCCCTCCCGAAACTGTTCATCGATGCCGAGCCCGCGGGGTTCCTCATCGGCGCGCAAAGGGAATTTTGCCGTGGCTGGCCGAACCAGCAGACGATCACCGTGCCGGGCGCACATTTCCTCCAGGAGGATTCGCCGGCCGAGGTCGGACAGGCGGCCGCGCGCTTCGTGTCCAAGGTGCTCGCGGGGCAGATCGCGTAACCGAGGAGCGCGCGATGGAACTGCACTATCTCGAACTGATGCAGATCGCGGATCTGCTGCGTCGGCGCGACGTGACGTCGGTCGAGGTGACGCGCGCGCAGCTCGACAGGATAGCCCGCCTGGACGGTCACCTGGCGAGCTATGCGCGTACCATGCCGGACCGCGCGCTCGGCGAAGCGGCGACCGCAGACGCGGAGATCGCCGCCGGGCGCTATCGCGGGCCGCTGCATGGCGTGCCGCTTGGGGTCAAGGACCTGTTCTGGACCAAAGGCGTTCCTGCCGCCGCGGGCACCATGATCCATCGCGACTTCGTGCCGGAGGAGGACGCTACCGTCGTCGCGCGCCTGAGGGAGGCGGGTGCGATCGTGCTGGGGAAGCTCGAGATGACGGAAGGTGCCTATTCCGATCATCACCCGGCGATCACGCCACCGAAGAATCCGTGGAATGCGGCTTACTGGACGGGCATCTCTTCGAGCGGTCCAGCCGCTGCGACCGCGGCCGGGCTCTGCTACGGTGCGCTTGCATCGGATACGGGCGGATCGATCCGCTGGCCGTGCGGCGCCACGGGGTTGACGGGAATCAAGCCGGCTTGGGGGCGCGTCAGCCGCTTTGGCGTCTTCGAGCTCGCTGCCAGCCTCGATCATGTGGGGCCGCTCGCGCGCAGTGCCGCCGATGCCGCCGCGATCCTCGCAGCCGTTGCCGGCCCGGACGACAAGGACCCCACCACGCTTGCCGAGCCACGACCCGATCCTGTCGGATCGGCTGGGCGTATCGGGGGACTGCGCCTCGGCATCGATGCCGAGTGGAACAGCGCCGACGTCGATCCGTCCGTGCAGCGTGCTCTAGCCGGAGCGGAGAGGGTGTTTCGCTCGCTCGGCGCAGAAATCGTGCCCGTCAGCGTGCCGGATGTAACGCAGGCGGTCATCGATTGGGGCCCCGCCTGTGCGCTCGAGGCGGCAGTCGCGCATCGCGCAACCTATCCGGCCCGCAAGAGCGAGTACGGCCCGGTGTTGTCGTCGGTGCTCGAGGCGGGACGAGCGGTCTCGGCCTTCGACTATCAGGCAATCCAGCTTCGACGCATGGCTCTGCGCGGATGTCTTTCGCATCTGTTTCGAACCATCGACGCTCTGCTGGTGCCGGTGCAGCCGTTCGCACCGCTGACGCTCGCCGACATCAGCACGCTCGGCGCCCAGCCGGATCTCATCCTGAAGCTACAGCGCTACACGGCGCCCTTCGATCTCACCGGCCATCCCACCGTGACGCTGCCTGGCGGCTTCAGTGAGCGCGACATGCCGATCGGCCTGCAATTGGCCGGCCGCGATGACACGATGCTCGTCCGCGCGGCCGTCGCATTCCAGCAGGAGACGTCCTGGCACAAGCGCCATCCGCTTCCCTGATCGCCCGACAAGCGTGTGGGCGGGCGTTCAATCGACGGTGGCGCCCGAGATACGCACCAGCTCCGCCCATTTCGGCTGCTCGGCGGCGACGAAAGCGGCGAATTCCTGGGGTGTGCTGCCCACGGGATCCGAGCCCTGCTCCGCAAGACGCGACCGCATTTCCTGGCTGCCGACGATGGCGACGATCTCCGAGGCGAGCCGCGCCACTGCCGGCGCCGGCAGTCCCGCCGGGCCCATGATGCCGTTCCAGAGCGCCACCTCGTAACCCGGGATCACTTCCGAGATGGCCGGTATGTCGGAAAGCAGCGCCGAGCGCCGCGCGGTGGTAACGCCGAGCGCGCGCAGCTTGCCCGCCCTCACCTGCTGGAGCACCTCGACCAGTGGGCTGAAGCTCACCTGCAGCTTGCCGGAGATAAGGTCGGCCGCGACCGGTGCCCCGCCGCGATAGGGCACATGCACCATGTCGATGCCGGCCCGGTAGGCGAAAACGGCAGCGGCCAGATGCAGGGAAGTGCCGGCACCGCCCGACCCGTAGTTCAATTGGCCCGGCCTCGCCTTCGCATAGGCCACCAGCTCGGCGACGCTGTTCACCGGCACTTCTGGATTCACGACGAGCAGGTTCGGGATGAAGGCGATCTGCGAGATCGGCGTGAAGTCGCGGACCGGATTGAACGCAAGCCGCTTATAGAGCGCCGCGTTGGTCGCGTGCGTCGAGCTCGTTGCCAGGACCAGCGTGTAGCCGTCCGGTTCCGCCCGCGCGACGTATTCGGCGGCGATGTTGCCGCCGGCGCCGGCGCGATTGTCCACGATGACGGACTGGCCCAGCCGCTCACCCAGCGCCTGGGCCACGAGCCGCGCGGTGACATCGGTGCTGCCGCCCGCCGCGAAGGGAACGACGATGCGGATCGGCTTGTCGGGCGCCCAGCGGGCCTGGGCCTGTGCAGATCGGCCGACCGCACCAGCCAACATCGGGGCCAGCATCAGGGGAAGCGCCGCAAGGCCCTTCGTTAAGGATCGACGTTCCATCAATTATTCCCTCCCATATGACGCCGGGCGCATTGTTCGCGTCACCGGCCAAGATCGCGATGGCGCTGGCAGAATGCGCCCTTTGGCGTGCGGCCTCCATGGTCCCGGGCCGGTTCAAGCCGCCCCTCAAAACCGGCTTCGTGCTTTTCAGACATCATCGACTTGAACTCCGGGGGTATCCCCCTAAATAGTCCAGAATAGGGGGATATCCCCATACATCAGGCCCCAATAGATCCCGGCGTGCACGACGGAGACCGATACGTGAAACACTCATTTCGCTCGGATAGTCCGTGCATCGTGGCCGCAATGCGCGCCGCCACGCGTCGACTGACGCAGCTCTACGATGATGCGATGGCGCCGACTGGCCTGCGCATCACGCAGTTTCACGTCCTCTCGGAGCTGAACCGCCGATCAGCCGACCCACCAACCGTGGGTGAGTTGGCCGAGATCCTGATCATGGAGCGATCTGCGCTCGGCCAAACACTTCGACCGCTCGAACGCGACGGTTTCATCGACCTCGGTCAGGACGCGCGGGATGGGCGCCGTCGGCCCATCACGTTGACAAAGAAAGGCAAAGACAAAGTGGCCAGCGGCCGACGCTACTGGGCGGTCGCTCACGAAAAATTCGGGCATTTCTTCGGGGATAGTCAGTTGGCTCTCTTGCGCGAGACGCTACGCGGCATTGCTGAGAGCCCACAACTTCCCGACGCCTTTCGACAGGCCAGTACGGCATCGAGGAGAAAGTCATGATCGAGTCGATCACCAACATCATTCAGATGGACGCCAGCCGCATCGCTGAGCTCGTTGCCAATCGGGAGCTATCGCCGGTCGAGGTCATGCAGGCCCATCTCGACCGCATTGCCGAGGTCAATCCCAAGGTAAACGCCATCGTGGCGCTGGCCGATGGCGCACTGGACGCTGCCAGAAAAGCCGAGGCAGCGGTCAAGTCGGGCGCTCAATTGGGCCCTCTCCATGGCGTTCCGTTCACGGTCAAGGATGGCATCGACACGGCGGGCGTTCTGACACAGCGCGGTTCGCCAATTTTCAAAGGACGGGTGCCCGATACCGATGCCACCGTCGTCGCCAGGCTGAAGGCCGCTGGCGCCATCCTCATCGCAAAGACGAACCCGCCGGAATTTTCCTACTCGATCGAAACGGACAATTTCCTGACGGGCCAGACGAACAACCCCTGGAACCTCGACTACTCCCCGGGCGGATCGAGTGGTGGTGAATCCGCCGCCATCGCCGCTTGCATGTCGCCCCTCGGCGTTGGCAGTGATCTCTCGATCTCCTTGCGCGGACCGGCGGCGCATACCGGCATCGTTGGCTTCAAAGCTACTCACGGTCGCATGCCGATGACAGGCCACTGGCCCCGGGTGCCACGTCGCTTCTGGCACATCGGACCGATGGCACGTTCGGTTCGCGATGTGGCTCTCGCTTATTCCTTGATGGCGGGCCCCGACGGTGCCGACGGCTTCTCAATCAGCTCGCCCGGCCTCGATACAGGGGTGGGCACGACATAGACCCGTCCGGTTCGTGTCGGCTGGCTGGCCTCTCCGGGCTTCTTCGGACCGACCGATCCCGAGGTGGTCGCGACCGTGAAGGCAGCAGCTCAGGCGCTAAGCAATGCCGGCTGCCCTGTCGAAGAGGTCCGGTTGCCCGAGCTGGAGCAGACCGATGCCAACAGCGTCCTCTGGCAGCTCCAGCAGATGGAAGCCCGGCCGGAGTTCGAGAAGGTCACCGCCGGCCACGAGGCCCAGATCTTCAGGCATGCCAGATTGATCCTCGACACACCTGACACGCCGATCGCCGACTTCGTCGCCGCCGAGCAGGCGGTGGAGCACCTCCGCGACAGTTTCGTCGACTATTTCCAGCGATGTGACGCGCTGCTCTGCCCGGTGACCCCGTTCCCCGCGACCAGGCATGGCCTCGCTGACCTCGTGATCGATGGCAAAACGGTTTCCCCGTTCCACGTGATGAGTGCCACATCACCGTTCAGCCTGACCGGCATGCCGGCCCTGTCGATGCGGTTCGGAACAAGCCACGACGGTCTTCCGATCGGCGTGCAGATCGTCTCCTCCTGGTTGGCGGAATCGACAGTGCTCAAGGTCGCCTCGCTCCTCGAGGGCGTGAGCCCCGCTCGCAACATTCACCCCGCCGTCTAACGCCACAAGGGCGAGATCAGCCGACGGGGTCAGGCGACGCCGAGCTTGCCGCGTTCCCCTTCCCGCGGAGTTGAGAGCTCCTCGGGCGTCAGGAACTCGGCCAGGTCGGCCGCCTCGTAGAACGGCCGGATCTCGATCTCGCTCGGGCCCGGCATGGGATTGGGGCAGCGCTTCGCCCAGGCCACGGCCTCGTCCATGTCCTTGACCTGCCAGATCGAGAATCCGGCGACCAGGTCGCGGGCCTCGGCGAACGGCCCGTCGATGACCGTGCGGCCGGCGCCATCGAAGGCGATACGCTTGGCCTCGGCGGTGTTCTTGAGGCCGGCGGCGGCCACGAAGATGCCGGCCTTGACCAGCTCCTCGGTGAACCGATCCATCGCCGCGAACGCCTCGGTCGTCGGCGGCCCCGCCTTTTCGCTGTCGCACGTGGCTTTCACGAACACCATGACCCGCATCGCCTGTCTCCTTGTTTCATCGGAACGACGAATGAGCGTGTCGGAAGCCGACATTGTCCTGGGTTTTTTGAGGTTCTCTTGCCGGACCGCGGGCCTCCAGGCCCGCTCATGATTCATG
>NZ_BKAJ01000019.1 GCF_007992495.1 Reyranella soli
TATGACTAAGCGCCTGGATGAAGGCCCGGCGCCTCCTGGCCCGTCCGCGCCACATATTCCGTGTAGCCGCCGCCGTACTGATGAACGCCGTCGGGTGTCAGTTCCAGGACTCGATTCGAGAGCGCGGCCAGGAAGTGGCGGTCATGCGAGACGAACAGCATGGTGCCCTCGAATTCCGCCAGGGCGGCGACCAGCATCTCCTTCGTCGCCATGTCCAGATGGTTCGTCGGTTCGTCGAGAACCAGGAAGTTCGGCGGGTCGAACAGCATCTTTGCCATGACCAGGCGAGCCTTCTCGCCGCCCGACAGCACACGGCAGGGCTTCTCGACATCGTCACCGGAGAAGCCGAAGCAGCCGGCCAGCGAGCGCAGCACTCCCTGCCCGGCCTGCGGGAACGACCCGTCCAGCGATTCGAAAACCGTATCGTCGCCGTCCAGCAGCTCCATGGAGTGCTGGGCGAAATAGCCCATCCTGACGCTGCTGCCCAAGGTCACGGTGCCCTCGTCCGGCTCGGTCGCGCCCGCCACCAGCTTCAGCAGGGTGGATTTCCCCGCGCCGTTGGCGCCGAGCACGCACCACCGTTCCTTGCGGCGCACCCGGAGATCGAGCCCGGCATAGATCGGCTGGTCGCCATAGCCCTTGTGGACGTTCCTGAAGCTCGCCACGTCGTCGCCCGAGCGCGGCGGAGCGCGGAACTCGAACTGGACGGCCTGGCGGCGCCGGGGCGGTTCCACCTTCTCGATCTTGTCGAGCTTCTTAACCCGGCTCTGGACCTGGGCGGCGTGCGACGCCCGCGCCTTGAAGCGCTCGATGAACTTCATCTCCTTGGCGAGCATCGCCTGCTGGCGCTCGAACTGCGCCTGGCGCTGCTTCTCGAACAGCGCGCGCTGCTGCTCGTAGAAATCGAAGTTGCCCGAGTAGGTGGTGAGCGAGCCGCCGTCGATCTCCACGACCTTGCCGATGATGCGGTTCATGAACTCGCGGTCATGCGACGTCATCAGCAACGCGCCGTCATATTTCTTGAGGAAATCCTCCAGCCAGATCAGGCTTTCGAGGTCGAGATGGTTGCTCGGCTCGTCCAGCAGCATGCCGTCGGGCCGCATCAGCAGGATGCGGGCGAGCGCCACGCGCATCTTCCAGCCGCCGGAGAGCAGGCCGACGTCGCCGTCCATGCGTTCCTGGCTGAAGCTCAAGCCCGCCAGCACCTCGCGCGCCCGGGCATCCAGCGCATAGCCATCCAGCTCCTCGAAGCGCCCCTGCACCTCGCCATAGCGCTCGACGATGGCGTCCATGTCGCCGGCCTGGTCTGGATCGACCATCGCGGCCTCGAGCCGGGCCATCTCGGCGGCAAGCTCGCTCACCGGCCCGACGCCATCCATCACCGCCGCGACCGCGCTCTTGCCCGACATCTCGCCGACATCCTGGCTGAAATAGCCGATCGTCATGCCGGGATCGATCGTCACCTGGCCGTCGTCGGGCTGCTCCTCGCCGGCGATCATGCGGAAGAGCGTCGTCTTGCCGGCGCCATTGGGCCCGACGAGTCCCACCTTCTCTCCCTTCTGGATGCCCATCGACGCGTCGATGAACAGGATCTGATGGCCGTGCTGCTTGCTGATGTTGTCGAGACGAATCATGAGGTGTTCTTTGTCATCCTGAGGCGCGGGTCGTAGCCCGAGCGGCGCGATCAAGCAGGAACGTATGTCAACCTGATGACGTCCTCGCCAATGCGGTCGCTGGTCGCAAGGCGGAGCTTGGTCACGGTCAATCGGCGGCTTCTGCTTCCAGAACGTCCCCTTGCCTTCGGCCGCCGTCAGAGCGTCGCGTTGCTCGATAACGGCCAGGCGAAAGGCCGTGATGTCGACGGAACAGCTTCGAAAACGCGGCAGTGGTCTCATAGCCGACGGAGGTCGCAATCCGTGCAATCCCCTCGTCGCTTGTTTCGAGCAAGAACGCGGCCTCCGACATCCGGCGCGCGATCAGATAACGGTACATGGACTGGCCGACGAGCCTGGTGAAGCGGGCCGAAAACGCCGAGCGACCCAGCCCCACGCGCTGCCCGAGCTCGTCGAGGGTCCAAGGCCGATCCGGTCGTTCGTGGATCAACTGAAGTGCCGGCCCGATGTGCGGGTCCGCCATCGCCCCCAGCCACCCCCCTTCACCGGGACCGAGAGACTTGATCCAGCTCCGCAGCACCTCGACGAAGAGCACTTCCGTCAGTCGTGAAAGCGCGACGCCCTGGCCGGGAAGCGCACGCGCCGACTCGCTCACCATGCGTCGCAGGATCGCCTCGAGCCACTCACCGTCCTCCGACGGCTTCAGAAGAAGAACGGGCGGAAGCAATTCCAACACGCTACCGCGCGAGGGCCGCGCCACGGTGAAGTTGCCGCAGATCATCGTAGAACAAGGCTGCCCGCTGCCGCCGTGACGAACGACGCCACGATGCGCGGACGATCGATCGAGATCGAGAACCGAAAACGGTCTCGTCCGGCGATCCGAATAGATCTTATGGGGCTCACCGCGCGAGACGACGACAAAGTCGCCCGCGGTCATGCGGAGCTCGTGTCCCTGTTCGAGCGCGAGGGTCGCCGAGCCACGACTGAGATAGTGGAACAGGGCGTAGGGGCGTTGCGGCAGCGCCAGGTTCCACGGATGGCCGAGCTCGAAGTGGAAGAGCAGCGTCCCGCCCAGGCGAACGCGGTCGAGCACTTCGGCGAGGATGTCCATGGCGGCGATGCTAACCTTGCGGACGATCCGACACAATACTTGGACGATTGGGTCCTACCGTCCGAGGAACCTCGGTACTAGCTCCTGCCGAGGCGAGCGGACGCATCGTGCGGTCATCCATTTTTCAAAGCGGCAGATGGAAGGACCGCGACTTTGCCGAAGCGCCTGCCCCCCCCCGACCTCGGGTCGTCCGTCATCCCCACAGGAGCCATCAATGCGAAACATTCTCTTCTCAACCGCCGCCGTCCTCATGGCCGGCGCGGCATCTGCCGCCCTCGCCCAGTCGGCTGACCTGCCCAAGGGGGCGGCTCACAATATCGTGCTGGTCCATGGCGCTTTCGTCGACCAGACGAGCTGGCAGCCGGTTGCCGACTTCCTCACGAAGAAGGGCTACAATGTCACGCTCGTCGAAAATCCCCTCACCTCCCTTGCCGCCGACGTCGATGCCACCAGACAGGCGCTGGCGAAGCAGAACGGCAAGACCGTTCTCGTCGGCCACTCCTGGGGCGGCGTGGTCATCACGGAAGCCGGCAACGATCCCAAGGTCTCGGCGCTCGTCTACGTCTCCGCTTTCGCGCCCGACGTGGGACAATCCCTGGCGGCCCTCGCCAGAAGCGGTCCGGCAACCGAAGGCGCCGCGGCGATTCATCCTGATGCCAAGGGCAACCTCAACATCGACCCCAAGGTGTTCCCTTCGGCGGTCGCGGCCGACCTTCCGCTGCAGTTCGCCGAATCCCTGGCAAGCCATCAGCTTCCGTTGAACCACACGGCGTTCGAGGCACCGGTCGACACGGCCGCCTGGCGCGACAAGCCGACGTTCTACGTGATCAGCACCAAGGACAAGGTGATCGCGCCAGAGGCCCAGAAGTTCTTCGCATCAAGGATGAAGGCCCAGACGACGGAAGTCGCCGGCAGCCATGCTTCGCTGGTCGTTCATGCGAAGGAAGTGGCCGAGGTGATCGAAAAGGCCGCGCTCGCGGAGTGACAAGACCGCTCCCGGCACCTTCGTGCCGGGAGCGCGTCCCGGCCGCACACCGGATCCCCCCAAACCGATTGTTTCACGCCAAGCATCCGGAGGATGACATGACCGAACTCGACGTCGCGAGCCACGACGCCATCACGCTTGAAACGGCACCCACCCGTTACATCGAAGGCCCTGGAATCCGCTTCGCCTATCGCCGGCTCGGCCTGTCGACCGGAACGCCGCTGGTTCTCCTGCAGCACTTCTCGGGCAACATCGATGCGTGGGATCCCGCCGTCGTCAACGCCCTCGCCGCCGATCGCCCCGTGATCGCCTTCGATAACGCCGGCGTCGGCCGCTCGACCGGTCGAACGCCCGACAATGTCGCAGCGATGGCACGCGACGCCGTCGACTTCATCGACCTGCTCGGCCTCGCCGAAGTCGATCTGCTGGGCTTTTCCCTCGGCGGCTGCATAGCCCAGCAGATCGCTGCCGAGCACGGACGGCTGGTCCGCAAGCTCATCCTCGTCGGCACGGCGCCGAAAGGCGGAGAGGAACACCTGCTGGCGGTTCTCCAGGAGGCGTTTTCCCAAACCGATGCGCCGGACCCGCGTCTGCCGCTGTTCTTCACGAAGTCGTCCGCCAGCCGGTCGGCCGGCCTGGCGTTCCTGAAGCGAACGAAGGTGCGCAAGAACGACCGAGACACCGACAACGGAAGACCGGTCACCGATCCGCAGGCCAAGGCGCTGATCACCTGGTGCGCCACGCCCGATCCCGAGCACGCCCTTCTGCACGCCATCCGCCAGCCCACTCTCGTGGCCAGCGGCAGCCACGACACCATGCTGCCCGCGAGCAACGCCTACGCAATGTTCAAGGAACTCAGCAACGCTCAGCTGATCCTCTATCCCGATTCCGGGCACGGCGCCCTGTTCCAGCATCACGAGACATTCGTCAGCCACGTCCGGACCTTCCTGGATACGCAGCCGCCGGCTGCCTGAGCCTCGGCGCGCGCCGATGCGATCGGACGCACTTGATCCACGAGAGTTGTTGCGGAGGACAAAATGACAATTGCAAAAGTCGCGGTGGAACGTTTCAGCCTTACGAGCTCGCGACCACTCGCCACCGTTGTGGCCGCGCTCAAGTCGGCAGTCGGGCAGCCTGACATGGTCGAATTCTTCAAGGCGACGAGGGCGGCAAGTTCCTTCCCGGATCTGGAGCGCATCGTGCAAAGCGGGCTCGGCCGCACGGGTTTCATGCTCTTCGCGGAATTCGACCTGGGCGCCGTTCTGCGTCGCGAATCCGGTGCCGCGACGCCCAAGAGCATGCGGTTCCTGGTGGGCAATCCACTCATCATGAAGGAAATGGTCAAGCACGTACCCGATGCCGGATCGTACGCTCCAGTCACAATCCTCATCGATGAACGTCCCGATGGCGTCCACGTCTCCTACGACAAAATGGAGAGCTATCTGCTGCCGTATGGCAGCCCGGAAGCACTTGCCGTCGCCCGCAATCTCGATGCGCGGATCACGACCTTGCTGCGCGAATGTGCAATCTAGAACGTCCTGACGACGTCTTCGGCCGAACCTGGAAGCGAACTCCGACATGTACAAGACACTTCTTGCCGCCCTCACCGCCACGGCTCTTTCGACCGTGGCTGCCGCGGCTGCTCCCGCCGTCAGCGCCGAGCCGCTGGATGCCGCGACCCTCGACACGATCAAGGCGCAGTTCGGCAGGCTCATGGACTTGGCCAACAAGCACGATTTCACGGCTCTGCATGGGATGTTCTGGCAATCGCCCTCGACGCTGCTGGTGGCGAAGAGCGCGATCCCGTCCGAGGGGAACTGGGCCGGCTTCTGGGGCAACGAGATCATCGATCAAAAGCTGCGTGACATCGGCAGCTCCGGTCCGGTCGTGCTCGAGCCGGATTATTCGAAGCTCAAGGTCGTCGGCCTGACGCGCGACGTAGCGGAGTCCTACGTGCCGATGAACATCACGGTTTCATATGCGGGACAGGATGGTAGACCCAGGCCGTTTCTGATGATCATCAATTGGCTTCGCGTCGGGGAGGACTGGAAGGTCGCTTCCGAGATCATCCTGCCGGTGCCGCCGGCACCTGCCGCGAAGGGCTAGACCAGACGCGCTGGGCGCTTCGCCGCGTGTGATGACTGCCACCGACATGTCGTTCGCCGACGGCACGTTGCTCCAGCCCTTTGGTACTTCCTCCTACTCTTCTATTTCCGGTCATCGTAACGCGCCGAATTCTCATCTCAATTTTTTTCGATGCGCTCGGAAACCGACCGCCGGACTGTCGAAAATTCTCGCTGCTGATTCTAACGGTGAATTCGTGCGATTCGAACTCGGCGACGATGCAGCGACTATCGACAACAATCGGTCGATTTGGTGCATCGTCAATCATGCGGGCGGTGCTCGGCGGACATCACAAAACACCGTCGGAGACCTAGCACAACTTCCAACCATCATGCTGCCCCCAGGCAACGCCGCCAAACCGATCGCGATCTTCGCCGCCGCGGGCAGCCTGCTGGGCACGGCGCGCGCGCCGTACCAGCTGCGCCAGATCCTGGTGTTCCTCGACGGCCGCCCGGTCAACAAGCCCGAGATCAAGATGGCCCAGGCGCAAAATCGCTTCGCCGGCGGCAAGCTCACCGACGCGGCCACGGACAAGCTCCTGGCCGATCCCGGCGCGTCGCTCGCATTGGCGGTCCGTCATGCCAGGGCGGCAGCGCAGCACGCGAAGCAACCGCCGGACGCCGAACTAGTTTCCTCGACCATGCACATGGTCGAGGCGCACATAGCGAATTGGCACCGTGGTCACCCGCATGATCTAACCTGTGAACAGTACCGCTAACGCGTGAGTTCGCACCAATGGCTAATCCGCTTGACCATTCATCGTACCTCGACTTCACCAGCCACGGCACGACGACAGCAACGAGCGTAACGGATGCATATCAGTTCACGGGCCCCGTAACGGCCGCGCCGACGGTCAATGTCGCCTTGGTGCTGCCGCGCGCCAACGATCCGACAGCGCTTCTCGCCGGCGACTGGGCTACGCGCCAGACGACGCTGCAGCAGCTCGAGGACAACGGCACGCTGTGGTCGACCTACGGCGCCTCGTCGGCCGACTACACCAACACCATGACGGCGCTGAACGGCCTGGGCATCACGGTCATCGGTGACGCCACCGGCAGCGGCGGCTACGTCACCTCGCAGGAGTCCCGCACCATCTGGGTGCAGCTCACAGCAACGCAGTTCGACACGTTCTTCGGCACGCCCTGGCACCAGGCCTATTCCGAGCAGCAGCAGGGGACGCTGTACTACTGGGACGGCGGCCTATCGGTACCGGACGGCCTGAACGTCAAGGGCGTGTGGTTCGACACCTGGCCGATCTGGGGCACCTACCCTGCCGTGTCCGACACGTCGGGTGGGGCACGGGTCACGCCGCCCCAAGGGCCGCTCAGCATCGGCAACAATCTCTACAACACCGGCCAGTCGGTCACGAACTACGCCGGCGACATCGCCGACCGATACTACAACTTTCCGCTTGCCGGCATCGACACGCCGACTGCGACGATCGGGCTGGTCGAGCCGGGCATTGGCGATGCGATTCCCGCGGGCTCTCATTATACATTCACCGAAGGCTTCAACAGCTTTCGCCACAACGCCGGCTACTCGACCCCGGGCGACTACTATGTCGTGGCACACAACGGCCAGAGCTACGAGTGGGGCAACCCCGGCGAACGATCGCTCGACGTCGGCGTCGTCATCTCGGCCACCCCGGGCAGCAGGATCGGTCTCTACTCCGGATCGGGCTTCAATGGCGGCATCGCCCAATCGAACGCCTACACCGCGTTCCAGGCGTCTTTCTGGGACCAGGCGAACAACCCATCGATGCCGCCTTGCGCAACATCACGATGGTCGAGGCCAACAACGACTGGGGATCGGGCTGGAACTTCGCCAACGGCCTGGCGAATCAGGCGATCAACGTAAGTTCGCCCTACCTGCTGTCGATCGGCGGCACGTCTCTCTCCACCTTCGCTTCGGCGCCGCTGGATTCCACGATCTCGACGACGCCGTACCCGTCGCAGGCGCTCTATGGCCTGGCGATGGCCGGCGACCTGGCGACGATCTGGCGGCTCGTGCAGGGCGGGCTGACGGTGCTGCCGCACAACGTCGAAGCCGACGCCGCCGAGAAGACCTTCCTCGAATCGGTGTGGAACTCCCTCACCCTCACAGGAAACAGCTTGCAGCCGAGCTTCGGCATGGGTGACGGCGGCGTCGACACCACTCAGGCAACGCCGTCGTACCAGGCCGCCTTCGGACTCACCCCGACAACGGTGAATCCGGGAGGCGGGACGGGCCGCGGGACGCCCGACGTCTCCGCCAACTCGGGTGGCAATATGCTTTATGCCGGCCCGAACTGGGACATGTCGCCGGGGCCGACACCGTCCGGCGGCTACTGGGGCACCAGCGCCGCGACCCCGCTATGGGCGTCGCTGATCGCCCAGATCGACGCCATCTTCCATGACCAGGGGCTTCCCAACCTCGGCTACGCCAACGACCTGATCTACACGGCAGCAGCCGTCGCGCCGGCGTCGTTCAACGACATCACCTACGGCAACAACGTCATGTCATTCCTGTATGGCGGGCCGATCGACAATGACGGGACCCAGATCACGCTCACCGGCTACGGCTACCACGCGGGTCCCGGCTACGACCTGACGACGGGACTGGGCTCTCCCAACGGCACGCTGCTGGCGCGCGCCCTGACGGCGATCGGCCATTCGCAGATGCATGACAGCAGCCCCGACATGCTCGATCTCGACGACCAGGGAGGCTGGAGAAGCGGCGCCGAGCAAAGCCTCATGTTCCAGGCCATGTCGGCGCATGGTGCGCGGGGCGACCTCACGCTGGGATCGGAGAACAGCAGCTTCTCCAGTCCGGCCTCGGGCGCCTATGCCTGGACCAGCCGCTTCGCCCAGCAATCGCTGCAGTCCGACTTCGACGCCGATCTCGTGCGCCTCTACGACAAGCAGGGTCTGGGTGTGGCGATGCAGACGCACCTGTCGCAGGACGAGCACCTCGGAGTGTCGATCAATTCGACCTCGGCGCAGGCGGTCCAGGGAACGCTGACCGCCGACTTCGGCTTTGCCGATTTCCTGTCGAGCAGCGGCGCGGTCCGCGTGGCGCGGCCTGTTGCAGTGGCCGAGACCGCCGGCGGACGCGATGATGCGACCGCCATCGTTCGCCTGCGCCAGAACGGCGAGGACAGCCTGTCGCTGACATTCTACCGCGTCGACGATCTCTCCGGCTCGATCGCCGGCCGGCAACCGGGTGACGCCGGCTATGCCGAGGCCGCGCAGGCGCGTGCCTATCACTTGGTCGGCGGCGGAACCTCGATCAATGGGCCGGGATATGGCGAGTTCCTTCAGGCTGGCCTCGCCAACATCGATGCCGGCAACCTGGTCGCCATGAAGCTCGTCAACCACACGACCGGCGACACTTTCTGGGGATTCTCCCAAGGCAACGAAGTGGTTGCCGGCCAACATGTCGGCCATCTGTGGAGCTACGGCCTCAATACCTGGGGCTGGGAAGATCTCAGGGGTGGCGGCGACCGTGACTTCAACGACCTCGTCGTGCAACTCGACTTTACCAGCCAGTCGGGCCACAACTGGCTCGTGTAGTCAGCCGGTTACGCCGCCCCGGTCTTCACGTGCTCGGGCTGCACGCCCATCCCGAGCACGCGGGCGGGAATGCGACGCAGGAAGGGCACGGCGTTCATCTCGATTGGACCAACGCGTTCATTTAGAGCATCGGGCTATCAGGAAGTGGCGCCGCCGGCCACCGCGCCTCAATGCAAGCGCCAGATTTTTCTGGTCGCGCGCGCGCTTGGCGAGCTCCCCCTTTTTGACGTTCCGTCTCTGAATAGATTCGTTCGCAAACTCCTTTGGAAGGGACAGATCCCCCGTTTGAACATTTTCGGACCTGCCTCCAGTCACTCTCTGCCATTCCGCATGGGCCATAAGGCAATGGCCCGTTGATGGCCCCACGGTGGTCATGCGGCGCGCCGACGAACGCGTCTGATACGCATGGCTTTTGAATTCAAAGAGGAATTTGATCGTTCCAGAAAATCTCCTCTTTCAGCGACTATCAATATCGATCGGTCTACTTTTCTCGAATCCACTGGCAACGCCACACCGCCGGTATAGCCGAAGACTACCGTCAGCAGCGCGAGGGATTGACCGCGATGTCGCTTGGAGCGATCGCAGCTCGGCTTCCGACGGCTTACGGCAAGCGGCGCCGGCGACTTGCCGGGCGTCAGTCGCGCGATATGGACAGCCCCGCGAGAAGCGGAGCGTACGCGGCGAGCCTGCGGGATACGAACTCAGTGAAGAGCCGCACGCGCTTCGTCTTGCGTGTCTCCCCCTGTGTGAGAAGCCAGAGCGTACCGTACATGTGCAGGTCGGTGCCCGGCACCCTCACCAGTAGCGGATCGGCATCACCGACGAAACACGGCAGTGTCGTGATCCCGAGCCCTTGCCGTGCGGCAACGATCTGCGCCTCGGCGTCCGTGGTCCTGAATGGCACCCCCGTGGTGCGAACCTCACCCTCGCTGGCCCAGTCCGGGACTCCATGAATGCTTATGACGATCCACCGGATCGGGTCAGGCACGCCCGCACGCCACGCGGCTAGTCGATCGCAGGACATGTAGACGCCGCCGAACAGTTCCGGTCCCTTCAGACCATGAAGATTGAGCGGCACGGTTTTGCGGTCGTAGACGACGCGGATCGCGACGTCGGCCTCTCGGTTGGTCAGATTTGCCAGCTCGCCGGACGACACGATTTCCATCTCGATGTCCGGATGCAGACGCGCGAAATCGGCGAAGTCCGGCATGAGCAGGTGTGTCGCGACGGGCGGCGCCAGCGTCACCCGCAGAAGCCCGCGCACGCTCTGGTCGCGACCGAAGACGCGCGTCTCCAGCTGATGCGACGACGCTTCCATCTGGTTCGCGAGCTCGAGGACCTCCTCGCCCGCGGCCGTGAGGCGGTAGCCCGAAGGCAGCTTTTCGAACATCAGCGCCCCGAGGCGTTCCTCGAGTTGGGCGATGCGTCGCAGCACGGTCGAGTGATTCACCCCGAGGCGCCCGGCGGCAGCTCGCGCTGAGCCTCCGCGCGCGGCGGCTAGAAAGTAGCGAACGTCATCCCAGTCGATCATGGTGCAATCCAGCACCGGGGGGTGCGCCTTCCAAAGCCCTAACTCCCTTCCAAAAGCCCTAACTCATCGTACAGCAGTACAGGGCGGCCATCTTAACACCTGTCGATGCGCGCGGCCCCATTCCAAACGGCGGAACCTTATCGTCGGGGCTCCGTTAACGGCCGTACCGGATCGATTTCGCACCACCGATGTGCGTGCTTCCGCACTCAACGCCTGACCGGGCAGACCCATGTTGCAGGTCTCGGGGGCGTTCCCGAATGACCAGGGCGGAAGCCGGCGAAGGATGCACGTCATGACCAGACTGAATGGAAAGACCGCCGTGATCACCGGCGGCGCTACCGGTATCGGCCTCGCCGCGGCAAAGCGCTTCATCGAGGAGGGCGCCTTCGTCTTCATCTTCGGCCGCCGGCAGGAAGCGCTCGACGCCGCCGTGGCCGACCTTGGGCCCAATACCCGCGCGGTGAAGGGCTCGGTCTCGGACGAGGCCGACCTCGACCGTCTCTACGCGGCGGTGAAGGCCGAGCGCGGCACCCTCGACATCGTCTTCGCCAATGCCGGAGTGGGAAGCCAGCTAAAGCTCGGCGAGATCACCGCCAAGCACATCGATGAAACCTTCGACGTCAACGTGAAGGGTACGATCTTCACGGTCCAGAAGGCGCTGCCGCTGATGGGTAACGGCGGTTCGATCATCCTGACCGGATCGAGCGCCGGCACCACGGGCGCCCCGGCATTCACCGCCTACAGCGCGAGCAAGGCGGCCGTGCGCAACCTTGCGCGGACCTGGGCGGAGGACCTGAAGGGCACCGGCATCCGCGTAAACGTGCTGACGCCCGGGGCGGTGGCGACCGAACTCGCTGCGACAGCGCTGGGCGAGGAAGGCCTGAAGGCCTACGGCGCGATGACTGCGCTCCAGCGCATGGGGGATCCGGCTGAGCTCGGGGCGGCGGCTGCCTTCCTCGCGTCGGACGACAGCAGCTTCATGACGGCCAGCGAGGTCGCCGTCGACGGCGGCCTGGCGCAACTCTGATTCTGACCCTGGCGCGGCCCTCCTGCCGTGCCCGCACAACGAAGGAGAAAGATCATGAAAACACTAGAAGGCAAGGTTGCAGTCGTCACGGGCGGCAGCAGCGGGATCGGGTTGGCCACGGCCCAGCGCTTCGTCGAGGAAGGTGCGCACGTCGTGATCACCGGGCGACGAGAGAAAGAGCTGAAGGAGGCCGCAAGCCTCATCAAAAGAAACGTTACGACGGTCGTGGGCGACGTGTCGCGCTTGGACGATCTGGACCGGCTCTATGCCGTCGTGAAAGAGAAACATGGTCACATCGACATTCTCTTCGCGAACGCGGGCGCGGGGACAATCGCACCGCTCGCGGTGGCTACCGAGGCACATTTCGACCAGACGTTCGACGTGAACGTAAAGGGAGTGTTCTTTACGGTGCAGAAGGCCCTCCCCCTCTTCAAAGACGGCGGCTCGATTATCCTGACCTCTTCAGTGTCGAACGTGTTGGGGGTTCCAGGGTTTAGCGCCTACGCCGCGAGCAAGGCGGCTGTGCGCAACTTTGCGCGCGCTTGGACGCTGGAGCTGAAAGACCGCAAAATCCGCGTCAATGCGATGAGCCCCGGTCCAATCGATACCCCTGCCTTAGCGACGACGACGGGCCTTACCGCTGAGCAAGCCCAGCAAGCCGCCGCACAGTTCACCACGCAGATCCCAATGGGTCGCAGAGGCATGCCCGAGGAAATCGCGGCAGCAGTCGCGTTCCTTGCTTCCGATCAAAGTTCATATGTCACCGGCGTGGATCTCGCCGTCGATGGAGGCATGGCGCAGGTCTGACCCCCGGCGTTCACACAAGATCGGAGAAGCACTATGAGCTATGCAATTATCGGCTTCGGCAAGATTGGCCACGCTCTCGCCAAGGCGTTTGCCCGCAAGGGCATCGAAGTGTCGGTCGCGACCACGCGCGACCCGAAAAGCTTTGCAGCCGATGCGGCCGCGATCGGACCCACGATCATTCCCAAAACACTGGCGGAGGCCGTCAAGGCGGACATCATCTTTTTGGCCGTCCGTTTCGAGGCGCACCCCGATGTCGCGAAGGTACTGCCCACCTGGAAGGGAAAGACCATCGTTGATGTGACCAATGCCTACGGGGTGCCCCCCGAGGAATTGGGAGGACAGCCTTCTTCCAAGTTCGTCGCAAAGCCCTTCTCTGATGGACGACTGGTCAAGGGCTTCAACCATCTGCTCGCCGGGGTCCTTGACCAGGATCCGGCCGTACATGGTGGCAGGAGGGTCGTGTTCCTGGCGAGCGACGATGACGCTGCCGCAGCGGAGATCGGCACGCTCGCGGAAAACCTCGGTTTCTCGCCGATCAACCTTGGCGGGCTGTCGGAAGGCGGGCTGCTCGTCCAGGCGCGCGGAAAGAGTTGGGGTCGGCTGATCTTCAAGGACCTGATCAAGTTCGACGGATGAACCGCGATCAAATAGTTCGATAGTCACATTTAATGGGTTTTCTATGGCTTCCGCTTTAAACGATCAGTCGCTTGATCAGATTTTTCGCTCCGCTCGCACCTTCAACAGCTGGGCAGATCGTCCCGTTGGGGACGACACAGTGCGCGAAATCTATGACCTCATGAAATGGGGCCCAACATCTGCGAACTGCAGCCCGGCGCGCTTTGTCTGGGTGCGTAGCGCCGATGGAAAGGCAAAGCTTGCCGGGCTCGCTGCGGAACTGAATAAGCCAAAAATTCTGAAGGCTCCCGTCACGGTCATTATCGGCCACGATTTGGATTTCGCCGCCGAGCTCCCGAAGCTTCTGCCTCACGCTGCTCAGGCCATGCAGCAGTACTTTGCGGGCCCGGGGATGGCCGAGGTGACGGCAATGCGGAACGGGACGCTGCAAGGTGCTTACCTCATCGTCGCTGCGCGGGCGTTGGGACTGGACTGCGGCCCCATGTCGGGCTTCGACAACGCCGGCGTGGATAAGGCTTTTTTTTTTCGGCACGCGAATCCAGTCGAACTTTATCTGCAGCATTGGCTACGGCGATCCAGCTTCCGTGTTTCCGCGCAATCCTCGCCTTAGTTTTGAGGAGGCCGGTCGCTGGGCTTAACCACGGAGTAGATCGGACAGGATCTGATCCAAGCGAAATGGAGAAACACTATGAGCACCGAGAAGAACGTCCAGATAGTGAAGGATTTCTTTGCCGCGATCGGCCGCGGCGACAAGGAGGGTCTATTGGCGCTGGTCGCCGAAGACTTCGAGTGGATCATTCCGGGCGAGGACTGGCCGCTGGCCGGAACGCGCCACGGACATGCCGGGCTGGCGGATTTGCTCGAGACGGCCTCCAGGTCGATCGAAACGTCCACGGAAGCCCAGGAATTTGCGGCGCAAGGAGACCGGGTCTTCGTCGTCGGCGTCGCGACGGGGAAAATCAAAGCCACGAACAAGACGTTCAAGGACGATTGGGTCTTCGCCATCACCGTTAAAAACGCCAAGCTGACGAAGCTCCGTGAATATGTCGACACGCAAGCCCTGGCGCGGGCCGCGCAGAAGGACGCGCCGGGCCCCGCGTAACGCTGCCGTCGACTGCCCAACGCAAAGGAGATCCCGATGTACGACCAAGCCAAGCTATCCGAGTTGATCCGGTTCGCACGAGTCGATGCGGGCGCCACCGTCATCGACGTTTACCCGGGCGACGGCGACTGGACCCGTCTCTTCTCCGACACCGTGGGACCCGAAGGACGGGTCTACAGCTTCGTGCCGGCCGAAGTCGCCCACTTCAAGAACGATCCGGTCGGCCTCATGCGGACGCTCGCGAAGGAGCCGGGCCGAAAGAACGTCGAAGCCGTCTCTGCGGATGTCGTGGCGATGCCGGAGGCCACGCAACCAGCGGATGTCGTGTGGCTGCACCTGTTTTATCACGATCTCCACACCGCGCTGATCCAGAAGAAGGGTGCGACGGCGGCCCAGTTCAATCGAGCTGTCTACGAGCGGCTGAAGCCCGCTGGGCGCTACGTCATCGTCGACCACGCCGCCGCCGCGGGGTCGGGCACGAGCGACACCCAGGCGCTGCATCGGATCGACCCTGCGTCCGTCCGCGCGGAGGTGGAGGCGGCCGGCTTCGTCCTGGACGCGGAAAGCGCCCTGCTCGCGAACAAGGACGATTCGCACGCGATCAAGGTGTTCGATCCCTCGATCAAGGGCAAGACCGATCGCTTCGCCTATCGGTTCGTGAAGCCCTGATAGGTCCCGGCGCCGACCTAATGTCGACCTCTGCGCCCATCGAAGGCATCTAGGCAAACCTGCTTGCCGCCATGCTTGCGTTGGCTGCGGCTGCTTGAGTCATCGTTTGATCGGGGAGAAACGGTCATGAAAGTTGGATTCATCGGCGCCGGTCGCATGGCTACGACCATCGGTCGCCATTTGATCGGTGCGGGCCACGAGGTCGTCCTGTCCAGTTCGCGCGGGCCGGAGGCGTTGACGGGGCTCGTCGCCGATCTGGGTCCGGCCGCCAGCGCAGGATCCAAGCAGGAAGCTGCGGAATGCGATGTAGTGATCCTCGCCACGAATTGGGCGGATGCGCCGGAGGCGCTCAAGGGAATCGACTGGGGCGGCCGCATACTCGTCGACGGGACGAACGCCCACCAGGGCGAGAAACCGGACATCAGCGCCGCCGGCGTAGCGAGATCGGTTGCCGCGTTGGAGGGCCGCACGTCGAGCGAGATCGTCGCCGCAATGGCGCCCGGGGCCAGGCTGGTGAAGTCGATCAGCAATATGCCGATGGCTTGGATACAGGATTTCTCGCTACAGAAGCCGAAAACCGTACTGTTCGTGTCAGGAGACGATCGCGATGCCAAGGCGCTCGTGGTCGGACTTATCGATTCGACTGGCTTGGTCGCGCTCGATCTCGGCTCTCTCGCGGACGGCGGTGCGATGCAACAGCTCGGCGGCCCTCTATCCGCTGTGGAATTGCACTTCGTCCGCCGGATCGTACGCTAAGCTAAATTTGAGCCGCGTGCATTTGAGTCCGCGAACTAGTCGCTCATTCAGAGGGATTCAGGATGAACAGCCCCAAACCGATGTTTGTTCGAGAAGTAGCGCGCATCGACGCCCCCCAGTTCGTGTCGGGCAAGTCGCCGGCCATCGCGCGCGCCGTTTGATCGACGCACCGGACGCCGCGTTCGCCGATCCCTTCGTCCTGATGGCCGAGGATTGGACGCCCCGGGGGATATTCGCTTTTCACCCACATCGCGGCATCGAGACGGTTACATTCGTCATTGAGGGGTCAATCGAGCATCGCGACAGCGCCTTGCTGGTCCGGAGCGAGGATGGAGTTGAGATCAGGGTCTTTTCCGGAGCCTACGGCGTATGATCTCGCCCACACTCAACCGTCTTCCTGTTACGATGCTCGAGGTGCGGGTCGAAAACGGTGGTGCGTTTCGGCACTCGTTTGCAGCGACCGATAATGCCTTTGTCTACGTCCTCGAAGGCGCGGTCGAGATCGGGCCCGCCGGTCACCTTTTGGAGGCCAGCCAGCTTGGCTGGTTGACGCGATCGGAGGAGCCGGGATCGTCGGAACTTACCATAACGGCGCGGGGCACTGCCGGCCGCTTCTAAAAACCCAATCGGCATACGATCAAGGCGTTCGATCCCTCGATCAAGGGCAAGACCGATCGCTTCGCCTATCGGTTCCTGAAGCTGTGACAGGTCCCGGCGTATGGGCGCCGTTCGAAGAGCGAGGTACTCCCCTTCACTCCTACTCCATCGTTCCGCGCCACGGTAACGCGTTGATCTAGCGATGCTTTTTTTCAATGCGTCGTCGAACACCGTCTCCTCGGCCTGCAAGAATCTCCGGCTCTTGATTTCAAACACGAATTTCGACGATCCCCGCAGTTGCACGGTTTTAACGACTATCGGCATCGATCGCTCGCTTCCCTGGGAGATCTCGCTATTCGGCTTCGATCTGGCGTCAGTCAGAACACCGTCAGCACACCAGGGTCGGCCGTCTTCTGACGCACCCCACGCCATAAGTCGAACACGGTTGCTAGGTTCAAATCGCGGGAGCGCAACCAGCTTGAGTTACTCGTTCGCGCAATGGCCTAAGGGCGTTGCGCGCCAGCCTTGACCTTGGGTTTGACCTGCAAGCCGTTGAGGAGAAGGTCGATCATCCGGACCGCCGACCGCTTCCAGCTCTTGCTCGGCCTAACGTGCGCCACGCCAGCTAAGGCGCGCAGCAAATCGTGCAGCTCGATATCGTCTCGAAACACACCAGCCTCAACCTCACCGGCGACCAGCACTCTAATAGGAACGTCGAGGCGGTGCGGGGTTTTGCTGTAGAGGGGTTCAGGCCCGCCGATGAGCGTATCCATCGCCTCCGCCATGCCGTGCTTGGCGTCGAGAAAATCAACGAACAACATCCGCCACTCGCGAAGTGCCGCTGCCGGTTCTCGCCTGCTGATCAGCTGATTGGCCGCCTCGATCAGCGTCGTGACCTCCTGCTGGTACACTTCCGAGTTCAGCTCATCGCGCGTCGGAAAGTGGCGGTACAGCGTGCGGGCGGACGCGAGGTCTGTTTCAGCGGTTACAACGCTATGCGAAGGACGGCGTCGCAAGGGTTGGCTGCGCGTCTCGCATCGTGGCCTCGACGAGGAACTGAACCGGCCGGGTCGACCCATCCACGCCCATCTTCGTGATGAGAAGGTGCGCGCCGGAGATCGTCCCCGTCGAAATCGAGATCCTGGCGTCGAGCACGCTGTTCGAGCCGGGCTCGAGCCTCCGCGTCGACGTCCTCGGGACCGACCCTGCGCGTTATCCGGCATTCAAGCACGGTCGCACTATGAATCCGGGTCGCCATATCGTGCACACCGGAGGCGCCCACGACTCGCATCTGCTCGCTCCGTTCCGTCGCTGACGAACGCCGACTCGCGGTCTTCGAAGCTGGTATTCACGCCAGCGGATCAACGTCTTCGCGATAGCGTTGAACGGTCTTGCGTTCACATCGCCTTGGCGAGCGCGAACAGCCGGAAATCCTCGAGTGCCGCGTGCCGATGCGGGGCGGCTTCGCGCCGGTAAGTCTCGGTGTCGACGATCGAGCGGAAGGCGGCGAAATCGCCGTATTCATTGATTGCCGCTTCGTCCCAGCGTTCGCCTTGCGGGCCGACGAGGCTCGCCAGGACCGGCCCGGAGAACATCCGCACCAGCGGCTTACCGGCCGCGAGACGCCGGAATGCCGGCCTATAGCGTTCATGAAAGGCTTCGCGGCCCGAGCAGGGTGCGGCGTCGAAGCCCTCGTAACGCGCATACGCGCGGTAGCGCAGCAGATTGAGCATATAGACCGGCTGGCCGGGGGGAATCGCGCGCTCGGCGGCGTCGAGGGCTTGCAGGGTGATTTCGATGGGGTTCATGGGACTTCCCGCGGTTTCCAGCGGCGCAGATTGCGCGCTGACGCTCCCCATTTGGCCCATTCGGAACGGCTCTTGTAGCGACCGCGTCGCCATGACTATGTGGACTGAATGTCCACAACGACCTTGCCTCCCGACCTCTCGCGTCTCCTCGCCTTCGTCCGCGTCGTCGAGGCGGGCTCCTTCGCCGAAGCCGCGAGGCGGGCGGGGACGACCACCTCGGCGATGTCCAAGGCGGTCGCCCGCTTCGAACAGGCGCGCGGGATGCGGCTTTTGCATCGCTCCACCCATTCGCTGGCGCTGACCGAAGAGGGCGACCGGCTGATGGCGGCGGGACGCACGCTGGCCGAAAGTGTCGCCCGTGTGCAATCCGCGCTCGGCGAAGTCGCGCGCGACGACAGCGGACGGGTGCGCGTGACCGCCCCCGCCTCGTTCGCGCGCGCCTGCATCCTGCCGCGACTGCCCGCGTTCCTGCGGGAGCGGCCGGAAATCGAGATCGAGGTCAAATTCCGCAACGAGATTCTCGATCTGGCGGCGGAAGGCGTCGACGTCGCGATCCGCTCAGGCCCCCTCGACCGCGCGCCCGGCCATCAGGCGCGGCGGCTTTGCACGTTCTCCTGGATCGCTTGCGCCTCGCCCGCCTATCTGAACGCGCGCGGCGCGCCGGCGACTCCATACGAGCTTTCCGCGCATGACCACGTCGGCTTTCGCAATCCCGCGAGCGGCCAGATCCTGACCTGGCGCTTCGCCGACCCGCGCGGCAAAGGACCCGTTCGCGTCGCGCCCAAGCCCAAGCACATTTGCGACGACGCGCACGCTTCGCTCGCCTTGATTGCGAATGGGTTCGGCGTCGGCTGGGGGCCGGCGTGGCTCGTCCACGAAGACCTGCGCACCGGCCGGCTCGTCGAAGTGCTTGCGCCCTGGCGCGCGCCGGCGGAGCCCCTATGGATGCTGCGCACCTCCGACCGCCGCCCGCCCCTGCGCACGCAGCGCGTCATGTCGTTCCTCGCCACGCTTCCCGCCGCGTTCAGCGACAAGGCGGGATGAAGTGTCGACCCTCAGCCGGGCTCCGCAATCGGCGTGTAGGACGCGAGCCGCCTGAACCCCGCCGCGCGAGATCGGCCTTCGGATTCTCGATGTCCTCCAGGCCGATTTGCAGGCGCAGCGTGGGCCCGCCGCGCGCCCAAGTGCCAACAGTGCTTTCAACGACATCACGATATCCGTCCGCGCCTCGCGCCGCTCTGCTCGAACCGTCAGAGTCTCCGCGACGAGCGACCAGGCCGCGAACGCTCAAAGACCGGGATTGGGTGCATAGCGGTTCATCAGGAGCCCAGCGAAGCCACGTGCCGTACGTGGCAACACTGGGCGCCCGATCAGCCAGACGGACCGACGTAACCACAGATCCAAGATGCATAGAGCGAGCGGCACCCGCGAGGGCACCGATACTTCGACGCTTACGCAACTCGAAACAAAATTCTGGCGACCAAAACTCTGGATGCCGGCCAGGCTGCTACAAAGTTTTTTCCCGACCGGCCCAGATCGCGGGTGGCGAATTATTGGACACCGAGGCGTCCAATGATTCGGACGCCGCAGAGTTGCGAAAAACATTAGACACCGGAGCGTCCAGTGTTTTAGTCGGCGCCTTGCGGCCCACGAGGGGCCTGCGAGGGTTGTGGGCTCGTTGGGAAACATTAGAGGCAAAAACCTTGGATGCCGGCCGGGCCCCTACAGAGTTTTTCCCCGAAGGCCCGACACGTCGGGCGCAGATGACACGGCAAGCGGTCGCCTGTCGCTCATGGGCGCGACACGGAACCATTCATGTCTGCTCGGCGCCAAGCCTCATCGTTCACAGCGCTGTCGAGAGCGCACGTGTTCATCCAGTCCTCCGTTGCAGGTGCTTCAGTCGACCCAGGTCAGTGAGTTCAGGGGCCGGCGCGAGCGGACATGGGCTCCCTCCGTGGCAAGTGATGGCGACGGGACGCAACGCGATCGATCGCTCGCGACGGCGGTATCCAGCCGCGCTCTGCTAACGGCCTGGACGGGACGGAAGGCGCTGTCGTCTTTGCAGGGTGCGCCATTCCGTTCTTGGCTGTCGCGGAACGAGCAAAAAACGGGGAGAATTGCCGCCGGACAGAAGGCGTCCGAGATCGTCGCTGCGATCGTCGCACCTTTCTTTTATCGGCGTTGGTTTTCTCGCGAGCCGATCGGCAGATCTTCAAATCGGTCCCAGATACACGCGACTCAAAGGTTCTTCAGCAAACTGCTAGAGCTACCACGCCGGCCGAATATAGACTGGCCAATTCCGGCCGGGTGGGAGCTGAAGTTCGCGAGAAAGAAATGCCTCGTCGGTTAGGGCGACGCGAAGGTCATAAGCAGCGATGAAAAGGTAGTTACCTGATGGCAAATGCCTCCAACTTCTTTCCACCTTTAAGCGCTGCGACAAGCCACCTTGGCCGATTGCCCCGTCCTGCCCAAGTTTCCTTGCGGTTCTTGGGATTGCGGTAGAGGGGCGGAAGCTTTTTGCCTTTGAGCGCATGGGGCCGAGCAATGCTGATCGGAGCCGTTTTCGCCCCCGAAACGGTCCGAAGCGCGCCTATTGCTTCGATTAATCGTGAGCGTTCTTTGGCGGAACGAAGTTCAATTTCGGTGTCGATTTTGCCCTTGGTCACTAGGAGCTTGTCAAAGGTCATCGACTTAATATTGAGCATCTCTCAACCCTTTTGTTTTTGCAGTCCGCCAATAAGTAATGAAGCGGTGGGAAGTTACAATGTCGTTATGGACGCACTGGCGTCGTTGGTTACTATCCTGCATTGTTGATGAGGTTAGCTTCATCCGCTCCTCCTCCTTCTGAGAACGGAGGTCATCAAAGCGGCGCCACTCATCGCCGTCGAGCACCGGCGTCTCGCCTGTAGTAACGAGCTGCTTCGGGCCACACACAGATTGCGGCCAAGTTTGCTGGCCGAGCCAGCGGGCCCCGGCGACACACCACCCGAGTGGGATCCGACACCGCGCGTGCTGACCGTGGTCCTGGCAAAGGGGCGCACCGCGGTGGTGCCACTTAGCAGCTACCTGACTCCGGACGATCTCAAGCTCGTGGGCCGGTGGCAGTGGCTGTGTTCGGCGCGCAGCCCGGGCATCTCATGCCGGTCGATCTGATCGCCCTTGTGCTAAGCGGGCCGTTGAGGGCGGCCACTGGATGATCAGTCCACCGACGCTGATCATCCTTGTGCACGCGGTACAACAGCCGATAGGCCAGCCTGCCTTTGCGGCAATCAATATCGACCGCAGCGAGGCGACCGACACCGGCAACCTGCAGACCGATCGCGCCCGCGGTCGCACCGATCCGCGGGAGCTGACGTCAGGATCGCCATCAGCGGTATCGCGCCGACCGGGCCGCCGCCGGCCGGACCAGCGCCCGACCGGCCGACACGGCCCACGCATGCCCAGGTGCGCGTGCAAAAGTGGCTGCCGGGACGGCGGCGAACTCGAATGGCACGATGCACCAGCAGCCGAGGCAAGCGTGACGCAACTCTATGAGGGGCAGGCCCTGTTCCAAAAGGACCTCGGCCTGTGGGCTGGCAGCGTGACCTTCACGACTGCGCCGGCGCCCGATGCGTATCGGCTGCTGATCGAGGAGTTCGAGTACATTTCCGCGACCTATGCGGAAAACCGGCGGGCGCCCAGCCGGCTCATCTATGCCGAAATCATCGAGATCGATGCGGCGATGGTGCAGGGATAGGCCTCCACCACGCTGTTACCGCGCGCCCGGGAGGCTCAACCCTTGGGCTGGGACTTGCGCCCAGTCGGTCCCGTGCCGGCCGACAGCCATCGACATGCACGGCCGCGCCGATCGGGTGTCGCCATCGGTGATGGTCTGTGCAGTGCCAGAGTTGCCGCGAGCAAAAAGAAGCTTGCCCATTGCAGGGCAGTCCGCTGCCTCAGTCGCCGTGAGCGGATCTGCGATGTTTGCCGCCACCCAACGCCGCGGCATGGCTCACCGCACCCACGGCCTTGACCATTTCGAAGATACGCTTGCGCACTCGATCTTCGCGGATCTTGTAGTATGCGCGCATCAGCTCCAATGTCTCGCGCTTGATCAGCGGATCCTTCTCCTGGTCGAACGGCGTGCCGGCCTCACCGAAGCCCTTGCGGCCTCGACCCGACATCGGTCGACCCGACAGCGCGTTGGATGGCATCTCGTCGAAAAAAAATGACACTGGCACGTCAAGAGCCTTGGCGAACTCATACAGCCGACTTGACCCGATGCGGTTGGAGCCGCGCTCGTATTTCTGAATCTGCTGAAAGGTGAGACCGACAGCATCGCCCAACTTCGATTGCGTCATGGCAAGCTCCGTTCGCCGTTGCCGCATTCGAGTGCCGACATGAACGTGTACGGGATGAGATTTTGCCAAGCTTCGCCCCACGGCTTCGATGCTATAGGCAATAATGCACGCTGTATCATAAGGCAGTAGTGGTTTTACCTTATCATGACCAGTCTGGGGAAAGCCAAGGAGAGCACTGGCTTTGGTCGTTGGATTGCTCAGCGTTCCAGCATTCGCCGCCGACCGCTCGCCTGGCCCGGCCGAAAGTGGGCGTCCGCTCTCACGTCACAGGCCATCTAGCAATGAGGCCGGTAGTTCAACACTGCCGAACGGCCTGATTCGGCAGCGCTCGAAAGCACGTGCGCCGACGTGCTGGGCTTTCTTGACGTAGCCGAGCTTTCGGCTGCTAGACGGAGCCCAAATCGATTTCACGGGCGGAAAGGCAGGGCTAGCCGGCGGTTGGACCGCGATCCCCCTAGGAGCAGGCACAGAGTTCGGGCCGACTGGTGGCTGACCAGATCGGCTCCGCAGCGCGGCTATCCTGTCTCCCCTGGGCGAACCATTTCCTCCGTCTACTTGCGCATAGCGCGTGGTACGTGCGTTGACTTCGCCCGTCAGACTACTGACCCTTGGCGTCATCGTGCGGAGTCAAGTAATCGAGGCTTGGTGGGCCACCTGCATTGCGGACAACCCGCGGCATGCAGGGTATGAGCTTAATGGTCTGCTGAGAGGGGTCGGCATATCGCGGACAGACATCGCCGGCCCCGGCAACCGGATTTCCTATGCCGCCTTCATGCGCTTGATCGAGCGCGCGGCCATTCTGCTGCAGAGCCCGCCTATGGCTTGAAGCTCGGCGCCTCACACAATGTCCGCGACAATGGCCTGCTTGGATTGCGACCTTCCAGCGGCGGTGAAAGGGTGAAGAGAGAAGCTTCGCGCGGCTTGCTCGGCTGCGATCCGCGAGGCGTGGCGGGCTAGGCATATAGCCATGACTGGGGCTCAGCCCGCCGCGCTCCCGACGGCGTACGAGAGAGACCGCCGAATGGGATCTGTACGATGCTGGCTAGGATGCCAAGTGATACACCGGACCACCAGCAAGGTCGTAGGCGCCAAACATATCGAAGATCATGCCGCCGCCCAAGACACCGATCACGGCCCCCATCTGGTGGATGACGAACGAAACGAAACGCCCAGCAGAGCATGGCGCGCGCCAAGTCCGTCAAACCATCCGCAGGTAAGAGTTGGCTGGACCAGGAGGTCTAGGACGGATCGGCGCGCTTATGAATAAGAAGTATCTCAGCGTTCTTGCTAGAGATGCGCGGCAAAGGCCCACTCAACCTACCGAATGCATGCATTAACGGTCCGTGCACGAACAAGACATGTGTTACCTAAGTTTCGTGAGGCGTAGGCCACAGAAAGGTTCGGAACTGCAATGCTATGGTCACAAGATTGACGCTCATGCTGGCGTTTAACGTGGATATGAAACTGACCGGCGGGCTGGTTGAGCCGTAAGGTCAACTACAGTCTCCCACACTGTTCGCGCGACTACTTCCCACACACGGACTTCGTCGCGCACCCCGCCCTCAACTTTTTCCGAAATTGGGCTGGGCAAGGAGTTGGCTTATCCAACAATCAAGCCAGTGTCGGTCTGGAGATGCAGATAGTGAAAGCACCACTAAGGCAGCGCGCGGTCGAACTTGAGGATCCGGACAATGGACAGAGGTTTGTGCTCGAGCCCAGTGCAATTAGGCGAAAGTAGTAAGTCTAATGGTACGACGTCAGCTGCCCGCAATTGTGGTTTTTGGACATAGGACTGCCCGCAATTGTGGTTTTGAGACATAGGACCTAGCGCTCAATGTTACCGGCAAAACCCACCCAAAAGCGGAATTCAGAACTGTCCGCTGCCCTCGCCCGCTGTCGCCACGCCCTGATCGGAATCGGCGTGTTCACGGCCGCGATCAACCTGCTGCAGCTCACCGGCTCAGTGTA
>NZ_BKAJ01000020.1 GCF_007992495.1 Reyranella soli
CCGTCTCGATCGTGAGCTTGCCGCCCCCGACTCAGCGAACACGCCAAAGACGATGCGGCTGGACCTGCGTGGTATGCTTCCCAGCCTCACGCGGACGAACCAAAAGGGGTATCGCCATGGTCTATATTTTGACGCTCCTGATATTCTCCGGCGGAAACGTCGCGGTCGCCACAGCGGAGTACAACAATTCCGAGGCCTGCGAAGCAGCAAGGGAAATTGACGAGCGCGCGTTGGCAACCGCCTTCAGACAACCCATGCTTGTCGCAACGTGCACACCCAAGGGACAGCCGAAGTAAGCGCTTCGCGCGGCGCTCAGATGGTGCCGTGCGTGTCGTCTCCGTCTTACGGACGTACCGCAAGGCCGCAATGCGACAGTTCAACGGGACGTGCCGGCGATCACAGCCGGGAGCTCAACGAGCAGGCACAGGGAGGGACGCGCGAATACGTTGTGAGAAATCCTGCGCTCCGTCGGCTGCCTGCGCAGCCTCGTTGATAAGGGAGCGTCGCCTCAGCTCATCGAACGGCAATGTCGTGTCCACCCGGCCAGAGTGATAGAGGTAGCTGTCGATCAGCCCGTTGAAAAGATGCCGGATGTTGAACTGGCCAGCCCGTCCAGCGGCGTTTGCGTAGCGAATGATGTTGATCGTGCAGCTGTTGCTCAGCAGGTGATAAAATTCGGCATGATCGGCGAGCGCGTTGATCCGATCCAGGTAGACCAGCAGCAGCTGGCGTGCATCGGCAAACGAGGTGTTGAGGCGATAGAGGTACACCGTCTCCCCGCGGTGGTTGGCGCGCAGGCCCACAAGGTCGCGCTCGTCACCGACGACATAGATCAACTCGAATTGCTTGAACATGGAGGCGAGAGGGTTGAAGCCCTCGCCCACCTCCGGCCGCGTCTCGATGGAGATGCTGAGCGGCGGCGCGTCGTCGAAGATGAAACTGAGGAATGTGTGTCCGACCAGCCCCTCCCTCCAATAGGACACGTAGAAATCGATGCCGGTCAGGTGCGACAGTCGCACCTCGCGCTCCTCGTAGCGCACCGTGAAGTCATTTCGCGTGCGGAAGTCGAAATTGCGCACCCCGGTGATGCGAACGCGGTCGCCGTCGATGATCGCCCGCGGCATCACCGCCACCTCGCTCCGCCACGGACGGTCGTGCGACGGAGGGATGGTCAGCCACCAGGCGACCACGCCGAGAAACAGTACTGCCAACACGACAAACACGTGTTGCCGACGCGACCACCAGAACACCCAGATCGCGAACGCTGCAAAGGCCGCCGCCAACGCCAGTCGCAGTCCAGCCCATGGCAGGTTCGAATAATAGATCGCCAGGGAGGCCCACGCGATGAGCACGACCTGGCACAGGAACCGGATTCCGGCGACCAACCGGCCGAAAGACCTGAACAGGAACCCGCGATGTGAACTCAGTGGTTCCTCCATCCGTCCTGACTGCCGAACGCACGCTTGAGCGTCGCCCCTCGCACCGGCGACCAGACCAGCGAGACGAGTTTCGACCGACAGGGCGTTGCCGTCAAAACGATCCAAACACCGAGCCCAGCACCAGGATCGCGACAAGGGCGATGACGCAGCTGACGATTACGGTGATCACCATGTCCAAATAACTCTCACGGTGGGTCAGTCACCTGATGCTAACCAATATCAGGACCGTGCCATTGTGGGGAAGGGCATCGAGCGTGCCGGCGCTGATCGTGGTGATGCGGTGCATCAGCTCGGGGTTGATGTCATACTGCCGGGCAAGGGCCATGAAGTTGTCGCCGAGCGCGTTGAGCGCGATTGCCATCCCGCCGGAGGCCGTGCCGGTCAGCCCGGCGAGCTTGTTCATGGCGACCGTGAGCGAGATCAGCGGCCCTCCCTGAATCGACAACACAGCGTCGCGGACGGTCACGAAGGCAGGCAAAGCTCCGACCACGGCGCCGAAGCCGACGAGACGGCTGACCGTCAGCAGCGGCAGGACGGTCAGGCACCCCGACGCGAGGGCGAGGATGACCGACCAGATTCCGGCCACCGCCCCGATCGTGGTTCCACCCCAAGTGTCCTTGGCTAGGAACGAAAAGTCGAGGCGCGGGAGCACGACCAACGACATCGCGAAGTTCACGACGATGACCACGAAGAGGGGCAGCACGGGGAGGACGAAGGGAGGCTTGCCGTTGTCGACCTCGGCAGCGAGAGGCATAGCCAACTCACCGCTCCTCCAATATCTCCCGCACCTTGTTCGCAAACGACGACATCGCAAACGGCTTTGCCAGCACCGCCATCCCCGGCTCCAGATGCCCGTTGCCGACCACGGCATTCTCGGCATACCCCGTGATGAACAGGATCCTGAGCGCCGGCCGCAGCTGACGCGCCGCGTCGGCGAGCTGGCGGCCGTTCATGCCGCCGGGCAGGCCGACGTCGGTCACCATCAGGTCGATGCGCTGTTTGCTCTCCAGGACCCTCAGCGCCGAGACGCCGTCGCCGGCTTCCAGCAGGGCGTAGTGGTTCTCCATCAGCACCTCGGCGATCAGCAGCCGCACGGTGGTGTCGTCGTCGACCACCAGCACCGTCTCGCCAAAGCCGCTTTCGACCGGCTCGATGGCCGTTACGACGTCGCCGTCGGCCTCGCCGATGTGGCGCGGAAAGTAGAGGCACATGGTCGTGCCCTTGCCGATCTCCGAATAGATACGCACCTGGCCGCCCGACTGGCGCACGAAGCCGTAGATCATCGAGAGGCCCAAGCCGGTGCCGCGTCCCAGCGGCTTGGTCGTGAAGAAGGGATCGAAGGCGCGCTCGATCACGTCCGGCGTCATGCCCGTGCCGGTGTCGGTGACGCAGAGCGACACGTACTGTCCCGGCGGCAGGTCGCGCTCGCGCGCGGCGCGGTCGTCCAGCCACTTGTTGGCGGTCTCGATCGTGAGCTTGCCGCCGTCCGGCATGGCGTCGCGCGCATTGATGCAGAGGTTGAGCAGCGCGCTCTCGAGCTGCGAGCCGTCGGCGCGCACCGTCCATAGGCCGGCCGCACCCACCACCTCGACGGCGATGTTGGGCCCCATGGTGCGCCGCACCAGCTCCTCCATGCTGCCGATCAGCCGGTTGACGTCGAGCGGCCGCGGATCGAGCGTCTGGCGGCGCGAGAAGGCCAGCAGCCGGTGGGTGAGGGCGGCGGCGCGGTTGGCCGAATCTATTGCCGCCGTCAGGAAGCGGTCGGCGTCGTGAGGACGGCCCATGGCGATCCTGTGCTGCACGCGGTCGAGCGCGCCGGTGATGCCCTGCAGGATGTTGTTGAAGTCGTGCGCCAGCCCGCCGGTGAGCTGGCCGACCGCCTCCATCTTCTGCGCCTGGCGCAGCGCCTCCTCGGCGACCTGCAACTGGCCGGTGCGCTCCTCGACCCGCTGCTCCAGCACCGCGTTGATGTCGACCAGGGCGGCCGAGATCTCCTTCTGCTCCTGGATGTCGGTGTTGGTGCCGATCCAGCGCGCCACCTGGCCCTCGGCGTCCTTCACCGCGACAGCGCGCGCGATGTGCCAGTGCCAGGCGCCGTCGAAGCGGCGCAGCCGCATCTCGACCTCGTAGGTCTGGCCGCTCTTCAGCGCCAGCTCCCAGCGCTCGCTCGCGGCCGGCAGGTCGTCGGGATGCACGATGTCCTTCCAGCCGCCGCCGTCGAGCGAGCCGGCGGCGGCGCCCGAGTAGGCGTAGACTTGGTCGTTGAACCAGTCGAGCTGGCCGTCGGCCGGCGCCGTCCAGACATGGTTGGGCATGGCCTGCGCCATGGTGCGGAACAGGCCCTCGCTGGCGCGCAGCTTCTGCTCGGCGCGCTTCTGCGCCGAGATGTCGAGCACCGTGCCGATGAACCGCACCGCCGTTCCGCCGGCGAAGAAGGTCCGCCCGTCGGCCGCCAGCCAGCGCTCGGTGCCGTCGGTGAAATCGACGGCACGGTATTCCAGGTGGAAGGGCTCGCGATTGGCGGGGTCGAGCGCGTGCTGCACGGCGAGGTCGGCGCGCTCGCGGTCGTCGGGATGGATGCCGGCCAGGAACACGCTGTAGTCGACGGCAGCATCGCGCGGCAGGCCGAACAGGTCGCGGCAGCGGTCGTCCCAGCTCAGCCTGCCGTTCACCGGATCGAAGTCGAAGGTGCCGAAGCGGGCGGCGGCCGCAGCCAGCTGCAGGCGCTCGGCGGCGGCGGCGCGCGCGGCCTCGTCGCGCACGCGCTCGATATGCGCCCACGAGCGCTCGGTGACCTCGCGGATCACCAACAGCTCCTCGTCGGTCCAGGTGTGCGGCCCCTTGTGGTGCACCGCCATCAGCGCCGTCAGCACGCCCTCCTTGACCAGCGGCATGCAGATCGTGGCGCCGATGCCGATCGCCTGGAAGGTCGCGGCCTCGTGCGGCGCCAGCTCGCGCAGATTGTCGTTCACGACCAGCGGCCGGCCGGCCGAGAGCTCGGTCACGGCCTTCACCCCGAAATCGGCCAGGCTGTAATGGCCGAGGATGCTGGGCGAGCCCGGCGCGCACCAGTCGCCGCGGATGGTGAAGCCGTCCTGGTCGGCGTCCATGTCGGCATAGGCGCAGATCGAGGCGCCGAGATGCTGGCCGGTGAGCCGCGTGGTCGTCTTCAGGATCTCGTCGGCGTCATGGGCGCTGGCGGTGGCGCGGCCGAGGCGGTCGAGGAAGGCGAGGCGCCGCGCATTCTCGCGCACCGCCGCGGTGGCGCGCTCGCGCTCGGTGACGTCGGTGCCCTCGACGAAGATGCCGGTGACGGCGCCCGTCGCATTGCGCACCGGCTGGTAGATGAAGTCGAGCAGCCGCCGCTCGAGGGGGCTTCCGGGCTGGCGCTGCAGCATGACGGGCGCGGCACGGCCGACATAGCGCTCGCCGGTGCGCCAGACGCGGTCGAGCAGCTCGTGGAAGCCCTGGCCGGCGAGCTCGGGCAGGGCCGTGCGGATCGGCTTGCCGATCACGTCGCGGTGCGCGATCAGCTGGCGATAGGCGGCGTTGGTGACGGTGAAGACCTGCTCGGGCCCTTCGAGCTGGGCCATGAAGGAGGGCGCGTCCTGGAACATCTGCGCCAGCCGCTGGCCCTGCGCCGCGGTCTCGCGTTGCGCCAGCACGCGATCCGTCGTCTCGACCACCACGGCGATCACGCCGCCCGGCCGGCCATCCTCGGCGATCACCGGCGAGTAGAACAGGTCCATCCAGCCGCGCTCGGGCGTGCCGCGGCGATTGAGCACCAGCTCGTGGTCCTTGTACTCCAGCGTACCGCCCGCCATGCCGACGGCCATGACGTGGCTGTTGAGGTCGGCCACCTCGGGCCAGGCCTCCAGCACGGGCATGCCCAAGAGGCCGGGATGGCGGTCGCCCGCGAACACGCCATAGGCGTCGTTGTAGAGCATGATGCCGGGCGGCCCCCACAGCAGCACCAGCGGCACCGGCGAGTGCAGCAACAGGCCCAGCGTGGTCTTGAGGCTCAACGGCCAGTCGGCGGCGGGGCCGAGGCTTTGGGACCAGTCGTGCGTGCGGATCAGGCGCGCTGTCTCGCTCGGTCCCGCCAGGAAGGCCAATGAAGCGGCCTCGGTACTGTCTTCCACGCGCCCCCCGCTGCGCTGTGCCTAGTCGCGCCACAGCATCAAACGGCGATGACGCGGCCGGGTTCCGGTCCGGCGATGACCGGCCACGACAGCAGGGCCGCCTGGTAGGTCGTCGCCATCAGGCTCACATTGGCCTCGAGGGGCGGGTGCAGCTCGAGGGCAGTGGGTGGGCCTGAGGGAAAAGTTCCACAGCCGCGAGCGGCGCTGCGATCTGCTCGACGCGATCTGCGACGTCATCATCGCCGACAAGGGTCCGACCCGCGTCGTGGTGCGGTCGATGTTGGAAGCTGACGTGCGCGCCATCGCCGCCGACCCGTCCGCCCTGGTCGGCTCCGACGGGCCCTGCGTGGCGCCTTATGGCGTCACCGGCCAGGGCAAGCCGCATCCGCGACTCTACGGCACGTTTCTGCGGCTCATCGGCCACTATGCCCGCGACCTCGGCCTGCTCACCTTGCCCCAGGCGATCGCCAAGATGACCGGCGGCGCTCGGCGTGGCGGACCGCGGCCTTCTGCGTGATCTGGAAGTTCGAGGGTAGCTCTTGTATGAAACGACCGGCGGCGCCTTCGGAGCGTTCTTTGTGGGCACTCTTCGCTGTGAAGAGCGAGATGGTCTCCATGTTAGCACGCCAGTTGGAATGTGCGGCATAGACAGGCTGACGAAGAGCTGTGGGTGCTGGTGCGATGTCGAACTACTTTACAGAACGAGAATTTGGGGTGCGTCCTGCCACCGTTACAACGATCGATGAACGGGTATGGGGTGGCCTTTATGTCTTGATCCAGACACGGATCGGTGATGGCTCCTTTGGATTTCGCTTCCCGCAGCAATGCCCCGATGGCAATGGCCCGTTTGGATGTGACGAGCAGTCGTTCTCCCGAGTTATGGTGGCTGAATTACCCTGGATTAAATGGCCGCTGTCGCCTGAGGAGGTTCCCGAGACACCCGTGATCCTCGATCTACTCGAATTTTCCGCCGCCGCGGTCGGTGAGCCAGTGGTCGGAACATTTCATTCCTTCTTCGACCATCATCATCTGAGCTGGGACCGTGCGACCGGCCTTGCTAAGTTCGTCGCCGAAGTGAACCTACTGTTTCGGCGCAATGCAGTTGCCTACGAATTGAGTTCGGATGGCCAGGCCCGACGCATCCTGCCTCAACCAATTGCCGATGCGCTCGGCTGGACTCTTTTTCAGACAGGCGATCCGGAAAGCGATCGCCTGCTAGAGGCGTCCCGTAGGAAGATTGTGTCCCCTAAACCTGAGGATCGTCAGGATGCCCTGGAAAAGCTTTGGGATGCCTTTGAGCGACTGAAGACCCTTGAGCCAGGCCCGAACAAGCGTGCGCAGGCGGGCGCCTTGCTAGATAGGGTTGCCGTTCCTGGGGCTCGATTTAGGGAGATGCTGGCGGCGGAGGCCGCCAACCTTACTAGCATCGGAAACAGCTTCCGCATACGCCATTCCGAGACCACGCAAGAGCCGCTGACGTCCTTAGACCAGATCGACTACCTCTTTGTGCGTATGTTCGCCCTCATACGTCTCCTGCTCAAGGCATCCGGCCGTGGCGGGTAAGGGCGCGCGCAGTTCGGGCAAAAAACCTGCTCGACGAAAGCGCCCTGTACTCCGCGACCGCGGCGGGCCGGCTAAGTCGCGCCGAACCAAGCCGGGCAATCCCGGTTACGCGGGTTACGAGTACCAGATCAGCGTTACCGTGTGGGTGGCGCTCGACCTGATGCTGGCGAAGGAATTAACTAATGAGGTCGTAATCGAGCCGCCATCGGACGAAGATCTTGAGGCTGCTGTGCGTGATCCAACTACCGCGCTCCTCGGCCTGGAAGCTAAAGGCGAACGCTTTGCTCTCGTCTTACAAGCAAAGACTCGAATCAGTGCACCATGGTCGGCTGCAGCCTTCGCAGACGTGTTGCTCGGTCCCACCACCGCTCAGGATGATGGCAGCAGAAGAAGAAGTCGGCCTCTGGATATGTTGGAGGCTGACCCTCAGCGGCGCTATATTTTCGTTACTAATGAGGCCTCGGCGGAGGCCTTGAGGGCATATGAGGGCGAGCACCTGCTCGATTTTCCCGAAGTCGAAGAACTTCCGCCGCATGTGCGCCAAAACTACAACAGGGGTGCGCAAGCCTCGATGGCGCCGCGCACTCTGCTTCTGACGAAGGTCACGGAGGAGGTGCTGTCGTCGCGCATTGTCGCGCTACTTGAGCAGTATGGGCATGTGCCGAGGCCCACGCACGACACATGCGTACACGAGCTTCGCGAGGAAGTGCGCAGTCGGATTAAAGGTGCGAGGTATGGCCGATGGAGCCGTGAAGAATTACTAGAGACTTTGGTCCGCAACGGTGGCTCGGTCGCACCGACTCGAGATATGGATCACTATGTGCGGCCAAGCTCCTTTGACAAGATCAAGGATCATCTCGATAGAACGCATGCCGTCGTCATTGGAGGGCCTTCTGGGACCGGGAAAACTCTAACCGCGGACATTCTCGAACTCGAGCTTCGGCGGGGGAATCCACCGTTTGATGTCGTCGACGAAGAGAAGGGGCCTGGTTATGTCCGAAATAATCTAACGCGTTCTGACCCAGTCCTATTTCATCTGCGCGATCCTTGGGGTGGGAATCGCCTCACGCCCGGTGCAGATCGTTGGAGTGGAGAACTCCCCAAGCTTCTTGAGAGTAGAGGGCCCAGTCGGAAGTTCCTAATAACGTCGCGCTCCGATGTTCTGCAGAGCGCTGGACACGATTTAATCAAGGATCTTCGGCCCTTCATCGTTCCGATCGAGATCGAAGACTATGGTTCGGCTCGCTTGGCTGAGATTTACGATCGAATCGCTGGCGATTTGACTGGGCATGCTGCTGCGTTGAGCCAACTCTATCGAGACAATGCGCTTAAGGAACTCGGGCGGCCTTACGAGATCAAGCGCTTCCTCGTCGCATTAGCCCGTGTGGACGCGAACAAACCACGGAAGGTGGAAGACCTTCTTGCTGATTCGCAGATCGACGCAATTTCGAGAGTGATTGCGGATCAGATCGCTCCGCTAGGTCTGGATGGTATTCAAAGCGCCGCAGTGATCTGGGCACTTCTTAGTGCGCGGGGTGGGGTTTCTCGCGACGTCTTCGCCAAGTTTGGTCGGCGACTTCGTGCGGCCGATCCTTCCTTGCGCCCGGATGTTGACGGCCTGATTGACTTTCTTGTGGCGGGTCAGAACCTCCGGAAGGACGGCTCAGCACTCTCTTTCTACCACCCTCGTGTCGAGGATGGGCTTCGCCTGACATTCCTACGTCGAAAGACGGAAGCGGAGTTCATGCTTGGTAAGATTGTAGATACTCTAGTAGCGTGGGACGACGCTGGCGCCGATTGGGGCGGCGAGACGGGGGTAGGCATCCTAGGTGCTGTCGGTGCCGTCGAAAACATTCAACTTGATTTGGCTGCTTCGACCCACGCGCGCCTAGACGGCCTTCTTGAAAGAGCCGCATTGGTCACCGGCAAACGCTCGGACTTCGGGCGCGCGCTAGGAGATCTAGCGCGGTTCGGATCGCCCGATCATCCCCCCAGTCGGTTGTCGCGCATCCTGATCGAAGGTGGTCCGAAGGACGACCGCCCGTTCTTTCGCAACCAGTGGTGCACACCGATAATTGATGCAGCGGAGAAGGCGGTGCTTCGGGCTGCGCCCCAGACGAAAGCCTTGATCGAGCGCTTCATCCGAGAAGTACTGCCCTTCTCTGGTCAGGATTATGACCCCCAAGCAGTCGGCTTACTTGGAGAACTCGCGTCTGGGCTTCAGTCTGCATACTGGGATGCGCTCGACACGATCGCCGGACCCGGCGGGCCGAACGAGAACATCGATGTGATCGTTGCCGGGGCCTTAGCGAGCGAGATGCCCGACTATGAGAAAGCGATTGAGCGGTTCGCTCGTTCCGAGGGTGAGGCCGGTGCCTGGATGAAGAAATTCTCAGAAATCATCTACAAGTCTGAAGAGCATGTTTTCGATGCCGAGGTTGCCGATCGTGATATCGACGAACCGAGCGAGCAGTATTTTAATGCGCGCGAGGGCATGAAGCAGGTGGTCTCGATACGCTGTCAGCGTGATGGCATAGAATGGATCGCCAACCATCCTCGCTCGGAGCTGCTCGCTCATGCCCTGTCAGAGCTGGTCAGTCATCAGTTCCGAAAGCCGGACTTTGGCGAACTGCAGCTTTTGTTGAGGACAGCCAAAGACTGGGCACGCGGTAGCGCTTGGCAGGCAGTTGAGCAGCACTGGGATTCGCGGCTTGGTACATACTTGGCGTCTGAGCTCGCACGTACGGATATCGAAAATTCCTACATGCGACGGCGTCTCGTAAAAATAGCTGCGGCTAATGGTGATTTGGTCACGCAACTCACTGCTATCGCTAACCGGGTCTCTCCTGAGCGGCGGTTAGAACTCCTTCGCGACGTCGTTGAAACAAGGATTGGCGATACTCCCAAGGGTGATGATGTCATCGCAATACGTCGGAAGCGCGCTCTTGACTTGGCGGAGACTTATCCCCTGTCCGAGCGCAATCTCGCCCAGGCATTAGTCACAATTCTCACGGGCGACGTGATCGACGCCGCCGCATCATCGCTGACCAGCGAGGGCCTCCGCCAAGTTGAGGCGATCCTCCCGAACGCGCCCACAAGTGTCAGCGGACCACTAGTGTGTCTTGCGGCTGGCGCCGGTCTCGACGTCCGAGATGCGACTGATAAGCTGCTCTCAACTGGCGAGGAGGAAGATGGTGTGTCGGCCGTCCAGGCTCTGCTTGTCGCTGGTCGCGGTGGCCTTAGAGAAAGCTTGTACGGCGCGTTGACTCACAAGCGCTACCGAGTACGGAGAGAAGCGTTTCGGTCCCTCGCTCCAGAGGCAAAAGAAGCGGAGCGGCAAAAGCTCATTCTAGCTGCCAAAGATCATAGTGCCGATATGCGCTTGGCATTCGCGCGATTGATGCAGGAGTATCGATGGCCAGAGGCGATCGATGCCTTGGTGGCTTTGTTAGACGACACACGCAATTTCATCAGCCGTTTGGCGCCGGCTCCATCATGGCCGAAATTTGCAGTCGCACGGGCCGCTGCACGTGCGCTCGGTGCATATGAAATGTTGCCCATACATGCCGTCGATGCACTGATTCGAACAGCCAAAGCACTTATCGACGATCCTTTTGTGGCGTGTGCCGCGTTGTCGGCGGTGGCACACCGTGATGATGAGCGAATCATTCCAATGCTGCTGACAGCGCTAGAAAGCCCCGGCTTAAACGGTGCGCCGTCGTACCGTCCTCACGCCCAGGCTGCCGCATGGGCGATCTGTGATCGGGGGGTGAATGGAAGGCTTGTTGACTTGGGGACAGTTGCAATTCGCGCGGCCGAACAGGATCGGCCAGCAATCGCGGGGCCGCTTTTGGTGGCCATTGGCTTGTCGGGGGGAGCAAAACGTGATGGAGCGCTGCGCCAACTACATCACCTTGGTCTTGGAGCGCGCGAGGCCGTAGTGCGAGTGGCTGCGATAGCCAGCGGCCGGGTCGAGCAGATGACACTCGATCGTCGAGAACAAATTCTTCTACGGCTGGCGCGCAGCGAAGAGCTGGGCGCGCTTCATCCTGACGATCGCTCGGTGGTCGAAGTGTGGAGCCGGCAACTCGACCTACAATCGGGATTCGACCGCTTTACCGCATGGATTGCGCACGAGGTGTTCCAGCTGCCGATCTCAGGAGAGGTGGGTTCAATCCGCGCCTTCGATCTTCCCGATCGTATTGGCGTAATGACGACACGGTCTCTTACGCCGTATCAAGAAGAGGAAGGCGATCGGGACGACGGCACTTGAACGCATAGGCGGACGCATCCATGCAGGTTCGCCACTTACTCCAATTTTAGCAACGGGGAGCCGCCGAATGACGGCACGACTAGCGTCAGGCTATTACTGGCGCGACTCAGCGCGACATAGAGCCGGCACCTCCCGTACGCCGTGTCTGCAAAACTTTTGTCGCAAGGAATGAGCATGGCGTGAGGGCATTCAAGCCCCTTGGCTTTGTGGATCGTGCTGACGACGCGGGGAGGCAGAGCTCGCCAAAAATGCGCCCTGCGGCGTGCCAACTCGCTCAGCCCATCTTCGGGCGTGGCGAAAGACTCGAGGCGGAGGGCGTCCCCGAATTCCGAGCGATAGTCGATCTTGATTGCGTCGAAGCCTGCTATCTTGTTCGCGATGTAACCGCCTAACAGTTTGAGCGCGCGCGCCGCACCGACATGGCTGGGTTCGGCCAGGATCAGTTTCGCCATCTCCTGAATGCAGGCGGGCTTACCCTTAGTTGTTTTGCAACAGCCTTCCTTGATCTCCTGCAACAGGCGATTGCCGTGGCTGCTCATGCTGAAGCCCGTGCCGACGCCGGAAACGAAGGCGACAAGCGCGGATGCGACCGCTTCCGCGTTTCCGTTGGCGGCCTGCAATGCCTCAACTAGAATGCCGAGCATTTCGCGCGTGTGACCCTCCCAAATCCCAATCCGTCGGTTCGTGTAGGCCGAAAGGGCATCGACGAGAATGTTACTGCTGGTCAGGACCAGCATTTCGTCGCGCAACATTACGGCATCGACTGTTTTGCGATGTGCGGCGTCGAGCGCGAACTGTTTCCGCGCCTGGCCGCGGTTGTCCGCCACAATCACTTGTAGGCCTGCCGGTCGCTTCGCAGGCACCACGACCGGTTGATTGTTCAGAAGGGCTGCCCGCGCCTGAAGGATCCATTCACCCAACTCAAGGGAACCGCCCTGCTTCCAGCGGTGCGGAACCTCCAGTGTCGCGTGCTTGCCCTCGGCCTTCAGGCTCTCCCACCGTTCAGCATCGACCCTGGCGACCTTCGGACTAGTGCCACTGAATATCCGCTGTAGCGGATCGCCGAAGATTCGAAGCTTGGCGCCGCCGCGATGCAGCGCCATGAGGATCGCGTGCTGGTGGGGCGTGCAATCCTGGTGCTCGTCGCAGATCACGACCGGGTAGCGACACACCAGAGCACGGCCGATCATCGGATGCCGCGTGAGGAGGTCCGCGCATTTTTGCGCGATTTCGTTGAATCCTTCCCCATTGTCTTTCCATGCCCAGGTCTCGGCATGGGGCGGGACATCAAGAGCCTTGTGATAGACGGAGACAATTTCCGTGGCGAGGCTCGCAACCGTCTTGACCTCGACGCGATTGCTCGCACCCTGTGTCCGTTTTCGGAACTCGCCGCAAGCAGCATGCGTGTGGGCAAGGACTAGCAGCCTGCCGCGCTCAAGCGTCGCGGCGACATCCTTCGCATAGGATGCTCCCTGAAAGGTCTTCCCGCAGCCCGCAGGGGCCTCGATGATGACGAGCGTTTCGTCCGAACGGAGCAGATGCGCGACGTCATCGTCGCTCATGTCGGCAAGCCGGTGATCGGTTGTCGGCCCACGGCGGTGAGGATGGCATTGATCAACGGAAGCAGCTTATCCTTCAAAGATGGCCAGGCACCGAGCGCGATCATCTTGCTCCCAAGCTCCTCGCCGCCGCCGTCGCGCTTGAACCACTGCTGCCCGTGCTTTTTCCACGCGGCAGCCTCTTCTTCGGGCGCCCCCGCCGTCGACCCCGTGGCTGCCTCGATGATCAGCTTTTTCAGAGTCTTGTCCTGTTTTGCCAGTGCGGCCTTGATGCTCGCCATATCCTTCGGCTGAAGGCCGACACGGTCGGCAAGATGGCGGAGACGAATACCCGTCAATCCCTCGTCGTCGTTCCGTATTAGCTCTTCCAGCTTGTCGTCGGGAATGGCCTCAATGACGGCGCCCTCGCTTGCAGCACTCGGCCATTGCAGGAGTCTGTCGCCCATATTCTCCTTGAGCTTCTTCCAGCGGCCCGGACTGGTCCTTTCGTCGTCCACCAGCCCGGCAAACTCGATGTGCGCGTCCGCAAGCGTCTCAAGCAGATCGAGGACTGCGTCGTTGCCCTGGCCGTCGCACACACGGACGCCTTCGTCGAGCGGATTGCCATTGAATGCCTTGCGAAGCACGAAGCTGAGCAAGCCGACTTCGGTCTTGCCCTCGCCCACCGCCGCAAACTTGGCGAGAAAGGTCTCTGGCTCTCGCCGCTGCTGCGCCGCGATCTTGGCCGCAGGCAGGTACCCGATGTGCCCCTTGCTATCGAGATACCAGAGGTGGCCCTTCTTGCCGACACATTCGATGGCGACGGCGCTGTGTGTCGTAACGAAAACCTGACCTTTGGTTTCCTCGAGGATGCCGAGCAGCTTTCGCAGCCTATAGGGCTCCAATCCGCGCTCGATTTCGTCAATGGTTGTGAGGCTGGCATTTCCGGCCGTCGCCGCGGCAATCTCCAGCGCCGCCATCCGCCGCGTGCCCGCCCCCCAGCTGGAAAGCGGTATTTCCTTTCCTTGGTGCATGGCGAGCAGGCCAATAAGCGAGCCGATGGACGGCCCCTGACCGGATGTCAGGCCAAGCGTCAGCCCAGTTGGCAGCGAATTCTTATCCATCTTCTCGTTCAGGTCTTCCAACGCCTTCACGGAATCGGCGTTGAGTTCCTTGGTCAAAGGTACCTTCGCCACCGCCCTGCCGATACGGGCGCGAAAGCTGCTGTCGGCGACGAGACGGTCGAGAGCGGAGCCGTACACCAGCCGGAGGTCGCGGTCATTGCGCTCGTCCGAGCTCAGGCGCACTAAACCGATCTGTCGGCGCACCGATACGGTCAAGTGATCGGCGGTGCCGTCCGGCTGCGCCACTTCCCATGACGGCTCAAGGTCGGTAGTCCCACGCACGCGGATGACATAGACCGGCACGTCCGGCTCGACGGGCTCGCCATCCTTGGATACCGGCTGCACTGCCTCCTTGCCGTTCCAGTGCCAGGGGAACGCCATGCGCCGCTGGCCCTCGATGCCTGAGGACTCGGGCAGCGACACGGTCGCTTCGATCACGAATTCCGTATCGGTCTCTCGCTGCCAGTAGTCCGTCTCCGCGACCGTTGCCGAATTTGTTGGGCTGAAGAGCAAGGCCAAGGCGTCAAGAACGGTCGTCTTGCCCATGTCGCCGCCGCCGAGAATGACGTTCATTCCCTGCTTGGGACGCCAATCGAATTCCTTAAGCCCACGAAATCCGAGAATCCGCAGGCGATGCACTATCGCCGTTGCGCTCATCGTGCTCCCCGTTTGACCGTCTGGTCAGGCGTTTACTCGGCGATACTCTGCCGTTGACGTTTCTTTGGCTGGTGCAAATCTTTATAGCCAGAGACCAGCGATTCGCCAAGAACGCGCGGTTTTTTTAAGTGTCGGGGCCGAGGCACGTTGTCGGCGCGCCAGTTTGGCAGTGTGCTGCCGGAAAATTGATCATGTACCTGCCGCGCGGAGGAACCGACGTTTGATCCTCTACGGGAAGTTTGCCTGATAGCTCGTCGCCATTAGCGAGACGTGAGCTTCGAGCGGCGGGCGTAGCTCGAACGCTCGCGGTTCTCGCGCGAAGTTCCATAGTCTCACAAGATGCCAATGCTCACGGCGCGCTTCGGCAACGGCGAGTTCGTTGCGCGTGATCTGGAAAGGTGTGCGTTCCCAGCCATTGGTCGTTTTCACCTCGACCAGACGGTTGCTGCCGTCGATCTCGAAGCTCTGAATGTCGAAACCGGCGCCGTCTCCATCCAGATGCGATACCCAGCGGATGCGCTCGGCGAGATCGGGGCGTCCGGCAGCGACGAGGCTGGCATGCTCGTGTTCCAACACTCGTTCCTCGCCGGCACGACCGAGGGCACGATTGCGGGCATCGCGCTCAGCGATGTCATACTTGCGGGCGATCGCCGTCATCTGTTCCAGCTCATCCGGAGGCGGCGCATTGCTCAGTGTCGGTGGCGGGCCGATCCACAGGGTTGTTCCCTCGCGTGCCAATGCCAGCCCGGCGCTTGCGGAGCGGCGCGAAATCGAAGCAAGCCATCCGGGATGACGATTGAGCCAGCGCACCACGGCATCGGTCAGTGAGGTCTGGATGTTGAATGCCGGCCTGTATCCGGGAATCCAGTCCTCCCCAAGGCCCTTCAACACTGCACTGATGTTGCGATGCTTGTACTCGATCGATCCGTGTGTCCGATCGATCGCGGTCTGAAGTATGCGGTTGTGCAGAGCCTTGTTGTAGGGGCGGCGGGCGACGTCGTCAGCCAGCATCGCAAAGTAATCCACGACGATTGCGTCGTTCTCGTCGTCGGTCCAGTCCTCCGCCATCGGGGGCGCTGTCTCAGTTTGAAATAGGACAGTCCAACATCACCCTCGCAAATAGGGCGCTGCCCTGATCGGGGACGTGAAGATAGTAGCCGCCACTCTCATCGATTCCAATTTGGGGATAGCAACCGGTGTCCTCGTCAATGCCTTCCCGGCACCACCGGGTGATTTCTGAGTAGGGATCGACTTCAGCTGGCAGACAGACCTTGATCATTGTTCGGCTTCTTTCTTGTAGGGATCGCGCACCGGATTTCGATGACTCCACGTCAATAAGGGGGTGGCGTTGAGACAGTGCCGCCATCAGCGCCGCTCGCGGGGAGATGCCGGATCATGTCAGCAACTGCGTTCGCACGTCCAGCCGGGACTCGCTTCAGGCAATCGCCGATCAATGGGCGGCGCCGTCGCCATTACCAGGCGCGCTCCTACCAATAACGTACCGGCCCCGTGTCGATATGGACGAAGCCCGAGCGCGGGTAGAAGCCGATACCGCCCATGTTGAGTGAACGCGCAACCTGCTGGACCTTGAACACCGGCACGCCGGGCATGCTGATATCCATCGCGTTGCCGTTCATGTGCTGACTGTCGCTGGCGACGCCGCGGCTGACGCTCGCCAGCCAGGCGTTGTGGGTGGGCGAACGAAACGCCGAGAGGACTTCTACGGGGCCGCTGAAGCCGACATGCATCTGGGTGTGCCACAGGACGTCGAACAGCAGCGGGTCCATTTCCGTCTCGCCGCCTTCACGCGAATCGCGCAGGAAGTGGTTGAGCTGGTTCAAGGCCTCGCGCTGGTAGGTGCCGCCGGACCAGTAGGTGACGGTAAGAGCCTCGCCGGAATTGACGTTCACCAGGCTCAGCGTGCGCGGGCTGGTGGTGTCGAGCGTCGGCGGCGGAGGAGGCGGGGCCATCACGAAGCCGCCGTAGCGGGCGGCGCGGACCTGGCTCTTTGCCGGCGCCTTCGCCGCCGGTCGGCTGGCCGAATGCGCCGTCGAAGCCTTTGCCGCGACCGGCTTGGCGACGACTTTCTTGGCGGGCGTCTCGGCACCGTTGCCACGCAAGGCGGCAGGCGGCTTCGGCACGCTGTGTTTGGTCTGGGCAAATCCCGTGCTGGCAAAAGCCAGGCACAGGCCGGCAGCAAAGCTCAGCATGAGGGGGGACATGCCAGCGTCCTAATGTTGTTGTATTTTTGCCACAGTATCGGAAATCGATTGTGCGGCAAGCGGAAAACGCCGTCGGCGGATCATGTTAGCGCAGCATTCTGATGTCCTGCGCAAAGCACAGGATCGGGCGTGACGGATGGTCTCCATGCCAGCACTGACTGCACTGTGGTTCTTGGTTCACTGACTTAAGTTATTGACATGTCTGACGGCGCGTTCTATTTTTGTTCCGTATCGCTACGGAAAGGACTCGCCGTGTCCTACGCCTTTCACCTGAACACATCGAAACCGGACTGGCGCGATCCGGACCTCAGCGTCCTCGACAGCCGCCGCAGTCCCGTGCCGTCCGCGCCACTGGCGCTGCTGCCGCAGCCGTGGCGCGATTGGATCGCCGAGACCGAGAAGGCAACCGGCGCGCCGGCCGATTATGTCGTGCAGTCGGTGCTCGCGGGTGTCGCGGCCGTGTGCGGGGCGGGCGTGCGGGTGCGCGTCACGCCGGCCTGGGACGAGCCGCTGATACTGTGGCAGGCGGTGGTGGGCGAGCCGTCGACCGGCAAGTCCGCGGCGCTGGCGCCCATGCGCCGGTTGCTGGACCTCGTCGAACAGGAGCGGCGCGCCGGCGACGAGGAGCGGCGCGCGGCGCAGACCAGACAAGGCGGTGGCAAGGACGGCGACGCCGCGCCGTTCGTGCCCTCGCAGGTTGTGGCGAGCGATGCCGATCCCGTGGCGCTCGTCGACATCGTCTCGGGCAACCCGCGCGGCGTCCTGCTGTGGCGCGACGGTCCGGCGGTCTGGATCGGCGCCGCGGACGATGACGAGGACGACAGCCATCGCACGACATGGCTCGCCGCCTGGGATTCAGGCGCCGTCACCGTGGCGCGTCCGCGCCAGCCGGCGCGATCGCTGCCGCGCTTTGCGGTCAGCATCCTCGAGACCATTCGTCCCGAGCGGCTGCAGGAGTCGCTGCGTTCCGGCGACGACAGCCTGGCCGCACGCTTTCTCTTTGCCTGGCCCGGCCCGCAGCCCTATCGCGCCCTCGCGGTGGTCGAGGGCGCGCGCGATGAGGAGATCCTGCATCGGCTGCGGGCTCTGTCGCGGCTGGCCGGGAGCGCCGACGATCCCTGCGTGCTCGCCGTCGACGATCGTGGGCGCGCGGCGCTCGACAAGGTTCTGGCGGCGCTGCATGCCGAGCGGCAGAACGTCGAGGGGCTGGAGGCGGCATGGATCGGCAAGAGCCGGTCGCTGATCGTGCGGCTGGCCGGCGTGCTGGAACTGCTGGCGACGATCGACGGCAAGGCCAAGCGGCCCGGCGCCATCGGCGCCGAGCAGGTCGAAGCCGTTGCGGCGCTGTGGCGCGACTACTACTGGCCGCACGCCAAGGCGGTGTTCGACAGCGCCGAGCTCTCGGACAATTCCAAGCGCGTGCTGCGTGTTGCGCGGTGGTTGGTGGCCAAGCGGCCGGCCGACGTCTCGCGCGAGGAGATTCGACGGCGCGCGCTGGGCCAGGCGGCGACGGCCGAGGAGACCGAGAGCGTGCTGCAGCGCCTGCACTATCTCGGCTACGTCCAGCCCGATCTCGCCCATCGCGACAAACCCGGGCGGCCGGCCAACCGTTGGCTGGTCAATCCGGCGCTGGCCGCACCTGAAAACCCGTAGCGGAAACAGCGGAAATGTCCGAAATGAAATTTTCTTACGCTCATGCTCTTCCGGACCGCGAGCCTCCGGCTCGCTCATGAATCATGAGCGAGCCGGAGGCTCGCGGTCCGGAAGAGGAAGACCATGAGGCAAGAGAAGACGAAAACTTTATAGGCGGCCTGGCCGGGGTCTAACGTTTCACCCTCTAACGTTTCGGCCGGCCAGCGCCATTTGAGGAGCGGCGGCAGCCTGTCCCTGTTGAACCGCACTCTCGTCGTCTCCAAGATGGCGCAGCTTTGGGGGGAGTCACCGAGTAGAAATGCGTAGCGTTGGGACCGGGCGGGAGTCCGGGCGACGGGTTGGCCTGTCGCAGGCAGCGGCCTGGGTGTCGCTGGTATTGATGTCTTCAACGGCCCTCACGGCCATCGCCCCACTGTCGCCCGCCTGGGCGGACGGCGGCAACGGCGGCGCCGGCTTCGGCGGCCCCGGCGGCGCGGGAGCCACCACCGCAGGGGGGACGGGCGGCAACGCCACCGCCGGTTCGGGCGGCGGCGGCGGCGGCGGCGGTTCGGGCGGTGGCAACGGCGGCGGGGGCGACGGCGGCAGCGCGGGCGGCGCCGGCGGAACATCCGGTAGCCTCGATGGCCAAGCCGGCGCCGTAGTTCCTTTCGGCGGCGGCGGCGGCGGTGGCGGCTTCCAGGCCCTCACCACGACCTCGCTGCAGAACGAGAGCGGCACGCTCCGGGGCGGCAATGGCGGCGCCGGCGGAAGGGGTTCCGGCGGCGGCGGCGGCGGCGGCGGCGGTGGTGCCGGCGGCGTCGGTGCGATCAGCTCGGGCAACACTCTCCAGGGCAACGCCGAGGGCGCGTCGATCATCGGCGGCAACGGCGGCGCCGGCGGCGCCGCGCCCGACGGCGCCGGCAGTCGTGGCGGCAGCGGCGGCGACGGCGGCACCGGCGTTCAGTTGAGCAACACCGGCTACATCTTCATCAATTCCGGGACCATACGCGGCGGCAACGGCGGCGCGGCCGGCGTGGGGACGAGCGGGAACGGCACGGCGGGCGCCGGCGGTACCGGCCTCGTCGTCGAAGGCATTTCAGTCGTCAACTTCGGCACGATCGAGGGCGGCCTCTCCGGCGACGGCGTGACGCGCGCCAACGCCATTACCTTCAACACCAACTTCGCGCACGTCCTGCAGATCGCCGGAACGTCCGTGATCGTCGGCAACGTCGTCGCCAACGGCGACGGCAGCAACACCAACACCCTGGACATGGCCGGCGCCGGCACGAACAGCTTCGACATGTCGAGCGTCGGCGCCGCCGCTCAGTACCGGGGCTTCAACCAGATCATGAAGAGCACCAGCAGCACCTGGGTGCTGTCCGGGACGACCACGGAGACCCTGAACTGGCGGATCGACGGCGGCGCGTTCGCCGTCGCGCAGGACGCGACGTTGGGCAGCGGCGCCGGCACGCTCACCTTCGGCACCGCCGGCGGCACCGGCGGCGGGCTGCGCTGGGATGCGTCCTTCAACACCAACCGCACCGTCACGCTCGACTCCGGCGGCGCCAACCTCAACACCAACGGCTTCGACGCCACGATGAGCGGGGCGATCGGCGGCGTCGGCCGCCTGAGGAAGACCGGCGGCGGCACGCTCACCCTGACGGGCGCCAACACCTACCAGGGCGGCACCGCCGCCAACGGCGGCACGATCTCCGTTTCGGCCGACGCCAATCTCGGCGCTGCATCCGGCAACATCGGCTTCAACGGCGGCACGCTGCAGACAACGGCGAGCTTCGGCACGTTGCGCAGCGTGGTGCTCAACGGCGCCGGCACGTTCGAGACGGTGGCCGGCACCACGCTCACCCTCGGCGGCACCATCAGCAACACCGGATCGCTCACCAAGACCGGCGACGGCACGTTGATCGTGACGGTGAACAACACGTACACCGGCACCACGACGATCTCGGGCGGCACGCTGCAGGTCGGCAACGGCGGCACCACCGGCACGCTGGGCAGCGGCGCGGTGACCAACAACGCGCAGCTCACCTTCAACCGCAGCGACGATTTCACGGTCGCCAACACCATCGGCGGAACCGGCGCGGTGACCAAGCTGGGCGCCGGCACCATGACGCTGACCGGCACCAACTCCTACTCGGGCGGCACGACGGTGGCGGCCGGCACGCTGCAGGGGACGACGACGAGCCTGCAGGGCGCCATCACCAACAACGCCGCCGTGACCTTCGACCAGGCAACCAACGGCACCTACGCCGGCAATATGTCCGGCTCGGGCACCGTCACGGTGCAGGGCGGCGGCACGGTGACGTTCAGCGGGACCAACAGCTACGGCGGCGGCACCACGGTGTCGGGCGTCGGCACGACGCTGGCCGGCACGACGACCAGCCTGCAGGGCAACATCGCCAACAACGCCAATGTCCGCTTCGATCAGGCGGGCAACGGCACCTACACCGGCACCATGTCGGGCACGGGCGCGCTCACGGTGCAGGGCGGCGGCACCGTGACGCTGACCGGCACCAACAGCTACGGCGGCGGCACCACGATCACGGGCGGCAGCACGGTGTCGGTGTCGAGCAACGCCAATCTCGGCAATGCCGCCGGCACGCTCTCCCTCGACAGCGGCAGGCTGCAGGCGACGGCGAGCTTCGCCACGTCGCGCGCCACGACGCTCAATGCCGGCGGCGGCACCTTCGACACGGCAACCGGCACCACGCTCACCCACAGCGGCGCCATCGGCGGCAGCGGCGGCCTGACCAAGACCGGCGACGGCACGCTCACTCTCACGGGCAACAATACCTACGCCGGCGGCACCTTGATCAGCGGCGGCACCCTGCAGATCGGCGACGGCGCTACCGGCGGCTCGCTCGGCAGCGGCACGGTGACCAACAACGGCCGGCTTTCGTTCAACTACAACGGCAGCCTCATCGTCGCCAACGACATCGGAGGCACTGGTTCGCTCACGCGGCAGAGCGCGGCGTTCGCCTCGCTCGTGCTCACCGGGAACAATACCTATTCCGGCTCCACCACGATCTCGAGCGGTGCCATTCAGGTGGGCGGCGGCGGCACGTCCGGCAGCCTGGGCACCGGCGCGGTGATCAACAACGGCGCGCTGCTTTTCGTTCGCAGTGACGACATCGTCGTCGGCAACACCATGACCGGCTCGGGCGAGCTCATCATTGCGGGAAGCGGCAGCGTGACGCTGACTGGCGCCGCAGGCTTTGCCGGCACTGTCAAAGTGCAAAACGCAGGGACGCTCGTCGTTAATTCCAACGAGGCGCTGGGAACGGGCGCCATCCAGATGGAGCGCGGTACCTTGCTGGCGATCAGCAACATCACGCTCTCCAATGCCCTGTCGATAGGTCCACCGTTTTCCTTCGGGTACTCCGGTACGATCGCCGCTGCGACCGGAACGACGCTCTTGCTGACGTCGAGCTCGTTGGCGGCGGGAGGCGCTTTCTCAGGGATCAGGTTCGGCACCGGTACGAATGCCGGTACCGTCGTCCTGGCGCCCACGGGAGCGGTGAGTGCCGACGACAGCAACGTGACAGTCGCCGGCGGCAGATTGCAGCTTGGAAACGCCAACAGCGCAAACCTCTTCACCACCAGTACGACGACCGTCGGCACTGGAGCGGTGCTGGACCTGAATGGCTTCAACGTCACCATTGGCGACCTGCGAGGAGCCGGCACGGTGTCGACGGGCAACGTGGCGGGCCAGTTGCTCACGGTGCAGCAAGGGCAGTTCAGCGGCTCCATCACGGGTGCCGGCGGCCTGGTCAAGACCGGCGCCGGACTGCTGTCGCTCAACGGCGCCAACAGCTACTCGGGCGCCACGACGGTGAACGGCGGTGCGCTGGCGGCGGGGGCGGCCAATGCCTTCTCGTCGGCGAGCGCCTTCAACGTTGGGCCGGCAGGCACGCTGGTGGTGGGAAGCTTCGACCAGACGATCGGCTCGCTGGCGGGCGAAGGTGCGGTGGAGCTGGGCGCGGCGCTGACGGCGGGAGTCAACAACGCCAGCACGAGCTACGCCGGGGTGCTGTCGGGCACCGGCAGCTTCAACAAGGCCGGCACCGGCACGATGCTCCTGACGGGGGCCAATACCTACAGCGGCGGTACGACGGTATCGGGCGGCACTCTGCAGCTCGGGGCGGGCGCCTCGCTGGCCTCAGGTGGCGCGCTCGCGATCAACGGCGGTGTCTTCGACAACGGCGGCAATGCTGTCTCGGTCGGCGCTCTCTCGGGTAGCGGCGGCGGCATCCTGCTGAACGGCGGCAGCCTTGCGACCAGCAGCGCGGCCAGCACGACGTTGGCTGCCAACATCAGCGGCAGCGGCGCCTTCACCAAGGCCGGCGCCGGCACGCTGATCCTGGCGGGCATCAACAGTTACACCGGCGGCACGACCGTCTCGGGCGGCGTACTCCAAGGCAACAGCGCGAGCTTGCAGGGCAACATCCTCAACAATGCGTCGGTCGTATTCAACCAGACCGGCGGCGGCACCTATGCCGGCGCGATGTCGGGCGCCGGCGGCATGACCCTGCAGGGCGGCGGCGTGCTCGGCATGACCGGGACCAGCACCTACACCGGGCCGACGACCGTCAACGCCAGCACGCTGGTCGTGAACGGCTCGCTCGCGAGCAGCGTGACGCTGAACAATGGCGGCGTGCTGGGCGGCAGCGGCACGATCGGCGGCGTGGTCTCCAACGGCGCCACCATTGCCCCGGGCAATTCGATCGGCACGCTGAACGTCAACGGCACCTTCACCCAGAACGGCGGCACCTACGTCGTCGAGGCCAACGCCGCGGGCCAGAGCGACAGGGTGAACGTCACGGGCACCGCCACTCTAAACGGCGGCACGGTGCAGGTGGCGGCCGCCAGCGGCAGCTACGCCAACAGCACGACCTACACCATCCTCAACGCCACCGGCGGCGTGAGCGGGACCTACGACGGTGTGAGCAGCAACTTCGCCTTCCTGACGCCGTCGCTTGCCTACAACGCCAACAACGTGTTCCTGACCCTGGCCCTGCAAGGCAGCACGCCGTTCTCCGGCTTCGGCGGCAACACGGGGAACCAGCGGGCCGTTGGACAGGCGCTCGACCAGAGCTACGCCGGCGCCACCGGCGACTTCGCCACGGTGATCGGCGCGCTCGCCGGAGCGAGCACGGCGCAGGCCGGGCCGGCGCTGAACGCCATCAGCGGCCAGCCCTATGCCGACTTCGGCTCGTTCAACGTCGCCAACAACGCCCTGTTCATGAATGCGCTTGGCCAGCAGATGGCGCTGGCGCGCGGCGGTCGCGGCTCGGGCCAGCGCCAGGCGCTTGCCGAGGCCTGCGATGTCGCGGCCTGCGACGGCTCGAGCCCGTTCAGCGTGTGGGGCAGCGCCCTGGGCGGCGTCGGTTCGGTGCAGGGCAACGGCAACGCCTCGACATTCACCTACAATGTCGGCGGTACCGGCGCCGGCATCGACTATCGCGTCATGCCGAGCCTGCTTCTGGGCCTCGGCGCCGGCTTCACCAGCGGTACCCAGTGGGCCGACAGCTTCCAGGGCAGGGGCTGGGCCAACACGGTGAGCGTCGCGGCCTATGCCAGCTTCACGGAGTCGGCGTTCTACCTCGATGCGCTGGCGGGTTACGCCTACTCGAACAACCAGCTGCAGCGGCAGATCTCCATTCCCAACCTGCAGCCGCGCACGGCCAACGGCTCGACGGGGGCCAACCAGTTCCTCGGCCAGGTCGAGACGGGCTACGCTTTCGACATCTACGCGCCGGCCAACGCGAGGCTGACGCCGTTCGCGCGCTTCCAGGCGTCGAGCGTCAACCAGGCGGCATTCCAGGAATGGGGCGCCAGCTCGCTCAGCCTGAACGTGGCGCAGCAGACGACGACGTCGCTGCGCACGACCCTGGGCGCGGATCTCGCGGCGGCGATCGGCACCGTGGATCTCGGGCTGCGGCTGGGCTGGCTGCACGAATACGCCGACACGGCGCGGCCGATGACGGCAGCCTTCGCCGGCGCGCCCGCGGCGAGCTTCACGGTCTACGGCGCCACGCCGCAGCGCGACGCCGCGGTGATCGGTTTCCAGGCCGGCGCCAGGATCGCCGACACCGCCACGATCTTCCTGCGCTACGACGGCGACATCGGATCGGGCACCGACAACCACGCCCTCAATGTCGGCCTGAGGCTTTCCTGGTAGCCCGGGCTTGCCCTCGATGAGCACTTAAGTTATTATTCAGTGATGACTTTCTGTCATCCTGAGCGTAGCGAAGGATCTCATCGTCGGACCGTACAAAGCGCATTCCGGCGAATGGCGATGAGATCTTTCGCTACGCTCAGGATGACGAAAGAGCGCCGCTAGCGATGGCCGCGCTTGCTCTCCGCATCCAGGCGCCGCAGCTCGCGGCGCATGATCTTGCCGGTCGTGGTGAGCGGCAGCTCGGCCACGAACTCGACCTCGCGCGGATATTCGTGGGCGGCGAGGCGGGTCTTCACGAAATTGGCGAGGTCGGCCTTGAGCGAGTCGGTGCCGACGATCTCGGGCCGCAGCTGCACGAAGGCCTTCACGATCTCGGTGCGCACCTTGTCGGGCACACCGACCACGCCGACCATGGCGACGGCGGGATGGCGCATCAGGCATTCCTCGATCTCGCCCGGGCCGATGCGGTAGCCGCCCGAGGTGATGACGTCGTCGTCGCGGCTCTTGAAGAAGACGTAGCCGTCCTCGTCGATGCGCCCGAGATCGCCGGTCAGCAGCCAGTCGCCGGCGAACTTCTTCGCCGTCGCCTCGGGATTGCGCCAGTACTCCAGCATGACGATGGGATCGTGCCTGAAGCCCGCGATCTGGCCTTCCTCGCCGGGTGGCAGCAGCCTGCCGTCATTGTCGACGATCGCGACCTTGCGGCCGGGGCAGGCGCGGCCGCACGAACCCGGCCGCACCTCGAACCACTCGGGCGAGTTCAGCAGCATCAAGTTCATCTCGGTCTGGCCGTAGCCCTCCGAGATGGTCGTGCCGAAGGTGTCGCGGCCCCAGTCGAGCAGCTCCTCGCCCATCGCCTCGCCGCCCGTGCTTACAGCGCGCAGGTCGTACGACCAGCGGTCCTGCGGCTTGTGGACCTGGCGCATCATCTTGAGCGCCGTCGGCGGGATGAAGGCGACGCCGACGCGATGGCGGTCGAGGAGGGCGAAGGCGCGTTCGGGATCGAACTTGGCAAAACGATGCGCCACCACCGGCGTGCCGTAGAACCAGGCCGGGAAGAGGGCGTCGAACAGGCCGGCGATCCACGCCCATTCGGCCGGCGTCCACATCACCTCGTTGCCCTGCGGCCAGTGGCTGAGCCATTGCTCGACCGGCGGGATCGAGCCCAGCAGCACGCGATGGGCGTGCAACGCGCCCTTGGGCTGGCCGGTCGTGCCCGAGGTGTAGATCAGCAGCGCGGGATCCTCGGCCAAGGTGTCGACCGTGGCGAAGCTGTCGGACGCCGCACCCAGCAGGCGGTCCCAGTCGAGGAAGGCGCTGCCGTTGGCGCCGGCGCCGATCGCGATGACGGTCTTGAGATGCGGCAGGCGATCGCGCACGGCCAGCACCTTGGGCAGCTGGCTCATGTCGGTGATCACGGCCGAGGCCTCGGCGTTGGCCAAGCGATACTCCAGCGCTTCCTCGCCGAACAGCGTGAACAGCGGCAGCACCACGGCGCCCATGCGGTAAGTGGCGATATGGCTGATCGTGAGCTCGGCGCCCTGGCTCAGGAACACGCCGACTCGGTCGCCCTTGCCGATGCCCTTGGCGGCCAGCGCGTTGGCAAGCCGCGAGCTTGCCGCGAGCAGATGTCCGAAGGTCCAGTTGCGAACCGACCCGTCAGCAGCCTCGACAATGAGTGCCAGCGCCTCGCGGGGATGTCGTTCACAGACGGCGCGGCCCATGTTGAATCGTTCGGGCCTGGGCCAGCGGAACTGGCGCATCGCCTCGTCATACGGAACGCCGCGCGGGATCATGTCAGTGATTTACGCGGTTGATGACCCGGCCCGCCAGCAATTCCTGCAGCGTCGGCTCCCAGATGTCGTCGGGCGGCGTGGCGAGTACGCGATCGACGAAGGGCGCGGCGAGCCTGGCGGTGTAGAGCAGGAAGCGCCGCAGGTCGCGGTTGGTCTCGAACAAGTCGTTGTCGCTGAGGCCGGGAAAGCTGCCGCGGTGGAAGCCGAGCCGCCCGCCCGGCGAAATGCTGCGCTCGACTCCGCCCAGGAAGGCAAAGGTGCAGGCCGAGGCGCATTCGTCGTCGACACGCGTGGCGAGCTTGCGGTCGTGGAACAGGTCGTAGAGCTCGAAGCCGACGGACAGGCGTCCGCCGGGGCCCGCCAGCACGACGGTGCGAACGTCGGGATTCTGGTCCAACGCCCGGCGCACCAGCTCCTCGCCGCCCAGACCATACGACCCCTCGACGTAGAGCGTGCGGCCGTCGGCGCTGACCCGCACGGCAAGCTGATTGAGGGCCGTGTCGCCGGAATAGATGTTCCACAATTCCATCAGCGCGGGCACGGCGCGATCGGCCAGCAGGGCGCCGACAGCGATGATCGCGGCAGCCGCGGCCCCGGATGTCGCGGCGAACGCCGCGCGGCCAGCGACGCGCCGCGCCGCGATGGTCAGCAGGCCGAGCTGATGGACGGCGAAAGCCGACGCGGCGGCGCACAGCAGCGCGGGGATGACGATGTGCGGGAGCCTGACGTCGTCGCTGGTGAACACCGCGGCCGAGATGCTGCCGAACCCGATCAACAGGGCCACGGCGGCCCAGGTGCCGCGGAAGTAAAGCGTCTGCGGCAGCGAGGCCGTGCCGTCGCGCCACAGCGGCACGCCGAGATCTTCGAGATAGTCGCCGGCCCGCTGCAGGGGACCGTTGCGGACGCGCTTGCGGCCGCCTGCGAAACCCGGCCAGCGAAGCTCGCCGAGATTCATCGCCCGGGCTGCGGCGGCGGCGTGAGCGAGCAAGGCGCGGCGCTGGCGATTGTCGCCGACAAGATGCTCGACGCTGATGTGATCGCGCATCTGCCTGAGGTCGATGACGGCAACCGGTTGGCCGGTTGCGCCGTCGATCACGAACACGGCGCGGTCGTCCGACTCCGTGGGGATAATCGTGGGCGAAAGCGAGGCGATGGCGGTGGCATCGGCACTCGTGGCACGGCGGGGGCGGGGTGTTCCCATGGGCGGACGCGCGGTATGCTGCGGTACTTTTCGCGGAGCGTCTAGGAATGTCCCCCGACGATCATGCCTTTGCACCCATTGCAGGGGCCAAGAAGATTGAATCCGGTGTCACCATCGTGCCGTCGGTCTGTCCACACGATTGCACCAGCACCTGCGCGCTCGATGTCGAGCGGCTGGACGCCAGGCGCATCGGGCGGGTGCGCGGCTCGATGCGCAACGACTACACCGCCGGGGTGATCTGCGAGAAGGTCGCGCGCTACGCCGAGCGCATCCACCATCCCGACCGGTTGATGAAGCCCTTGCGCCGGGTGGGGCCGAAGGGTTCCAGGCAGTTCGCCGAGATCTCGTGGAAAGACGCGCTCGATATCGTTGCCGAGCAGTTCATCGCCAAGGCGCGCCAGCACGGCAGCGAGACGGTGTGGCCCTACTACTATGCCGGCACGATGGGGCTGGTGCAGCGCGACGGCATCAACCGGCTGCGCAACGAGATGAAGTACTCGCGCTACTTTTCGACGATCTGCGTGACGCTGTCGGACACCGGCTGGATCGCCGGTGTCGGCGCCAAGCGCGGCGCAGACGTGCGCGAGGTCGACGAGTATTCGGACCTGGTCGTGATCTGGGGCGGCAATCCGGTGAACACCCAGGTCAACGTCATGACACACGCCATGAAGGCCAAGAAGCGCGGGGCCAAGCTGGTCGTGGTCGATCCCTACCGCACCGGCACGGCCGACCAGGCCGACATCCATCTCGCCGTGCGTCCCGGCACCGACGGCGCGCTGGCCGTGGCGGTCATGCATGTCCTGTTCAAGGAGGGCTATGCCGACTGGGACTATATGCGCCGCTACACCGATGCGCCGGATGAGCTGGCCGCGCACGTGGCGACGCGCACGCCGGAATGGGCGGCCGGCATCACCGGCCTGTCGGTCGAGGAGATCGTCTCGTTCGCGCGGCTCTATGGGCAGACCAAGGCGTCATTCATCCGCTGCCATCACGGGTTCAGCCGCAGCCGCAATGGCGCAGCCAACATGCATGCCGTGACCTCCCTGCCGGCGGTGACGGGGGCGTGGAAATACAAGGGCGGCGGCGCGCTCTACGGCCACACCGGCATGTACCCGATCAAGAAGACGCTGATCGAGGGGCTCGACATGGTCGACACCTCGCTGCGCGAGCTCGACCAGTCGCGCCTGGGGCCGATCCTGACCGGCGACCGCGAGGCCTTGAAGAACGGCCCGCCGGTGACGGCACTGCTGATCCAGAACACCAACCCGGCGATGGTCTGTCCCGAGCTCGAGCTGGTGCACAAGGGTTTTAGCCGCGAGGACCTGTTCACCTGCGTGCACGAGCAGTTTTTGACCGAGACGGCGGCCTTCGCCGACATCGTGCTGCCGGCGACCATGTTCCTCGAGCACGACGATTTCTATACCGCGAGCGGCCACACCTTCTTCCAGGTCACCAAGGCCGTGATCGAGCCGCCGGGCGAGTGCCGCGAGAACCACTATGTGATCAGCGAACTGGCCAAGCGGCTCGGCGCCAAGCATCGCGGCTTCGACATGACGCCGTGGGAGATCATGGACGAATCGCTGCGCGAGTCGGGCATGTGGGATGCCGAGACCAACTGGAGGAAGGGCGGGCAGGACTTCCATCTCGGCTTCGAGACCTCGCACTTCCTCGACGGCTTCGCCTGGCCCGACAAGAAGTTCCGCTTCAAGCCCGACTGGGCGGCCTACGGCCCGCGCGGCAAGGAGATGCCGAGCCTGCCGGATCATTTCGACGTCATCGACAATCCGACGCCGGACAAGCCCTTCCGCATGGTCGCCGCACCCGCGCGCACCTTCCTCAACTCGACCTTCACCGAGACGCCGAGCAGCCAGAAGCGCGAGGTGCGGCCGACGGTGATGATGAATCCCGAGGAGTGCGTCGCGCTGGGCTTCGCCGACGGCGAGCGGCTCGAGATCGGCAACGATCGCGGCAAGACCATCGTGCATTGCAAGCCGCGGGCGGGCCAGCAGAAGGGGGTCGTCGTCGTCGAGGGCATCTGGCCCAACCGAAATTTTGAGACCGGCATGGGGATCAATGCATTGACCTCGGCCGATCCCGGCTGGCCCAATGGCGGTGCGGTGTTCCACGACACCGCGGTCTGGATACGGAAGGCGCCATGACCAACCTTTCCCGTTGACCGATCATGAGTGAAGGCTTCCACCCCGCTCCCAATCCGAGCGTCGCCCAGGCCCAGGCGGCACCCGTCCCCGACCGCGCGCATGTGTTGGTGATCGGCAACGAGAAGGGCGGCTCGGGCAAGTCGACGACGGCGCTGCACATCGCCGTGACCCTGCTGAACCAAGGGCTGAAGGTCGCCACGCTCGACCTCGATGCGCGCCAGGGCACGCTCGGCCGCTACGTCGAGAACCGCGCGGCCTACGCCAAGCGCAAGGGCGTCGAACTGCCGATGCCGGTCCATGCCGCGGTGCCGCTCTCGACCTTGTCCGATCGCAACGAAGCGCAGGCCGACGAGCGCACTCGCCTGGAAGCGGCGCTGGAGCAGGTGATCGACAATGTCGACTTCGTCGTCATCGACACGCCGGGCAGCGACACTTATCTCTCGCGGCTGGCCCATACCTGGGCCGACACGCTGCTGACGCCGCTCAACGACAGCTTCATCGATCTCGACCTTCTGGCGCGCATCGATCCCGATACGCTGAAGATCGTGCGGCCGTCGATCTATGCCGAGGCGGTGTGGAAGCAGCGCCAGCTGCGCGCGGTCCAGGGCGGCCGGCCGGTCGACTGGGTGGTGATGCGCAATCGCCTGTCGTCGCTCGCCGCGCGCAACAAGCGCGACATGAGCACCGTCATCGAGGCGCTGGCCAAGCGCATCGGTTTTCGCGTCGCCGCCGGCCTGAGCGAGCGCGTGATCTACAAGGAGCTGTTCCTGAACGGCCTGACCTTGCTCGACCTCAAGCGCGGCGGCGCCAAAGGAGGAAGTGGGGGCCCGTCACTGACCTTGAGCCATGTCGCGGCGCGCCAGGAAGTGCGCGATCTCGTATCCGCGCTCAATCTGCCGCGACGAGATGCGGACGCACCATCGGCTGAGCCCGCGACAGAAGCAGCCACGCCAGACCCGCAAGCTGCAGGATGAAGAGCGCGCCGAACGCCCAGCTGTAGCCGTCGGGTGAGTAGCCGGTCGCGGTGCGCGGCCACTGATCGACGATCTTCCCGATCGCCCACTGGCCCGCGAAGATCACCGAGAAGACCACGAGATTGCTCGACGTGCTGACACGGCCGGCATAGTGCGCCGGGAACGACGCGACCATCAGCGGCATGTACTGGATGGGGCAGGCGCCGAGGAAGCCGAACGCGATCCATGCCGTGGCCGGATGGAAGGACGGCACGAAGGCGATCCAGCCGCAGACGATGGCGAACAGGATGCTCATCAGGCCGGCCGAGGCGAAGTTGCTGACGCCGACCCTGTGCAGGCCGTTGGCGATCACGCCGCTCATGGCGAAGCCCAGGGTCGTGGCCGCCGCGGTGTAGAGCTGGATGTCGGCGCGCATCTCCTTGTCGGTGAAGCCGCCGACGTCGCGCAGCCACGGCCCGATCCACAGCGAGATGCAGCCGATGAAGGCGAGCTGCTGGATGGCCAGCAGCGGCTGGATGCGCCAGTAGAAGCCGTCGGTCAGTACCGTGCCGGTGATGCGGAACTGCTCGGCGAGCGTGCCCGCCGCGCGCGGTCCGGCGCGTTCGGGGACGACGATGAACAGGATCGCCGAGGTGGCGAGGCAGAAGCCGGCCAGCCAGAAGAACAGGCCCTGCCAGCTCACGACCGACAGCGACCATTCGACGGGCAAGGTCGCGGCCATCGAGCCGAGCCCGCCCGCCATCATGTGGAAGCCCGTGATCAGGCCCCAGCGCTGCGGCGGATACCACAGCGTGATCGCCTTGATCGCGGCCATCAGGCCGCCGGCGAAGCCCAGCCCGATCAGCACGCGCGCCACGATCAGCTCGCCGAGCGAGAGGCTCAAGCCGAACAGCGCCGAGCCGGCGGCGGCCATCGCCAGCAGCACGACCTGCACACGGCGCGGCCCGTAGCGGTCGAGCATGACGCCCAGCACCGGCTGGCAGCCGGCGAAGAACAGGAAGAAGGCGGAGGTGAGGAGTCCGAGGTCGCCCGCGGTGATGCCGATGTCGCGCTCGAGGTACGGGAAGATCACTGCGTTCACGCCGCGGAAGATGTATGAAAGGAAGTAGGCCAGCGCGAACGGCAGGAAGACCCGCAGGAACAGCGTGGCGAAAGTCGGGGCGTTTCCGGTCATTACTTGTTTGTTTGATTTTGTTTGGTTAGTTGCGCCTCATCTTAAGCAGTTCGCGGGTGATACGCCCAGCTACGATCTCCATGCCGCGTTCCGTCCAGTGACCGTCCGTCAGGCGGTACGTGTCCGGCACGCCGGCGAGATCGTCGCGCAGGTCGAAGAAGGGCACGGCCGTCTGGCGCAGCTTCACGGCCAGGCGCCGATGGCGGGCATCGGCGCTGAGCGAGGTGCTGAAATACTTGGGCCACAGGCGCCAGAAATCGACATAGCGCGGATCGCCTGTCCCGACCGGGATCAGGGCGACGGCGAGCTGCACGCCGTTCTCCTTGGCCAGGCGATCGGCGGCGACCAGCCAGCTCAGCGTCTCGTCGACCATGTCCGTGCCGTAGAGGCGGTCGGCCTCCTCGGCATCGCGCGGCATCTTCCAGGTGCCGGTCTCCCAGTCGATCATGCCGGACAGCAGCCAGCCGGCGAGCAGCTCGCGGTTGGGCTCAGGCCTGTCGAACGCCGTCCAGAACCGGCCGTCGCCGCGCGACAGGATCTCGCGGATCGTCGCCTCGCTCAGCCGGGGATAGTAGTTCTGCCTGAGGTGCCGCGCGATCCGATCGAGCCGTTGGTCCGCCGGCAGATCGACCCATTCGTTGAGCCGGGCGAATTCGCCGTCGATGAACTTGTTGTTGCGGCCGAACTCCGAAAGGCCGAGCCGGTTGACGGCGAGCCAGGTCGTGCGCGGCGCCGGGCCGGCGAGCAGCGAGGGCAGCGGCAGCTCGGCGATCGGCGGCCGCATCCAGCCGCCGAACGGCGTCGAGACGAAATCATTGCCGGCATAAAAGGCCAGCACGATGGCGTCGGGCTTCAACGCCAGCGCCACGTTCTTGATGCGATAGTAGTAGTGGCGCGGTCCCGTCGCCGAGATGCCGAAATTGATCGCCTCCGTGTCGGTCTGGCCGGCCGCGGCCAAGCGCTGCTCGACGAAGGCCGACAGCGGCGCGCGCAGGAAGTTGCCTTCCAGGAAGCTGTCGCCCACCAGGATGGACCTGAAGCGCACGTCCGCCGGGCGCTCGAACGACCGTTGCCGGTCGCGCAACGCCCAGTCGTTGTAGGTCACCTGGGGCGTCGAGCTGACCTCGATCGGCCGCATGTCGCGCGCCGGCCACGACGGCACGATGAACGAGGCGATCGCCTCGCTGCCGGCGAGCGCCGCGCTCAGCAGCAGGAGAATGTAGAGGGGCCAGAAGAAGCGGTGTGCTTTCACGGCGTCCCTATGATGCGGTCAGCAGCCTTTGCCCTTGGTGCGGCAGAGCTCGTCGAGCATCGGCAGGAGCGGCGGGATCATGCCCTTGGCGAAGATGATCTCAGCTTTGCCGTTGGGATGCGGATCGGGCACCGTCACCCACAGGCTCGCCGGATTCTCGTTCTCGACGGTGGGCAGCAGGTCGACGAACGGCACGCCATCCTCCTCGACGACGGCGCGCACCTTGGCGGTGATGTCGGCGAAGGGATAGGGCTTCAGCTCGCGCAGCTCGGGGATGTTGAAGACGATGAGCTTGGCGCCGAGCTCGCGGGCCGTCGTGGCGAAGCCGCCGAGCGATTTCTCGGTCTGCAGCCAGCCCGCCGCCTTGGGTTCGTAGAGGTCGCGGTAGTAGCGCTTCCAGTCGGGCGCCTCGCCGAACTGGCGGAACAGGTTGTCGAACCGGTAGCCCGCGACCACCCAGGCCGCCGAATGGTTGGTGAGCCAGTCGGCGTCGGAATCGGTATAGGACGGCATCGGCTCGGCATCGTTGATGAAGTAGGCGAGCACGATGATGTCGGGCTTGAGCGGCGCGCCGACCTCGCGGAACAACGTCAGCTCCTGCAGGGTGTTGTAGTTGCCGACGCCGAGATTGAAGCCGTCGACCTTGCGGCCGGCCTTGACCAGGCCCTCGATCACCTGGTGCGCGAACGTCTCCTTCTCGGCGACGCCCCAGCCCATGGTGATCGAATCGCCGACGAAGGCGATGCGGGCGGTGCCGTCGGCCGCCTTGCCGGCGATCTCCGGTCCACGCAGCCCGCGGCTGTCGGTCCGCACGTCGACATTCATGAGCTTGGCTTGGGCATTGGGCCGATGGCGATGCCCGAGGTCGGGCTGCGTGTCGCGCATCTTGACCTCGCGCGCATACTTCCACATTTCGAGTTCGTACAGCATGCCGTCGTCGAGCACGAGGCGCGTCAGGCCCTCCACCGCCAATAAACACAGAATCGACGCAACGAGGATCAGCAGCAGATTTAGCGCGGCTTTCATTGGACCGGGTGGGGCAGTTTCTGAGGTCGAAATCTCGAGGGGCTGATTTTGCGCCGGTCGTAATAGCGTGTCCGCAGGTGGGCGTCACCGCGCCAAAATTACCCGGCGCGCTCACAACCATTTGACAAGGGCCGCCGTCTTTCCTTGCATGTCGCGGTGGCCAGGAAATCGGAAGTAGGACCGACCAAGGGCACGGCGGCCTCTTCGTCCGCGGTGGACGCCTTCACGCGGGAAGTGGCCAGCCTGCCGCCCAGGACCGCGGGCAGCGGCCGTGGCCGGCTGCTGTTCGCCATGGACGCAACGGCGAGCCGCGAGCCGACCTGGGACGTCGCCTCGACGCAGCAGGGCGAGATGTTCGTCGCCGCGAGCGAGATCGGCGGCATCGACGTCCGCCTGGCCTTCTATCGCGGCTTCGACGAGTTCAAGGTCAGCCGCTGGACGTCGGACGGACGCGAGCTGGCGCGCCTGATGGGCGCGGTGCGCTGCCTCGCCGGCCGCACCCAGATCGCCCGGGTACTGCGCTACGCCGCCGAGCAGCGGCGCGAGGGCCGCCTCGATGCCGTGGTGTTCGTCGGCGACTGCTGCGAGGAGGATGTCGACGAGGTCGGCCACGAGGCGGGCCAGCTCGGCCTGCTCGGCCTGCCGGTGTTCGTCTTCCAGGAAGGCGATGACCGCGTGGCCTCGCGCCTGTTCCCGCAGATCGCCAAGCTGACGCGCGGCGCCTATTGCAAGTTCGACCGTTCGAGCCCGGAGCAGCTCAGGCGGCTGCTCGGCGCGGTGGCGGCCTACGCCGCCGGCGGCCGCGCCGCCTTGCTGAAGTACGGCAAGGAGCAGGGCGGCGCCGCGGCCTTGCTGACCAACCAGATGAAGTGACGCGTCAGGCGACGAGGGCGTCCATCAGGCGCGCCGCCCAGCGCCCGGGCAGGACCTGTCCGAACCACACCAGGCCCTTGGTGCCGATGGGGAAGGCGATGCGGGCATGATTGCGCTCGAGGCCGCGCCGGATGATCGACGAGGCGCGCGCTGAGGTCATCAGGAACGGCATGGGAAAAGGCGCGTCCGCGGTCAGGCGGGTGGTTACGAAGCCGGGGCAGATCACGCTGACGCCGATGCCGCTCTTCTTCAGCACGTAGCGGATGCTCTCGCCCCACACCCGCGCCGCGGCCTTGCTGGCATTGTACGAGGCCGAGTAGGGCAGGCCGATGAAGCTTGCGAGCGAGGCCACGATGCCGATCTGGCCGCGCCCGCGGGCCATCAGTCGCGGCAGCAGAGGCTCGACCGTATTCAGCACGCCGCCGAAATTGACGTCGAGCGTCTGGCGGATGACCGAGAAGTCGTCGAGCGAGGAATTGTCCTTGTCGATCGAGATGCCGGCATTGGCGATCAGGAGATCGACGGGATGGGCGTCGTCGAAGGCGGTGAGCCAGGCGGCAAAACGCTCGCGATCGACCACATCGATGGCGCCGGCGACCACGGTTGCGCCTTTCGCCCGACAGGCGGCGGCCACCGCCTCGACCCGGTCGGCGTCGCGGCCGGTCAGCGCCAGCGCCACGCCGGGCGCGGCATAGTCGAGCGCCAAGGCCTCGCCGATGCCGCTCGATGCACCGGTGATGACAATGCTTGAGAAACTTTTCATGGGATAACCTTCGGGCGGAGCGCGTTGTACGCGCCTGGGGCCGATACTAGAGTGCCTCGCCGCGAGGCGGCCAGTGGAGCGGATGTCGGAGTGGATTTTTGATTGCAAGCATGACCGGATACGCCCGGGCGCAAGGATCGGATGAACGACGGCGCTGGGTCTGGGAGGCGCGCAGCGTCAACGGCCGCAACCTCGAGATCCGCTGCCGCGTGCCGCAGGGCTTCGACCGGCTGGAAAATCCCGCCCGCGCCGCCATCGGCACCCGCATGAAGCGCGGCAACGTCTCGCTCACCCTCACCATCGCCAGCGAGCAGCAGAGCAAGCCGCTGCGCATCAATCGCGCCCTGCTGGCCGAGCTGGCGGGCCTGGTCGAGGAGGTCCGCAAGGGCACCGGCGCAGCCGCGCCGACCGCCGACGGACTGTTGCGCGTGCGCGGCGTCATCGAGGAAGAGGACGGCGCGGAGGAGAACGAGGAGGCGATGGCGGCTCTCGACCGCGCGCTGTCGGGCACGCTCGACGAGGTGCTGAAGGCGCTGGTCGCGGCCCGCGCCGCCGAAGGTCGCGCGCTCTCCGCCGTGATCGACCGCCACATCGGCGAGATCGAGGAGTTGTGCAAGCGCGCCGCCGATCGCGCCTCGGCCCAGATCGGCACGGTGCGCGCCCGCTTCGAGTCCCAGCTCGCCGAGCTGCTGGAACGCGCGCCGTCGCTGTCCGAGGAGCGTTTCGCCCAGGAGGTGGCGCTGCTGGTCGGCAAGGCCGACGTGCGCGAGGAACTCGACCGGCTCGCCGCCCATATCGCCCAGGCACACACGCTGCTGGCCGACGCCCGCCCCGACAATCCAGTCGGCCGCAAGTTCGATTTCCTCTGCCAGGAGTTCAATCGCGAGGCCAACACGCTCTGCTCGAAGTCGGCCGACATCGAGCTGACGCGCATCGGCATCGATCTGAAGGGCGCCATCGAGCGCCTTCGGGAGCAGGTCCAGAATGTCGAATGACAACGGCACGTCGGCGATCCAGCGGCGTGGTCTGATGCTCGTCCTGTCGTCGCCGTCGGGCGCCGGCAAGACGACGCTGTCGCGCCAGCTCCTGGACAACGACAATCAGATCCAGCTCAGCGTCTCCTGCACGACGCGCCAGAAGCGGCCCGGCGAACGCGACGGGGTCGACTATCGCTTCGTCGACACGTCGACCTTCCGTGGCATGATCGAGCGCAAGGAGTTCCTCGAATACGCCGAGGTGTTCGGCAACTACTACGGCACGCCCAGGGCGCCGGTCGACGAGGCGCTGGCCGCCGGCCGCGACGTGCTGTTCGACATCGATTGGCAGGGCACGCAGCAACTGCGCGACAAGGGCCGCGCCGACCTGGTGACGGTCTTCATCCTGCCGCCGTCGACGCGCGATCTCGAGAAGCGCCTGCTGACGCGCGCCCAGGATCCCAAGGAGATCGTGGCCCAGCGCATGGCCAAGGCCGCCGACGAGATGAGCCACTGGCCCGAGTACGACTACGTCCTGGTCAACAGCGACATCGCCACGAGCCTGTCGAACTTGAAGGCGATCCTGACGTCCGAGCGGCTGAAGCGCGAACGTCAGGTCGGCATGTCGGGCTTCGTCAAAGCGCTGCGCGAGGGGCGGTGATCGGCTTGCCGATGCCGGTCTGGCCCTGCGAGCGCAGCACCAGCTGCGAGGGCGCGTAGGGCCGGCCGGAGAACTCGGCGATCAGGCGATCGCTTGCCGTCTCGATGGTCTCCTCCAGGCGGCGCATGAAGGTCTGCTTGTCCAGCCCGGTCTCGATCGCCGGCAGGAACTCGATGGCGCAGCTTCCCGCCTTCTTGCGCCAGTCGCGGCGGTTCCACAGCAGGCCGAGCGAGGTCGCGACCGGCGTCACCGGCAGGTTGAGGTCGCGATAGAGATAGTAGATGCCCGAGCGATAGCGCTCGCGCTCGCCCGGCGCCATCAGGTTGCCTTCGGGGTAGATCGCGATGTGCCGGCCGCTGTCGTAGGCGCGCTTGGCGAAGCGGGCGAGGTTCTCGCGCTCCTTGCCGCCGCCGCAGGTGTCGACGCGGATCATTTGCACGCGATAGAGGATGGCGCCGATCACCGGCATGCGGAACAGCTCCTGCATCGCCACGAAGGTGATGTCGGGGATCACGGCGGCGAGGACGATGCCGTCGCATTCGGCGTGATGCTTGTTGGCGAGCAGGGCGGGGCCGCGCGCAGGGATGTTGGCGCGACCGCGGATCTCGACCTTCATGCCGCCGATCCAGCGCATGCCCCAGACCACGGCGCGCGCCCACCAGTGCAGCAGGCTGCGCAGCACGACCGGCGTGGGGATCGGCACCAGCACGATCCCGACCAGCGCAGTCAGCAGGGTGAAGACGTAGAGGAAGACGTTGAAGGGCAGGGAGCGGATCATGGCGTCACTATAAATGAGTGAGTGCTCACTTGTCAAGAGCTTCGGCAAGCCTCACGAAATCGGCCACGGACAATTCCTCAGCCCGGGCGGTCGGGCGAAGGCCCAGCCCCTCCAGGACGTCCACGGGACGGCTGAAGACGCTGCCCAACGAGCTGCGCAGCATCTTCCGGCGCTGGCCGAAGGCTGCCGCGGTGACCCTCTCCAAGGGGCGCAAATCGGCCAACCGGCCCTCGGGCCTGGGCCGCAGCCGCACCACCGAGGAAACGACCTTGGGCGGCGGCACGAAGGCCGAGGGCGCCACGTCGAACAGGCGCTGCACCGTGCAGACATGCTGGGCGAGGACGGAGAGGCGGCCGTAATCCTTGCTGCGCGGCGCCGCCGCCAGCCGGTCGCCGACCTCCTTCTGGAACATCAGCACCATGTCGGCGATCTGGTCGGCCTGGTGCAGCCAGCCGACCAGCAGCGCCGTCGACACGTTGTAGGGGAGGTTGGCAACGATCCGCCGAGGCGCCGGCCCGAGCGTCGCGACATCGATCTTCAGGGCATCGCCTTCGACGAGGTCGAGCCGACCATCGGCGGCCGTCTGCAGCTCCTTCAGGGCAGCGATGGCTCGCGAATCGATCTCGACGGCGACGACACGCCCCGCGCCTTCGAGCAGCAGGGCCCGCGTCAGGCCACCGGGGCCGGGACCGACCTCGACCACCAGCCCCTGATCGAGAGGGGCGGCGGCACGGGCGATGCGTCGGGTGAGGTTGAGGTCGAGAAGGAAGTGCTGGCCCAGCCGCTTGCGCGCATCGAGGCCGTGGGCGGCGATGACCTCGCGCAACGGCGGCAGAGCGGCAAGGCCGTCCACGGCGGCCGGCCGGTCAGGTCCGGCGGCGGCGGGCCATGTCGTCGGCCATGCGCAGCCCGGCGATCAGGCTCGTCGGATCGGCCCGGCCGGTGCCGACGATGTCGAGCGCGGTCCCGTGGTCCGGCGAGGTCCGCACGAACGGCAGGCCGAGCGTGACGTTGACGCCGCCGGCGAAGTCCACCGTCTTGATCGGGATCAGCGCCTGGTCGTGATACATGCAGAGCACCGCGTCGTAGCCGGCGCGTGCCCCGGCATGAAACAGGGTGTCGGCGGGGGCGGGTCCGTGCGCATCGATGCCGTCGCGCTTCAGCGCCTCGATTGCAGGCGAAATGACCCGGCTCTCCTCGTCGCCCATCGAACCTTGCTCCCCGGCATGGGGGTTCAGAGCCGCCACGGCGAGCCGCGGGCGCTCGATGCCGAACAGGGACTTCAATCCTGCTGCTGCCAAGCGGCCGGCACGCACAATCTTTACAGTGTCTAGGACGCGAACCGCCTCGGCCAGCGACAGGTGGATAGTGACGGGCACGACGCGCAGTTCCGGGCAGGCGAGCATCATGGCGACGTCGACGCCGCCCGCCAGCTCGGCGAGATACTCGGTGTGGCCGGGATGGCGGAAACCGGCATCCTGCAGGGTCTTCTTCTGGATGGGATTGGTCACCAAGCCGGCGATCTCGCCCGCGAGCGCCAGCTCGACGGCGCGCTCGATGGCCTCCAGGGTGGCCGGCGCGTTCGCGGGGTCGGGCTGGCCCGCCTTTACCGGTGCGCGCAGGCGCACCGGCAGCACCGGCAGCGCCGTAGCGAACACACGCTCGGCTTCGGCGGGGCGATCGAGCTCGCGCACCGGCACGTCGAGGCCGAGCCTGCCGGCGAGAGCGGCCAGCCGCGAGGCGTCGTCGAGCACAAAGAACGGCCGGTCGCCTTGGCGGCGCATCGACCAGGCTTTCAGGCTGAGTTCACCGCCGATTCCGGCCGGCTCGCCCATGGTGACGGCGAGCGGCGCGGTAGCGGTCATGGCTGCTTGACGTCGATCGTGGCCTGGCGCCGCAGGTCGCGCATGTAGCGACGTCCTGCCGCTTCGAGCTTCTGCAGCAGGATCTGCTGGGAGATCGCGTCGCGAGTCGGCAGTCCGTCGGTGCCGACCTTGCCGCACAGCGCCACGACCTGCAGTCCCTCGGCAACCCGGAACGGGCCGGCAGTCCCGCCGACATTCAGCTTGGGGATCTGCTCGAACATCTGCTGGTTGGCCTGCAGGTCGCCGACCCGCACGCCGCTGAGGTCACCGGAGGTGGCACCCTTGAGCTCGCGCGCCCGGGAGTGCAGGTCGCTGCAGGTGCGCAGGCCGGTCATCGCCTTCTGGGCATCGGCGGTCGCCTTGGCGACCTCATTGTCCGACGCATTCACCGGCAGCGGCAGGGTCATCTGCGTCAGGTTGAGGCGCACGTCGTCCGGCCGCGCCGACGCGAAGGGGCGGCGATCGATGACGTAGAGGATGTGCCAGCCGGCCGTGCTGCGGACGGGCTCGGAATACTGCCGGACCTGCAGCCTCTCGACGGTGGCGTCGAGCGTGGGATCGAGCGAGCCGGGCAGGACCCAGCCAAGCTCGCCGCCCGCCGAGGCGGTCGCGCCCTGCGAGAACTGCTGGGCGACCGCCCCGAACGGCGCGCCGCGCTTCAGCTGCTCGGCTATGCGGTCGGCCGACCGCTTGGAGTCGTCCGCCTGGTCGGCCCGGTCGACCGGCACGAAGATCTCGGCAACGCGCGATTCGGTCTTGCCGACATTCGTGCGTGCGCGGCTCAGCGCATCGTCGATCTCGGCCTCCGAGACGTCGACCTGCGGGCGCACCTTGCGGCGGATGATCTTGGTCCAGGCGATCTGCGCCTCGATCTGCTGCACGGCGATGTCGAAGGCGACACCGGTGCTCTGGATGTACTGCTTGAACGCCCCGCGCGACATGCCGGCGGCGCGCTCGATATCGCTGAAGCGCTGCTGCATCTCGCCGTCGGTGGCCTTCAGGCCGAGCCGCTTGGCGTCCTGGATCTGTAGGCGCTCGTCGATCATCTGGCGCAGTATCTGTGCGGCCATGCGCTGGCGCAGGTCCGGGCTGTCCTGCAGTCCGGTGGTGCGGATGGCGAACAGCACGCGCTGCTGGAGGTCGAAATCAGTGATGGCGTCGTCGTTGACACGCGCCAGCACGCGCAGGCCCTGGGCCGAAGCCAATGCCGGAAGCAGAGTGATGACGACGACGAGAAAGGTGCGGAGGAACAGCGCTGACATTGCACCGACAGTTTGACAGAGGGGCCGACATTATATTCCGCGGCAGTTGCGCTGCAACGGACGGCCAATGCCTTAGTCGTGGACTATGGCAAGATACGGGCGCGCTTGACGCTCGGCGGCGGGTGGTTTAGCCGAACACGGCACAGGGGCAGGCATAACGGGGGCAACGATCCGAGGAATGACGACCGCTCGACGATCGATCAATGCTCCCAGCGCCTGGGACCGGATCGCCTCCGGGATAGGCTATCACCTCGACAATCTCGGTCGCTGGTTGATCGTGAACGCTCCGGCGATCGGCTCGTCCTATGCTGCGTGCCTGGCTCCGGGCGTGCCCCGCCTGCGGCCGCGGCCGGGCTGGGTGTTCGCCGAGGAGTACTACGACCAGCGGCGCTGGCTGGCCTGCCGGCGCGGCGCCCTGTGGGAAGCTGCCCGCGAAAAGGACCTCGCCGTGCCGATCACCGTGCGCTGGCACAGCGGCACGACCGTCGACCTCACGCTGGGCAACGACAACAGCCTCTGCCTCTATGTCTGTGGATCGTTTGAGCCCAACGAATTCGCCTTCCTCGACCGGGTGCTGAAGCCCGGCATGGTGTTCGTCGATGTCGGCGCCAACGACGGCTACTACACGCTGTTCGCCGCCCGCCGCGTCGGGCCGTCCGGTCGCGTGGTGGCGGCCGAGCCGAGCTCGCGCGAGCGCGCCCATCTGCAACGCAATCTCGGGCGCAACGGCCTCGACAACGTCACTGTCGTACCGGCCGCCATCGGCGCCGCCGCCGGGCTCGCCGACCTGCACCTGGCCCATGGTGTCCACGCCGGCCACAACACGCTCGGCAGCTTTGCCCATGACGACGTGGTGCGCGCCAGCCTCGAGCGCGTGCCGATCGAGCCGCTCGACGCGGTGATCGCCCGCCTTGCCCTGGCCCAGGTCGATTTCGTGAAGATCGACGTCGAAGGGGCCGAGGCGAGGGTCATTGCCGGCGCCGCGACCGTGCTGAAGTCGATGCGGCCGATATTGCTGCTCGAGGTCAACGACAAGGCGTTGCGTGCCCAGGGCAACTGCGCCGATTCCCTCATCGGCACCCTGCGCGGCGAGCTCGGCTACGAGATATTCGTGTTCTCGCCGGTGACCGGCCTGCTGGAAAGCCCGCGCGACGGCGACCCGCTTTCCGCCAACGTGGTCGCCATCCCATCCGAGCGCGTCGCCGACACGGTTGCAGCGCGCTAGGGCATGACCCCTCCGCCCGCTACGCGGGCACCTCCCCACGCCGAGGGTGGGGAGGAAGCACTAAGACTTCGCAGGCCCCTGGTCGCGCTGCGAGACGATCGGGTTCGCGACCGGCCACCAGATCTTCAATGCCGGGTCGTTCCACAACAGCGTGAACTGGCCGGCGCGGTCGTACTCGGTGCTCTGCTTGTAGTGGAAGATCGCCCGGTCGCTCATTACCAGATGTCCGTTGCCGAAGTTGGGCGGTACCAGCACCTGCAGGCGGTTGGTGTCGCTGAGCGTGAAAGCCTCCCACTGGCGGTACTGCGAGGACCTCGCGTCGTTGTTCACCACAACCATGTAAAAGCTGCCCTGTAGGCAGGAGATCAACTTCCAGGTCTTGGCGTCGCCGTGGATGCCACGCAGCACGTGGCGATGCGACACCGAGATGTCGTCCTGGATGAAGTCGATCGGAATGCCGGCCGTGAAGTAGGCGTTGCGGTTGTAGGTCTCGATATAGTGGCCGCGGAAATCCTCGAACACGGTCGGCGGCTTGATCAGCAGGACCGATTCGAGCTTTGTCGTGAACACTTCCATCCCAACCCCCTTGTGCTCAGCGCGGCAGCCCGCCGCCAAGCAGCTCTTCCTTGCGGTACACGATCGTCGAGCCCGTGAAGTCGGCCGAAACCGGCACCGTGATGAGATGCGACAGCGCCTTGGTGACGGCTGCCTGCTTCTCGGGCGGCACCACGAACACCATGAAGCCCGTGCCGCCTGCCCCCAAAAGCTTGCCGCCGAGCGCACCGGCGCGCTGGGCATCGTCGTAGATGCGATCGATCGTCGACGTGCTGGTGCCGTTGGCGAGGCCGCGCTTCAGCGCCCAGCTCTCGTGCAGCAGTTTGCCAAAAGCCTCGATCTTGCCGGCATGCAGCAGATCGGCGCCAACCTCGACCATCTCGTGCAGGCGCGTCATGTGCTTGGCGTTGGCTTCGAGATTGTTGATCAGCTTCTTGGCGTAGTCCGACGAAAGCCGGCTGCTGCCGGTATAGAAGAGCATCAGCCACTTCTCGAAGCCCTGGCGCAGGCCGTCGTCGAGGCCGAGCGGCGTCACCGAGAAGGAGTCGTCGCGCTCGAACTTGATGACGTTCATGCCGCCATAGGCGCTGGCGATCTGGTCCTGGCAGCCCACCGCTTCCTTGAGCTTGTTCTGCTCGAGGTCCATGGCGCCCACCGCAAGGGCGTGAGCGTCGAGGGTCTTGCCTCGCATGGCCGTCAGAACGTTGATCAGGCCAACGGCGAAAGCCGAGCTCGAGCCGATGCCCGAGCGCGCCGGCAGGTCGCCCTGGTGGAACAGTTCTATGCCTTCGCTGTCGTCGTAGCCCAGCACCTGGAGGCCGGCGCGCACGGCCGGATGCTGAATCTCGGCGGCCGAACCCACCGCCTCGATGTGCGACCAGATGATGCGATGGCGCATGCCGAAGAACGGCGGCAGGAAGCCGGTGCCGATATAGCAGTACTGGTTGATGGCCATCGACAGCACGGCACCGCCGTGCCGGCGGAACCAGGGCGGGTAGTCCGTGCCGCCACCGAAAAACGACACCCGGTACGGCGTGCGGGAAATTGCCATCAGCATCTGAAGATCATCAACCTTTCTGACTGCCGTTGCCGGATCTGCCGCCGCTCAGCGGGTCAGAAAACGGTCGCCTTCCGTTGCCACGCGGGCCCGCCAGTAGTCCAGCAGGTCACGCAGCGTCTTCTCATAGGGGATCTCCGGCTTCCAGCCGGTATGGGCGTGGAACTTCGCGGTGTTGGGCACCTGCAGGTCGGCATCGATCGGGCGCAGCCGGTCGGGATCGACCTCGACCTTGATGGCGTCCTTGGCCGGCGAGAAGGAGATCAACGTGTCGAGGATGTCCTTCACCGTGCAGGAGTGGACGCCGCCGATATTGTAGTAGGCGCCAGCCGTCGGCTTGACGGTCACCAGCATGTAGTAGGCGCGCACCGCGTCGCGCACGTCTGCGACGGTGCGCAGCGATTGCAGGTTGCCGACCTTGACGATCGGCGGGATGCGATTGTGCTCGATCATCGCGATCTGCTTGGCGAAGGTCGATTCGGCGAAGACGTCGCCGCGCCGTGGCCCGGTATGAGTGAACATGCGGGTCGTCATCACCGTCATGCCGTAGGCCTCGGCATAGAAACGGCCGACCAGGTCGGTGCCGACCTTGGAGATGGCGTAGGGCGAGGCGGGGTGGAACGTGCACTCCTCGTCGATCGGCAGCTTCTCCTTCGGCACCCGGCCGAACACCTCGGACGAGGCGCAGACATGGATGATCGCCTTGGGGGCATGCTGCTTCAGCGCGTCGAGCACGCGCACCGTGCCCTGGACGTTGGTGTCCATGGTGTCGAGCGGCGAATCGAAGCTCGTGCGCGGGAAGCTCTGGGCGGCGAGGTGGAAGACGTAATCCGGCTTCGCGTCGGCCACCACCTTCTGGATCGACATGGTGTCGCGCAGGTCGCCGTAAAGCAGCGAGACGCGATCCTTCGAATTGATGCGATGGGCGATATTCACCAAGTTGTCGAGCGGGCTGCGCCAGCGGCACATGCCGATGACGTCCCAGTCGGTTTTCTCAAGCAGGAACTCGGCGAGATGGGAGCCGACCATTCCCGTGATGCCTGTGATGAGCGCGCGCCGAGCAGCCATCGTCCCCCGTCTATTCTGCCTTTCGTGGCGGTCTACTTAATTGACGCAATGACAAAAGGCCACCCCGCTTGGGGGCTTCCCACCGTTGCCTTGGGAGGGTGAGGTCTTTATGGTCCGACGATCCTAAATAACGATAGTCACGATGAGTCTTGCCCGCGAACCCCTGACCAAAGCGACGGCGATACAGTTGTTCAAGAGCCTCTATCTGGCTCGGCGTTCCGAAGAATACATCGTCAAGCACTATCCCGAAAACCTGATGCGCACACCGATGCACATGTCGATGGGCCAGGAGTTCGTCTGCGTCGGCGTGTGCGCGGCGCTCGAGGGCAAGGCCGACGTCTTCGCCTCCTATCGCAGCCATGCCGCCTTCCTGGCGCAGACGCACGACACCGACCGGTTCTTCTCGGAGCTTTATGGCCGTACCTCCGGCACGGGTGAGGGCAAAGGCGGCTCGATGCATCTGGCCGCACCCGACCAGGGACACATCCTGTCGAGCGGCGTCGTCGCCACGCAGATTCCTGTCGCCGTCGGCGCGGCCTTCGCCAACAGGCAGTTGAAGACCGGGCGTACGGCCGTGGTGTTCTTCGGCGACGGCGCAGCCGATGCCGGCGTGTTCTGGGAGAGCATCAACGCCGCCGCGCTCTTCAAGCTTCCGGTGATCTTCGTCTGTGAGGACAACGGCTATGCCGTCGACACGCCGCGCGAGGCGCGCCAGATGTCGAAGACGCTGTCCGACGCCGTCAAGCCGTTCGGCGCCGACACCTACGATGACGACAGCGGCGACGTGGAGAGCGTCTATGGGCTCGCCAAGGAAGCCGCCGCCAAGGCCCATCGCGACGGGCGTCCTGCGTTCCTCAACATCAAGTGCTGTCGCTATCTCGAGCATGTCGGCATCGGCACGGACTGGAACTGGGGCTATCGCGACCAGGCGACGGTCGAGCGCGAATGGATCGACCGCGACGCCCTCAAGATGCAACGCGCGCGACTGGCCAAGCATCAGGTGACCGAGAGCGCCATCGCGGCGATCGAGGACGAGATCGACAAGGCGATCCAGGCAAGCGTGAAACGAGCGTCTCAGGCGCCGATTCCCACGCCGGACCGGCTGCACGCAGGTGTGTTCCATGAGAAAGCTTGATTACGCCGGCGCCATCCGCGAGGCGATGACGCAGGAGATGGAGCGCGACAGCCGCGTCTTCGTCTACGGCATCGGCGTTCCCACCTGGTCGTCGATCTTCGGCACCACCAAGGGAATCCCTGAGAAGTTCGGCAAGGAGCGCTGCTTCGACACGCCGATCTCGGAAGACTGCATGACCGGTTTCGGCCTCGGCGCCGCCATCCGTGGCCTGCGGCCCATCCACGTCCACATCCGCGTCGACTTCATGATCCTGGCGACCAACCAGCTGATCAACATGGTGTCGAACTACACTTATTCGACAGGCGGCAAGCTCAAGGTGCCGCTGGTCGTGCGCGCCGTCATCGGCCGCGGCTGGGGGCAGGGCGCGCAGCATTCCAAGGCGCTGTTCTCGAACTTCACTCACATCCCCGGCCTGAAGGTGATCGCGCCGACCACGCCGTCGGACATGAAGGGCATGATGACCGCCGCGATCCGCGACGACAATCCAGTGATCTGCTTCGAGCATCGCTGGCTCTACTGGGCCGAGGAAGACGTGCCGGAGGAGCCGTACGAGATCCCGCTCGGCGTCGGGCGCATCCTGCGGCCGGGCAAGGACGTGACTGTCGTCGGCCTGTCGTGGATGAACGTCGAGGCGCGGCTTGCGGCCGACATCCTCGCCAAGCGCGGTGTGTCGGTCGAGATCGTCGATCCGCGCACCCTGGCGCCGCTCGACGAGGATCTGATCGTCGACTCGGTGAAGCGCACCGGCCGCTGCATCATCGCTGATTGCGACTGGGTCGATTCGGGCTTCAGCGCCGAGCTGTCGGCGCGCATCAACGAGAAGTGCTTCGGCATGCTGAAGGCGGCAGTGAAGCGCATCGGCTTTGCCCACACGCCGGCACCGACCGTGCGCGAGCTCGAGAACGAGTTCTATCCCAACGCAAAGACGATCGTGCATGCGGTCGAGGACATGCTGGGGCTGGAAGCAGCCAACCTCGACGGCGAGGATTTTTTCAGCCACGAGCGGCGCTTTAGGGGGCCGTTCTGATATGAGATTCATTGGACCGCGGGCCTCCAGGCCCGCTCATGAAGTGCGGGCCTGGAGGCCCGCGGTCCAATGAATCTCGGGCTTTCCGGGAAGTTCGCGCTGGTGACGGGCGGCAGTCACGGCATCGGGCTGGCGACGGCCAAGCGCCTCGCCCAGGAAGGCTGTAACGTCGCCATCTGCTCGCGCTCTCAGCAGCGCCTCGATGCGGCGATGGCCGAGCTCAAGACCTACGGCGTGACGCTGCTCGCAGTCGCTGCCGATCTCCTCGAAGCGGACGCCGCTGATCGTGTGATGGACGTGGTCGATCGCGAATGGGGCGGCGTGCAGATCCTGGTCAACAACGTCGGCGGCGGCGGACGGTGGGGCAAGGAGATCGTCGAAGACACCGACATGAGGGTCTGGGGCGAGGTCTACGAGAAGAACGCCATGGCGGCGGTCCGCTTCACCCGACGCGCCCTGCCGCACATGCGGCACGGCAAATGGGGCCGCGTGGTCACCATCACTTCGATCTATGGCGGCAAGGAAGGCATCGGCCGGCCGTGGTTCACCATGGCCAAGGCGGCCGAGACCGGCCTCATGAAGTCGCTGTCCGCCATGCCCTACCTTGTACGCGACGGCATCACCTTCAATTCGGTGGCGCCGGGCGGCATCTACATTCCCGGCACCGGCTTCGAAGACGAGCAGCGCCGCGATCCCGAGGGCTTCGGGCGCATGGTCGACCAGGAGTATCCACTGGGCCGGCTGGGCACGCCGGAAGAGGTGGCGGCCGTGGTGGCCTTCCTGTGCTCGGCCGAGGCGAGTCTGGTGAACGGCGCCAACATCACGGTCGACGGCGGCCAGAGTCGGGCCTTTTGAGCGTCACGAGCGATCTTTGGGGCGTCATGATGGGTGATTGCCAGACGGCGCAGCCTCCGTTAGCACTCGGCAGCCAAAAATACTGTCCGTTCACCGCCCGGGGAGCGTCTATCTGTGAAGGATGAAGCGATCTATCGCCGGCTGTTTCGAACGGCGCTGCTGATCAGGCTGGTCGAGGAACGGATCATCGAGCTCTATCCGTCCGACAAGATCCAGAGCCCGGTCCATTTGTCGATCGGCCAGGAGGCCGTGGCAGTGGGCGTCTGCGATGGCTTGCAGCCCGACGACCTGGTCTTTGCGACCTATCGCAGTCACGGCTTCTACATCGCCAAGGGCGGCTCGCTCGATGCCATGTTCGCCGAACTGTACGGCCGCAAGGGTGGCGTCTCGGGCGGCAAGGCGGGGTCGATGCATCTCGCGGCTCCCGAGGTCGGTCTCATGGGATCGTCGGCGGTGGTGGCCAGCACCATCCCGCACGCGGTCGGCGCGGCGCTGAGCTTCAAGCGGCGCGGCGCCTCGCAGATCGCCGTGGCGGTGTTCGGCGACGGCGCCACCGAAGAAGGCGTCTATCACGAGAGCCTGAACTTCGCGGCCCTCATGAAGGTGCCGGTGCTGTTCCTGTGCGAGGATAACGGGCTTGCCGTGCACAGCCACCGTCCGGTGCGCCAGTCCTATCGCCTGGCCGAGCATGCCGCTTCGTTCGGCATCGCCAGCCGGCGGCTCGAAGAGGGCTGGGACATGCTGGCGATCCGCCAGGCCACGCTCGAGGCCGCCGCCAGGGTGCGGGCGGGCGAGCCGTTCGTGCTCGAGATCGTCACGTCGCGCTACAAGGAGCATGTCGGCGTTGGCGAGGACTTCCACTTCAACTATCGCAGCAGCGACAGCGTCGATGCCTGGAAGCGCCGTGACCCGCTGATCGTCGATCAAAAACTGGCCGCGGCGCTTCGCCCCGACATCGAACGCGAGATCGAAGCGGCCGTCGCCTTTGCCGAGGCGAGCCCGGCCCCCGGTCACGCCGAACTGCTGACGGACGTGATCTGATGAGCATCGCTGCAGTAAAGCCGGCCCAGGGCACGCGCGTGCTGTCCTATGCAGGCGCCTTGCTCGAGACCATGGACGCGGCTTTGGCCGACCATGCCAACGTCTTCATCATGGGGCAGGGCGTCGACGACTTTAAGGGCATCTTCGGCTCGACGACCGGGCTGGCCGAGAAATACGGCGCAGCACGCGTGTTCGACGTGCCGCTGATGGAAGAGGGTATGACGGGAGTGGCAATCGGCGCTTCGCTGGTCGGCGACTATCCGATCACGACGCACATCCGCGCCGACTTCTCCTTCCTGGCGATGAACCAGATCATCAACCTGGCCTCCAAGTATCGTTACATGTTCGGCGGCCTGATGCGCTGCCCGATGCTGATCCGCATCGTCGTCGGCCGCAGCTGGGGGCAGGGCGCGCAGCACTCGCAGAGCCCGCAGGCGACGTTCGCACACTATCCGGGGCTGACGGTGATCATGCCGTCGAGCAGCCAGGCGATCCTCGACATGTATCCGGCGATTATCAACCGGCATCCCGGACCCGTGATCAGCATAGAACATCGTCTGCTCTACAATTTGGATTTCACCGTCGCTCCCTCCGAAAAGCGCGTGCCGCTCACCAGCTACGTCGCGCGCAAGGGCAGCGACGTCACCGTCGTTGCCACCTCGGTCATGGTGTTGGAGGCGCTGCGTGCGGCGCAGTATGTCGAGGACCAAACCGGGATATCGGCCGAGGTCATCGATCTCAATTCGATCAGCCATCCCGACTGGAACCTCGTGACCGCCAGTGTCGCCAGGACCGGACGGCTGGTCGTGGCCGACACGTCGTGGCTGGAGTACGGCGTCGCCGCCGAGGTCTGCCGCCAGCTCGTGATGCGCGACCCCGGCCTGCTGCGCCAGCCACCGACCATGCTCGGCATGGCGCCGGCGCCATGCCCGACCGCCAAAAGCCTGGAAGACATCTACTATCCAAGCCAGCACGAGACGGTCGACGCCATCCTGACCCAGGTGAAGGGCGACAAGCACGGCATTGCGCTTCCGGTCGAGCGCTCGATGACCGAAGGCTACAAGCGCTTCCGCGGGCCGTTTTAAAGGACTAGCACTGGGCCTCACCCTGAGGAGCCGCGCAAAGCGCGGCGTCTCGAAGGGTGGCCACAGTCTCGTTGTTGCCCACCCTTCGAGACGCGGCCTGCGGCCGCTCCTCAGGGTGAGGTGGTGCGGTTATTCCGATACCACTCGAGCGTTCGGCGCAAGCCATCCTCAAGTGATGTGCGCGCTACAAAGCCGAGTTCGCGGGCGAGGGTGTTGTCCATCAGGCGCACCGGGATGGTGCTGGGACGTGACGGGTCGTACCGGATGTCGGCGCTGTCATAGCCGTCGACCTTCAGGATCTTCTCCAGGATCTCGCGCACCGAATGGCCGGCGCCGGCGCAGATGTTGACCGCGATATAGGGTCGATCGGTGGCGAAAGCCGTCAGCAGGCCCTCGATGAAATCGTCGACGTAGACGAGGTCGCGAATATCCTGGCCGTTGCCCCATACTTCGAGAGGGCTGTGGCGCTCGACGACCCGGCGTATGAGAGCTGCCGTCACGTGGCTGACGGCGAAATCGAACTTGTCGTACGGGCCGTAGACATTGGACGGCCGCACCACGGCCGTCGGCATCGGGTTGGGGATCTTTTCCGCGTAAGTCCGACAAAGTACTTCGGCATAGCGCTTCATCCAGCCGGCGGCGAAGTAGACCTCGTGCGGATCGCCGTCGAACATCTCGTCTTCGCGCACCGGCCGGTCGGCAGTCGGCGGATAGGCTGCACCGCTGGAGATGAAGCAGAACCGCGCCACGCGCGCGCGATGCGCGGCCTCAAGCATCAGCGTGTTGATCAGGACGTTGGGCGTGATGTGGACGAGGGGCGTGGTCCGGATGACGGCCGCGCCAGAGGTATGGGCGGCGCACAGGAAGACGTAGTCCACGCCCTCGACGGCGCGGGCGCAGTGCTCGGGCTGGCGCAGGTCGAGGGTGACGACCTCGGCACCTGGGATGGTGGTCTGCAGGGGTTTTTCATGGATCGTCAGCCGCAGCTGCGCCCCGCGCCTGGCCAGGGCGAGGGCAAGATTGGTCCCAATGAAGCCGGCGCCGCCGGCGATTAGAACTTTCTTGCCCGTGAAATCCATTTCCCCACCGATCATGATCGCCTGAGACAAACCACAATAAGGCCTTCAATCTCAAGGGATTGCGTCCATATATTGCATTGCGTTCAAGGACGGGGCAGCTTACCTCTACGCCGATGTCGACCGCCCAGGGACCCGATCCGCTGCCTGCCGACGCCTCTCAGGAGCGCCGTGCGCCCGTTCGCGTCGGGCTGGTCCAGATAAACAACTCGTTTTCCGGCCAGAACTATCTGCCCTATTCGGTCGCGCTGCTGCAGACCTATGTGCAGAAAATGGCGGCCGATCCCGGCCTCTATGAGTTCCTGCCGCCGCTCTACAAACGGGTGCGCATTGCCGACGCCGTCGAGGCCCTGAAGGACGCCGACCTGGTCGGCTTCAGCACCTACGTCTGGAACGGCCGCATCTCGCTCGAGATCGCCCGCCGCCTGAAGGCGCTGCGGCCGGGCATCGTCATCGTCTTCGGCGGTCCGCACGTGCCCGACCAGCCCGAGGCCTTCCTGCGGGCCAATCCCCAGATCGACCTTGCCGTCCATAACGAGGGCGAGCGGACGTTCCTGAAGTTGCTGGAAAGCTTCGCCGACCGCGAGGCCTGGCAGTCGCTTCCGGGCGTCAGCATGTTCAAGGCCGACGGCAGCTTCGTGCGCAATCCCAACATCGATCGCGTACGCGACCTCGACGAGATCCCGTCGCCTTTCCTGGAGGGCGCGTTCGATTCGATCATGGCCGCCAATCCCAACGAGAGCTGGATCGGTCTGTGGGAGACCAATCGCGGCTGCCCGTTCCGATGCACCTTCTGCGACTGGGGCTCGGCGACCGCGGCCAAGGTCACCAAGTTCGGCGAAGAGCGTCTCTACCGCGAGGTCGACTGGTTCGCCGATAAGAAGATCGAGTACATCTTCTGCTGCGACGCCAACTTCGGCATCCAGAAGCGCGACGTCGACATCGCCAACTATGTTGCCGGCATCAAGAAGGAGACCGGCTACCCGGTGGCGCTGTCGGTGCAGAACACCAAGAACGCGACCGAGCGCGCCTACGAGACGCAGAAGATCCTGTCCGACGCCGGCCTGAACAAGGGCGTGGCACTTTCCATGCAGAGCGTCGACAAGCCGACGCTGGAGGCGATCAAGCGCGACAACATCTCGCTCGGCACCTACATGGAGCTGCAGCGCCGCTTCACGCGCGACAAGGTCGAGACCTATTCGGACCTGATCCTGGGCCTGCCCGGCGAGACCTACGAATCGTTCGTCAAGGGCGTCGACCTGCTGATCGAGAACGGCCAGCATAACCGCATCCAGTTCAACAATCTGTCGATCCTGCCCAACGCCGAGATGGGAGATCCCGCCTACCAGGCCAAGTACGGCATGGTCACGGTCGAGTCCAAGATCATCAATATCCACGGCGAGCGCATCGAGCTCGACGACGACGTGCCGGAGGTCCAGGACCTCGTGGTGGCGACGGCCGCGATGCCGCTGGCCGACTGGCGTCGCACCCGCATCTTCTGCTGGATGACGGCTCTGCTGCACTTCGACAAGCTGTTCCAGATCCCGCTGATCATGGCGCACGGCATCTCGGGCATCTCCTACCGAAACATGATCGAGGCCTTCATGGCCGCCGATCCCAAGCGCTTCCCGATGATCGCCGAGATCAACGCCTTCTTCCACAAGGAGGCGGAATCGATCCAGAGCGGCGGCTCGGAGTACGTTTTCTCCAAGGAATATCTCGGCATCTACTGGCCGGCTGACGAGTACATCTTCGTCGAGCTGACGGCCAAGGGTAAGTTCGACGCCTTCTATGCCGAAGCGGGCAAGCTTCTGGCCGAGACAGTGAGCGCCAAGGCCGCGGGCCTGCCGATGGAGATCATCGACGAGGCGATCCGGCTCAACCACGCCCTGGTCCACCAGCCCTACGCCAAGGACAACCTCAGGATCCGCCTGAGCTACGATCTGCTCGACTACTGGCACAAGGTGCGCGGCGGCGAGCAGGCGCTACTCAGCGAGAAGCCGTTGGCGATCGAGGTCGATCGTACCACCAAGCCCTATGACGATTTCCAGAAGTGGTGCCGCGAGATCGTCTGGTGGGGCAACAAGAAGGGCGCCTATCTCTATTCGCCACGGTCGGCCGCCATCACGCCCGAGCTGGCCGGCCACTACTGAGCGATGCGGTACCGGCCGCTCGGCAAGACCGGCCTGCAGGTTTCGGAGATCGGCTTCGGAGCCTGGGGCATCGGCGGGCGTACCGTCGAGCAGACGTCCTACGGCGATACCGACGATCGCACGTCGCTCGCCGCGCTCGACCGGGCGCTGGAACGCGGCATCACCTTCTTCGACACCTCGGCCGCCTATGGCAACGGCCATAGCGAGGAGCTGATCGGCCGGGCAGTGCGCGGCAAGCGCTCGCGCGCCGTCATCACCACCAAGGCCGGCTACGAGGCCTGGGACCGGGCGCCCGACTTCTCGCCGTCGACCATCGTCGCTTCGACCGAGCGTAGCCTGGCGCGGCTCGGCACCGACTATCTCGACCTGCTTCAGCTGCACAATCCGCCGCTGGACGTGGTCACGGCGCCGGACGTGCTGGCGGCTCTGACGGGGCTGGTCCAGGACGGCAAGATCCGGGCGTGGGGCGTGTCGGCCAAAGGGCCCGACGAAGCGCTGCAGGTGCTGCGCGCCTGCGACATCGCGGTGATCCAGGCCAACTTCAACATGATGGACGTGCGTGTCGTGAGCAGCGGCCTCCTGGCGGAGGTCGAGCGGCTGGGCATCGGCTTCATCGCGCGCACGCCGCTCTGCTTCGGCTTCCTGTCGGGCACGATCGGCCATGACAGCGTCTTTCCGGAGGGCGATCACCGCGCGCGCTGGCCACGGGCCCAGCTGGCCAATTGGGTCGACGGAGCGGCCGACCTGATGGCGGCGATCTCGACGGCGCCGGGCGAGGCGGCGGCTCAGGCCGCGCTGCGCTTCTGCCTGTCGTTCCCGGCGGTATCGACCACGATTCCCGGCATCATGCGGCCACTCGAGGCCGACCAGAACGCGGCGGCCAGCCTCTTAGGGCCGCTGCCGCGTCAGGCCGTGGAGGCGATCCTGGAGATCAATCGAAATCGACGGTTCTTCGTCTCGGCTTGATCCGCGCCGTGACGAAATCCAGAAGATTGCCGCCGCTGAACAGGTGCGCGTCGATGCCGGCGGCGGCCGCGGCCTGCAGGTCGGTCTCGCGATCGCCGATCAGGAACGATTGCGCGGCGTCGACCGGCCACTCGGCCAGAAGCTTGCGGATCATACCGGGTTCGGGTTTGCGCAGCTCCGAGACGCGCCGATAGCGCTCGACGGTCCCCTCGGGGTGATAGGGACAGTATTCGAAGCAGTCGATGTGCGCGCCGTGCCGGCGCAGCTCCGCGCTCATCCAGCCGTGCAGGTCGAGGATGTGCTCTTCCTCGTACAGCCCGCGCGCCACGCCCGCCTGGTTGGTGACGATGAACACCAGGTAGCCCGCATCGTTCAACCAGCGCACCGCCTCGCGCGCGCCGGCGACCCAGCGGACCTGGTTGGGATGGTGGACGTAGCCCGTGTCCTCGTTCAGCACGCCGTCGCGATCGAGGAAGGCGGCGGGCCGCTTCATGATGCGCGGCACCACGCGTTGCGCGCGCTCGAAGTCCTGCGGCGTGCCGATGTCGATGAACGGCGCCTCGACGACCACGCCGTCGATCAGGCCATCCCGCGCCAGTCCCGGCAGCACGTCGCGCTCGAGCGAGCAGGGGACGGCGCCGATGCGCGACAGCACGTCCTTGCGCATCAGGTAGACGCCGGCGTTGATCGGCCGGTCGAGCGCGCCGGCAGGAATGAAGTCGTGCACCCGTCGGCCGTCGACGGCGACCCGCCCATAGCGCTCGCCCGTTATGCCGCTGGCGAGCGCCATTCGGACCCAGCCGGTCGCGCCGTCGTCGTTGGCGGGCAGCAGCCCCAGCCAGTTGAAGTCGAACAACGAATCGCCGTTGACCAGGAAGAACCAGTCGTCGAGCCGGTCGGCGGCGAGCGCGAGTGCGCCGGCGGTGCCGGCCGGCTCGGATTCGACCGCCGTGTCGATCGCCATGCCGCGGATCGAGCGGCCCCGATACGACGCGACGAGGTCGCCGGCGCGGTAGCTGCAGAGCAGCAGCGCGCGCTTGATGCCGTGCCGGCTGGCCTCGTCCAGCAGGTGATCGAGGAAGGGCCGGCCGCCGACATCGAGGACGGGCTTGGCGGTGCCGCCGGTCAGCGCCTTGAGGCGGCTGCCGAGGCCGCCGACGAGGAAGACGGCCTGGTCGACCTTCATGCGGCCGCCGAGGCGTTGGCCACCGACCAGCGCGCCCGGCACAACAGCCTTTCCTCCAGCGGCTGGTCCGCCAAGCCCCAGTTTTCCGGCTGGTTGAGTTGCGGGCGGACGCCGTGCGCCCACTGCTCGGCGGGCTTGACGAAGTTGCGCTCGATGGAGGGGGCCAGAACGCTCTCCACGCCGGCGACCTTGCGCTTGGGATAGTCGAAGGCGCTGCGCGCGATCTGCTGCAGCCGCCACCAGCGGAAATTGGTCATGACCTTGTCGACCTTGGACTGCAGCGGCGTCCAGACGTGGCTGATGCGGTTGCTGAACAGGCGGTCGTGGCGGCCCTTGAAGATGCGACAGGCTGGTGGCAGGCGGATCTCGTGCGATCCGAGCGCCACGGCTGCGTGCATGATGAGCGAATCGCAATCGAGCGACAGCACGGTGTTGTCCAGCGGAAAGCCGCGAACGGTGTGCCACATGGTGCGGCTCATCAGCAGGAAGTCGCCGCAGGCGTTAGTGTGCAGCTCGCGGATGTACCATTGCGGCGGATTGGGAATGTGGCTGTAGCGGGTGCTGTCCAGACTCTCCAGCCGTGCCAGCAGGGCATCGTCGCCAAGGTTGCGCAGCAGCGTGGGGGACAGCACGACGTCGCAACGGTCGCAGCGGTACAGCGCGTTCTCGTGAAGATCCTGCCGCGCAATGGTGGCGATGATCTCGTTCGACAGATAGGTGTCGGACGCCTTAGGCGAGACGAAGCGGCCCTTGGCGCGCCGCAGCCCTACATTGGCCGCGGCGGCGGGGTTCATGCCGGATTCCTGCGAGCCGATGAACCTTTCGTGATGCTCGCGCCCGACGACGATACCGCGCACCTGAACGCAGTCGCCTTGGGGCAACGGGTCAAGCGATTCGATGATGAGCGGTCGATCGTTTGGCGGATTCCACTCGACCAGGATGATCTCGGAATCGATCTCCGCCCGTTGCAACTGGCGGACGAGAAAGCTGGTCGCCCGCCTGACTCGCAGATCAAAATCGCTGGTATAGCCGTCGTTGCGGAAGTAGGAGACGAAACTGACGTATGGCCGGGCGGCGTTCACGTTGAACTGCTCAAGTGATGAAACGACCGTTATCGATATACGGGATTTGGCCTAGCACTGTAAGTGCTGTTACGGTCGAGCCAGAAAGTTCAGACCTTGTGTTGAATGTGCATCTCCTGAAGAAATCGTTGCAGGCTATGGAGTTGGCGGGATCTGACAACCTACGGCATAGTCGCCACTTTCTGCATAGGGCGGTTAAATTCGGATGAGTGGGGCAGGTAAAGCGTCCCTGCGGGCGCGGCTGATTCCCTTCCTGGGTGGCCGGGCGACGGACTTCGTGGCGACACAGCTGCTGCACGAAGGGGGCGAGCTGTGGTCGGCCGATCCTCATCGCATCCAAGAGGCGATCGACAAGGTCGAGCAGGCATGGGCACTGACCCGGGATCCGGAGATCGCGATCCGGCTCGCCACGATGTACGACAGGGCCAACCGCAACGACGATGCGTTGGTGGTCCTGCGCCAGGCGTTCCGCAAGGATCCGGGTCATGCGCTGCTGCGTCACCATGCGGCCATAACCCTGCTCAGGCACGGCGCCCCGGGCGAAATCCGTGACTTCTTCGAAAGCGTGCTGGAAGTCGACGCGCAGGATGCGTTCGCCCGTTTTGTCATGACGCTGCTCGATCGATACGACTCCTGGGCCGCTCAGTTGGCCTCGTCGATCGAGCGCAAGCGGGACGGCCGGCAGCCCTTCGTCATCTCGCTTCCGGTCTGGGGGGAAACGCACTCGGCGTACTGCGAGCGCTTTTTCTGCGCCTCGTTGCTTTCGCCGAACAACCTGCCGGCCTTGGCGCGCAATCATTCGGTTCACATTGCCGTCTTTACGACCGCGGAGAGCGAGCAAGCGCTGCGTGCCAAGCCGCTGTTTCGCCGTCTCGAGGACCATGCCACGGTCGACTTCATTCACTACCCCGCGGACCTCGTGGACTACCGCGCGGTCATGCAAGCCTGCTACGGCCACGAGAAAGTCCACTATTCGCAGAATTCGCTGGCCTTCTACTACGAACGCAACTGCAAGTTCGCGTTGATGTCTTGCGCTCACTACGTGGCCCTGACGGCGGGACGTGCGACGGATGCATTTGTCAGCTGCCTTGTTGCTGACCTCGCCCTGAACGATGGCGCCCTGTTGGCCATGGCCACGCGCATGAGTGCTGCCGATGCGGTTCTGGCGCACGCCATTCAGATGCGCGGCAAGATTCTGCGGCCTCTCCTGGAGCATCAGTTCCGCGACGCCGACGGAATTTTGAGGCTTTCATCAGAGAGTTGCGCAAGGCTCGTCATTGAGCACATCCCTGCCGACAACTTTGCCGATGCCGGCCGGTCGATCGACCCACCGCTGCGAATCGCCTGGCGGGTCGGCGACGACGGATTGCTCATCCATGGCAATCACTACCATCCGTTCCTGCTTCGGCCGAAAGCGTTCGATCATCCCCTGCGGCTGTCGGTCGACCCCGTCGACAGCCGCTTCATCGACCGCACCTCTCTCGATGAGGCCAGGATCGATATCGTCCAGGATGCGAGCATCGTCTGCCTGGGCATCGACGACGACCCGATCCTCGACGCCTTGCAGGAGGGCGAAGGGGCGCCTTCGGTGCCTCGGTTCGCGCTGTGGCTATGGGGATATTGGGGGAGGCTGCGCGGCAGGCTGTTCCGTTCGCCGCTCCGCTACGGCTCGTTGGAACGTCATGAAGAGTGGGCGCGCGTGGAGCAGGCGGCCGCCTCGCTGGTCGACGCCATCGTCGACGAGGCGGCGCGCCTCGAAGAAGCCAACCAGGCCAGGAAATCGTGGCGGCTGTGACCGTGTCGGGGCCAATCGGCCGGAAGAAAGCCGGTTTCGGCACTACCATTTGCTGGTGAAGCTGTTGTATTGATTGACTAATCGGGGCAATAGCAATGAAGGCAGGTAAAGTGTTTGTGGATGGGCGTACGGCCGGGCACAGCCTTTCGGATCACGGCGGACGATGAGCGACGCGCCACGCTGTCGTTTGTGCGGAGGGCGGCGTCTCTCACATTTCATCAGCCTCAGTGAACTTCCGATATCCCACTATCTGAGGAAGAGCCCGCAGGATCCCGATCCGCGCTTCACCGTCGACTTCGAGAGCTGCCAGGACTGTGGCCTCCTGCAGATCGTGAACGCCATACCCGCCGACCTGATCTACGGCGAAGCCGACACGTATACGACAGGCTTTCAGCGGCCGAGGCATCTCGAAGACCTGATCACGACGGCGGTCGCCCGCCAAGACCCGGCGAAAGCCATCGACGTCGGCTGCAACGACGGCAGCCTGATGGAGAACCTGCGTCGCGCGGGCTATACGCAGGTGGTCGGCATCGAACCCAATGCGGTCGCCGCCGACATGGCCCGCAAGAAGGGCTATGACGTCTACACCAGCTACCTGACCCAGGCGCAGGCACAGCAGATTGTCGCCAAGCATGGCGCGTTCGACACGCTGTTCCTGCGCCATGTCGTAGAGCATGTCAGCGACCTCGAAGACTTTTTCGCCGGCATCCGGATGTTGCTGCGGGACGATGGCCTGCTGGTTCTCGAGCTTCCCGAAGTGGAGGAGAGCTTCAGGCTGGGCAGTCCCGCCATCCTGTGGGAAGAGCATGTGAACTATTTCACGCCGGCGTTGGTCGAGCACATGCTGGGGCGGTTCGGCTTCGAGGTTTGTGACCGGCGCACCTACGTGTTCGGCGGCGGCTCGATGGCTTTCGTCGCCCACAAGCGGGCCGTTCCGGTCGCAACCACGCCCAAGCTTCCCGATCCCGCTCCGACGATCGAGCTTCTGCGCCGGTTTGCCGGCGGCATCGAGCGGCAGAAGGCCGAGTTGAACGGCCTCGTGTCGCTGGCGCGGTCGAACGGCTTCAAGGTCCTCGTCTACGGGGCCGCGCCGCGCTCCTGCCTGCTGGCATCCGTTTGCCAGATCGCAGACAAGATCGACTTCGTCGTCGACGACAGACAGGACATTCAGAACCGGTTGATGCCGGGGACGCCGAATTTCGTGCGGCCGCTTGCCGAGGTGGCCGGCGCCGTCGGCGGCAAGCTGCTGTGCCTGCTTGGCGTCGGCTCGGAGAACGAATTCAAGGTGCGGGCCCGTATCGAGGAGGCGGTTTCGGCCGACGTCGCGTATGTCAGCCTTTTCCCGCCGCGCGATATGCTGCAAAGCGTCGACGCGGCGCGTCGTGCCATCACCGCCAGCCAGAAATAGGGATCGTCACAGGATGTCGCGCATAGACCTGCCAGCCCAGCCCAATGGCTACAAGGTTCAGTGGTCCTACCTGCCCAAGCAGTTCAGCGCCGAGAACATCGAGGAGATCCTCGACCTGTTCCGCAAGTTCGTGCCGACGGGTGATTTCACGCTGGGCAAGCCGGTGCGCGAGTTCGAGGAGAAATTCGCCGCGATGATCGGCACGCGCCATTCGATCGGCGTCAACTCGGGCACCGATGCGATCAAGCTCGGGTTGAAGGCGCTGGGCGTCGGTCCGGGCGACGAGGTGATCACGACGGCCAACACCTTCATCGCCACGGTCGGCGCGATCGGCGAGCTGTTTGCGAAGCCGGTGTTCGTCGACTGCACTGACAATTTCTGCATGGATGTGAGTCAGGTCGAGGCCAGGATCACCAAGAAGACCAAGGCAATCGTGCCGGTCCATCTTGCCGGCCAGATGACCAACATGCCGGCGCTGATGGAGGTCGCGAAGAAGCACAACCTCCCGGTCGTCGAGGATTCCTGCCAGTGCATCCTGGGCAACATCGAGGGCAAGAACTCCGGCACCTACGGCCGCTCCGGAGCCTTCTCGCTGCATCCGCTCAAGAACCTGAACGTCTGGTCGGACGGCGGCATGATCGTCACCGACGACGACGATTTCGCCACCGAGCTGCGCCAGCTGCGCAATCACGGGCTGGCCGGCCGTGATAGCGTCGTCCGCATGGGCTGCAACTCCAGGCTGGATTCGATCCAGGCGGTGGTCGGCAACTGGCTGATCAACCAGGTCGATTTCATCACCAACACGCGCATCAGAAACGCGGCCTATCTCGACCGCGGGCTCAGCCGCATTCCCGGCATCAAGCTGCCGCAGCGCTTCAATAATCGGAAGCTGGTATTCCACCTCTACATCGTCTTCGCCGAGCGCCGCGACGAGCTGGTCGCCCACTGCAAGAAGCAGGGTGTCGAGGTGAAGGTGCATTATCCGGTGCCGCTCTATCAGCAGGAAGGGCTGCGCCAGTACGGCTACAAGAAGGGCGATTTCCCCGTGACGGACCGCCACGCCGCGACGATGATCTCGTTCCCGGCGCACGAGCATCTGACCGAGGAGCAGCTGGCGTATACCGTCCAGACGGTCGAAGAGTTCTATGAGGCTTGAGATGGCGAAGCACAACATTCCCTACGTCAACCTGCCCGCCCAGGGCCGCGACCAGATGGAGGATCTGAAGAAGATCTTCGAACAGGTCGTGCTGAAGGGCTCCTTCGTCGGCACGCATGACGACCTGGCGGCGCTGGAGAAGCGCTTGGCCGAGTATTGCGGCACGGCCGAGGCCGTGGCGCTCAACTCGGGCACCGATGCGCTGCTGCTGGCGATGAAGATCGCGGGCGTCGGCGAGGGCGACGAGGTCATCACGCCGCCCAACTCGTTCGTGGCCTCGACCGCCACCATCATCCAGCTCGGCGCCAAGCCGGTCTTCGCCGACGTGCTGGCCGACCAGAACATCGATCCCGAAAAGATTGCCAAGGCGATCACGCCCCGCACCAAGGCGATCATGCCGGTCCATCTTACCGGCCGCATCTGCCAGATGGACGAGATCATGGAGATCGCCCACCGGCACGGCCTGGTCGTGATCGAGGACGCCGCGCAAGCGATCGGCTCGATGTACAAGGGCAGGCTCGCGGGCGCGATCGGCCATTTCGGCTGCTTCTCGGCGCATCCGCTCAAGAACCTGAACGCGCTGGGCGACGGCGGCTTCGTCACCACCAACGACAAGGCGGCGGCCGAGCGCATGCGCCGCCTGCGTGCGCACGGCATGGCCGACCGGGCGACCATCGAGGAATGGGGCATGGTCTCGCGCATGGACACGCTGCAGGCGGCGATCCTGAGCTACCGCCTGGAGAAGCTGCCCGACGTGATCGCCAAGCGGCGCGACAATGCGGCGCTCTACCAGAAGCTCCTGCATCACGAGCGCATGTACGTGCCGACCTGCCGCAACGAGGAGTTCAACACCTTCCACACCTTCGTCGTCCAGGTCGACAAGCGCGACGAGCTGCAGGCCCATCTGAAGGAGATCGGCATCAAGACGGCGATCCACTATCCGGTGCCGATCCATCTGCAGCCGGCAGCCCACGCGCTCGGCCACAAGAAGGGCGACTTCCCGATGACCGAGCGGCAGGCCGAGCGGATTCTGACCCTTCCCGTGAACCAGTACATGAGCCGGGCCGACGTCGAGACCGTCGCGAGCGAGGTCCTGGCCTTTCTGGGCCGCTGATCGTTCCATGCCCAACCCGCCCGGACACAGTGCTGCGACGGCCTGCCATATCTGTGGTCACCTGGATGTCGAGCCGCTTGAGCAGAAGGGGAAGCCGTTCCGCCTGGTTTCGTCGGATGTCCAGCCGGTCCCGGGGACGGCTGAGTTCTCCATCTGCCCACGCTGCCTGACCGTTCAAAAGACGATCACGCCGACGTGGCAGGCAATGGCCGATCGCATCTATGCAAGCTACGACATCAACCACCAGAGCCAGGGTGCCGAGCCGACAATCTTCGACTCGGCCAAGGGCAGCGGTCCGCGGTCATTGATCCTGCTGCGCAACTTTCTCGACATGGTCGACCTGGCCAGAGAAGGGCGCCTCCTCGATTTCGGCTGCTCCAACGGAAATCTGCTGAAGAGCTTTCACGGGTTGCGGCCCGACTGGAAGCTGTCCGGCGCGGAATTGTTCGACCAGTGGAAGGACACGGTCCTTGCCCTGCCGGGCGTGGAGGCCTTCTACAGCGGGGCCAATGCCGCCTATGCGGAAAAGTTCGACGTGATCTCGCTGTCGCACGTGCTGGAGCACATCCCTGATCCGATCTCCTTTTTGAAGGAGATCAGCGGTCACCTGACTCCGCGGGGGCGAATCCTGCTGGCAATGCCCAACCTGCGGCAGAATCCCAGCGACCTGATCATTGCCGACCATTGCAGCCATTTCGACGAAAACAGCCTGTCGTACGTGACGCACGCCGCAGGGCTGCACACCGAGTTGTTCTCAACCGAAATGCTGCCCAAGGAACTGGTCGCCGTCCTGTCGGTCGGCGGTCCTTCCGCTGGCCCTCCACTGGCCGCGGGCGACGGTGGCAAGGCATCGCGGGAAAGGTGTCTGTTCTATTTCAAGCTGCTGGATGAGGTCCGCGAAGCTGCGAAATCCTGCCGTGAGGAAGGGCAACCCCTTGGGATCATGGGCTCGTCGATCGCGGCCCTTTGGACGATGATGGAACTCGACAGCAAGGTCGACTTCTTCGTCGACGAGGACAGGAACCGCGTCGGCCATCAGTTGCTGAGCCTGCCGATCGTCGATCCGTCGCGCGTGCCCGAAGGCGCGCTGGTGTTCATACCCATGTCGGTGGTCGTGGCCGAGCGGATCATCCAGCGGTGGAAAGGGCATGCGATCGATTTTCGCTACGTCCCCACGAACCGGCCCGGCTAGCCCGTCGAACGGCCCGTTGCCGTCCGAGGGCGATTGGCAGTCTTCTGCTTTATGATCTAAATACCGCAATGGGTTTTCAGGCTATGAGCGCGGAATCAGGCAACGAAGCAGATCATCGGAGCGGCCCGTTCTTTTCTGGCGTCGTCGCCAGGTTGCGCGCCCTTCTGGGAATTGAGCGCCGCGCGCCGCCGGAACCGTCGTTGCCGACGCTGCTCGAACTTGCCAACGAGTCCGACTCGATCCTGGCCTTCGAAGTCCGCGAAGGTTGCATTGCCGAGGTCGACGGCAGGGTCGACGCGCTGCGCCACAAGATCCTCGGCTGGCGCACGAAATACGAGGGCACGCCGGCTGAGGATGAGGCGCTCGATCGCATCTGGGTCAACCTTCTGCGTCTCGGCCTGTTCAACGAATTGCGGTTCCTCGCCAACGACCGTGCCTTGCCTTTCCGGCAGGAGATCGGGACCTTTCTCGAGTACGCCGCCACGCAGTTCGCCGACTGCGAGGCGCGCGGGCGTGCCTATCGCGCCGGGCATCCGACGACCGAGATCTTCACCATGGGGTGCATCGTCTGGGGCGAGGAGTACATCCGCAACTTCCTGCGCTACAACGTGCGTTCGATGCTGTCGGACGGCAATCTTCCGGCCCTCGCACAACAAGGCCAGGTCGTCTTCAGCATCGTCACCGATGAGGCCGGCAAGCAGCGGCTCTCCACCGACCCCATCTTCATCGAGCTGTCGGCGATCGCCGACGTTGAGTTCACGATCATTCCGGATCAACTGATCGAGATCCTGCGCCAGGGCCATCTCGTGCGGAACTTCTACATCCTGTACGGCATGCTGGATCACTGCTCGATCTATTTTGCCGAGGGCGCGGGTTCGCACCTCTTCATGATTCCCGTGGACTGCGTGGTGGCGGAAGGCACGCTTGCCAACATGGCGAACTATCGTCACGAAGGCTACGAGGTGTGCGGCGGCGGCAATCTCGTCGCCGAGACGGAGACGTTTCTGCCCGCGCTCGAAGAGCGCTTCGCCGGCGAGGGGCCGATCCGGATCTCGACCTACGAGCTCGCTTCGCTCGCCTTCGAGCATCGGCATCACTACTTCCAGTCCCAGGTCATCGCCAACGAGAACAAGGATTTCGGCCGTCACCCGCGCGAGCTGTTCTGGCCGGTGGAAGGCGGCGTCGAGATCCATTCGGTCTTCATCCATCCGCTCTTCACCACGGCGTCGGGCCTGGCGAAATATCGGCGCAAGCATTTCGCCAACATCGACTATGGCATGATCCCGCGACTGTTCACACGGCCCGACCTGATCAAGCTCATGGATCCGGGCCGTGCATACGTGAACAATTTTACGGCCGGCCACCGGCGCTACGAGACGACCGGGCGGTCGTTCACCTATGAAGACTTCCTGCGTTGCCACGACTGGACATATCCCGTGCAAAAGGCCTGCTTCATCCAGGCGCAACGTCTGCCGTGCCGGCTCGTCGGATACACTGCCTGCAACGACGTGGTCCAGGATGTGCGCGAGATCAACGCGTTGTTCGGCGTCAACCTCGATCCGGCCAGGGCGGCCGGCGCCTGAATGACAAAAACGGCCGCTGCGCCCGCAAGCACTGCTCTTGTCGACGCCAAGTCGATCGACGGTCTTCAGCGCCAGCAGAAGCTCCTGGACCTTTACCTGTTCGCCGTGGATTGCTGCCTGCGCAGCGGCGCGCAGCGTTGGTGGCGGCGGGCTGCGCGCCTGCCCTTCCCCGATGCCGTCAAGGGCATAGAGGATCTGAAGGAGCTCTGTCTTCAGGAGCTGCTGTACGACGCCGGAGACCTCGCGTCGTGTCGTGCGGTCTATGAGCTCCTGGAAGAAGAGGGGCATCTCGAAGGCGACGATCGTGGGCAATACCTACTCGACCTGCTGCGGTTCATCGAGGCAAAGCTCGGTCGCATGGGTGAAGGCCGCGCGTTCGCCGATCGGCTGCGCTTCGCGGCGACCGGCATCGGCAAACGGGCCGCGGTCCTCAGCGTCGTCATTGCTGACGACCGGTCGTTTTCGAATTTCATGGAATTATGCCTTCCCTCGCTTGCAGGCGAAGAGGGTTTCAAGCGGCTCCTCGGCCAGCGCAAGGTGACGTTTCTTTTCTCCGTCTGCCAGCACAGGGTCGCCGACATCGAGACGCACATGAAGCAGCGCCTGCCCGGCTGTGCGATCGTCTGCCAGTCGATTCCGGACAGGCTTGCTGGCGGGCCTGTGCTGCACGAGGTGGAACGGGATTGGCTGGTTGGGGCGCTGCAATACCTGCATCTGGACGAAGCCCGGCGCCGAGACGCCGATTTCCTGTCCATCAACCCGAATGCGATATACGCCGCCGGCTTCTTCAAGCAGGTGCTTGAACTTGCCCAACGCAGGACCGAGATCCTGTCGGCTGCCGTCTGGGTCAGCAACAGGGGCTACATCGACGAGTCGTTCCAGCGGAACGAGGCGGATCAGTCGAAGTCGATGTCGGCCGGCCTCCTGGCGCACATGGGGATCCTGGTCGGCGCGCCGACAAGCTGCTCGACCTTCATCGAAGGGTTCGTGTCCGACAGGGGGCCGACGGCCCATCTGCGGCTGACCTGGGTCGGCAGGGACCATCTGGCCGTGCACACGACCTGCCACGAGATCGTTTTCCTGGCGCACACCAGCCTGCGGAAGACTTCGCGCCGCTTCTCGATCAGGCCATCGGCCGAAATGGACGCGATCCTGGCCCCGGACGCAGCCCCGCATTTCGTGACTGCCGAAGACGGCATCGTCATCGGCGAACTGGGTCTTCCGCCCGGCAGCATCGACGACGTCGCCGGCGATGCCAAGAAGTTTCCGCCCTTCGCCGCTCTTCTCCCGCGGCCTCGTCAGGCGGCGTTCTTCAGGCAGCCCGTGCGACTCGCGGTGGCCCGTCCAGCGGACGAGCAGGCGGCCGATCCGCCCGAAGCCCTTCACGGTGCTTTCCTGGCGGCGTTGCAGAAGGCCGACGATATCCTCAGGCCGACGGCGGGCCAGGTCCTGTCCGCGCTGAACGCCCTGCATCAGTACGAGATATCGGAATACGGCATGGAAAACATGGCCGGCGCGGTCGTGGAGGGCAGGCGTCTGGTCGATCTCTGCCCCAGCGGCGAGGGCGAACTCGACGTCGCCGAGCGCAAGGTGCTGATCCGAGCGGCGGTGAACGTCGATCACGTCGGCAAGGCGATTGCCATCGCAAAGGACGGCGGCGAGGGCACCGCCTTTGCCCACGACTTCCTCGTCAAGATGATGGAGCTCAAGGCTGCGAATGTCGCGCAGGCGCAGCGGCTACGCGGCAGGTCGTTGTGGAGGCGTTCGTATGCCGTCATCGGCTCGATCGCCTGGGGCGAGGCCTTCGTCGACAAGTTCATGAACTATCACGTTCCGTCGCTGCTCGCCGAAGGCAACATTCGCGCGCTGGCGCGACGCAAGAGGGTGATCCTCTCGATCGTCACGACCGAGCGCGACCGAAAGAGGATTGCCGCGCACCCTGCCTTCGAGCGGTTGCGCAAGTTCGCCGAGGTCGTGTTCACCTGCTTCCCGGAAGAGCTCCTCGAGAGGCGAGTGCGCGACGACTTCAACTTCTACTATTTTTACGGCTTCCTCGACCATCAGACCGTGCTGCTGGCCGCAGCTCTGAAGGCCGAGCTTTACCTGTTGCCGATCGATGTCGTGCTGTCCCGCGACAGCCTTGCCAATATCGGTCGCCTTCTCGATCAGGGCGCCGATTGCTGCGCCGTCGCCGGCATCGAATGCGAACCTGCGGACCTTCGGTCGTGGCTCGACGGCAGGAGCCGGGGCAGGGAGGGCGAGCTGGACCTGCCCGCAGACGAGCTGCTGACGGCCGCGATCGCCATTCCGGATGCCTATCATCGCTCGCTGGTCATGACGCCGGAGAACCGGGCCTTTTGCCGGCACGCGCGCGAGCTGGTCTGGGCGCTGCCCGGCGGCCTTGCCATTCATTCGATCTTCATGCATCCGCTCGCGATCTCGGCCCGGCTGATGTCGCGGCCGTTTCATCCCCACCACGAGAATGTCGACTACGCGCTGTTGCCCCGCCTGTTGCAGAATGACGGTCGGCTGACCGTGTTGCAGAAGGCCGAGATGGTGATCGCCCAGTTCGGCGCTCCGGCAGGGCGGGAGGACTTCCTCGACGGCGGGTTCTCGCTCGAGACCTTCGTCCAGGCGCATGAGGCCGACTACGCTGCCCATCGCCGCAACTTTGCCAGCCGGCAGTTCTTCCCGTCAGGCAAGGTGCCTTATCCGCCATCGGGCGATTGCGATGAGGAGGTCGCACTGGTCCAGGCGGCACTGAAGCGCTATCGGTTCCGCAACGGGATGAGGTGAGGATATGGGGGTTGGATCGTTCGATCTTGAAGTGATCCTGAAGCTTCGTCGCAACGGCATCCTTCCCGGCAAGTTCTCGGTCGCCGAGATCGGCGCTCAGCAGCTCGGCGATGGCGTCCTGCGCGATCCCGGTCTGCTACAGGCCTATGCCGACGCGTTCGGCGTTCCCTACCGCGACTTCGGGCGCGCCCTGCCGCAGACCCGGTCCTCGGAGATCGAGCTGCTGCGCGAGGACGCCCCCTTCACGAAGGATTTCTGGGAGTGGCTCGGCTGCACCTACATGGCGGCCGACGTCGACACGGCGCCTCATACGATCAGGCTCGATCTGAACTTCGACGACGTACCCGACGAGCACAAGGGCAAGTACCAGCTGGTGACGAACTTCGGCACGACCGAGCATGTGGCCAATCAGAACCAGGCAATGAAGATCATGCACGACCTCACGGCGGTCGGCGGCGTGATGGTCCACAACGTGCCGACGCAGGGCTACTCCAACCACGGCATGTTCAACTACAACCCGAAGTTCTTCTGGTTGCTGTCGCGAAGCTGCCGCTATCGCTTTCTCGACATGCGGGTCACGTGGGACGTCGTGAGCACGCCGATTTCGTCCGATATCGCCGACGAAGTGGCAAAGTATGATCCTGTGAATGCCGAGCAGATACGGCAGCAGCGAGCGGTCGACGCGGGCCTCATCGTGGTCCTGCAAAAGATCGAGGACATCCCGTTCGTGCCGCCGATCGACACGTCCTCCGCCGAAATCGTCGCCGACGAGACCGCGCGGGCGCGCTACTGGACTGTCTTTGGCGGCGCGAAACCGCAGGACAAGCCGGTGGAAAAGCTGGAGGACAAACCGCGCAGCTTCGAACGGCTGCTAAGATGGCGCTCTCGGACCTAGTACGCCAAGCGCTCCGCGGAGTGTCCTCCAGGGTGGAGTGCACCCCATGGGACGGAAGGGGTGGGCATCGACTGCCCTCCAGCGCGGTTTGCGCAGTTCCCGCAGTTTGCGACGTGAGAACCATGGATGTGTTCGATGCCCATTTCATCGGAACTTTTGGGGTTTGCGCAGTTCCCGCAGTTTGCGCTACCCCCTCCCAAGCCTGGGCCGCGCCCTGAGAAGCAGGTTGGCCTGCCGGCGCAGCGCTTGCCGGCCGTGATGGTATCGGATCAACGATGCATAGAGCGGGAGCGCGCGGGAAGCGACGCAACGCTCCGATATTATAACTTAAGTTAATCAAAGTCAAGAACTAAGGTCAAGATCGGCAATCTCGTTTTCGCGACTTTTGGGCTCCGTAGAGGGCCCTATCTGGCGGGCTGAACCAGCGAGCACGCCATTCGTTGTGTGGCTGGACCCGGATGCCAGCAGTGCTTTCAAGCTGACACATCATCGTGATCTCGAATGAGCAGTAGGATCCCCGACGGGTCAGAAGTTTATCCGCTCCGCTTCGACGACCAGCGGCAACTTGCGGAGGTGAACGTAGATCTGCGCGATGTACTCGCCCAGGAAGCCGATCATGATCATCTGGATGGCGGCGAAGAAGAAGATGCTGATCAGGATGGGGATGATACCGACGCTGAAATGGTTCCAGAACATCAGCTTCGCCACGACGAGCAGAACCGTCACGACAATGCAGAGAGCCGAGAGCACGAAGCCGCCGATCGTCATGATCCTGAGCGGCACCTTCGAATGCTTGACGATGCCGAGCATCGCTATGTCGTACAGCGTGTAGAGGTTGTTCTTGGAGACGCCGCGCATGCGACGCGGCTGCTCGAAGTTCACGGTCGCCGCCTCGAAGCCGAACTCCCGGATCAGGCCGCGGAAATAGGGGTAGGGATCGTCGACCTTCTGCAGCAGCTGGATGAGTTGCCGATCGTAGAGGCCGGAGCCGGTCGCGTTCGGCACCAGCTCGATCTCCGAGATCTGCGACAGGAACCTGTAGTAGGCCCGGCGCATGGCGAAGGTGAGCTTGGATTCGCGGCTGACCGGCTTGACGGCCATGACCAGCTTGTAGCCCTGTTCCCACTTGGCGACGAACTCGGCGATCATCTCGGGCGGATCCTGCAGATCCGACGCGATCCAGATGCAGGCGTCGCCGCTCGACTGCAGGATGGCGTGATGCGGCGAGCGGATGTGGCCGAAATTCCGCGAGTTGATGATGACCTTGAGGTTGCGGTCCTCGGCCGCCATGGCGCGAAGCTTAGCGACCGTCGAATCGGTCGAGCAGTTGTCGATGACGATATGCTCGTAGCGGTAGGGCAGTCCGGTCATGACCTTGCGGACCCGCGCCACCAGCTCCTCGATGTTCGCTTCCTCGTTGTAGCAGGGCGAGACGATGCTGATCAGCTTGGTCATGGCGCCTCGCGAGCCATCGCGCTCGTCATCCCGGCGAGCAGGGTGCTGTCGTCGAGCCCGTGCTGGGACAACAGGTACTTGTAGTCGCCGCAGAACTCGGAGAACTGGCGCGTGCCGAAGCGTATCACCCGGCAGCCGCCGGTCTCGGCCACGATCTCGGCGACGAGGCCGCCCAGCCCGCCCGCCATGGAATGCTCCTCGACCACGAAGATGCCGCCGAACGCGCGCCCGATGCTTTCCACCTGCGCACGGTTGATGGGATGGAGGACCGGTGCGCTCCAGACCGGCGCGCCGCCCAGGGCTGCTGAAAGGCGACACGCCGCGACGACCATCGAACCGGTAGCGATGATCGCCCAGTCTCCCTTGCCCGGCCTGGCCTGCAGCAGGTCGCCGACCGGCGCGTCGGGAATCGCGGCATGGACATCGCCGCCGTCGGCCTTGCCGAAACGCAGATATCCGGCGCCCTTGCTCTGCAGCAGGTGCTTCCAGCAGTACTGCAGCTCGAAGCGATCGGCCGGCGAGACGATGCCGATATTGGGAACCGCACGCAGCGCCGCGACATCCTCGGTGCACTGGTGGCTGGTGCCGAGCTGGGCATAGACCACGCCGGCGCCGTCGCCGACGAAGACCACCGGCAGCTCCTCATAGCAAACGTCGATCTTGATCTGCTCCAGCACCCGCATTGGCACGAAAGCCGCAAGCCCGTAGACGACGGGCCGGAACCCGGCCTTGGCCAGGCCGGCAGCGACCCCGACCATGTTCTGCTCGGCAACGCCGCAGTTGATGTACTGGCCGGGGCAGTTCTTGCGGAACTCGTCGAACAGCGCGTAGCCGTGGTCGCCGGTCAGCAGCAGGACCCGCTCGTCATGCTGCGCGGCTTGCGTGAGGATGCGCGAGAAGGTCGCTCTCACCGGCCTTCGACCTCCGCCAGCGCGGCGTCGAAGGTCTCTTTCGTCAGCCGCGTGTAGTGCCAGACGTTGTTGTTCTCCATGAAGCTGACGCCGCGTCCCTTGACCGTCGCGGCGACGATCGCCTTGGGCCGGCCGTTGCGCCTGGCCATCAGGTCGTCGAGGGCGGCGTCGAGCGCCTTCTCGTCGTGCCCGTCGACGCTCAGCACGTCGTAGTCGAATGCCGCGAACTTGGCGTGGAGGCTGCCGAGCGAGATCACTTCCTGGGTCGGCCCCATCGCCTGGAAGCGGTTCTCGTCGACGATCACCACGAGGTTGTCGAGACGGAACTGGCCGGCGAACAAAAGCGCCTCCCACATCGCGCCCTCGTTCATCTCGCCGTCGCCGACGACGCAGAAGACGCGTTGTCCCGACCTCAGCCGCTGCGCTCCGAGGGCCAGGCCCGTCGCCACCGGCAGGCCGTGGCCGAGCGAGCCGGAAGTGACCTCGAGGCCGGGCACGTGCGCGTCCGACAGGCCCTTCATACGGGTGCCGTTGGAGAAGTATCTGTCGAGATCGGCGTCGGTCAGCCAGCCCAGCTCATGCAGGCAGGCATACTGCGCCATCACGCCGTGGCCCTTGCTGAGCACCAGATAGTCGCGTCCGGCCGCCCTCGGCGTGCGGTCGCCAAGGTTGAGATGGCTGCGATAGAGCACCGCCACGATCTCGATGATCGACAGGGCGCATCCGACATGGACAGTGGAACCGGCGAAAGCCATGCGCAGGACGCTGGCCCGAAGGCGCGCCGCATCGAAGGCGTTCGCTCGCGAACGCAGGCGGCTCTCAGGCAAGAATGCGCCTCCCGGCCGCGGCCAGTTCATACGAGGTGATCATCCGTCGCAGGCCGTCTTCTAGCAGAACTGTCGGCGCCACACCAAGCACCTGCCGGGCGCGCGCGACCGACGGCACGTAGCGCTGAGCCGCACGGGCGGGCGGCGCGGCGTGCGCGATGCGGACCCGCAGTGCAGGGCGGGCAAGTCCCGCGATCAAGGTCGCGAGCTCGGCCATGCTCACGACCTCCTCGCCGCCGACGTTGCACACCAGGCCCGGCGGCCCGCGCAGCAGGGCAGCCCACAGCCAGATCGCCATGTCCGCGGCATAGAGATACGTGCGCAACGCCGTGCCGTCGCCGGCAACGCCGATCGGCCGGCCGGCCATCAGGTCGGCAACGAAGTTCGACACCGCAAAATCGCCGTCGAGCGGCAAATAGGGCCCCACGAGCGTGAAGGGCCGCACGACCCTGAGACGGATGCCATGCGCCGCTGCATGGGCATGGCTCAGCCACTCGGCTTCGCGCTTGCCCTGGCCATAGGCCGTCCTTGGCTCTGTCAGCGACGGCGCGCCAGCGAAATCCTCGTCGAGCCTTTCGACGTCGTCCGGCTGGCGGCCATAGGCAGCGCCGGAGCTCACGAGCAGCATGTCGGCGATGCCGCGCCCGGCGGCGAACTCCAGGACGCGGCGTGTGCCGGCGACGATGACGTCGTGCACGTAAAGCGGCGCGGCGTTGACCGCGAGGTCGCCGGCCGCGTGGATGACGTGCGAGAACGCGCCGTCGGGAAAGGCGAAGCTCCGGACGTCGCCCTGCACCACGGTCACTGCCGGGGCCGCGGCGATCCAGTGCAGCCTGGCGCGAAAGCCGACGCTGTCGCGGGTCAGCACGGTGACCCGCAGGCCCAGCCGATGGCGCTCGTCGGCGGCAAGCAGAGTCTCGACCAGCCATTTGCCGACGAAGCCGCTGCCGCCCGTGATGAACAGCCGCGCGCCGCGCAGGTCCTTCCAGAGCTCCGATGTATGATTCAGAACGTGATCGAAGTCGGTCCGGCTGATCGCGGAGCCTGGGTTCACGCCGCCGCTCCGGCGAAGAAATCCTCGATGCTGCGCGCCACGTACTCGAGCATCTCCTGGGTGAGGCCCGGATAGATGCCCACCCAGAACGTCTCGTTCATGATGACGTCGGTGTTGGCGAGGTCGCCGACGACGCGATAGTTGCGGCCGATCATGTAGGGCTGCCGGGTGAGGTTGCCGCCGAACAGCAGGCGCGTGCCGATGCGCCGCCCGTCGAGAAACGGCAGGAGCTCGGCGCGGGTGCGCCGCAGGCCGGCCCTGAGGGTGATAGGGAAGCCGAACCAGGAGGGATCGGAGCCGGGCGTGGCCTCGGGCAGGATCAGCCACTCCTCGCAGCGCTTCAGGCGCTGATGCAGCCACGCGAAGTTGGCTCGCCGAGCGGCGACGAAGCCGTCGAGCCGGTCGAGCTGCGCCAGGCCGCAGGCCGCCTGCATGTCGGTGATCTTCAGGTTATAGCCGAGATGCGAGTACATGTACTTGTGGTCATAGCCCACGGGCAGCGTGCCGAGCTGCCAGCCGTATCGCTTCTTGCAGGTGTTCTCGCAGCCCGGGGCGCAATAGCAGTCGCGCCCCCAGTCGCGGAACGATTCGGCCACCAGCTTGAGCGTGGAGTTCGCGGTGAACACGGCGCCGCCTTCACCCATGGTGATGTGATGCGCCGGGTAGAAGCTCAGCGTCCCGATGTCGCCGAACGTGCCGACCCTCTTGCCTCGATAGGTCGAGCCGAGCGCGTCGCAGCAATCCTCGACGACGAAGAGGTCATGCTTGCGCGCAAGCGCCATCACCGTGTCGAGATCGAACGGATTGCCCAGCGTATGCGCCAGCATGATCGCCCGCGTACGGGGCGAGATCGCGGCCTCGAGCCGGGCGGGGTCGACGTTGTAGGTCGGAATGTCGACGTCGACGAATACCGGCACGGCGCCGAACTGGAGGATCGGGTTGACGGTCGTCGGGAAGCCCGCGGCGACGCCGATGACCTCGTCGCCGGGCCGGAGCGCGCGATCGCCGAGCCGCGGCGTGGTCAGCGACGAGAAGGCCACTAGGTTGGCCGACGAGCCCGAGTTCGTGGTTAGCACATATTTGCGCTGGAGGTACTCGGCGAGCCGGCTTTCGAACGCCTCGTTGAACCGTCCTGTGGTCAACCAGCAGTCGAGCGCCGCGTCGGTGATCATGCGCATCTCCGGCGCGCCGACGACCTTGCCGGAAGCCGGGATCGGCGTCTGGCCGGGAACGAAGGGGCGCACCTTCGACGCCTGCTCGCCGTAGCGGGTCACGAGCGTCAGGATTTCATCGCGCAGCGCGTCGAGAGAGGACATGGTTGGGACGATCAGGGAGAGGGTATGGGGCTGCCAGCCTGAGCACGTTTCTGCGGGCCCAGTCTACCATTTTTGCGCAGGCGTGGATGCCGGCTGTGGCGGTTCCTTGCGGAACACGAACTTACGCATCACCACGAAGCCGGCGCCGGCCAGGAAGGGAAGCAGCAGGGCCTGCGACACGAGAGGGCCGAGACCGAGCGTCTCGAGGAGCTTCAGCAGCGCATAGTTGGCCAGGCTGATGAAGACATAGAAGGCCAGGAACCGCGGCAGCAAGACGAGGGAGGTGCGCCCGAAGACGAGCCCGCCGTAGCTCATGAAGTTGAACAGCAGGCCAAGCCCGGTCGCTCCGGCGACGGCCAGCCACAGCGGCGCTCCAAGCAACACGAAGCCCGCGTAGCAGGCATAGCCGAACACCGTGTTGAGGCCGCCCACCGCCAGGAAGCGCAGGAACAGCCATCCGCTGCCATTGAGGTCGCGCCATCGCGACAGCTGGGAACGAAGGCCGCTGCCCGTCACTCGCCGCTTTCGAGATAGGCTGAAATCTGCGCCCTGGTCACGGCATCGACCGGCTCGCCGCGCGACCATGCCGAGTACCAGTCGGCCGTGAGCGCAATCGTCTGCTCGAAATCCAGGCGGGGACGCCAACCGAGAAGCATCCGGATCCTGCTGTTGTCCAGCGTCAGAAGCTTGGCTTCGGCCGGGGCATTTGGATCCGATACCACGTCGATCCGGCCGCGTCCCAGAGCCTTGACCAGGGCTTCGGCGACGACGCCGACGGGGCGATTCTCGGCCGCATCGGGACCGATATTCCAGGCATCGTCGACACCTTCGGGCGCCGTGCAGAGACGCTCGGCGATCATCAGATAGGCGCCGAGGGGGTCGAGCACATGTTGCCACGGCCGTACCGCGCCGGGATTGCGCAGGCGAACAGTTGCCCCGGGGCCGAGACAGCCGCGCACGATATCGGGCACCAACCGATCCGCCGCCCAGTCGCCGCCGCCGATCACGTTGCCCGCGCGGACGGTGGCGATGCGGGCAGCATGGCCGGCCGCGTGAAAGAAGCTCCGTCGCATCGAGGTCGTAACGATTTCCGCGCAAGCCTTGCTTGCGCTGTAAGGATCATGTCCACCCAGGACATCGGTCTCGCGATAGCCCCAGGACCAGTTCACATTCTCGTAGACCTTGTCGCTGGTCACGACGACCACAGCCTTCGCGTCCGGGCTTTCCCGCACGACGTCCAACAAGGTGGCGACGCCAAGTACGTTGGCGGCAAAGGTCTCGATTGGTGCCGCATAAGAGCGCCGCACGATCGCCTGGGCGGCCATATGGATGACGATTTCAGGTCGCACCGCCTTGGCCAGGGCGTGAAGCGCGGCGCGGTCGTTGATGTCGGCGTGCACGAAACGCCCGAGCTTCGGCAAGCCGAGGATGTCGTGCAGGTTCGGCGTCGTGGCGGGCGGCAGGGCAAGACCAGATACCTCGGCGCCGAGCTCGGCCAACCAGAAGGCGAGCCACGCTCCCTTGAAGCCGGTTTGGCCCGTGATGAGGACCCGGCGTCCCGCCCAGAATTCTTTTGTCACCAGCACTTCCATGGCGCATGGCCCGATGCCCAGATCTGCTCCAGGTAGACATGGTCACGCTGGGTGTCCATCGGTTGAAAAAATCCTTCATGCCGGAAGGCGCACAGCTGGTTGTCGCTGGCCAGGCGTTGCAAGGGAGTCTGCTCCCATACCGTATCGTCGCCTTCGAGGTACTCGCCGACCTTGGGCGACAGGACGAAAAAGCCGCCGTTCACGAAGCCGCCTTCCCCCTCCGGCTTCTCGCGAAAGCCGACGACGCTGTCGCCCACGATGTCGAGCGCGCCGAAGCGCCGGGGCGGATAGACGGCCGTAACCGTCGCCAGCTTGCCGTGGGCGCGGTGGAAAGCGATCGATTGGCCGATGTCCACGTTCGACACGCCGTCGCCGTAGGTCAGGCAAAACGCATCGCCTTGCACGTACTTCAGGACGCGGGCCACGCGGCCACCCGTCATCGTCGCCAGTCCGGTATCGATCAACGTCACCCGCCAATTCTCGGCCTCGTGACGATGCGTCGTAATGGAGCGTGCGCCGAGATCGAAGGTGACGTCGGAAAGTTGCAACGCGTAGCTCGCGAAGAACTCCTTGATCATGTGTCCTTTGTATCCGAGGCAAACCACGAAATCCGTGATGCCATGCGCGGCATAGATTTTCATGATGTGCCAGATGATCGGGCGCCCTCCGATTTCCACGAGGGGCTTGGGGCGGAAGGTCGTCTCCTCGCTTAGCCTCGTTCCTGCACCACCTGCCAGGATCACTGCCTGCATAAGTTCCCCTTGGAGCCGCACGGTATTGCCGTCGCAGCCATGAGCGCTGATGTCCAGGCAGAATGCAGCAAAGCGTGGCCTCTGGGCAAATCAGGCGTGACGCGGCACAAGCGGCCTGACTCTCGACCACGCCTCACTGAGGAGGAACGTCGCGAAGTACAGAACAATGGCTATCCAGATCAGGAATTGCTCACCAACCACGTGGCGCAGGGGATAGGTCCACACGACCGGGATCAAGCTCATTACCCCTGTGACGATCAGGGCCGTGCTCAACGTCTTGCGGACGTCGTCGGGAATGGCGAGCAGGCGCCACGCAGATGCGCCAAGGGCGAGAAGCGCCACTTGGCAGAGCATCGTACCCAGGCTCCAGCGATAGCCTTCAAAGGCCCACAGGAGTTCCTGGAAGAACATCTTCGGCTTGTACCAAAGGTAGACTTCGAGCGCGAACCTCGGGTTGTGCAGGACGAAGCGAAGGAACCTGTCCCGGATGAGCTGCTCATGCAGCCGTATCCGCGGGGCGGGAAAGCCGCCGATGACGTTGTTGTTCAGATACGCCTCGGTGATCCCATATCGCTCATCCCCCTCGGCGACTGCGCCCATCCAGGCCATGTTGTCGGTCAAGGCGTCGGGGATGGGCTTGCCCTTGTGCTTGTCGCCGCGCTCCTTCCATTCCGGATGCACCCCCAGGCCCATGTAAGCGTTGTGCCAGACCATGTGGTAGGGGATGTAGATGTCGAGGTTGTAGATCGGATGCAGGGTGACGGTCTTGTAGGCCAGAGAGCAAACAAGGCCGCCGATCACCAGGAAGCTCGGCCACGAGAAGGCGAACGTGGCGAGCCGCTTGAGCCTCGTTTCAACGTACGACCTGCCGAGGCGGAAATAGGCGTTCACGCCGGCGATCGCGACGAGCGACAGGATCATCCAGAACGAACTCGACCGTGCAAACATCAGCAGCGTCAGAAGCGCTGCCTGAAGCACGGTCACGACGACGCGCGTCCATGACGGCCTGCGATAGACCAGGAAGGTGAAGAGAAGATGCAGGTATGGCACCAGGCACAGCGAGCCGAGGAAGCGCTGATTATGGATGGTGCGAAGGTTCACGTTGGTGAAGAGCTGCGAGTCCAGCAGCGTTAGCAGGGCCACGACCGCGATCGACAGAACGAGAAGGGGTAGCGCATCGGCGTGATAGCAGAGCAGGAACAGCGCAACCGAAATGCCGAAGACGAGGAAATAGAAATAGAAGAAGGCACTGACCTGAAAACCGAAGAGGTCGAAGCTCAGGCTGAGGTAGTCGACGAAACCGGGATCGTTGGCGTCGGGGGCGAAGAGCTTTTGGTTGCCGAACGTAGCCTCCGGCAGATCCTTGAGGGCGAGGGCGTCTTTGATGGCTTTCTCGATGAGTTCCGGACGCTCGCCATTCTCCGGGTATGTCAGGCCGAACTTGTCGATCAGGTTCTGTCGGCCGGTCACTCCGCCGTCCAACAGCGTCTGCAGGACCTCACTGCGCCCGACGTAGCCCCGGGTCCCGTGGTATCTCTGCGATATGTCGACCGCGATGGTCTGCGCCAGCATTTCAATGGCATCGGGCGCCACGCGATGCATCTTCTGGCGCAAACCTTCGTCGTAAGCGAGCAGCCCCGCACCGATCGTCAACGCAGCGAAGCACAGGTTCAGCCATCGGAGCTTGAGCGGTGTCGGTTGAACCTCATCCCGCAGCTCGGCGTTCATGCCGATCACGCGGCGCGTTGCATCGATCAGGGTGCGACAGAGCCCTGCAGCTCTTCCCCAAATTGTCCCTGACACCCGCCAACTCCGTCAGAATCGTCGTCTGGAGCACTCTCCAAAAGAGCGCAAAAGACGTTTGTTTGTTGATTGGCATTGTACCCGCTGATCAGCGGCCGCACCAATCGAAAGCTCTGCGGACCGGCGCTGCCGGCTGGCCGCGAGCCGCCAAGCCATGCCGGCGGAAATCGCGTTTTGCCGCCGGACGGGCGATGCTATAGGAAGGTCCGTCAATTTTCTGGGCAAGATGATGGTCGAAGACCTGCAGAGGGCGTCCGTCGGACACAACGAGCGTCCGTTTGATGTTGCTGACTTCTATCGCGCCAACGGCTTCTTCCTGTTCCGGCAGGCACTCGACCGCCGCCTGGTCGAAGACGTTGCAAGGATCGAGCAGGAAATCGTGCGCCCTTACGGCGGGCCGCTGCTGCGGCACAATGGGAAGATCGCGACCCACGATCATGCCATGGGGCCGCCGTGGGACGTTGCCCGTCGGCAGTCCGGGCTGCTCAATCCTCACCGGCTAGGCGAGGGGCCGCTCAAGGCCTTCAGCGAGGCGACGACGCGTCTGCTGACGTCGCAATCGCTGTTCAACTGCCTGCACAAGCTCGACGGCAACGACCGCTATACGCTTCATCAATCGATCTTCTTCTTCGTTTCGGCGCGTACCGATACGCACCAGGATCGCGTGACGCTGGATACTGTGCCGGCCGGCGGCTCGTTCACCGTATGGATCCCGGTTGACCGGGTGCGGCCGGCCAACGGCCCCTTGTTCGTCGTGCCGCGCAAGCTCGGCGTCTATGACGAAGCGCTCGAGGGTATCGGTGCCGGCGGGGAGAGCCGCGGCGCCATGAGTGGCGCCTACAACGACGCCGTCGCCGATAGCGTGGGATCGTCAGAGATCGAAGCCGTGATGCCGTTTCTGCAGCCGGGCGACGTGATGATCTTCGGGCCGTCGACGCCGCATGGCTCGTTCGCGGCCCTCGACAAGAACCTGTGGCGCCGGTCCTTCCAGGCGATCTACCGTCCAACCGCGATCACGCGCTGGGGCGCCTATCCCACCCACGATGAGCCGCACGATGTGGCGACGGAAGAGGTGGAGATGAACGAGAGCTTCAACTTCCTGCGCGGTTAGGAAGCGGCGAGGGCAGGGACGCGAGCGCAAGCGTCGGCGCGCCGGGATCGGCCTGCCAGCACAGCTCGATCTCGAAAGTGCTCTTGGGATCGATCGCGTTCGCTGACGCCTGAAACTTCATCGGCTGCGCCAGCTGATGCGCCAAGCTGCGTGCGTCGCCGTCTAGCTTGACCGGGATGACGCCGACCCGCTTGGCTTCCTGCGGCGGGCCATCGCCGAACAGGCGCAGGATCGCCTGATAGTGCAAGTGGCCGCTGGTGACCTGCGGCAGCGCCTCCAGCGCCAAGCCCTCGACCAGCGATGCGGCGATCGGCGCCTGGCCCCAGGAGCGTGGGATGGCGCCGATCGACCAGTGGCTGGGCGCCTGCAGGACGGCGAAACCCGTGCCGGACTGCGACGCCCGCCCGCCGGCAAACGGCGTGTTCTCGTCGTAGGAGGCGATGGCGGTGCCGAGCTCACGCCAGGCCGGATTGGCGGCGAGGAAGGTCTTGGCGGCCTGGAAGGGGCCGGTCTGCACCGAATCGTTCATGACCACGATGCCGCCCGGGCGCAGCAGGCGCGACGCCATCTGCAGGTCGAAGAGGGCGAGCTCATAGTCGTGGTCGCCGTCGACCAGGACGAAGTCGAGCGCCACCCGCCGATGGTGGAGCTTCAGGAAGAAGTCCATGGAGTTCAGCGGATGGAACTCGACGAGGCGGCGCAACTCGCCCGGCCAGCGCGCGAAGATCTCGGGGCAGCGGTCGGCGCCGAACGGATCGGTCGTATGCAGGAAGCCTTCGCCGTTCTCCCACAGCGCGCGCGTGATCACCTCGGCGCCGCCGCCGTTGTAGGTGCCGACCTCCGCCGCCACCGCCGGCCGCTGCATGCGTACCAGCGCGAACAGCAGGGCGCGCGATCTGCCGCCCATGAGGGAGGTCGGCGGATAGTCACGGAAATAGGCGTCGAGCTCGTCGGCGATCGGACTGGCCATCACCTCGGTAAGAGACGCCGGCGTGAGCGGCAGGCCTTCCAGGGCGTTGCCGATCCTGGGCTCGAGCGGCCGGATGTTGGGATCCACCGGCGGGGTTTCGACGGGCTCGGCTGGAGGCTGCTGGACCGGCTGCGCTTCGACCGCCGCGGAAGCTGGCGAGGCCGCAGGCGTCGATCCTCCGAACAGCGACTGCAGAAGTCGCCTCATCGCACGACCGAGCGCAGTGCTCCCATCAACGTCTGGCCGATCGGCGCGCGCCGCCGGGCCGCCGGTGCGCTGGCGGGCTGCATGGCAAGCATCGCCGTATTGGCCAGGAAAGCGTGCGCGCCGATGCCCAGGGAGCACTTGGTCTCGACGATCACCGGAACGCCGTTGCGCCGGCTGACCCTGAGGGATGGATCGTAGTACTTGGCGAGATGGTCTTCCTTGGCCCACAGGCGGATTTCCAGGCTGTAGCGCTCGGAGCGCGTGCCGTAGCCCGTGGTGAAGTGCGGCGAGTAGCGCGAATGGATGGTGAGATCGCCGGCGTGATAGTGCGGCACCCACACCTTGTCGAGATTGGACATGAGATAGTCGACGCCGACGTCGTTGGAGGAGTCGGCGGGCAGGGCGTGGCCGGGGCTCGGCACGATGAAGCCGAGTCCTGAGTGCTTCTTGGGCGCCACCTCGCCGAGCGGGATCCAGATCGACAGCGGCACCTCGGGATTGACGGCCGTCACGTCCTGGTGAACGCCGAGCAGCAAATCCTCGTCGATGCGATGGCGCGCCAGGCAGAGGCCGAACATCACGACGATATCCGTCGAATCGCAGATTCGCTCGATGACCGGCCAAGCCCACGACTTGATCAGCTCGGACAGCACCATGGCGGTGGGGGACTGGTCCATGTCGCGGACCACCCACGGCGGATGCCAACTGCCGGAGTCTTCCTCGCCCTTGTCCCAGTTCGGGCTGGGGCCGTCATCGACCGCCATCGCACTGTCGTCGAAATTCCTGCGCGGCTTGCCGAGCGTGCCGACGAAGCGGCCGAAAGCGCGGCGGCACTCGTCCAGCGTATCCGTCGGGATGACGCCACGCAGCATGACCACGCCTTCTTCCCTGAACCGCGTCGCGCTCTCCGCGGCGCTGTCCTGGCGCGTAAAGGCGAGCTTGTGCCGATCGGCCAGGATTTCAGGATGCTGCTCGACCAACTGGCGGAAGGTCTGGTTCCCCATCGGGCTAGATACCCTTCACTTCATTCGGCGCGTACACGGGGGCCGCGGCGGGCCGCGTGCCCTTGCCGTTCATGAGCAGCTTGCGCAGGTACCGCCGGGCCGGCTGCTCGATCATCTGGTAGGTGCCTACCGATACGATGATCGTGAAGGCGATCCCCATCGTCACACGCAAGATCGCGTCGACAGCGTAGACCTCGTTCCACGAGACGGCCGGTCGGATCAAAGGACGCAAGGTCCAGGTGTGGACGGCGTATAGCGAGTAGCTGATCTCGCCCAGCCACACCATGGCCGGCAGGGCGAGCAAGTTCGCGGAAAAGCACTCGTAGCGCGACGTATAGAACATCACGACGGCGAGCGGCATGGCCAGGCCGAAATTCAGCGCCGAGAAATGCACGATCTTGACGAGCTCGTTGCCGAAGGTACCCGGTCCACCCAGGCCGCCCGGTACGGCGGCGCTGTAGCCATAGATAAAGGCGAAACCGGCCAGCCACACAATGGCCACGGCGTAGACGAGGCCGGCATACAGGCGCTCGCGCCGCGTGATCGGCATCTCGCGCACGGTCATGAAGAGCTGGGCGGCGAGGCAGCCCACGATGAATTCGCCGATGCGGACGTAGGGCGAGAAGTAGAAAAGCCAGCGATAGAACGAGGCGTCGTTGTCCAGGCGGCCTGTCACGACTCTGGGCAAGAAACCCTTGGCCCACGTTTCGATCGAGCCGAAATTGCTCAGCGCCACGGTGAGGAGGACGATGAAGGCCACCGAGAAGAGGACAAACGCGGTGATGCCGGTCCGCGCCCGGCGAATGCGCAGGACGCCGAAGACCATGAACGGGTAGGCGACGTAGAAGAAGAACTCCGTGGAAATCGACCACGCCAGTCCAAAGCCGTGATTGAGCACCAGCCGGTCGTGAATGGCGAACACGTAGACCCAGCTCTGGGTCAGGGTCAGGTTGTAGACGAGATAGGCCTCGAATTCCTTGGGTGCATAGCTGATCCAGTTCGAGACGAAGTCCGACACCGAGCCGAACACCATGAAGAACAGGAAAAGTGGATAAAGGCGGGCAAATCGCGCCGAGAAGAAGTTCCGCGACGCGCTGCGCAGCGTCTGGTCATGGAACAGGGCCCCGTAGTTGTAATGGATGACGAAGCCGCTCAGGACGAAGAACAGCGGCATACCGAAGACGCCGACGGCGCCCCCGATAGCGGAAGGTATCCTGGTGTCGTTGAACGGAATGCACCAGGCGACGGTGTGGAGGAACAGGATCGAAAACGCCGCCAGGAACCGCAGCCCCGTGAGTTGCGGGATCTCAGACTTCGGCATGCGTTTAACCGGCTCCCTGGTGTCTTCGGTGATTATGACGAAACCGACACGGCAATGCTATCGGGGGACATTCCCGGGCGCTTTGTCACTTTGGAGTGAGTCCGGCGGGACATTAGCGGAAGCGCTCCTGTGCGCAAGAGGCCTGATATTGCGTGGTTTCCGGGCGCCGACGCTGCCAAAAGCCGACTCCCAACCCATGGGGACCCGTGCTAATTTGAAAATTGCAGTTTTGGCGATTGGAAAGTAGACCGGCTGGATGAAGCATAAGACTGCGTTGAAGTACGCGACCGACCTCGACCTGGTTCAGCAGGCCGTGTTGGACGACCGGAGCCGGCACCTGCGGCGCCTCATCTTTCGCGCCATCGAGAATGGCGGGCGGGGGCATATCGGACCGGCGCTCTCCCTGGTCGAGATCATCCGCGTCCTCTACGACGATTTCGTGCGCCATGACCCGGCCAATCCGAAGTGGCGCGAGCGCGACCGCTTCATCCTGAGCAAGGGCCACGGCTGCCTGGCGCTCTACGCCGTGCTGGCCGATCGCGGCTTCTTCGATCTCGGCGAGCTCGACCGCTTTTGCCATTTCGATTCCTTCCTCGGCGGGCATCCCGAGACCGTGGTGCCCGGCGTCGAGGCCTGCACCGGGGCGCTCGGCCACGGCCTGTCGATCGGGCTCGGTATGGCGCTCGCCGCCCGCATGCAGGGCCGCGACAACAAGGTCTACGTGCTGATGGGCGACGGCGAGATCAACGAGGGCTCGGTCTGGGAGGCCGCCGCCTGCGCCGACAAGCACCACCTGTCCAACCTGACGGCGATCATCGACTACAACAAGATCCAGTCGGCCGGCAGCGTCTTCGAGATCCAGAACATGGAGCCGCTGGCCGACAAGTGGACGGCCTTCGGCTTCCGCGTGTTCGAATGCAACGGCCACGACGTTGACGACCTGCGTCAGGTCTTCCGCGAGGCCGCGGCCTACGCCGGTGACCGTCCGCGCGCCATCATCTGCCACACGGTCAAGGGCAAGGGCATTCCCGCCGCCGAGAACAATCCCGACTGGCACCACAAGTCGGACCTGAAGCCCGCCGAGCTGCAGATCGTCCGCAGCGCGCTTGGAAGCTGAGGGGCTGAGCGATGCGCAAGCGTAGTCTCGACATGGTCCACACGCTCGCCAAGCGCGACGAGCGCGTCGTGTTCATTGGCTCCGATCTCTCGCCCAACCTGCTCGGCGAGATGAAGAAGGAGTTTCCGTCGCGCTACTACATGGAAGGCATTGCCGAGGCCAACGTCATCGGCATGGCCGCCGGCATGGCGATGGATGGGTTCATTCCCTACGTCAACACGATCGCCACCTTCATCACGCGGCGCTGCTACGAGCAGGTCGCGATCGATCTCTGCCTGCACGACCTGCCGGTGCGGCTGATCGGCAATGGCGGTGGCTATGTCTACGCGCCGCTCGGGCCGACGCATGAGGCGATCGAGGACATCGCCATCATGCGCGCTTTGCCGCGCATGACCGTCACCGCCGTGTGCGACGCCGACGAGATGACGCGCCTGATGGATGCCACGCTCGACTGGCCGCACCCGATCTACATCCGCCTCGGCAAGGGCGGAGATCCGGTGATCAGCAAGGCCGAGCGCGGCTTCGCCATCGGCAAGGCGATCGACATGATCGACAGCGAGACAGGTGCATCGGACGTCCTGCTGATCAGCACGGGTGTCGCCACCACGCAGGCGCTGAAGGCCGCCGGCTCGCTGGCGGCGGACGGCATTCGCTGCCGGCAGCTGCACGTCCACACCGTCAAGCCGCTTGACGCCGATGCCATCGTCGATGCGGCGAGCAAGACCAAGCTGGTCCTCACTGTGGAGGAGCACAGCGTGATCGGCGGCCTGGGCAGCGCCGTCCTCGAGACGCTGTCGGACCGGCTGACGGGCGCGCTGCCGCCGGTGAAGCGGCTGGGTATTCCCGACAAGTTCGCCGAGCACTACGGCAGCCAGGCGAAGCTGATGGAGGACTTCCGGTTCGACGCCAAGGGCATCGACGCTGCGGTCCGCAAGCACCTGGCGGAGCTGCGCCGGTGAGCAATTCCCCGAGCTTCTGGCGGGAAGACGAGCGCAAGCTCAGCGATACATTCGTGCGTGACGGCTACGTCATCCAGCCGGCCGAATCGCGCGCCGATCTCGACCGCATCCGTGACCTGCTGGCCGATATCGCGGCTTCCTATCTCAAGCTGCCGCCGGCCGAGGACAAAGGCGCCTTCCTCGATCGCATCCACGAGAAGGTCGACGTCCAGCGTCTGAACGACCTCCGACTCGCGGTGATCCGCGAGATGAACGAGGAAGCGTGGACGAGGCTCGCCTATTTCAACACGGCGCGGCGCGCCCTCGAGGTCCTGGTCGGCAACGAGCTGGCCATGCAGCTTCGCATCAACCTCAGCATCCAGCTGCCCAACGACGACAGCTCGCTCTTGCCGGTGCACGCCGACGTCTGGGCCGGCGATTCGCCCTACGAGGTCGTGCTGTGGGTGCCGTTCGTGCATGTCTACGGCACCAAGACTATGTTCATCCTGCCGCGTGACAAGGATTCCCACTATCAGGCGAAGATGGGCGAACTCAAGCTGAAGTCCGCCGAGGAACTGCATCGCGCCATCGAGCCCGACCTGCGCTGGCTCGACATTCCTTACGGCAATGTGCTGCTGTTCACACAGAACGTCATGCACGGAAATATCGTCAATCGGGAACCGGAGACCCGGTGGTCGACCAACTGCCGCTTCAAGAGCGTGTTCTCTCCGTATCACGACAAGAAGCTCGGTGAATTCTTCGAGCCGATCCTGGTGCGCCCGGCAACCAGCATCGGCGCCAGCTACAGGCTGCCCTCGGTTGCCTGATGCAGTCTAACCGAAAGGGATATCGCGGCTACGTCTTCAGTCGATCGGTCGACAATCACCGGGTGCCGCAGCACATCCAGAACCTGGTGATTCGCGACTATGCCGCGCGCCGTAAGCTGCACTATCTGCTGAGCGCCACCGAATACGCCATGCCGAACTGCTATCTCATCCTGGAGCAGGTCCTGGACGAGTTGGCGACGCTCGAGGGCGTGATCCTCTACAGCATGTTCATGCTGCCGGCGGCAGCCAGCGAGCGAGACCGGATATACCGGTGCCTGCTCGACGCTGGTGGAAGCCTGCACTCGGCAGTGGAAGGATTCGTGCTGGCCGACGAGACGGATATCGAGCGCTGGGAGAATGTGCTGCGCACGGCGCACATCTGCAGGAACCTGAATTATCAAGAGATCGAACGATGGCTAACGTAGACTTCATTGGTCCCCTCCATAACCGGACCAAGCGCGATTACGTCGGCCGGGTCGTCCAGTACGACAAGGCCAACTGCTCGGAGATCGCCAAGAAGTACGGCCAGGACTACTGGGACGGCGAGCGGCAGTACGGCTATGGCGGCTACAAGTACGATGGCCGCTGGCTCGCCATCGCCGAAGCCATGGCCAAGCACTATGGCCTGAAGGCCGGCGATCGCATCCTCGATGTCGGCTGCGGCAAGGGCTTCCTCCTGCACGAGTTCACTCGCGCGGTGCCGGGCGTCCATGTCGAGGGCCTCGACATCTCCGACTACGCGATCGCCAACGCCAAGGAAGAGGTGAAGCCCTTCCTCAAGGTCGGCAACGCCGTCTCGCTGCCGTATGCCGACAAATCGTTCGATTTCGTCGTCTCGCTGGGAACCCTGCACAATTTCCCGATCAGCCAGCTCTACGATGCGGTGCGCGAGATCGAGCGGGTAGGCAAGGGGACCAGGAAGTACATCATGGTCGAATCCTGGCGAAACGAACGCGAGCGCATGAATCTGCTGTATTGGCAGCTCACCTGCGAATCGTTCCACGACGTCAAGAACTGGGAGTGGATCTACAAGCAGAGCGGATACCAGGGCGACTGGGGCTTCATCTTCTTCGAATGAACTGCCGTTTGGCATTAGCAATCGCAACACCAGACCTCGAAAGAATGTAGGCCAGATGCTTGATCTCGTGACCGGCGGCGCCGGCTTCATCGGCTCCCACCTGACGGACCGCCTGCTCAGCCTCGGGCGCTCGGTGCGCGTGGTCGACAACATGGAAGTCGGCAAGCCGCGCAACCTCGTCCAGCACAAGGACAACCCCAAGCTCGAGGTCATGGCGGCCGACGTCGCCGACCCGGCGGCGATGGCCAAGGCCATGGCGGGCGTCGAGCGTGTGTTCCATCTCGCCGCGCTCGCCGACATCGTTCCCTCGATCGTCAATCCCGAGGGCTATTTCCGCTCCAACGTCGTCGGCACCTTCGTTACCTTGCAGGCGGCGCGCGCGGCGAACATCAAGCGCTTCGTCTACGTCGCCTCGTCGTCATGCTACGGCATTCCCGATTCCTACCCGACGCCGGAGACGTCAGAGATCCGCCCGCAATATCCCTATGCGCTCACCAAGTGGCTGGGGGAATGCGAGGTGATGCACTGGGCGCAGGTCTACGGGCTTCCGGCGCTGTCGCTGCGCTTCTTCAACATCTACGGGCCGCGGGCGCGCACCAGCGGGACCTACGGCGCCGTGTTCGGTGTCTTCCTGGCCCAGCTTCTTGCCGGCAAGCCGCTCACCATCGTCGGCGACGGCGAGCAGACGCGCGACTTCACCTATGTGTCCGATGCTGTCGATGCCCTGATTTGTGCCGCCGAATCGAACAAGGTAGGGTTGTGCCTCAATGTGGGCAGTGACAACCCGGTCTCGGTCAACTATCTGGCCAAGCTCCTCAAGGCGCCCGAGACGGTGCATATTCCCAAGCGGCCGGGCGAGCCCGACTGCACATTCGCCGATACGAGCCGGATCAAGGCCGAACTCGGCTGGACGTCGAAGGTGCCGATTGAGGATGGCGTGCAGAACATGTTGAAGGTCATAGACTATTGGCGCGACGCACCGGTCTGGACGCCGGATTCGATCGCCGTGGCGACCAAGGATTGGTTCACCTATCTCGGCCGCCAATAGGCGCGCGTTTTCGGTAAGAGAGCTGGCAGGGGACGGCGCATCGATGTTCGATAAGATCAAGACGCTCGGCGAACTGGGCGAGATCGCTGCTGCGGCGCGGGCCAAGGGCCGCAAGGTGGTGCTGGCGCATGGCGTGTTCGACATCCTCCATGTCGGGCACAAGCGGCATCTCGATATCGGCAAGCGTCACGGCGATTTGCTGATCGTCACGCTGACCACCGACCGCTTCGTCAACAAGGGGCCCGATCGCCCGGTCTTCTCCGAGAAGCTGCGCGCCGAGATGGTCGCCGCGCTGGAATGTGTTGACTACGTCGGCATCTCGCCCAATCCCGGTGCCGAGCACGTGCTCGAGACCGTCAAGCCCAGCTACTACCTGAAGGGTTCCGAGTACGCCGACGAGGAAGCCGACGTCACCGGCCGCATCAAGACCGAGCGGCTGACCGTCGAGAAGTTCGGCGGCGAGGTGCTGTACACCGAGGACATCACCTTCAGCTCGTCCAACCTCTCCAACCGGGTGATGTCGCTCTATCCCGAGGAGACCGCGGCCTACCTCAAGGACCTGCGCGCGCGCATCACTGTCGACGACGTGAAGAAGGAAGTGGCGGCCGTCGAGAACAAGCGCTGCCTGGTGATCGGCGACACCATCCTCGACGAGTACATCTACGTCGAGCCGCTCGGCAAGCCCGCCAAGGAAAACATCATCGCCACCAAGTACAAGAGCCGCGAGATCTTCTGCGGCGGCGCCATCGCCACGGCCAACCTGGTCGGCCAGGTGTGCGCCGGCGTCGATCTCGTGACCTTGCTTGGCAGGTCACAGAGCTACGAGGATCTGATCCGCGCCAACCTCCACCAGAACGTCAGCCTGATGCCGTTCTACCGCGAAGGCGGCCAGACGACGCTGAAGAGCCGGCTGGTCGACCCGGCCTACGTGAAGAAGCTGATCGAGGTCGCCTACATCTCCGACGAGGCGCTGCCCGCGGCCGAGCAGGCGACGCTGAACGGCTGGGTCGAGAAGAACATCGCCAACTACGACGCCGTCATCGTCAACGATTTCGGCCACGGCATGATCGACGACGGCCTGGTCGACATCGTCTGCCGCAAGTCGAAGTTCCTGGCGGTCAACGCCCAGACCAACAGCGCCAATCGCGGTTTCAACCTGATCACCAAGTATCCGCGCGCCGACTTCATCTGCATCGACGAGCCCGAGGCGCGACTGGCCGCGGTCGAGCGCTATGCGCCGATCGAGACGGTGGTGCGCGAGAAGCTTGAGAAGAAGATCGACTGCCACACCTTCGTGATCACCCACGGCAAGCTCGGCAGCATCGTCTACTCGCCGCAGGCCGGCGTGAAGCGCATCCCGGCGCTGACCGGCGAGGCCATCGACACGATCGGCGCCGGCGACGCCTTCTTCGCCCTGGCGAGCCCGTTGCTGGCCGCCGGCAGCGATCCGTATCTCGCGGCTTTCATCGGCAACGCCGTCGGCGCGATGAAGGTCCGCATCGTCGGCCAGCGCCACCAGATCACCAAGCCGGAGATCCTAAAGTACCTGTCGACGCTCCTGAAATGAGTGGCTAAAAAAGACCGTTCGCACGCGCACAACCCAGGCATTGGCAGACCCATGAGTCGATACCAGAAGAACCCCAATCTCAATCGCGTGCTGGTCACCGGCGGCGCGGGATACGTCGGCGCGGTGCTCGTGCCCAAGCTCATCGCGGCCGGCTACCAGGTGACCGTCCTCGACCTCTTCATGTACGGCGAGGACGTGCTCAAGGGCTCGCGCGGCGCCGCGCTGCGTGAGGTCAAAGGCGACATCCGCGACACCGAGGTGGTCAAGCAGGCGCTGCAGGGCTGCGACGCCGTCATCCATCTCGCCTGCATCTCCAACGACCCGTCGTTCGAGCTCAATCCCGACCTCGGCCGGTCGATCAACCTCGACGCCTTCGTACCGCTGGTGCGCGCGTCGAAGGACGCCAAGGTCAAGCGGTTCATCTACGCCTCGTCCTCGTCGGTCTACGGCATCAAGGACGGCGTCGAGGTGACCGAGGATCTCTCGCTCGAGCCGCTGACCGACTACTCCAAGTTCAAGGCCGAGTGCGAGGTCCTGCTCGAGCAGGAGCGGGCGCCCGGCTTCACCACGGTGACGATCCGCCCGGCCACGGTGTGCGGCTACTCGCCCCGCCAGCGGCTCGACGTCGTGGTCAACATCCTGACCAACCTCGGCGTGCACAAGGGCGAGGTCTCGGTGTTCGGCGGCGCGCAGCTGCGGCCGAACATCCACATCGAGGACATGGCCGACGCCTACATGCTGCTGTTGCTGGCGCCGGACGAGAAGGTCAACGGCAAGGTCTACAATGCCGGCTACGAGAACCATTCGGTGATGCAACTCGCCGAGATGGTCCAGCGCAACGTCGGTCCGGACTGCAAGCTCAAGGTGCAGAACACCAACGACATGCGTTCCTATCACGTGTCGTCGAAGAAGATCAGGGACGAGCTGGGCTTCGAGGCCAGCCACACGATCGAGGAAGCCGTCGTCGACCTGATCAAGGCGTTCAAGGACGGGCGGCTGCCCAACTCGCTCGACGATCCGCGCTACTTCAACATCAAGACGATGCAGAAGGTAAATCTCCAGTAGATGGAGCAGGGCAAAAGCGGTCGCGCACTCGTCGTCGGAGGCGACAGTCTTGTCGGCTCCGCGCTGCAGGTGCGTTGCCGCAAGCTCGGATCGGCGGTCGACGTCACGTCGCGCCGGCCGGTTGGCCAGCAGGACGGCGGCACCGTCTTCCTCGATCTCGGCAATCCCGACTTCACGCCTTTGCAGGGCGGCCGCTACGACGCAGCCTTCATCTGCGCCGCCGTGACCAGCATGCAGGTCTGCCAGGCCGAGCCGGCGCGCTCGCGCCGCGTCAATGTCGACAACACCCTCGAGCTCATGCGCCGGCTGGCCGACCGCGGCACGCACCTGGTGTTCCTGTCGAGCAGCCAGGTGTTCGACGGCGAGACGCCGATGCCGGATGAGGCCGCGTCGACCAACCCGAAGAACGAATACGGTGCCCAGAAGCTCGCCGTCGAGGAGGCGATCGAGCGGGAGGGGCTGCCGGCCGCCGTCCTGCGCCCGACCAAGGTGCTCGCCGATCGTCCGGTGGGCGTCTTCAAGGGGTGGTTCGAGGCGCTAGCCAAGGGGCAGCCCGTTCAGGCCGCGACCAACATGGCGCTGTCGCCGGTCATGGTCGGCGACGTCGCCGAAGCGGCCGGGCGGCTCGCCGCCGGCCGCCATCGCGGTGTCTGGCACCTGGGTTCCAGCGACGAGATCGGTTATTTCGACGCCGCCCGGCTGATGGCCGAGAGGCGCGGTCTGCCGGTGTCATTGGTGAAGGGCGAGGCGCTGACCGAGGCCCAGGTGCCGCAGATCTACCGCCACCGCTATGTGACGCTCCGCTGCGAGAAGATCGCGCGGACCCTGCCGATGCCGGTCCGCAGCGCGCGCGACATCCTCGACACGCTGTTCGCGGGCTTCCCGCGATGAGAGTAGGCATCGACCTCGACAACACGCTGATCTCCTACGATCAGGCGTTCCAGCGCGTCGCCAAGGAGGAGGGGCTGTTGCCGTCGTCGTTCGAGGGCAACAAGGCCGCGGTCAAGCGGGCGCTGCTGGCCGAGCGGCCGGACGGCTTTCTCTGGGAGAGCCTGCAGGGCCTGGTCTATGGCCGGCGGATCGACGCCGCGATCCTGTTCGACGGCGTGGCGAGATTCCTGGAAGCCTGCCGGGCGCGCGCCGACGTGGTGGCGATCGTCAGCCACAAGACCGAGCTGGCGCATCACGATCCGCACATGACCGACCTGCGCGTGGCCGCACTTCGCTGGATGGAGAGCAACCGCTTCTTCGACACCGCGGGCCTCGGCATCGGCCGCGACAACGTCTATTTCGAAGGTACGCGCGACGAGAAGGTGAGGCGCATACGGGCGCTTGAATGCGACGTGTTCGTCGACGATCTTGCCGAAGTCTTGGGCCATGCCGAGATGCCGGCGACCTGCCGCAAGATACTGTTCGGCAGCGAGCCGCAGAGTGAGTTCGAGCAATATGCCTCCTGGGACGAAGTCCGTGACGCGCTCTTCCGCGGCAACTGACGATATCCAAGACGTCGCCCGCACCCTGTGTGCCGGGCCGATCCGGTCGATCTCGGAGATCCGCCGTGGCGGCAACAGCCGGATCTTCCGCGTCGAGACGCAGGCTGCGCGCTATGCGCTGAAGAAATACCCCGCGGCCGACAACCGCAACCGGCTCGAGGCCGAGGTCAATGCGCTCGGCTTCATGGAGCGCAAGGGCATTGGCCGCACGCCCAAGGTGGTGGCCGTGTCGCCCGAGCGGCGCTTCGCCCTGCTGACCTGGATCGACGGCGAGGCGGTGGACGCCGTCACCGACGCCGATGTCGCCGACTTCGCCGCCTTCCAGATCGCCCTCGATCGCGGCATCGACGCCGAAGCGCGCAGCGCGATCGGCGAGGCCTCCGAGGCCTGCCTGTCGGGACCGCGGATCATGTCGCAGATCGAGCGGCGCTACGCCCGGCTCGCCGCCGTCAAGCATGACGTGCCGGAGTTTGCCGCGTTCTTCGACGAAGTCCTCGAGCCGTCGCTGGCCCGCTTCGAGGCCGGTGCCCAGGAGGCCTATCGCCGGCTGGGCTTCGACTTTTCCCAGGACATCGCGCCGCAGTTCCGCACCCTCATTCCCTCCGACATGGGGGCGCACAACGCGCTCCGGGCCGCCGACGGTCGCCTGCATTTCCTCGATTTCGAGTATTTCGGCTGGGACGATCCGCTCACCAGCATCGCCAACTTCGTCATGCATCCCGGCATGCGGCTGAGCGACCGGCAGAAGGCGCTCTACCAGCAGGCGCTGCTCGGCCATTTCGGCCGGCATGCCGAGAGCGAACGCCTGCCGGCGCTGATGCCGCTCTACGGGCTGCGCTGGTGCGCCATCATCCTGGGCGAGCTCTTGCCGGAACGCTGGCAGCACCGGCTGGACAGCAACGCAGCGCACGGCACCTGGGACGACGTCCGCCGCCAGCAGATCGCCAAGGCGCGGGCGTTGGTCTCGCAAATGACTTCTTGGGAGCGCGGGCCTCTGGCCCGCTCATGAGCATGAGGCGGGCCAGACGCCCGCGCTCCCTTAGACCGCCGAAAACCGCTTCATGTTGTCCTTCTCGACGAAGGTCGCGCGGCGGTAGGCGCGGGCGACGTCGGCGACGCTGCCGGCTTCGCGGACGCGGCCGTTGTCGATCCACATCGCGCTCTCGCACAGGCGCGACAGCTCGCCGGTCGAGTGGCTGACGAAGAGCAGCGTGCCGGTGCGGCGGAAATTGTCGATCCAGTCGACGCACTTCTTCTGGAAGGCGAGATCGCCCACCGACAGCGCCTCGTCGACGATCAGGATCTCGGCGTCGATGTGGGCGCATATGGCGAAGGCAAGCCGCATGCGCATGCCGGCCGAATAGAGCTTCAGCGGCTGGTCCATGAAGGCGCCGATGCCGGCGAACTCGGTGATCGAGTCGAACTTTTGCAGGATCTCCTGGCGCTTCAGTCCTAGCACGGCGCCGCCGATCAGCACGTTCTCGCGGCCCGTGGCCTCGAGGTCGAAGGTGGCGCCGAGCGCCAGCACCGGCGCGACCCGGCCCTTGACCCAGATCTCGCCTTTGGTCGGCTTGGTCATGCCGCAGACGATCTGCAGCAGCGTGGACTTGCCGCAGCCGTTGCGCCCGATGATGCCGAGGCTCCTGCCGCGCTTGACCTCGAAGCTGATGTCCTTCAGCGCCCAGAACGACTTGTAATAGGGGTTCTTCTCCGACCCCACGAGCTGCTGCTTCACCCAATCCTTCGGACTGTCGTAGAGCTTGTAGGCCTTGGCGAGGTGCTTCGCCCTGATCACGACCTCGGTGTCAGATGACATCGGCGATCGCATCTTGCTGGCGCTGGAAGAACCAGTAGCCGAACCAGAAGAAGAACAGGGATACGAACATCGTCCAGGCGATGACCAGGCCGGCGGGAATCCTCCCGAACACCACCAGGTCGCGGATGGTCTCGATGAAGCCGGTCAGGATGTTGGCGTACATCAGCAAGTACCAGGTGGGCCCGAGTGTTTCGTGGCTGAAGAACACCGGTGTGGCGAACATCAGCACCGGGGCGATGGTCATCATGAGGTAGGCGGTGTCGCGCGTGAACGCCCCCAGGGCAGACAGCAGCCAGGTGATGCCGATCAGGAACATCAGGAAAGGGACGAACCACAGAGGCAACAGCAGCACGGTCCAGTGCAGCGTGCCGGTGAAGAGAAGCTGGCAGGCCAGCATCAGCGCCAGGCCGATCGACGCATAGGTCGTCGCCCTGAGCGTCGAGATGATCGGCAGCATCTCGGCCGGAAACATCGTCTGCTTGATGTAGTGGGCGTATTCGTGGAGCAGCGAGGGCGCCCGGTAGGCCATCTCGGTGAAGAAGTTGAACGCCACCAGCCCGCCGAAGATGAAGAGAGCGTAGTCAATCGACGAATTGGACTGGGCTTTGTTGGGCAGCGTCGCCGAGCCGCCGAAGACCAGGGTGTAGGTGACGAGCGAGATCAGCGGCGCCACCACCGCCCACACCCAGCCGGCCATCGAGCCGCTGAAGCGCTCGCGCAGCTCCCGACGCAGAATTGCCGCAATCAGGTCGCGGTGGTGCCAAGCCTCGACGAATGGCCGCACCAGGAAGCGGCCGATGCGCTCCAGCCAATTGTAATCCCGCGGCTCGACCGCCTTGCCATCCACAAAGTGCATGACGGGCGCATTGGGCAGTTCCTGGCGGTTGTTCAAGTTAACCATTGAATTAAAACGACAAATCCGGACGGCGGACGGCCGCAAGACGCGATGTCAGGGTGGGGGGCATGGCGGCAGTCGCATAGCATAGCGAACCCGCCCGAGATAGCCTCGACAATGTCTCGCCCGAGCCTCCTGTCACCGTCGGCTGGAGAAAATTTGCCGTGGAATCATGGCAAGTTATCCGCCGATGTTCGGGTCACGACGTCGTCTTGACGCTCCCCAGGCGTATAGGCTAGCGGGACGCCTCGGAATCCCCTCCCGTAGCACCGGCCGCCGGTGAAAGTGCCGATCTTGACCACCACGAACGATACAATGAGAGCCGCCAGTGGCTGACATCGGCATATTGCGAGCCGCCATCGCGCCCGTCAGGCGCCTGTGGCGCCGGCCGACCGCGGTCGACATCGCCCCCAAGGTCGGCGACGACCAGGACGCCCGTGCCCATTTCCGCGACGGCCTGGCCAAGCGGCGTGGCGGCGACAGCGCGGGCGCGCTCGCGGCATTCGAGCGGGCGCTGGCCCTGGACTCCGATTTCGCCGACGCCGTAATGGCTCGGGCGGAGATCCTCGATGGCATGGGACGCAGCGAGGAGGCGCACGGCGAGTACGAGCGGGCGCGCCGCCTGTGGTCGGAGATGCCGCCGGGTGCCGCCGACCGGCGCTATATCTTCCGCCGTCAGGGATACTTCGCCTTCGAGGCCGAATCGTACGACCTGGTCCGCACCAACGTCCGCAGCAAGATCCTGCCGCAGCTCGCGCACGGCAATGCGTGCCTGGCCCGCGGCCGTGCGGCCGAGGCGCTGGACAGCTACGAGCGCGCGCTGAAGGTGAACGCCAAGCTTCCCGAGGTGATGGCGCTGAAGGGCGAGGCCCTGTCGGCGCTGGGCCGCTATCAGGAAGCGATCGAGATCTTCGACGGCGTGCTGGCCACCCATCCGAAGGATGGCGACACGCTGAACGCCCGCGGCATCGCGCGCGCGGCGCTCGGCCGGCTGGCCGAAGCCAACGAGGACTGGCGCCACCAGTTCGAACTTCTGCCGCAGACCAGCTCGGCGGCGCGCGCCTGTGTGGCGATGCGCATGGCCAACTACAGCGCCGCCTTCAACGAGTTCGGCTTGGCCATCGCCAAGGAGCCCGCCAATCCCTATTGGCTGCTCTACCGGCTGACGGCCGCGCGGCTTGCCGGCGCGCCGGCCGAATCGGTCACGCTCCCCGCCGACGATCGCTGGCCCACGCTGCTGCTCGCTTTCCGCACCGGCCAGGCGACCGAGGAAGCGCTGCTCAACCGCGCCAACTCGCCCACGCGCCATGCCGAAGCGCGCTTCCAGATGGGTGTGCTGGCCGTCGACGGCAATCCCGCGGCGGCGCGCCGCTACTGGCGCGAAGTCGTCGACCAGGGCCCGCCGGCGCTGATCGAGTTCGCCGCCGCCAGCAACGAGCTTGCGCGCCTCGGCGCCTAGCCGCGAACCACCGAGGCCAAAATGTTCTCCGTCATCCTCTACGGCCGCAACGACAGCCACGGCTACAACCTGCACAAGCGCGCGGCGATCAGCTTCAATGCGCTGGCCGAGGTGATGTCCGATCCCGACGACGAGATCCTGTTCGTCGACTACAACACGCCGGACGACCATCCGACCTTTCCCGAGGCGATCCACGACACGCTGACCGACAAGGCCAAGCAGGTGATGCGCGTCCTGCGCGTCCGGCCCGACCAGCATGTCCGTCACCGGCTCAAGACGCACCTGGTGGCGCTCGAGGCGCAGTCGCGCAACGTGGCGCTCCGGCGCTCCAACCCGCGCAACCGCTGGATCCTCTACACCAACACAGACATGCTGCTGGTGCCGCGCAATGAAAAGGAGTCGCTTAGCGACATCCTGGGCGCGATCCCCGACGGCTTCTACCAGGTGCCACGCTTCGAGATCCCCGAGATGCTGTGGGAGGCCGCGTTCGACCGGCGCGACCCGGTGGGCAACCTCGCCAAGCTGCGCGACTGGTCGGTGCGCTTCCATCTCAACCAGGTCGTCCACAACTACATGCCGATGAAGTACGACGCGCTGGGCGACTTCCAGGCGGCGCTGCGCGACGACATGTTCGCCATCCATGGCTTCGACGAGGACATGATCCTGGGCTGGCACTGCGATTCGAACCTGGCGGCGCGGCTGGCGCTCTATCGCGGCCGGGTCGACACGCTGGTCGACAAGCTGTTCGGCTATCATTGCGACCACACGCGCGTCGCCGCCGCCAACAACAAGGGGCGCGCCACGCGGATGAACGACCAGGACCGCTTCATCTGGAACGTCGCCACGCCCTACGTGCCCGCCCAGGCCGAGACCTGGGGCTGGCCCGACGTCGAGATCGAGGAGATCCGACTCGACCGCGAGACGCCCTACCAGCGCTACTCCGCCGGCCTCGACAAGGCGATCGAGCCCGCCACGATGCCGTTCGTCGAGACCAGCCTGGAATGGCAGCTGTTCGACGATCTGACCTACGACCTGCCGCACACCCTGCCGTTCGTCTGCGACCAGGTCGTGACGTTCCCGCGCTCGACCAACCTGATGCTGGTGGCGACGCGGCCGGATTTCGTCAGCAGCTTCGCCAAGGCCTGGAAGGGCATGGGCTTCACCGGGCCGCTCCTGATCCCGCAGGAGTGCGAGGGCCTGCCGCCGGACCTGCCGGGTGTCGAGCGCGCGCCGTTCGCCGAGCAGCTCGCGTCGGCCGAGCTCTTCATCTTCGAGTTCGGTCTCGCCACCCAGACGGCGACCGAGCCGGTGCGCGCCGGCCGCCAGATGGGGCCGATCGACAAAAAGCGGTTGAAGGTCGCCGAGCGCCTGTTCAAGCGCGCAGCCGCCACCGAGGCCGAGACGCGCCCGGAGGGAAGGCGCGTGCCGCGTCGCTTCATCGGCGTCAACGTGATCTACAACAAGTTCTGGCACACCTTCACGAACTACGTCGGCGCCAACATCAATCCCTTCTGCAGCCAGGTCCTGGCCGGTCTGCCGCGCGAGGACGAATCGCTCAAGGGAAAGGTATTGAAATTCCGGGGACGCCACGCCCTGTGAGCCGGGCACTGAGCCACCACAGGCCGGCGAGCTGAAGCGCGGGGAGCTCGATCGCTCCCGCTACCACCTTTTCGATGAACTCGGCGAGCGGCAGCTCGTAGGCGTCGATGACCTCGCCTTCGTCGAGCGCCTGACCGCCGACGGGCCGCGCGTTCAGCGCCAGGAACGAGTAGATGCGATTGGTCTGCAGAGCCGGATAGACCGGCGCCGAGCCGAGGAGGTGCCAGTCGTCGCTGGCATAGCCGGTCTCCTCGAGCAGTTCGCGTTGAATGGCCGCCAGCGGCTCTTCGCCGTCATCGACCGTGCCGGCGGGGAATTCGGTGCGCACGCTGGTGACCGAGTGCCGGTACTGGTCGACCAGCACGATGTTGAGATCGGCCGTGAGCGCGATCACGTCGACCCAGTCGGGATGTTCGATGACCGGGCAGGGCGGCAGCGCCTGCCCGTCCGGCGCCTGCAGCACGTCTTTGCGCAGGCGCAGCCACTGGTCGGCGACCGCGTAGCTCGATCGCAACACTCTCCATGGCCGCTTCCGATCGGGACCGGCCATGGCAGGGCAGTCTAGCGGCCGGAGCCGAGGTAGAGGACGTCGGCCACGTCGGCGAACTTGTCGGCCGGCAGCGTGCGCCACAGGTCGAGCACCGTGAGGCGCTGGCCGTTGCGCTTGCACCACGCCGGGTCGATCTCCTTGTACTCGGGCCAGCCGGTGGCGACGATCAGGAGATCGCACTCGCGCACCGCGCCCTCGAGCGAGGAGGCGCCGACGACCTTGTCGCCCAGCACGCCGATGGCTGCGTCCTGGGCCAGCGGATCGTGCACCGACACGATGTAGCCCGCGTCGGCGAGCTTGGCCGCCAGCTTGACGCTGTGGCTTTCCTCGACGACCGGCGTCTGCGGCTTGTAGGAGAGCCCGAGCAGGGCGATGCGCGTGCCGGCCTTGGAGAACTTGGCGACCAGGCTGCTCAGCCGCTCGATCTGGTGGTTGTTGATGCGGTCGGTCGCCTCGGCCACGTCGGCGCGGGCGCCGATCTTGCGGGCGAGGGCCGCGAAGGCGACGTTGTCGCGCGGGAAGCACGGGCCGCCGTAGCCCATGGCGCCCTTCAGATACTTCGCCCCGATGCGGGAGTCGGCGCCCAGCGCCTTGGTCACGACGTCGACGTCGGCGCCCGGCAGGCGGTCGCAGATGTCGGCCAGCATGTTGGCGTAGGAGATCTTCGTGGTGACGTAGGTGTTGACCGAGATCTTGGTAAGCTCGGCGCTGACGAAGTTCATGCGCTGCACCGGCGGCTTCTTCTCGCACATCTGCAGATAGATGGTCTGCAGCACGTCGCCGGCCTTGGTGTCGCTCTCGCCGATCAGGATCGAATCGGGGAACAGCATGTCGCGAACGACGCTGCCCAGCGCGATGAACTCCGGGTTGTAGCAGAGGCCGAGATCGGCCCCGACCTTGCGGCCGGACGCGGCCTCGAGCGCCGCCTTGATCTCTCCGCCGGTGCTGCCGGGCATCACCGTGCTGGTGATGTTCACCATGTGGTAACCCGTCTTGTTGCGCAGCGCCTTGCCGAGCGATTCCATCGCCTGCAGCACGAAACGGTTGGAGAAGAAGCCGGTGCTGTCCGACGGGGTCGGCACGATCACGAAGGTCGCGTCGCTCTTCTGGATGGCCTCGTTGGGATCCATCGTCGCCGAGAGCCGCTCTTTGTTGGCGGCGATCAGTTCGTTGAGCTGCGGCTCGACGATCGGCATCTTGCCGGCGTTCAGTGAGTCGACCAGTACCTTGCTGACGTCGTGGCCGATGACGGTGAAGCCGCGGCTGGCGAGCACCGCGGCGAGCGGCGCTCCGAGCTTGCCGAGGCCGACGACCGACACGCGAGGGAGAGTTGCTGAAGTCATTTCCATGTCCGTTTTGGGGGCGGGTACTGATACTGTCGGCAAGAGCGAGACGCCACCCCGAATTTGCAGCATTTCAGAGAGGATTCGCTGCTTGCGCTGCCCCGCCGCAGGGGCGAAAAATTGCCGTTCATAAACGAGGAACCGAATGAAAGTGGAATTTTCGGCCTTTCCGAAGGCCTTCTCGGGCAATGTCGCGGCCTTCGTAGCGGCGGACAAGCAACTCCTGGCAACTGCACAATCGATCAACAACGACGGCGGCGGGACCGTCGCGCGGGCGATCGACGCCAGCCGCTTCACCGGCGCCAAGGGCCAGTCGTTGACCGTGCTGGGCCAGGCCGGCGACATCACGCGCCTCACATTGCTCGGTGTCGGCAAGAACCGCGAGCTCGACGCCCGCGGCGCCGAGGCGCTGGGCGGGATCCTCGCAGCCGAGGCCAACGCGGCCGGCCAGAAGGCGGTGAGCGTCGCCGTCGATCCGGTCAAGGGCAGCAAGCTCACGCCCGGCCAGATCGCGGCCCGCATCGCGCTCGGCGCGCGGCTGCGCAACTACCGCTTCGACAAGTACAAGACCAAGGACAAGCCCGAGCAGAAGAATTCGCTAGAGCAGATCACCGTCTTCGTCGCCGGCCCGGCCGAGGCGCGCCGCGCCTACGAGCGGCTCGAGCCGACCATCGACGCGGTGTTCTTCGCCCGCGACCTGGTGAGCGAGCCCGCCAACGTCCTCTATCCGGCGGAGTTCGCCCGCCGCGCCCGCGAGCTCACCAAGCTCGGCGTCAAGGTTGAGATCCTGGGCGAGGCCGAGATGAAGAAGCTCGGCATGAACGTCCTGCTGGGTGTCGGCCAGGGCAGCCCGCGTGAATCACAGCTCCTGGTAATGCGCTGGATGAACGGACCGAAGTCGCAGGCGCCGGTCGCGCTTATCGGCAAGGGCGTGTGCTTCGACACTGGCGGCATCTCGTTGAAGCCCGCCGGCGGCATGGAAGACATGAAGTGGGACATGGGCGGCGCCGGCGCCGTCACCGGCGCCATGCGCCTGCTGGCCGGCCGCAAGGCGCGCGCCAACGTCGTCGGTGTCTGCGCATTGGTCGAGAACATGCCGGACGGCAACGCCCAGCGGCCGGGCGACGTGGTCAAGAGCATGTCGGGCCAGACCGTCGAGGTCATCAACACCGACGCCGAGGGCCGGCTGATCCTGTGCGACGCCATGTGGTACGCCCAGGAGAAGTTCAAGCCGCAGGCCATGGTCGAGCTGTCGACCCTGACCGGCGCCATCATCGTGGCGCTGGGCCACGAGCGCGCCGGCCTGTTCAGCAACAACACGCAGCTCTCCAACCGGCTGCGCGCCGCCGGCGCCGGCATCGGCGAGAAGCTGTGGCGCCTGCCGCTCGGGTCGAAGTACGACAAGATGATCGATTCCGAGATCGCCGACATGCGCAACGTCACCAACAGCCGTGACGCCAGCTCGATCACGGCGGCGCAGTTCCTGCAGCGCTTCGTGCAGGAGGGCGTCGCCTGGGCGCATCTCGACATCGCCGGCATGGCCTGGTCGAGCAAGGGCGACAGCACGACGCCCAAGGGCGCCACCGCCTACGGCGTGCGCCTGCTCGATACCTGGATCGCCGACAACTACGAGAAGTGATCGGCAAAGGAGTGGCGTGATGGCGACCGAGGTCAACTTCTATCACCTGACCCGTTCGTCGCTTGAAGACGCACTGCCCCGCCTGCTGGCCAAGACCCTGCAGGCGGGCGAGCGGGCGCTGGTGATGGTGGGCTCGCCCGAGCGCGTCGATGCGCTGAACACGCATCTGTGGACCTGCGATCCTAACGGCTTCCTGCCGCATGGCGCCGCCAAGGACGGCGAGGCCGACCGCCAGCCGATCTGGCTGACGCACCTCGACGAGAATCCCAACGGCGCGAAATTCCTGTTCATGGCCGACCGCGCGCGCTCGGAGAAGGTCGGCGACTACAAGCGCTGCTTCGAGCTGTTCGACGGTCGCGACGACACCGCCGTCACGGAGTCGCGCGAGCGCTGGAAGGCGTACAAGGCAGCGGGCCACACGGTGGTCTACTGGCAACAGACGCCGAGCGGCGGCTGGGAGAAGAAGGCTTAATGGGAGCGCGGGCCTCCGGCCCGCTCATGAATGCGGGCCGGAGGCCCGCGCTCCCTTAATGACGCTTCTCGCGCGGGAACCAGTAGCCGCGCCAGGCTGACTTCAGGCGCTCCCAGGTCGGCACAGGTCCCTCGGGGCGGTAAAAGCCGGGCTGGTCCGCCTCGAAGGTCGCCATGTACTCGCGATAGGACAGCGGCCGGCTGCGCTGGGGCTGCGTCTGGGCCGCCAGCAGGTCGAGGCCGGCATCGATGTCGAACTGGGAAGCGAACTCGGCGCGGCGTGCAAGCAACAGCTCGGCAGCGGCGTCAGGCACCTGCCACGCGGCAAAGATCGCCGCGAGCTTGGCGAGCTTCTCGATTCCGAGCGCGGGGCCGGTCGTCGCGACCACGTCGCGCGCGTAGTACGCCTCGCCCTGGAACGGCCGGCCCGATACCGTCTCCGCCGGCGTCGGCCAGATGTAGCGAGCCGGGAGCGCGCGGACCGAGAAGTTGCGCACGTCGAGGCGGAACAGATCGAAGCCGTGCGCGCGCATGAAGCGGTCGGTGTTGTGGAAGCTGTGCTCTTCGCTATCTCCCGCACCGACGAAGTTGACCTCGAGCTGCACCGCGACCACCTGCAGCGCATCGAAGCGGCCGGCGAAGGACTGCAGGATGTCGAAGTCCGCGCCGTCGACGTCGAGCTTGATGTAGTCGAGATCGCTCCAGCCACGCTCGGCCAGCAGGTCGGGCAGCACAACGGGCTTCTTCGGATCGGCAAGCCCCGTCATCTCCCAGGCATTGTGGCGCAGCTGCTCCTCGGTCGAGGCCTGCTTCAGCCGCGCGTCGCGGATTTCGCGCGTGCGCATGAAGCTCATGCGATCGCGCATCTTCATGATCAGCGGCGCCGCCGGCCCGGCCGAGATGTCGATCGGCTTGTCGGCCGATCGCGCCGCGAAGGCCGCGATGTACGCCACGTCGGGATTGCGCTCCAGTTCCGCCAGACGCTTGCATTCGGTGACGCTGGCATCGATGCCCAGCGCCTGCAACCTGGGCTCGAAGGCCCGCCACAGGGGATCGAGGCCGCCCGAGCAGCCGATGTCGAGCAGCCTGAACTTCTCGGTCTTGAGACTTTCGGCGATGAGCGCCGGAAACGACGATGCCATTCCGGCAGATTACACGGTCGCCACGGGTGTTGCAGGTGAACCGACCGCGCCCGGCAGCCGCAGCGGCGGCGCCGTCAGCAGGAAGCGCGACTGCTTCTTGTCGCGCAGCCACAGTGCCAGATCCTTCAGCCACCAGATCTCGCCGAGATTGAGTCCGAGCTTGAACAGGCAGTGATTGTGGATGGGCAGCGACGGATGCTCCGCGTTGTCCGGCCCGGGCAGGGCGGGGACGGCCTCGACGCCGTAGTTGTCGGCGATCAGGGCCGAGATCTGGCTGTCGGTGATCCACTGCAGCAGCCGCTTGTCGCGGCCGTCGAGCACCGCGCACATCGCATGGGCGCGCGCCGGATCGACCTTCTTGTCCATCTTGACGATCTCGTCGGTGAAGCCGGTGTAGAGCAGCAGCATGTCGCCCGGCTCGACCACGACCTTGTCGGCCTCCAGCACTTTGCGGAAGTCGTCGTAGTTCACGTACTTGTGGTCGCGGCCGAAGTGCTTTTCGAGGTCGACCATGACGGCGCGGCCCTGGATCGCCTTGGCCGCCATGTTCTCGACGCCGAGCTTGTGGGCGTAGCTCAAATGTCCGCAGCCGTCGCGGCCGGCGTCGGGCTGCGGGCCGATCACGTCGATACCCGCCTTGAAGCCGTTGTAGTAGAGCGGTTCGGGCACGCCGTCGCCATCGGCGTCGAAGAAGCCGCCGACATGGGCGAGCGTGTCCCACTGCGTTGAGTATTGCAGCGTCAGGATCACGCGATCGTCGCTCGCCACGTCGACGAACAACGGGTTGATGGTCTTGGTGTGGAAGTTGAAGCGCCAGCCATTCTCGTCACCGGTCGGCGACAGCACCGGCGGCAGGCGGCGCGGGTTCAGCACGTTGCCGCCCGGCAGATCGAGCGGCAGGCTGAGGCAGAACGAGCGGCCCTCCTTCACCTCGGCGATACCTTGGAGCACCTTTGCAGGCGTGATGAGGTTCAGACGGCCGAGCTGATCGTCGTCACCCCAATCGCCCCAGGTCGAGCCTTCGGGGCGGTGCTTCCAGCGCTTCATCGATGAATCTCCCTTCAATGCGCGGGGAGACTAACCTGCAGTGCAGCATCGCGCACGCATGGCTCCTAGGCACAATTCCGCAATCGAAACCGTCGGGGATCGATTATCATCCGCCGCCATGTCCGCTGCTGCAGTACCCGCGTCCCGAGACGTTCGTGTCATCAGTCTGATCGGCGCCGCCCACGGCGCCAGCCACTTTTATCAGCTCGCCTTCGCGACGATGCTGCTGATCGTGCGCCAGGAAGCGGGCTTGAGCTTCACCGAGGTCGGCCTGCTGACCGGCATCTTCTACGGCGTGTCGGGGATCACCCAGACCATGGCAGGGTTTGCCGTCGACCGCTTCGGCGCGCGACCGATCCTGGCCGGCGGCCTGTTCGTCATCGGCATCGCTCTGGCGCTGATATCGGTCGCGCATTCCTTCGTGGGCTTCGCCGCCATCGCCGTGATCGCGGGCGCCGGCAACTCGGTATTCCATCCGGCCGACTTCGCACTCCTCAACGCCTCGGTGAATCCGGGCCGGCTCGGCCGCGCCTACAGCATCCATGGCGTCGGCGGCTCGCTCGGCTGGGCGGCGGCGCCGGTGATGTTCTTCCTCGACAGCATGTTCGGCTGGGTCGGCGCGGCGATGATAGGCGCCATCCCCGGCGTGCTCCTGTCGGTGCTGGTGCTCACCCATCGTGAGCAGCTCGTCGACCATCGCATCAAGGATCGGGCGGCGACCCACCACCACCAGGCAGGCAAGCCCATGATCGCGCTGTTCATGCAGCCGGCGATCCTGCTCTGCCTCGTCTATTTCGCCCTGATCGCCGCCAACACGGTCGGCATCCAGCAGTTTGCGGTGCCGGCCTGGGTCAGCATGTTCGGCGTCAGCGAGAACTATGCCGCGCTTTGCCTGATCGTGTTCATCGTCGGCTCGGCCAGTGGTGTGCTGGTGGGCGGCTTCTTTGCCGACCGCGTCCGCCGCCATGACCGCGTCGCCACGCTCGGCCTGCTGGTGGCGGGCGCTCTCACCCTGCCGATCGCCATGCAGGCGGTGACGCCGGAGCTGCTGCTGCCGCTGCTGGCGCTCGCCGGTGCGGCGGGCGGCGCCACCGGCCCGTCGCGCGACATGATCGTGCGCAGCGCGACGCCGCCCGGCGCCTCGGGCAAGGTGTTCGGCTTCGTCTATTCCGGCCTGGATGTCGGCTCGTTCCTGGCGCCGCCCGGCTTTGGCCTGCTGATGACGGCGGGTCATGCCGCCGCGATCTTCTGGATCGCCGTGGCGCTCTACGTCATCAATGCCGGCCTCGTGATGGCCATCCGGCAGAACACCGTGCCCACGGTCGTGACCCGGCCTGCCGCGGCGGAGTAGCGCTGGGCGCTACGCCGCTTCGTAGGCTTCCTGCGCCACCAGCCACTCGTGCTCGGCGTGGGCGATCTCGCGCTCCAGCCGCACCTTCTCGCGCTGTAGATCGGCAACGTTGATCCCGGGATCGCTGTAGGTCTCGGGCGCTGCAAGCTTCGCCTCGATGTCGCTGCGCTGCTTGTTGAGCTTGGCGATGCCCTTCTCCAGGTTCTCCAGCGTCTTCTTGAGCGGCGCGCGCTTGGCCCGCGAATCGGCGGACTGCTTGCGCTGCTCCTTCTTGGCCGCAGGCTCGAAGGCAGGCGGGGGTGCTGCCGCGGGCGCCTCACGCTCGCGCTTGCCTGCCTTGCCGCTCTTGCCGCCATTGCGTTCGCGCAACAGCTTGGCCTGATAGTCGTCGATATCGCCGTCGAACGGCGTCACCTTGCCGTCGGCCACCACCCAGAGCTGGTCGGCGACCAGCTTCACCAGGTGCGTGTCGTGGCTCACCAGCACGACGGCGCCGTCGAAGTCGTTGATGGCGTCGACCAGCGAGGCGCGCGCATCCATGTCGAGATGGTTGGTCGGCTCGTCGAGCAGGAGTAGGTGAGGGGCGTTGCGCGTGGCGAGCGACAGCAGCAGGCGCGTCTTCTCGCCGCCCGACAGCAGGCCGACCTTGAGATCGGCGCGGTCGCGACTGAAGCCGAAGCGGCCGAGCTGGGCGCGCACCTTGGTCTCGCCCGCCGTTGGCCCGAGCGCGCTCGACATGTGGTTGAACGGCGTGGCCTCGTAGTCGAGGCTCTCTTCCTGATCCTGCGAGAAGTAGCCGACGCGCAGCTTCGACGATCGCCTGATCCGGCCTTCGCGCGGCTTCAGGCGATCCGACAGGACCCGGATGAAGGTCGACTTGCCGTTGCCGTTCTGGCCGAGCAGCGCGATCCGGTCGTCCATGTCGAGGCGCAGGTCGAGCTTGCGCAGCACCGGCGGGCCGTCGCCATAGCCGACCGTGACCTCGTCGATCGTCTCGATCGGCGAGGGCAGGTGATCGGGTGCCGGGAAGTTGAAGGCGATCCGCTCGTCGACCGGCACCGTGGCGACCGGCCCCAGCTTCTCGATCATCTTGATGCGCGACTGGGCCTGGCGCGCCTTGCTGGCCTTGGCCTTGAAGCGGTCGACGAAGGCCTGCATGTGCTTGCGCTGGGCGGCCACCTTGGCCTGCTGAGCGGCGTCGTGCTCGAGCCGCTCGGCACGCGTGCGTTCGAAACGGTCGTAGTTGCCGTTGTAGGTGACGAGCTTCTGCTGGTCGATGTGCACGATGTGGTCGCACACGTCGTTCAGCAGGTCGCGATCGTGGCTCACCATCAGCAGGGTGTGGCGGAAGCGCCGCAGATGCTCGGTCAGCCACAGCATCGCCTCGAGGTCGAGATGGTTCGACGGCTCGTCGAGGATCAGCAGGTCGGGATTGCTGAACAGCGTGCCGGCCAGCGCCACGCGCATCCGCCAGCCGCCGGAGAATTCGCCGCAGGGCCGCGCCTGGGCCGCATTGTCGAAACCGAGGCCGTTCAGGATCGAGGCCGCCCGTGACGGGGCCGAGGCGGCGCCGATCTCTTCGAGCCGGGCATGGATCTCGGCCAGCCTGTGGCCGTCGTGGCAGGTCGCGTCCTCGGCCAGCAGTGCGGTGCGCTCGACATCGGCGGCCAGCACGGCGTCCAGCACCGTGATGTCGCCACCAGGAGGGTCCTGCGGCACCGAGCCGATGCGCATGCGGCCAGTCATGTTGATGTTGCCGCCGTCGGCCTCGATCATACCCTGGATCAGGCGCAGCAGCGTCGATTTGCCCGCGCCGTTGCGGCCGACCAGGCCGACCTTCCAGCCGTCGGAAATGGCCGCCGAGGCGCGGTCGAACAGGACGCGCTCGCCGTGGCGAAAGGAGAGGTCGTTGACGTGCAGCATGGGGCCGCGGCGTTTAGCACGCGGAAAGGCCCGGTCCAACCGGCTTGCCGCTGCGGAACCCCGCGTTTATAAGGCGCGCCCACGCGCTGAAAGCACACGCTGAAGAGGGATTTATGGCCGTCGAACGCACTTTCTCGATCATCAAGCCGGACGCGACCCGCCGGAACCTGACCGGCAAGATCAACGCCCGGTTCGAGGAGAAGGGCCTGCGCATCGTGGCCCAGCGCCGCATCTGGATGAGCCAGCAGCAGGCCGAGACCTTCTACGGCGTCCACAAAGAGCGGCCGTTCTTCAAGGACCTTTGCAAGTTCATGACGTCCGGCCCGGTCGTCGTGCAGGTGCTGGAAGGCGAGGGCGCCGTCGCCAAGAACCGCGAGATCATGGGCGCCACCAACCCGGCCAATGCCGCCGCCGGCACGATCCGCAAGGACTTCGCCGAATCGATCGAGGCCAACTCCGTGCACGGCTCGGACTCGCCCGAGAACGCCGCCATCGAGATCGCTTTCTTCTTCGCCGGTTGCGAGATCGTCGGCTAAGCGACGAAACCGTCTGCAAACAAAAAGCGGCCCAGGTGGGCCGCTTTCTTTTTGTCGTCTGGCCGGAGCGTCAGCTCATGACGGCGAAGGCCACCAGCAGCGCTAAGGTGCCGCCGATACCGAGCAGCAGGGCGAAGATATGTGCGTTGCCGACCAGGCCCAGCGCCATGCACGACAGCAGCAGCACGACGAACAGGATCGTGAACAGCACGAGCTTGTTGAACGAAGTGTAGGTGCTGAGATGGGCGGGGTAGTTGTCCTGCTGGTCGGCCATAGTCTGATCGTTCCTCGTTTCGGTGCGGTTCTTATAGCGAACTAGGGGGCGGGCGAGAAGAGGAGGGTGGCGCCCTGCGGCACCCCGGCGACCGCCACCCGGGAGCCCGCGACCGACAGGCGGCCCTCTGCGAACCAGCGCACCACCATCGGGTACAGGCGGTGTTCCTGGCGCAGGATCCGCGCAGCAAGCGTGTCGGCGGTGTCCTCCGGCAGGACCGGCACCGCGGCCTGGGCAATGATCGGGCCGGCATCGAGGTCGGCCGTGACAAAATGTACCGTGCAGCCGCTGATGCGGGACCCGGCATCGATCGCCTGCTGCTGAACGCGCAGGCCCGGAAACGACGGCAGCAGCGAGGGATGGATGTTGACGATGCGGTTCTTCCAGTGCGTGGGAAACCACGGGCTCTGGATGCGCATGAAGCCCGCCAGGGCCACCAGGCCGACGCCGTGCTTCTCCAGTTCCGCCGACACGACGCGGTCGAAGCTCTCGCGGTCGGGAAACTCCCTGTGCGGGACCACCGCGGTCGGCACGCCGGCCTCCTGCGCGGTCTTGAGCCCGGCCGCGCTCGCCACGTTGCTCACGACGACGGCGATCTCGGCCGGATAGTCCGGCGTCCGGGCAGCCTCGATGAGTGCTGCCATGTTGCTGCCGCGGCCCGAGATCAGGATGCCGACCTTCAGCTTCGCCATAGGCTCTCGGCGTGATCGACCACGCAGTCGGCTTCGCTTTGCGGTGCGGCCTCGATGCTGCCCACCGTTGTCACGCTCTCGCCGGCTTCGCTGAGCGCCGCGGCGACCTTGGCGGCATCGCCGGCCGCGGTGACGACGATCATGCCGAGCCCGCAGTTGAAAGTGCGCAGCATGTCGTCGGTCGGCACCCGGCCCGTCTCGCGCAGCCAGCGGAAGACCGCGGGCACCTGCCATTGCCGCGCATCGAGCCGCGCGCGCATTCCATCCGGCAGGCAGCGCGGCACGTTGCCGGGCAGCCCACCGCCGGTGATGTGGGCCAGTCCCTTGATGGCGCCGGTGCTGCGGATCGTCGCCAGCAACGACTTGACGTAGATGCGCGTCGGCTCGAGCAGGACCTGGCCAAGCGATCCCTTCGCGAACGGCGCTGGGGCGGCATAACCCAGGCCACTGCGCGCCACGATACTGCGGACCAGCGAATAGCCGTTGGAATGGGCGCCGTTCGAAGCGAGCCCCAGCACCACGTCGCCCGGCGCGATGTCGGGGCGCGGCAGCAACTCGTCGCGCTCGGCCGCGCCGACCGTGAATCCCGCGAGATCGTAGTCGCCCGCGGCATACATGCCGGGCATCTCAGCAGTCTCGCCGCCGACCAGCGCACATCCGGCCTGGCGACAGCCTTCGGCGATGCCGGCGACGACACGGCGGCCGGCTTCGACGTCGAGCTTGCCGCTGGCGTAGTAGTCGAGGAAGAACAGCGGCTCGGCGCCCTGCACGACGATGTCGTTGACGCACATCGCCACCAGGTCGATGCCGACGGTGTCGGGAATGCCCGCCTCGATCGCGACCTTGAGCTTGGTGCCGACGCCGTCGGTGCCTGAGACCAGGATCGGATCCTTGAAACCGGCAGCCTTGAGATCGAACAGACCACCGAATCCGCCCAGCCCACCGATGACGCCCGATCGGTTGGTGCTGCGCGCCAACGGCTTGATGTGCTCGACCAGCGCGTCGCCTGCGTCGATGTCGACGCCGGCGTCCTTGTAGGTCAGGGGTGGGCTGTTGTGGCCTTGTTTGCTCAAGCCGGGCTCATTCGCTAGACAGGTGGCCGCGAACATAGCCAAAAACCGGACCCCCGCAATGCCGCCAGTCCGCTGGTTTTCCACGATCCTTCTCGCCCTGCTGACGGCTTTTTCCTTGTCCGGCGGCGCATTCGCCCAAGGCAGCAACACCTACACGGTGACCGGCGTCGACGTCGACGTGACCGCGCCCGACGCCGTGCAGGCGCGCCAGCAGGGCATCGCCGAGGCGCGGCGCAAGGCGGCCAAGATGCTGGTCGACCGCGTCGTGGCGCCGGAAGACCGCGCCCGCGTGACGATTCCCGGCGACGCCAGCCTCGAAGGCATGGTGCGCGGCATCGAGTTCGTGCGCGAGCGTTCCGCGCCCGGCCGCTACATCGCCACGCTCAACGTCGTGTTCCAGCCCGATCCGGTGAAAGCTTGGCTCAGCCAGGCCGGCGTCAAGGTCGCTGAGACGGTGTCGCGTCCGGCGCTGGTCATTCCGCTGTGGAAGGGCCAGGCGGGCGTCGAGCCGCTCAACGATAGCAACGCCTGGCGCGAGGCCTGGCGGACGCTCGACACCTCCAGCAGCGCCGTGCCGGTGACGGTGCTGCGCGGCGACCAACTCGACCAGAACGCCGTGACGGCCGAGGAGCTGTATGTTGGCGATGTCTCGGCTCTCGCCCGCCTCAACGAGCGCTATCGCGCGCCGACCATCGTCGTGGCGATCGTCGAGGGCAGCAAGGATGGTGGACCTCTGACCGTCGGCGGCCTGCGCTACGACGCGCAGACCGGTGCGCGCAGCGAGATCCCGCGGACGACGGTCCCCGATTCGACGCAGCTTGCCACCGCCGCTCAGCAGATCCATCAGAAGCTCGACGAGCAATGGCGTAGCGTCGCCACGGTGCGCCGCGATTCGCAGGACACACTCGACGTCTATGTGCCGATCCGGGCACTCGGCGACTGGGTGCAGGTGCGCCAGCGGCTGGGCAGTGTGCCGGCGGTGAAGGGCGTGGTCGTGCGTCAGCTCGAATCCGATCGCGCCGAGCTCCGCCTGGAATATTTCGGTACCACCGATGAGCTGCAGCGCACGCTGGCCTCGGCCGGCCTGGTGCTCGACAAGGATGCCGACAAGTGGCGATTGCAGGTCCGCTGATCTCGGCTGGGCGGGCTGAAGGATGACCGTGATCAGCCCGTCGGCGCGCTGGCGCTTCTGGGTGGCGATGGCCGCCGTCTTCCTGCTGCTGCTGTGGCTACTGAACGATATTCTGCTGCCCTTCGTGGTCGGCGTCGTCGTTGCTTATTTTCTCGATCCGGTCGTCGTGCGCCTGCAGCGGCTCGGCATGTCGCGCACCTGGGCGACGACCTCCGTCACGGTTCTGGCGGTGCTCATCGCCGTCGGCGTGGCGATGGCCATCCTGCCGCCGCTGTTCAGCCAGCTTCAGTCGCTGATCCTGAGCTTCCCCGACTACACGGTGAAGCTGGCGGCGCGGATAACGCCGCTGATCGACCCGATCCGGGAGCGGCTCAACCTGCCTCCGCTCAGCCTCCACGAACTGCAGGCCGAGCTGACCCAGCGCGCCGGCCAGGTGCTGTCGGTCGCCGGGGCCGTTGCCGGCAAGCTGGCGCAGGGCGGCCTCGCCTTCTTCAACCTGCTGGCGCTGCTGTTCCTGACGCCGGTCGTGACCTTCTACCTGCTGCGTGACTGGGAGAGGCTTGTCGATGCAATCGACGGCGCCTTGCCGCGCGACAATGCCGACACGATCCGCAAGCTCGCCCACGAATCCAACGCCGCTATCGCCGGCTATGTGCGTGGGCAGGCCCTGGTCTGCATCTCGCTCGGCAGCATCTATGCCATCGGCCTGTCGCTGGTCGGCCTGAAGTTCGGCCTGGTGATTGGCCTGATCGCCGGCGCCATCTCGTTCATCCCCTTTGTCGGCACCTTCGTCGGCGCGGTGATGGCGTTGGGCATGGCGCTTGTGCAGTTCCCGCCGGACTGGATAGGCGTCGTGAAGGTCGCTGTCGTCTTCCTGGTCGGCCAGATGTTGGAGGGCAACGTGCTCTCGCCCAAGCTGGTCGGCGACAGGGTGGGGCTGCATCCGGTGTGGATCATGTTCGCCCTGCTGGCAGGCGGTGCGCTGTTCGGCTTCGTCGGCGTGCTGATCGCCGTCCCGGTGGCGGCCGTGGTCGGCGTGCTGGTGCGTCACCTGATCAGCCGCTACCGCGACAGTCAGTACTATCGCGGCGCCGATGCCGGTTGAGCGATGGCCCGCCAGCTCACTTTCGACCTCGCCCTGCCGCCACCGACCTATGCCCGCGAGGACTTCGTGGTGGCCGACGGTAATCGCGAGGCGCTGGCCTGGATCGATCGCTGGCCCGACTGGCCGGCGCCGGCGCTGGCGCTGGGCGGCCCGCCGGGCTGCGGCAAGACCCACTTGGCCCGCATCTGGGCGGAGCGCGCCGGCGCACTGGTGATCGAGGGCAGGGACCTCGACGGCAAGAGCGTCGCCGATCTGTCGGAACTGATCGCGGCATCGCCCACGATCGCGATCGACGATGCCCAGGATGCGCCTGAGCGCGCGCTGTTCCATCTCTATAATCTCGCGCGCGAGCACCGCGGCTATCTGCTGGTGGTCGCCCAGGCTCTGCCAGCGCACTGGCAGATCTCCCTGCCGGATCTCGCCTCGCGGCTGCGCGCGGCGCCTGCCGTCGCCGTGGCGGCGCCGGACGACGAGCTGCTGGGCTCGATCATCCTGAAGCAGCTCGCTGATCGGCAATTGCACGCGGCGCCTGGCGTCGTGCACTATCTCGTGTCGCACATGGAGCGTTCCGCCGAAGCGGCGCGCCGCGTGGTCGCGGCTCTCGACCGGCGCGCGCTGGCCGAGCGCCGCGAGATCGACCGCAGGCTGGCGGCCGACGTGCTGGCTGAGCTGTCGGCGTCGCCCTGAGCGGCGCGAGGGAGGGGACAAGAATGAGAAGCATGTTGCTGGCCGCGTTGCTCGGCATGCTGGCGTCGAGCGCCTCGGCGCAGCAGGGTACGGTGATGGGCACCTGGCTCACGGCATCGGGCAAGGCGCAGGTCCGCATCGCGGCGTGCGCCGACGCCAAGATTGGGCCGATCTGCGGCACGATCGTCGCCCTGATCGAACCGCGCGGGCCGGACGGCACTGTCGTCTCGCCGGAGGTGGCGACCGACTGGCGCAACACCGATTCGGCGCTGCGCGGCCGCAAGGTGCTGGGCATGCCGCTGATCTGGGGCTTCAAGAAGACCTCGGATCCCAACACCTTCGAGGAAGGCCAGATCTACAACGGCGAGAACGGCAAGATCTACAACGCCAACATCAGCCTGCAGCCGGACGGCAAGCTGCGCCTGCGCGGCTATGTCGGGGCGCCGATGTTCGGCGAAACGCAACTTTGGACTCGCGTGAATTAAAGGAGCGAAGCGATGGACATGGGCATCAAAGGCCGCAAGGCGATCGTCTGCGCGGCAAGCAAGGGATTGGGCAAGGGCTGCGCCATGGCATTGGCGGAAGAAGGCGTCGATCTGGTAATCAACGCGCGCACCAAGGCCGAGCTCGAGGCGACAGCGGAGGAGATCCGCAAGAAGACCGGCGTGAAGGTGACGCCGATCGCCGTCGACGTCACGACCGATGCCGGCCGCAAGCAGGTGCTCGCGGCCTGTCCGGAGCCTGACATCATCATCAACAATGCCGGCGGCCCGCCGCCCGGTGACTTCCGCGACTGGGATCGCGATGCCTGGATCAAGGCGATCGACGCCAACATGCTAACGCCCATCGAGTTCATCAAGGCGTCGGTCGACGGCATGATGAAGAGGGGCTTCGGTCGCATCGTGAACATCACGTCGAGCTCAGTGAAGGCGCCGATCGACATCCTTGGCCTCAGCAACGGCGCGCGATCGGGCCTCACCGGCTTCGTCGCCGGCGTGGCGCGAGTCACGGTACGCCATGGCGTCACCATCAACGGGCTGCTGCCGGGACCGTTCGCCACCGACCGCCTGCGCGGCACCTATCGGGCACGCGCCGCCAAGAGCGGCAAGAGCTACGAGGAGGAGTACAACGCGGGCGCCAAGATGAACCCGGCCGGCCGCTTCGGTACGCCGGAGGAGTTCGGCGCCGCCTGCGCCTTCCTGTGCAGCGTGCACGCGAGCTACATTACCGGCCAGAACCTGCTGATGGACGGCGGGCAGTATCCGGGGACGTACTAGTCTTACGTCTTCCGGACCGCGCGCGTCCCCGCGCGCCTCATGATCATGAGCGCGCGGTCCGGAAGAGCTTGATCATGAGCCGGTCAGAGGCCGGCGGTCCGGAAGACTAGGTGACTGCCAAGTCGCGCGGGCGGACGAACTCCAGGAGCTTCGCCGAGCCCGGCTTGAGCTCGCGCCACGAGCCGTCCGGCGCGCGCAGGACGGCCAGGGCGCCGGTCGGGTATTTCGCTCGCAGCGCGGCCAGCGCGTCGGATGGGCCATCGCCGGCCAGGTCGGCCGCAAGCTGGCCGATCCCGTCATTGTGACCGATCAGCAGCACCGTCGGCACGTTGTCGGCCACGGCCTGCAGGCGGCCCAGCAGGGCGTCCTCTGAGGCGAGGTATAGGCCGTTCTCCAGCGAAATCGGGGGCGCGGGGCCTTCCAGCCGCTTCAGGAGCGGCGCCAGCGTCTGGCGCGTCCGCATGGCCGTGGAGCACAGGATCAGGTCGGGGCGGGGGCCCTGGCGGGCGATATGGTCGGCCATGGCCTTGGCCGACCGCTCGCCACGCCCGTTCAGGGGGCGGTCATGGTCCTCCAGCCGGGGGTCGCTCCAGGCCGATTTCGCGTGCCGCAAGAGAAGCAGGGTCTTCATGGGCTGATCTGGCAAAAATCCTTGTGGAACAAGAGCTTATTGAATTGCCATGACACCGTCATGTCGAGGGTTTACCGTTTCCCATATGGACGCCCTCAATACGACCGCCAGCGAAGTCGCCCCGGGCCTCGAGATTACACCCGACAGCCCGCGCCGCTTCATCAATCGTGAACTGTCGTGGCTCGCCTTCAACATGCGGGTGTTGGAGGAGGCCAGCAACCAGCGCCAGCCCCTGCTGGAGCGCGTGCGCTTCCTGTCGATCTCGGCCGACAACCTCGACGAGTTCTACATGGTCCGGGTGGCCGGCCTGGTCGACATGCTGCAGACCCGTTCGTCGCTGCTCAGCGACGACGGCATGAGTGCGGCCGAGCAGCTCGTCGCCATCCGCGAGCGCGCCTCGACCCTGATGGCCCGCCAGCAGGAGGTATGGGCCAATCTGCAGGACGAGCTGCGCGAGGCCGGCATCGCCGTTCTCGACCCGTCCGAGCTCACTGACGGGGAGCGCACCTGGCTGGACCAGTATTTCATCGACCAGGTCTTTCCGATCCTGACGCCGCTTGCCATCGATCCGGCGCATCCCTTTCCCTTCATCCCCAACGGCGGCTTCTCGACCATCCTGAAGCTGCAGCGCAGGGACGACCGCCGGCCGCTGATGGCGCTGCTGCCGCTGCCGCCGCAGGTCGACCGCTTCGTGCGCCTGCCCGGCTCGTCGATCCGCTTCCTGTCGCTGGAAGACCTTGTCGACATCTACCTGCCGCGCCTGTTCCCGGGATACGAGGTGATCGAGCGCGCCGTCTTCCGACTGATCCGCGACAGCGACGTCGAGATCAACGAGGAAGCCGAGGATCTGGTGCTGCTCTACGAGAGCGCCCTGAAGCGCCGCCGCCGCGGCGATTTGATCTCGATCTCGGTCAACTCGGCCATGCCGGCCGAATTGCGCGACTTCCTGTTCGACCAGCTCGAGATCCCGGCCCAGACTCCGACCGTCCACGTCTTCCATCTCGATCGTATGCTCAACATCGGTGACGTGAAGGCGGTGATCATCGACGACCGGCCGGACCTCACGTTCGAGCCCTACGCCGTGCGCTTTCCCGAGCGCATCCGCGACTTCGGCGGCGATTGCTTCGCCGCCATCCGTGCCAAGGACATCGTCGTCCATCATCCGTACGAGAGCTTCGACGTCGTCGTGCAGTTCCTGCGCCAGGCGGCGCGCGATCCGGCCGTTGTGGCGATCAAGCAAACGCTCTACCGCACCAGCCACGATTCGCCGATCGTCAAGGAGCTGATCTCGGCGGCCGAGGCCGGCAAGACGGTGACGGCGCTGGTCGAGCTCAAGGCGCGCTTCGACGAGGAGGCCAACATCCGCTGGGCGCGCGATCTCGAGCGCGCCGGCGTTCAGGTCGTCTACGGCTTCATCGACCTCAAGACCCACGCCAAGGTCTCGATGGTGGTGCGGCGCGAGGCGCAGGCCACGCGCACCTACGTGCATTTCGGCACAGGCAACTATCACCCGATCACCGCGCGCATCTACACCGACCTGTCGTTCTTCACCTGCGATCCTGCGATGTGCCGCGACGCGGCGCGCCTGTTCAACTACATGACGGGCTACGCCCGGCCCGAGCGGATGGAGAAGATCTCCTTTGCGCCGGTGACGCTCAGGCCCGACCTCTACAGCCTGATCGATGCCGAGATCGACAATGCCAAGACTGGCCGTCACGCCGCGATCTGGGCCAAGCTCAACTCGCTGGTCGACGGCAAGCTGATCGACCGGCTCTATGCCGCGTCGCAGGCCGGCGTTCAGATCGATCTCGTTGTGCGCGGCATCTGCTGCCTCAGGCCCGGCGTGCCTGGCCTGAGCGAGCATATCCGCGTCAAGAGCATGATCGGCCGCTTCCTCGAGCATGCTCGCATCGTCTGCTTCGGCAACGGCAAGCCCTTGCCGTCGCCCGATGCCAAAGTCTTCATCTCCTCGGCCGACTGGATGCCGCGCAACCTCGACCGTCGCGTCGAACTGCTCTGCCCGGTCGAGAATCCGACGGTGCACGAGCAGGTGCTCGACCAGATCATGGTCGCCAACCTCAAGGACGACGGCCAGAGCTGGATCATGGCGGCCGACGGCACCTACAGCCGACCGCCGGTCGCCAAGGAACCTTTCATCGCGCATCACTATTTCATGACCAACCCGTCGCTCTCGGGCCGAGGCAGTGCCCTGAAACTGAGCGGCGCCGTGCCGCGGCTGGTCCTGAGTTCCTGAATCTGCACGACGTGATCTTTATCGGGCTCCGCTCCCCCGATAGGGGGAGAGGTTGGGTGAGGGGGCTACGCACGTCGATTCCCCCTCACCTAGCCTCTCCCCCTAGCGGGGGAGAGGAACTTGATGTGCGTCCTTTAGCGGCGTCGGGTCGCGGTCGAATCGCCCATGCAATTCCATGCGGTTTCGGTTAGACGGACGCGCATGGACGGTGAGGCAACCGCGGGTCCGGGCCCCGACAGTACCCTAGGCAAGGGCCGCGTCGGCATCATCGACGTCGGCTCGAACTCGATCCGTCTCGTTGTCTACGAGCGCGCGAGCCGTGCGCCGCTGCCGGTGTTCAACGAGAAAGTGCTGTGCGGCTTGGCGAGGGGGTTGGACGCCACCGGCCGGCTCAATCCCGAAGGCGTCGAGATGGCACTGGCCAACATCGACCGCTTCACCACGCTCGCCCACAACATGAAGGTGACGTCGCTCGACCTGCTGGCGACGGCGGCGGTGCGCGATGCCGCCGACGGTGCGGACTTCATGCGCGAGTTGGCGAGCCGGCCCGGCATCAAGCCGCATATCGTGAGCGGCCAGGACGAGGCGCGCTTCTCGGGCTACGGCGTGATCTGCGGCATGCCCGACGCCTCGGGCGTGATGGGCGACCTGGGCGGCGGCAGCCTTGAGCTGGTGGCCGTGGGGCAGGGCCGGTTGGGCGCCTCCAGCACCCTGCCGGTGGGTCCGCTCAGGCTGATGTCGTCGGGCAGAGGCGATCCCAAGAAGATCGTCGTCGACGCCATCGAGAACGTGCGCTGGCTGCGCGAGGAGACCGGCAAGACTTTCTACGCCGTGGGCGGCGCCTGGCGTTCCTTCGCGCGCCTGCACATGGAACAGGCGGGTTATCCGCTGCACATCATCCATCACTACGACATCCCGGCCGAGGAAGCGCGCGCGGTGGCACGCCTGATCGCCGTGCAAAGTGCCAAGTCGCTGGAGAAGATGCCGGGCGTGTCGCGCCGGCGCACCGATACCCTGCCGCTCGCCTGCCTGGCGCTCGACCGGCTGCTGGCGGCGCTCAAGCCGCGCAACGTGGTGTTCTCCGCCTTCGGCCTGCGCGAGGGGTTCTATTATTCGCGGCTGAGCGAAGCGGAGCGGGCGCGCCATCCCCTGATCGCCTTCGCCGAGGAGCAGGGCGCCGACTGGCGGCGCTTCGATTTGGCGCCGGCGGAGATCTTCGACTGGCTGACCCCGGTGTTCGCCGGCGAAAGCGAGGCCGAGCGCGTCCTACGCACGGCGGCCTGTCATCTCAGCGATATCTCGTGGAACGACCATCCCGACTATCGCGCCGAGCAGGCCTATATTCGCGTCCTGCACCTGCCGGCGCCGGGCATGAGCCATCGCGAGCGCGCCGTCCTCGCGATGACGCTGGCCTACCGCTACAAGAGCGATCCCAAGGCGGCGATGCTCGACACCGCGCTGCACCTGACCGACGGCAGGAGCCGCGCCTATGCCCGCCGTCTCGGCGCCTGCCTCAGGCTCGCCTACAACCTGAGCGGCGGCGCGCCTGGGCTGCTGCCGCAGGTCCAGCTGCGCCGCACCGAGCGCCAACTGCGCCTGCTCGTGCCGCCCGCCGCCAAGGGCAGCCTGGGCGACGTGACCGCGCGGCGCCTGGAGAGCGCGGCGGAAGCGTTCGACCTGGAACCGGTGATCGTCACGTCATAGCGGGAGCGCGGGCCTCTGGCCCGCTCATGATCATGATG